>NZ_DATBFE010000087.1:0-30241 GCF_036558665.1 Reyranella sp. | reverse complement strand
GGCCCGGCTGGTTCGAAATACGTGAAGGGCAAGCATCATCGGGTCGACGTGATGGCCGAGACGGGGCTCTACGAGGACGGCGCCAAGGACATCCGCCGCGTCTCCGACCCGCATCTGCGCATCAAGGACCTCGATCGTGACCATGTCGATGCCGAGGTGATCTACGGCATCCTGGGCGCGGCTGGCCGGCTGAACGACGCCGAGGCCGCCAACGAGATGCTGCGCATCTACAACGACTGGCTGAAGGAATTCTGCCGGCCGTACCCGGACCGCCATATCGGGCTCGCCTGCCTGCCTTACGGCGACATCGACGCGGCGGTGAAGGAGATCTATCGCGTCGCCAAGATGGGCATTCGCGGTCTCGAGCTCTCCTGCTCGTGGGACATGGAGCCGATGTGGCATCCGATGTGGGAGCCCCTCTGGAAGGCGGTCAACGACGTGCAGCTGCCGCTGCACTTCCACACCTTCCCCAACGTGCCGCCCGACATGATCCAGAAGCATCCCGGCCGCGTCGGCCGCTCGGTGTTCTTCACCGTGGTCTCCGGCTTCCAGATGAACCTGGTGAACATCCTGGCGGCGATCATCGCGGCCAACGTGCTGGAGCGCTATCCCAACATCCGCATCGCCTTCGGCGAATCGGGCTGCGGCTGGATCCCCTATGCGCTCGACCGCATGGACTTCGAATGGGAGGACCGCTTCACCGACCTCGGGCTGAAGATGAAGCCCTCCGACTACTGGCGCCGCCAGTGCAAGGCCACGTTCCAGTTCGACCGCATCGGCGCCAAGCTGATCGACGACATGGGCGCGGAGAGCCTGATGTGGGGCTCCGACTATCCGCACGGCGACGGCGTGTGGCCGAACTCCGACCAGTATATCAAGGAGCAGTTCGCCGACGTGCCGCCCGAGGTGACCAGGATGATCACCTGCACCAACGCCGGCAAGTTCTACGGGCTGATCAACTAATCATCATCTTCCGGAAGAAGGCTAGGAGAATGCCTTGAAGGTGATGAGGGTAAAGGTGTCCTTCACGTCGGGCAGCGTCTGGATCCTGCTGGTGACGAAGTGACCGATGTCCGTCTTGTCGTCGAGGTAGCACTTCATCAGGAGATCGTACTGCCCGGAGGTCGAATAGACCTCCGAGACCTGCTCGATGGCCACTGCCTCGTCGGCGACCTCGTAGGCCTTGCCGAGCTCGCACTTCACCATGACGAAGATCGTTTGCATCCCGCTCTCCCGCGGGGCGTACTCTAGCGCGGGGGCCGGGCGAGGAAAGCCGGAACGTGGTCGCCCAGTCCGACCGGTGCTCCGTCGTCGCGCTCGCGGCGGCGTTCGGGCCGGCGGTCATGGCTGCGACCCGTGCGCTCGGTGCGGGGCTCGCGATGATGTTCCCGCTCTGCACGGCGTTCGCGCTGCGGCCGCTGGGGGCGAGTTTCGCGCGCAGCCGGTGTCGCCGCCTGTTGCTCGACCGGCTGGTCGCCACGCGGCTTGCGTGTTTCGCGGCGGGTACGGGTCCGTTCGCCGCTGGCGGCCTTGACGCCGCGGCCCCGCCCGCGACCGCGCTTGCGGCCGGCAGAAGCCTCGAAAGCGACCGTCTCCACGCCGGAGACCTCCACGCGCGGGATCGTCGTGCCGATCAGGTTCTCGATCGCCTCGACGAGGCTGCCTTCGTCCGGCGAAGCGAGCGTAAAGGAATGGCCCGTCTTGCCGGCGCGGCCGGTGCGACCGATGCGATGGACATAATCCTCCGGCGAGAACGGCACGTCGAAGTTGAAGACATGGCTCATGTCGACGATGTCGAGGCCACGGGCGGCGACGTCGGATGCCACCAGGATCTGGATCTCGCCCTGCTTGAATCGCTCGAGCGTCTCCATGCGCGCGGGCTGGCTCATGTCGCCGTGCAGCGCCCCGGCATTGAAACCGTGCTTCTTGAGCGAGCCCTGCAGGATGGCGACGTCGCGCTTGCGATTGCAGAACACGAGCGCGTTCTTGATGTCCTGTTCCCTGATCAGGCGCCGCAAGGCCTCGCGCTTGTCCTCTTCGGCTACGACCGCGAGGCCCTGCACGATGTTGGTGCCCGCCGACGCCGGCGGCGACACGGTGACTTCCCGGGGATTGCTGAGGAACCGGTCGGCCAGCCGCCTGATCTCGGGCGGCATGGTGGCGGAGAAGAAAAGGGTCTGCCTGAGCGGCGGCAGCAGGCTCACGATGCGCTCGACATCCGGGATGAAGCCCATGTCGAGCATGCGGTCGGCTTCGTCGATCACCAGCACCTTGACGTCGTTCAACAGCACCTTGCCGCGCTCGAAATGGTCGAGCAGCCGGCCCGGCGTGGCGATCAGCACGTCGACCCCGCGTTCCAGTGCGCGTTCCTGATCCTCGAAACTGACACCGCCGATCAGGAGCGCCATGTTGAGCTTGTTGTACTTGCCGTACATGTCGAAGTTTTCGGCGACCTGGGCGGCAAGCTCGCGCGTCGGCTCCAGGATCAGCGACCTCGGCATGCGCATCTTGGCGCGGCCGTGGTCCAGAATGTCGATCATGGGCAGCACGAAGGAGGCGGTCTTGCCGGTGCCCGTCTGGGCACATCCGAGGACATCTCGGCCCATCAGGACGATGGGAATGGCCTTTTCCTGGATTGGCGTGGGCGTCGTGTAGCCCTTTTCGCTGACTGCCTGCAATACCGGGGAACTCAGCCCCAAACTCTCAAAACTCATTTAGTTTCCGTAGGTTAGCCCACATCCGATGGGCTCCGGGGGCGGTCTTCGCGTGTCCCTGAAATGGGGGCCCGAGCGCCGGGCCGGACCGCTGGCGGCCCTCATATGAGGCCTGCTCCCGGCGAAGTCAATGCAGGCTCCCTGCGCAGCGGCCGCAAACCTCCGGCGCAACCTGGTCATGGCTTGAGCTCGACCTCCACGAACACGAACTCGAAATCGTTTGGATTGATGACGTCGTGCTCGACGCCGGTCTGGCGAGCATACGAGACTCCAGCCCTGAGTGGTGCGGGCACGGTCGCCTTGCCATCGAATATGTGCAGCTCGCCCGTCGTGACGGGCACGACGACATAGTCGTGCATGTGCCTGTGCCAGCCGGTGTGGCCGCCCGGCGGGAACCGCCATTCGGTCACGATCACGCGGTCGTTCTCGACCTGCACGGTGGGCCTGGCGAGGGGACGTTCCTTGTCGGTCATGCGGCGAAGCTAGCGCGGCGCGCCCGGCTTTGTCTTGCGCAGCGTGATAGACTCTCTCGCCCAAGCTGGAGATTTGTCATGGCACGCGACATGATCTCGACCTGGAACCGCAGCCAAGCCGACGAAGACGCGATGGGGGCGACGCACGCCCCGATCTGGCGACGCATGATCGACGTCGGCGCACCGCCCGACCTCCGGCAGTCGACGGTGCTCGACTATGGCTGCAACCAGGGCGGCTTTCTGCGCCTGCTCTACGATCGCCATCCGTTCAGGTCGGCCGTCGGCATCGACATCGCCCGCGAATCGGTGGCGCGTGCCGAGCTGCTGAAGGGCCATCGGCCGATCGACTACCGGGTGGGTGATCAGGCGGCCGCGCTCGGCCAGACCTTCGACCTCGCCTTCAGCCACGAGGTGATCTACCTGTTGCCCGACCCCGCGGTGCATGCACGTGACATCAAGGCCGCGCTGCGGCCAGGCGGCGCCTACGTCGCAGCCATAGGCTGTCACACCGACTCAGGCCTCTGGCCGCGCTGGCGCTCGCTGATCGCCGAGACCTCGTCGATCCCCATCTATGATCATTCACTGGAAGACGTGTCGAAGGCCTTCGCCGAAACGGGCTTCAGCGTGGCCGTTCGTCCGCTCGCCCTCGACGCCTTCATGCCTTTCCCGATCGGCAGCGCCTACTTCCCGAAGGTCATGGACCAGCTCCGCTATTACAGCACCGACAAGGTGCTGTTCCGCTTTGTGCGGACGCCCTGAAGCCTGCGCGCGATTTTCGGTCAGCGGGCTCCGAGCTTCCTGAGCGAGCGGTCGATCCACAGCGCCGCCAGCTTCTCCTGCACGCTGTTCTGACGCAGCCGCTGGCGCAGGCAGGCGAAGTCGACGCGGTCGAGCTCCTGGTCCTGGTTGAAACAGGAGAAGACCACCGTCTCCTTGCCCGTCTCGGGATCCTTGTGGAGCTGCAGGCACTGGGCACAGATCTCCTTCATCATGCACTGCATGGGGGAGTTGATCGATGCAAGGGCGCGATGATCGGGCTTGAGGTAGGGCTTCAGCACCGAGTGCCGCGCGAGCCGCACCGCGTTCATCATTCCGTCCGAGCCGATCGCGATGATGCGGTCGGCATCGCTGAAAGGGATCGGCTGGTCGCCGAGCTCGCCCGCGGCGTATTTGCGCATCGACTCGACGATGTTGTCGACGTCGGCCATGTCTTGCGGCCGGGACGGCGTGAAGCCGGGCTCCTCGTCGCAGCACCAGACCACGACATCGGCGGCGGCCTCGATCTCCCCGACCTTGTAACGGTCGATCATGCGCTTGTACCCGGCGAAGTAGAGCACCCTGCTGCCGGCCCTGCGGAACGCCTGGCCGATCGAGAACAGCACGGCATTGCCGAGGCCTCCGCCCGCCAGCACGACGGTTTCGCCCGACTCGATCTCGGTCGGCGTGCCGGTCGGGCCCATGACGATCACCGGCTCGCCCGGCTCGAGCAGTGCGCAGAGGTCGGACGAACCGCCCATCTCCAGCGCGATCAGTGACAGCAGGCCCTTGTCCTTGTCGACCCAGGCGCCGGTCAGCGCGAGGCCTTCCATGGTGAGCAGCGTGCCCTCGACCTTCTTCGACCGCGCCTCGTAGTTCTGCAGGCGATAGAACTGGCCGGGCTCGAACGTCTTCGCCGCGGCCGGCGCCTCGACCACGACCTCGACGATGGTGGGCGTCAGCCGTTCCACGCGTACCACCCGCGCCCGCCAAAGGTGGTTGGCCTCGGCCAGGATGTCGGCCGGCGAGCGCTTGGGCGCCGGTAGGCGTGCCATGGTGCGCGTCAGGACCGGATAGCCTTGCTTTGCGCCGCCCATCGCCTTCACCACGTTGCCGGCGAATGACGGATGCAGGTCGCCGAAGAACGACATGAAGCGACCGTCGCCGTGGCGATGCATCAGCACGCGCACCTCGTCGGGCTTGGCGACGCGCTCGGGGGTAACGGGCTCGCCTTCCTCGTCGACCGCGCGGAAGTACTTGCCGTCGATGAAGGCGTGCACGGCGTCCTCGCGTGCCAGCACGGTATTGGGTTGCGTACCCGCCGCCACCAGGATGGTGCGGGCCGGCAGGATCGCCGTCACCTTCTCGCCGTCCTGCTGGCCCTCCAGCTTGATGGCCTTGGCGTGCCCGTTCGCGTCGACCTCGACCGCGACCGGCGACAACCCTTCGGCGAAGCGGATGTCCTCTTCCAGCGCCTTCAGCACCTCCTCGTGGTTCAAGGTGTAGGACGGCGAGTCGATCAGGCGCCGGCGATAGGCGATGGTGACGCCACCCCAGCCATTCACCAGCTTCGCAATCTCCGGCGCACGGTCTTCTTTCGCTGCGGCCTCGCGTTCGGCGCGGATTGCCTTGGCATGGGTAATGAATTCGTCGGCGATCTCACGCTCCTCGTCGCTCCAATCGGCCCGCACGGCTGCGTCGCCGCGCTCAGCCGCGAGCGTCTCGTGGCGCGCCAGGAACTTCTCGACCTGGAGAGGATAGTAGGCAAGCGACTCGGTCGCGGTGTCGATTGCGGTCAGGCCGCCGCCGATCACGACGACCGGCAGGCGCACCTGCAGGTTGGCGATCGAGTCCTTTTTGGCCGCGCCCGTGAGCTGCAGCGCCATCAGGAAGTCCGACGCCGCGCGCACGCCGCGGGCGAGACCGTTCGGCATATCGAGCACGGTCGGTTTGCCCGCCCCGGCGCAGAGGGCGATGTGATCGAAGCCCATGTCAAAGGCGCTGTCGACCGTGACCGTTCCGCCGAAGCGCACGCCGCCGAACATCGAGAACTGACGGCGGCGCTCCAGCAGGAGCCGCACCAGCTTCAGGTAGTTCTTGTCCCAGCGCACCGTGATGCCGTACTCGGCCACGCCGCCGAAGCCGGCCATGGCGCGCTCGTCAAGATCCTCGCGCAGATCGGCGATATCCTTGACGGCCGCAAACGGCACGCGCTTGCCGTCAGGCTCGACTCCCGACTGCCTCGCCCGCAGCGGCTCGATCTTGAGGCCATCGATCGCGACCACAGTGTGGCCGTCATTCATCAAATGATGGGCGAGATTGAAGCCGGCCGGGCCCAGCCCGACCACCATCACGCTGCGCCCCGTGGCGGATCTGGGGATCGGCCGGGAAAGATTGAGCGGATTCCAGCGCGTCAGCAGCGAGTAGATCTCGAAGCCCCAGGGCAGACCCAGGACGTCCCTGAGCGTGCGGGTCTCGACCTGCGGGATGTCGACCGGCTCCTGCTTCTGGTAGATGCACGCCTTCATGCAGTCGTTGCAGATGCGATGGCCGGTCGCCGCGACCAGCGGGTTGTCGACCATCACCACCGCCAGCGCGCCGACCGAGAAACCCTCGCTCTTGAGAAGGTTCATCTCCGAGATCTTTTCCTCGAGCGGGCAGCCGGCGAGCGTGACGCCGAACGGCGACTTCTGGAATTTGGCAGTCTTGCGGTCCTTCAGCCCCTTGGAGCAGCTATCCTTGCCCTGGTTGTGGCACCAGATGCAGTAGTTCGCATGATCGAGCGCCCGCACGAGGTCGTAGCCGGCATCGGTGAGAGCGAAGCCGTCGCGATGGCGCAGCAGCGGACGCGGCAATTTCATACGCGTGACCCCATCCACCACTTCCGTCTCGACGGGGACCAGATGCTCGAAGTCGAGCTTGTGCGGCACCTTGAACAGGGGTCCGTCGCGATGGCGTCGTTTGCCCTCCGGATTGTGCAGCGCCCAGGCGGCATAGCGCGCCATCGCCTCGATCTCGGGAGCCGGCGTCACCACCTTGAACTCCGCGCCGATGAGGTCGCGCACAGCGAGCGCAAAGGCGAGTTCCCACGCCTCGAGCCCGTCCTCCAGCCGGGCTTCCACATTGATGGCCTTCGTCACCTCGGCGCCATCGAGTGCCGCCGCGACGTCCGGCTTGATCGCGCGGGTCACATAGCGCTGCACGAACAGCCGCTTGCAGTCGTAGAGCGGCGCCAGCGCAACGTGGCGGGCGCGTAGCGAAGAGGCTTCGTCGACGACGCCGAATAAACCGGCGACGAAATCCTCGAGCGGACGGGCAAGGTCGATCAGGAGGTTCGACTCCTCCTTTGCCGCCAGAGCGCCGGGCGTGGCACGCGCCGCCATGAGGCGCGCATGCCCCTCGACATTCACGCCTTGCAGCCAGGCGACGAAAGCCGCATCGAGGCGGACAAGGCCATCGCGCTCGTAGAGGTCTTCGAAGCTCAGCCCGTGAGCGAGCGAGGGACCGAGCCGAGGCGCCGTCATTGTCGAAATATCCGGATGAAGCGAGGGGTGATTTGTTCGTACACGAACCGATTAACCAAGGAGTCGGAGGAGCGCAAGGCGGCGATGGTTCGCGACATTAATGCCTGATGACGCCACGATCCGCTTCCCGCATGGTCCGGCCGCCATGAAGACCGTCCCTGCTCCGGTGCGCAACTGGCTGATCGTCGTTGCCACGATGATTTTCGTCATGATCACGCTCGGTGCGCTCACGCGACTTACCGAATCGGGCCTGTCCATGGTCGAATGGCACCCCGTCACCGGCGTCGTGCCGCCGCTCAGCGAGCAGGCCTGGCAGGCCGAGCTGAAGGAATATCTTTCCTCGCCGCAGGGAAGATTGGTGAATCCTGATTTCGACGTCGCGCAATTCAAACAGATCTTCTGGCTGGAGTTCATCCATCGTCTGTGGGGGCGGCTGATCGGTGTCGTCGTCGCCGTGCCGCTTCTCTGGTTTTGGCTGCGCGGGCGCCTCTCGCCAGGCCTGAAGCCGCGACTCGTGGCTCTTCTGCTCCTCGGCGGCCTGCAAGGTGCGCTGGGCTGGGCGATGGTCGCCTCGGGCCTGGTCAGCCGCCCCTCGGTCAGCCACTACCGCTTGGCCGCACACCTCCTGGCGGCGGTGGCGCTCTATGCCTACACGGTCTGGCTGGTTCTCGAGCTTGGGCCGCAGGGCGAGCGCCGCGACGAACCCCGGACGCGGCGCGAGGCCACAGGCCTGATCGCCTTCGTGTTCGTGGTCATGACCTTCGGCGCACTGATGGCGGGCCTGCGCGCCGGCCTCATGCACAACACCTTTCCGACCATGTCGGGATACTGGATCCCCCCCGGCATGTTCGATCTCTCGCCCTGGTGGATCAACATCTTCGAGAACGGCACGACGGTGCAGTTCATCCATCGTTGGCTTGCCAAGCTCCTGGTGCTGGGCGTTCTCGCGCTGGCGTGGCGCGTCCGCCGGCCGGAAACCTACGCGGCAGCCGCCATGGTGTTGCTACAGCTTTGTCTCGGCATCGCCACGATCCTGAGCGGCGTCGAGATCGGTCTCGCGTCGATGCACCAGGCCGGCGCGGTGCTGCTGCTGACCACGTTGATCGTGGTACGCTTTCGCGCGATGCCTTCTCCGGCCCGTCATCTGTCGGCTATTGTCCAAAGATGAGCGGCACTCCGGACAAGTCGGCAGATCGCGCAGTTGGCGCACGTCCTTCGCGTCTGCTGCTCGGAGTGTTCGGGACGGTCGTTGTGGTCGGAGCGCTGGTCTTTGCCACCATGGAAGCGCCGTCCTGGTCGGGTGGAAGCGACGCAAGCACAATGCCGGCGAGGACGGAGCCCGCTGCGGCGGCACGCCCGCCGGCTTTCGGCGACGATTTTTCCCTCCCGCCGCCGTCCGACGCACCGCCGCCGCCGACTGCCGCAGAAATCGAGGCGCCGATCCATGCCTCGGCGCCTGCCGCCGCCGAGGCCTCGACCGAAACCGATCCCGCATCGTTGCCGGTCGAGACGCTTCGCAAGCTTGCCGAGGCGCACGACCTGCCGTCGATGGTGGAAATGTCGCGCCGTCTCATTCTCGGGATTGGAATCGCCAAGGATGTGCAGGCCGGCGCGGGCTGGATGCTGCACGCTGCCGAGCTCGGCTCCTCCCAGGCCGCCTTCAATGTCGGCGTGATGTACGAAAACGGGTTCGTCGTCGAGCGCAGTTCGACACGCGCGGTGGAGTGGTATCGCCGCGCGGCGAACACGGGCCTCCCGGTCGCCGAGCACAACCTCGCCCTGATGCTGCGCGACGGAAAGGGTGCCCCGCGCGACGGTACGGAAGCGATCAAGCTTTTGTTGGCGGCGGCCCACCAGGGCATGACGGCGTCGATGTTCGCGCTCGGCGACATCTACGAACAGGGCGACGCGGCACCGAAGGACGCCGCTGCGGCCGTCGCCTGGTTCGGTCTGGCCGCGCAGTTCGAGCGCCGGGCGCATGACGGCAAGGAAACGTCGCTCGCGCGGAACGCCATGCGCAGATCGCAGGACCTTCGCCGTGTCATGGCGCCGGCCGAATTGCAGCGTGCGCAGGAACTGGGCCAGCGCGAGATTGCACAGATCGCCGAGGCGACTTCGTCGGCGCGGCAGGAGCCGGGTCGGTTGCCGGCGCCCGCCTTTCCGGCGCCGGCACCCTCGTCATCGGCAGCGCCGGCACCTTCGCCGGCATCCACCGATGCGGGCGCCGGATGGCCGGCCGACAAGATCGAGCAGGTGCGCGTCATCCAGCAGGCCCTGTTGGATCTCAAGCTGCTGCGCGACAAGCCGGACGGGTCGCTGGGCCCGGTGACGCGCAATGCCATCCGCACTTTCCAGCGTGGCGCCGGGCTTGCGCAAACGGGCGACCCGTCGAAGGATCTCTATGTCGCCCTGAAACAGGCGCTCGCGAAGCCTTAGAACAGATCCATCGGGCGCGTCACGGCTCAGGTCAGGCGGCCGGCATGATGCCACCACGATTCCGGCACGCCCGTCGCTGCACGCCTGGCATCGGCGACCGTATCGTAGAGGGCAAAGCAGGTGGCGCCGCTGCCGCTCATGGCGGCATAGCGCACGCCAGCCGTTCTCCGCAGGCCAGCCAGTACCTTGCCAACGACCGGCTGTCTCGACACCGCAGCCTCGGTGAGGTCGTTGCCGCGAGCGGACAATGCGGCCGCGAGGCCGGCGAGGTCCGACCATGGCTGATCGAGAGGCCGTATGGGCGAGAAATCCCCCTGTCGAGCGGCGAACACCTCGGCCGTCGGCAAGGGCACGCCGGGATTGACCAGCAGCAGCCCGCAAGAAGGCAATGGCGGTGCAGGCTGGAGCGTTTCACCGGCGCCGCTTGCAATGCTGGGACGCTGGTCGAGGCACATCGGCACGTCGGCACCGAGGCGCGCGGCAAGCATCGAAAGCCTCGCCGCCGGCAGATCAAGCCGCCATAACCGGCACAAGGCGCGCAGGGCTGCAGCTGCATCAGCCGAGCCGCCGCCCAGCCCGGCCGCCACGGGAATCCGCTTGACGAGCCGGAAGGCGGCGCCCGCTTCGACCGCGGTGTCCCTTGCCAGCAGACGCGCCGCCTTCAGCACGAGATTGTCCGTGCCGGCCGGGAGCTCGGCGGCGCCAAGACCTTCGATGGCGAGAGCGACGCCCTCCGCTGTGGAGACTTCGAGCGTGTCGCCAAGATCGGCAAAGGCGACCAGCGAGTGCAAGAGATGATAGCCGTCGGCCCGTCGTCCGACGACGTTCAGCCAGAGATTGACCTTGGCCCGCGCCGTCTCGGTCTCGCCGTGCACCTGCTTCGTCCGGGGCCGGTCAGCCGCCCTTGTTCTTTTCGGCGGACTTCTCGTAGACGGTCGGCTTGTCGTTGGTCGCGTTGAGGCCGTTGGCGAGTTTGTCCTCGAGAACGGGCAGGCGGTCCTTGTCGGGCTTCTGGTTCACGGCCCGCTGCCATTCGAAGCGCGCCTCGCGCAAGCGCCCGACATGCCAGTAGGCATCGCCCAGATGCTCGACGACCGTTGCATCGTCACCCTTCTGCTCGCTCGCCCGTTCGAGCCACTTCACGGCCTCGTCGTACTGGCCGAGCCGGTAGTAGGCCCACCCGACCGAATCGGTGATGGCGCCGTCATCGGGCCTGAGCTCCGTCGCCCGCTTCAGCATCTTCATGCCCTCGTCCAGGTGCATGCCCTGGTCGATCCAGCTGTAGCCGAGATAGTTCAGCACATAGGGCTGGTCGGGCGACAGCTCAAGCGCCTTCTTCATGTCGGCTTCGGCGCGCGGCCATTGCTTTATCCGCTCCAGGCAGATGCCGCGCCCGAAATAGACCGGCCAGTGTTTCTCCTCCGGCTGCTTGATCCGCAGGATCGCCATGTCGTAGGCGGCGACCGCGTCCTTGTAGCGCTCCTTGGTGCGCAGGAGATCGGCCAGGGTCAGCGCGGCGTCGATCCGATCAGGTTTCTCGGCGGCCATCGCGCGCAGGCGGCGTACCGCCTCGTCGAGATTGTCCTCCTGCGCGGCGAGCGTGGCGGCGCGCAGACGGGCCTGCCAGTAGAGCGGCGAGCTCGCGCCGATCTTGCCGAGCGCCGCGATCGCCTTGGCATTCTTGCCGAACTGCTCGTCGAGGCCGGCGATCATCAGCCAGGCAAAGTCCAGATCGGGTTTCAAGTCCACGGCGAGCTGCTCGAAGATCAGGGCGAGATCGGCGCGCTCGTTGCGCTGATCGGCGCCCAGGATGCCGCCGATATCGAACATGATCTCGGCAATGCCTGACGCCGGGGTCGGCGGCTTGGGCGCAGGCGCGTTGGCGGCCAGCATGCCGTCCATGACGACCGAATCGCTGTACTTCTCGCCGTAGGACTGGAGCAGCGCGTGGGCGTCGCCCGTCTTGCCGAGCCGGCGAAGTCCTTCGGCGGCCGCGACCGCGATACGCAAGCCGGCGGGATCGAGCTCGACGGCCCGGCGATACTTCGCCTCGGCTGCCGCGCGGTCGCCGGCCAGCTCGTCGATCTGCGCGCGGATGATGAGCGACGGGGCCTCGGACCGATCGCCTTCCTTGGGCTTCAGCCGCGACAGGATCTCGCGCGCCGCGGCGAAGTCCTTCTCGCCCGCCTTCAACCAGGCGACGACGAACTCGCGCAGCGGGCCGAGCTGGTTCTCGGCACCGATGCGGCCGAGCTGCTGCTCCGCCATTCGGTAGTCGCCACGCTTCACCTGCTCGACCGTCAGCACGAGATTGGCGAAGCCGTCGCCCGGCTTGGTCGCCAGAACCTTCGGCGCGAGGCGCACAGAGGCGTCCAAATGGCCGGCGTACATGTGCATGCGGAAAGCGGCATAGAGCAGCGTCGGATCATCCGGCGTCTGGGCGAGTGCGAGGTCGAGCTCGTGCGCACCGACTTCGTAGTCGTGGTCGGCCTCGGCCACGCGCCCGGCGAGGTACCGGCCGTCGACCGAGATTGCCTTCGGCGGAAGGGTCCTTTGCGGCAAGGTCAGCGATGATGGCGACTTGGAGGACGGCCCGCCCGACTGAGCGTGATTCGACTGGGCACGGCCCGACACGGGGAGGGTGAGCAGCAGGGCCGTGGACAACAGCGCGAGGGTTTTGGATCGCATGCCTGTCACATGTTGGGATAGTTGGGGCCGCCGCCACCTTCGGGCACGGTCCAGTCGATGTTCTGTGCCGGATCCTTGATATCGCAGGTCTTGCAGTGAACACAGTTCTGGGCGTTGATCTGAAATCGGGGCTGGCCGTTGTCGGCCGTGACGACTTCGTAGACGCCAGCCGGACAATAGCGCTGGGCGGGCTCGGCGTAGAGCGGCAAATTGACCGCGATCGGGATCGAGGGATCGCGCAAGCGGAGATGGACCGGCTGGTCCTCCTCGTGGTTGGTGTTCGACAGGAACACCGAGGAGAGCTTGTCGAAGGAGATCACGCCGTCCGGCTTGGGATACTGGATGGGCTGGAATTCCGCAGCCGGGCGCAGGCATTCATGGTCCGCCTTGTGGTGGCGCAGCGTCCACGGCAGGCGCAGTCCGAGATCGTGCATCCACATGTCGAAGCCGCCGTAGATCGTGCCCAGCACCGAACCCCACCTCAGAGCCGGCTTCACGTTGCGCACCTTGTCGAGATCCTTCCAGATCCACGACGCCTTGACCTTGACCGGATAGGCAATCAGCTCGTCGCCGCCGGTCTTGCCGCCGGCCAATGCCTCGAACGCCGCTTCGGCGGCCAGCATGCCGCTCTTGATCGCGTTGTGGCTGCCCTTGATGCGCGGCACGTTGACGAAGCCCGCCGAGCAGCCGATCAGCGCGCCACCGGGGAAGGTGAGCTTCGGCACCGACTGAACACCGCCTTCGTTGATGGCGCGCGAGCCATAGGCCAGCCGCTTGCCACCCTGCAGGTACTTGGCGACCTCCGGATGCGTCTTGAAACGCTGGAACTCGTCGAACGGCGAGAGGTAGGGGTTCTCGTAGGACAGATGGACGACGAACCCGATCGCCACAAGGTTGTCGCCGAAATGGTACATGAAGGAGCCGCCCTGGCTTGCGGTCTCCGACAGGGGCCAGCCCTGCGAATGCACGACCAGGCCCTTCTTGAACTTGGCCGGATCGACCTGCCACAGCTCCTTCAGGCCGATGCCGAACTTCTGCGGGTCGACGTCCGCGCGCAACTCGAACTGTGCCATCAGGACCTTGGCAAGCGAGCCGCGCGCGCCTTCGGCGATCAGCGTGTACTTGGCATGCAGCTCCATGCCTTCGGTGTAATTGTCCTTGTGATGGCCATCCTTTGCGATGCCCATGTCGCCAGTGGCGACACCCTTCACCGAGCCGTCTTCGTTATAGAGCACCTCGGCGGCGGCGAAGCCCGGATAGATCTCGACACCCAGCGCTTCGGCCTGCTGCGCCAGCCAGCGGCAAACGTCGCCCAGGCTCACGATGTAGTTGCCGTGGTTGCTCATCAGTCGGGGCATCATGAAGTTGGGGAAGCGGAACGAGCCCGCCTTCGTGAGCCACAGGAACTGGTCGTCGCTGACCTCGGTCTCGACCGGCGCACCCTTCGTCTTCCAGTCGGGAATGAGCTCGTTGAGGCCGATCGGATCGATCACTGCGCCGGACAGGATGTGCGCGCCGATCTCGGAACCCTTCTCCAGCACGCAAACCGAAACTTCGTGGTTGCGTTCGGCAGCGAGCTGCTTCAGCCGGATTGCCGCCGCCAGCCCGGCCGGGCCGCCGCCGACAATCACCACGTCGTATTCCATTGCCTCGCGTGCCATTCCCGTCTCGCTGTGCAGTGCGTTTTCCAGATGGACGCAGCCGAGACCGGCGGCAATCCTTTCGCTGCTAAATAACCTGTCGGGGGCTGGATCGCTACCTGCGGAAAGGGGCATTCCCATGGCTGAGCTGACGGAAATCGAGAGCAAGACCTTCAGCGCCCGCGATTTCCGGCTGCTGAACGGGCAAAGCCTGCCGGTCCTGGAGCTCGCCTACGAGACCTATGGCACGCTGGCGCCGCAACGCGACAATGCCGTCCTGGTCGTGCACGGCTACACGTCGAGCCATCACGCGGCCGGCCTCAACGCCCGGGGCAAGGCCGGCCGTGGCGTTGCCGACGGCGCGCCCGGCTGGTTCGATGCGTTGATCGGGCCGGGCAAGGCGGTCGACACGGATCGCTACTTCGTGATCGCGGTCAATGCCCTCGGCTCGGCCCACGGCAGCACCGGACCCAACACGATCGATCCGCGCACCAACAGGCAATACGGACCGACCTTCCCCGAAATCACGCTGCGCGACATGGTGGCGAGCCAGAAGCTGCTGATCGATTCCCTGGGTATCACACGGCTCGTCGCGGTGATCGGCCCATCGATGGGCGGCTTCCAGTCGTTCCAGTGGGCCGCCTCCTATCCGGGCTCCACGAGGGCGGTGGTGCCCTCCGTGACGGCGCCGCGCGCCCCTTCCGGCATCGACCGACTCGAGGCGCTGCAGAAGCGGCTGGCGAATGATCCCAATTGGAACGGCGGCTGGTACTACGACAATGGCGGCATCGCCACCACGCTGGAGGAGATCCGCTTCGAGACGCTGATGAGCTACGGCCAGAACGAAATCCTGGCCGAGACCGTGCCCGACCCCAAAGCGCGCGAAGCGGCGATCCGTGCCAACGCCAGGGCCTGGGCGAAGATCTATGACGGCCACTCGCTTGTGGTGCTGCGCAGGGCGATCGGCGGCTTCGACATCACCAACGACTACGACAAGCTCAGGAAGGCCAAGGTGCTCTACGTGCAGTCGCCGACCGACAAGCTGTTCGACATCAGGGTGAGCCCGGGCTACGTCATGGACATGCGCAAGGCGGGGGTGGATGTGACCTATGTGGAACTGCCCTCCAACAAGGGCCACATGGCGAGCCATGCCGATGCGAGACTGTGGGCGCCGATCCTGGATGCGTTCCTGAAGAGCCTGTGATGGCCGAAACGCCGATCGCAACCGAAGATCTCGCGGCGCTGCTGCGTTGGTATGCCGACCAGGGGGTGGAGGAGGCGGTCGAGGAGAGACCGGTCGACCGGTTTGCCTTGCCCCCACCTGCTGCGGTCGCCGCCACCGTGCCGGCCGCCAAGGCTTCCGCGCGACCAGCGACGCCGACGCCGTTGCGGCCTTCCCCGCTGCCTGCGCCGGCGGCGCGCGCGCCGGTGCCCATCGAATCGCCGCAGCTCGTCGACGATGCGCGGGCCCTCGCCGAGAGGTGCAGCACAGTCGCCGAGCTCGAGGCGGCGGTGCGCGGCTTCGAGAGCTGCGCCCTCAAACGCACCGCCAAGAACACCGTGTTCGCCGACGGCACGCCCGGCGCGCCGGTCATGATCGTGGGCGAGGCTCCGGGAAGCGACGAGGACCGGCTGGGCAAGCCGTTCGTCGGTGTGAGCGGCCAGCTGATGGATCGCATGATGGCGGCGATCGGGCTCACGCGTGACGGCGGCTTCTACATCACCAACATCCTGTTCTGGCGACCGCCTGGCAACCGCACGCCGACACTTGCCGAGCAGGCGATGTGCCTCGCCTTCACGCGCCGCCATATCGAGCTCGCACGACCCAAGATTCTGGTCCTGGCGGGCGGCACGTCGGTCAAGGCCGTGCTCGATACGACCGAGGGTATCACCCGCATGCGCGGCAAGTGGGTCGGCTATCGCCTGGCCGACGGCACGGAGCTGCCGACCATGCCGACCTTTCATCCCGCTTATCTGCTGCGCACCCCCGCCAGCAAGCGCCTGAGCTGGATGGACCTGCTCGCCATCGACAAGAAGCTGAAGGAACTGCCTTAGGCTGAGGGGCGCGCTCCGATGACGGTGGCCCTCCGCAAGCATCGATCGGCTTTCGTCAGGCGAGGAGGAGCCAGACGCCTGCTGCGACGAGCGCCACGGTCCAGATAAGGTCGAGATTGATCCAGGCATGGCGCAGGATCGCGAGCCCGATCCATTCGTAGACGGTGATGGCGATCGCGCCGGTGACGGCCAGCATTGCGAGCGTATGCAGGCCGACGCCGGCGAGAGCCGGAACGACCGATCCGCTGGCCGAGGCCGCCGCGCCGCCGGAGAAGCAGAGCGGCATCAACGCCGGCCAGAGCATGAGGCCGGCACCGTGTGCGGTCGCCATCAGAAAAGACCACAGGGCAAGACCGAAGAGGCCGGTCTGCAAGCCTACGCGTACGCGATGATGCGATCCATAGCGCCAGTGACAGAGAGCCCACACGATCAGGGCGCCGCCTGCGGCGACGCCAAGCACACGTCCATCGACCAACAGACCGAGCGAGACGACCGCGGCCGCGACCAGGGCGACCGACAGCGCATGTCCGGCGGCGATCGGCAGCAGCGAGAACCACACGACTCGACGATCGTCCCGATGCAGGCCGAGCGCCACGGCGAACAGCCATCCCATGGCCGGATTGAGGCCATGAAAGGCGCCCAGCCCGGCGACGACGATCCAGGGCCAGGCGTCGCTCATGGTCAGGGGCGCCTAGGGATAGCAGTAGGAATCGGACGAACAGTCACCGCCCTCGAGGCGGACCTGATGCGGCCGGTGCGACTTCGGCCATTTGACGAAGAACCGTGAGTCGAAGGCGATGCCGCCCGACGGCTCGGCGTCGAGCTTCACCATCCATCCCTCGATGCCCTCGGGATAGAACTGCGGATCGATCGCGCCGTACAGCGAGTTGGTGAAATAGATGCGCCGGCCGTCGCGGCTGATCTCGACCATCTGCGGCCCGCCACTCAGCGGACCCGTTTCCGACGGATGAGCGGCGCGGGCCACAATGCCGCCGATCCGTACCTTGCCGGTCAGCTTGGGATTGAACGGATCGGAGACGTCGTATTGCTGGAGATCGCCCGTTCCCCAGCAGGCGACATACAGAAACCTGTCGTCCATCGACAGGTCGATGTCGGTGACGAGCGGTGGACAGGCCTTGAAGCCCTTCAGGACCGGCGGCAACTGGTCTTCGTTGGCCGGCTCGGCCGGGATCTCGATGACCTTCCTCACCGCCCACTTGTCGCCGTCGCGATACCAGGTCCAGATCGAAGACGACAGGTTCTCGAGGCTCAGGACGCAGTTGACGAAGCCGTACGCCTTCGTCGGATTGTGCGCCGGCCTGAGCTCGAAAACGAGCTGATGCTTGTCGCCGAAATCGATGGTCTGCACGTGCTTGCGCTTATGCAGGTCCCAGAAATGCAGGCGCCGGCCGTATTTGGCGCCGAGCAGGACTTCCGGGATCAATCCGTCCTCGAAGGTGTCAGGCGTGCCCCATTCGCTCGTCACCATCGTGTCGTGACCCAGATGCCACCAGGCATCGTAGGCGAAGTACTGCGGCCCGCGATTCATCTCCCATTGGCCGCGCACATCGAAGCTTTCGTGATCCATCAGGAAGATGCCGCCCGGCCCCTTGCCTTCGCGATTGCCGAGGGCCGCGACATAGATGCCTTCAGGGCCGCAATGCACGGTGTGGGGTCGCGTATATCCTGCCCGTTCCGCGATTTCGGCTGGCTCGATGACTTTGACGATGGCGGGCTTGCGCGGGTCGGGCTTGGTATCGAGGACATGGATGCGCGAAGAGCGCAGACCCGGCACGATCAGGTAGCGCCGCTCGCTGTGAGGATGCGGCGCATTGGGGCAGAGGCAGGACGAGCAGGCGTTCCAGCCGAAATGGTGCAGCTCGTCGCCGACGTTGGGCATGGCCGTGCTGCCGACGATGGCCGAGTAGCTCGCCGAACCGGGATCGACGTCGACGACGGCGATCGCGTCCGGTTGCTCGCGCCGCGGGTCGAAGGCGGCGACGTAGGCCAGGGTTTCCGCCGGTGCCTTCATCGCCATGCGCGGCGAAGGATAAAAACTCGGATCGGGTGTCCAGGTCGCCATAACTCACCTCCCTCTGCGAGTCGGACGATGTTGTCATCCCGAGCGAAGCGCGGGATCTCTGGCGATGCCGAATAAACATCCCTCTTCGGCTTCGCTCAACGCAGGTGCCGTACACGGGATGACGCTGATTTTCAGAACTTGGTCGGCGCCAACACTACCACGAGCGGGCGGCTAAAGCCCTTCTTCTAAAGCCTCTTCTTCAGGAAGAACTTCTTGTGGCCCGTCGGATAGTCGTCGAGCGTGCCAAACAGCTCGTAGCCGCGCTTCTCGTAGAAAGGCCGTGCCTGGAAGGAATGGGTGTCGAGCGTCGCGGTGTGGCAGTGCCGTTCCCGGGCATAGGCTTCGGCGGCATCCATCAAACGCGTTCCATTGTCCCGGCCGCGCACCGCCTCGTCGACCCAGATAAATGAGACATGCAGGCAGCCGCCCCAAATCATGCCCAGCAACCCACCCATGACTTCGCCGCGCTCGGTCTTGAGGAAGAAGTTGACGGGATAGTAGGCAGACACCCCGGTGGCGGCGAAGTTGTGGTAGATCACGCCGTTGCGGACGCGCTCGGCATCGGCGCTGTTCTCCGCCTGATCGAACACCAGCTTGAGCTCTTGCATGTCAGCGCACCTCGGCCCGCTGGCGCACGAGAGCGAGGATAGAACGCCCGATCGGCATGTCGACGCCGACCCAGCCCGCCATCTCCACGACGGCCCCCAGCAGCGCCTCGATCTCGAGCGGCCGGCCGCGTTCGAGGTCCTGCAGCATCGAGGTCTTGTGCGCCCCCACCTCGGCGCCGCCGGCCAGCCGCTTGTCGACGCCTATGGCGAACCTGACGCCGAGCTTTTCCGCGACCGCCTGACCCTCGACCATCAGCGCGCGGCAGACGGCGTGCGTGCCCGGGTCGGCCAACACCTTGTCGAGCGTCGCACCGGTGAGCGCGCTCACCGGGTTGAAGGCCATGTTGCCCCACAGCTTGACCCAGAGCTCGTCGCGAATGCGCGCCCGCACCGGCGCCTTGAGGCCGGCCTTGATCAAAAGCTCCGAGAACTTCGCCGCGCGATCGCTGCGGCTGCCGTCGGGCTCGCCAAGAGTGAAGCGGTCGCCATAGGTGTGATGGATCATGCCGGGTTCGACGACATCGGCGGCGGGATAGACGATGCAGCCAAGCGCTTGCGCGGGCGGCAGGCCCGCCGACACGACGCCGTCGGGATCGACCGCCTCGACGCGCCGTCCCTCGAACGCGCCGCCGAGCCGGTAAGTGTACCACCACGGCACGCCGTTGATCGCCGCGACGATGGTCGTGTCCGGCCCGATCAACGGCTTGAGCTGCGCCATCGCCGGCACGAGCGAGTGCGCCTTGAGCGTCAGCATGAGGTAATCCTGCGCCCCCACGCTCCTCGGATCGGTCTCGACGCGCGGCCGGGTGACGACCTCCCGGCCGTCGCTGCGCAATGCCAGCCCATTGGCGCGCATCGCCTCGCAGTGGGGGCCACGGGCCACGACCGTCACTGGCGTGCCAGCGCTCTCCAATTTCGCGGCGATCAGGCCGCCGATCGCGCCCGCCCCGAAGACGCAGATCGATGTCACCTGCCTGCCCTCAAGCCGTCGCCTCGCCCAGGCCGAGCTTGGCGGCGAGCCCGATGCGCTGCAGCTTGCCCGTCGCGCCCTTGGGAATCTCGGCCACGAACAGGACCTTGCGCGGCACCTTGAAGTCGGCGGCGCGCCCGGCCACGAAATCGCGCAGCTCGCGCTCGGTGCACTCGCAGCCCGACCGCAGCACCACGGCCGCGCCGACCTCCTCGCCGAGCTTGGGATGGGGAATGGCGAAGGTCAGACACTGCTCGACCGAAGGATGATCCATCAGGATGACGTCGATCTCGATCGGGCTGATTTTCTCGCCGCCGCGGTTGATGATTTCCTTCAGCCGGCCGTTGAGGAACAGATAACCGTCCTCGTCGAAGTATCCCTGATCGCCGGTGCGGAACCAGCCGTTGGTGAAGGCCTTGGCGTTGGCGTCGGGGTTGTTGTCGTAACCCGCCGTAACGTTCGGTCCCTGGATCACGACTTCGCCCGTCTCCCCCGGCGGCAGGATCTTGCCGGCCTCGTCCATGATCGAGATTTGCGGGCCCGCCGGCAGGCCGACGGCGCCTGCCTTGCGCTTGCCCGGCGGCAACGCATTGGATGCCATCTGGTGGCTCGCCTCGGTCATGCCGTAGGCCTCGATCACCGGGCAGCCGAACGCCGCCTCGAGCTCGGCCATGACCTGCGGCGGCAACGAGGAGGACGACGAACGGATGAAGCGCAGCTTCGCCGCCTTCGCCGCTTCGGCGTTGCCGCGCAGGCGGCCCAGGATCGCCTGATGCATGGTCGGCACGGCGGTGTACCAGGTGGGCCTCGCTTCCGCGAGCCAGGCGAAAAAGCGCAGCGCGTTGAAACCCGGCGTGCACGATACCGATGCGCCGGCCGCGAGCGAGGAGAGCGTGGCCGCGACCAGCCCGTGGATATGGAACAGCGGCATGATGTTCATGCAGCGGTCGGCCGGCGTCAGCGCGAGCGTGGCGCCGATATGGCGCGCTGAAGCGGCGAGATTGGCGGTCGACAGCGGTACAATCTTGGGTCGCGCCGTCGTGCCCGAAGTATGCAGGACGAGCGCGATCTCGCCATTCGACGAAACACCCGGTTTCGCCGCCCTGGCGGGCTCGAGCGTGGAGACGTCGAGCGTGAAGACGCCTGCAGGTGCCGTTTCGTCGGGCACCAGATCGATGATCGGCACGCCGAGCTTTTCGGCCACGCCCCGCACCGGGCTCTCCAGTCCCTTCTGGACGATCACGGCCTTGGGCTTGAGGTCGTCGATATAGAACTGGAACTCCTCCGCCCGGTAGGCGGGATTGAGCGGTGCCGAGGTCGTGCCGGACGCGACCGCCACGAACGAGGTCGCGGCCTCCGGTCCGTTGGGCACGACCATTGCGACGCGATCGCCGCGACCGATGCCAACGCCGTTCAAAGTCGCAAGCGTGTCGTCGGCGAGTTTCTTCAGCCCGGCGAAAGTGAGCCATGGCCGGCCGGGGGCGCCGACCGCCGGTGCATCGGGTTTGCCGGATGAGGTGACGTCATAGACAGCCTGAACCATGGTCCGTTTGCCCTCTTCTGTTTCACGTTCCTCCTCTTTCGCCCAATCCGCGAAGGGGAGGACAGGTTTTACGCCGCCTTCTTTTCATCGGCGATGATGCGGTCGTAGGCGGGCAGCGTCAGGAACTCGTAGAATTGCGGCTGCTCGACCAGGTCGATCATGAGCTGGGCCGCATCCTCGTAGCGGGCACCGGAATAGGCCGCGTCGCCGAGCTGCGCCTTCACCTTGTCGTTCTCCTCGCGCACGATCTGGCGCACGAACTCCCTGGTGATCGGGCGGCCGTCATTGAGCTTCTGGCGGTGACGGACCCACTGCCACACCTGCGCGCGGCTGATCTCGGCGGTGGCGGCATCCTCCATCAGGTTGAACAGCGGCACGCAGCCGATGCCCCGCAGCCACGCCTCGACGTAACCGATGCCGACCGCCACGTTTTGCCGCAAGCCCGCCTCCGTCTTGGTGCCGTCCGGCACCCTGACCAGGTCGGCCGCGTTCACATGCACGTCCTGGCGCTTGCGCGCGATCTGGTTGGCTTCCTTCATCACCGCGTCGAACTCGGCCTTGGCGATCTCGACGAGACCCGGATGGGCGACCCACGTGCCGTCGTGGCCGTCCCCTGCCTCGCGCTTCTTGTCGGCGCGCACGCGCTCCATCGCGATCTCGTTGGCCGCAGCATCGTTCTTGATGGGAATCTGCGCCGCCATGCCGCCCATCGCGTGCACCTCGCGTCGATGGCAGGTCTTGATCAGGAGCTGGCTGTAGCAGCGCAGGAAGTGAGAAGTCATCGTCACCTGGGCACGGTCGGGCAGTACCGCCCACTCCTGCTCGCGGAACTTCTTGATGAAAGAGAAGATGTAGTCCCAGCGGCCGCAATTGAGGCCGGCCGAGTGATCCCTGAGCTCCCACAGAATCTCGTCCATCTCGAAGGTGGCGAGGATCGTCTCGATCAGCACCGTGGCCTTGATCGACTTCTGCGGCAAGCCGAGCGTGTTCTGGGCATGCACGAACACCTCGTTCCACAGCCGCGCTTCGAGATGGCTCTCCATCTTGGGCAGGTAGAAATACGGCCCCGTTCCCCGGGCCAGCGCTTCGCTGGCGTTGTGAAAGAAATAGAGACCGAAATCGAACAGCGAGCCCGACATCGGCTTGCCGTCGACCGTCATGTGCTTCTCGAGGAGATGCCAGCCGCGCGGCCGCACGAACAGCACGGCGGTCTTGTCGGCGAGTCGGTACGCCTTCTGGCTCTGCGGATCGACATAGTCGATCTGGCGGCGCACGGCGTCCATCAGGTTGAACTGGCCCTCGACCATGTTGGCCCAGGTGGGCGTGCTCGCATCCTCGAAGTCGGCCATGAAGACATTGGCGCCGCAGTTCAGGGCGTTGATGATCATCTTGCGGTCGACGGGGCCGGTGATCTCCACGCGCCGGTCGAGAATGTCCCGGGGCAGCGGCGCCACCGTCCAGTCGCTCTCGCGGATCCGGGCAGTGTCCTTCAGGAAGTCGGGCTTCTCGCCGGCATCCAGCCGCTTCTGACGATCGATCCGCGCCGCCAGCAACTCTTCGCGGCGGGCATTGAACCGGCGCTGCAGGTCGGCGAGGAAGGCGAGCGCATCCCTGGTGAGCACCTTCTCGAAACCTGGCTTGACGGCTCCGTCGATCACGACGCCATCCGGAAGATCCAATGCCATGGTTGTTTCCCCTTGCGATTCACAGGATTGACAGAGGTGAAGGGCGATTTACCGCCTTGAGGGCCTGCCCGGCAAGGCGCTACGAAAAGGAATGGATGCCGGCTTCGCGATCGATTGGCTCAATCTCGTCCTGCGCTGGGCCCACATGATCGTGGGCATCGCCTGGATCGGCGCCTCTTTCTACTTCATCTGGCTGGACAACCATCTCCGCACGCCCCTCGATCCAGCCGATACGGCCAAGGGAATCGGCGGCGAGGTCTGGGCCGTCCACGGCGGCGGCTTCTATACCGCCAAGAAGTTCACCCTGGCGCCCGAGAAGCTGCCGACCGAGCTGCACTGGTTCAAATGGGAAGCCTACACGACGCTGATCACCGGCTTCCTGCTGCTCTGCCTCGTCTACTACTACGGCGCGCAGGTGGCGTTGATCGACCCGTCGGTGATGGCGCTGAGCCCGCCCGAGGCAATCGCGATCGGCGTCGCGTTCATGGCGGGCGGCTGGCTCTTCTACGATGCGCTTTGTCGCTCCGCCTTCGGCGAGGACGACGCCATCCTGGGGGGATTGCTGTTTCTTGCCTGCACTGCGGCGGCGTGGGCGCTCTGCCATCTCTTCTCGGGCCGCGGCGCCTACATGCATTTCGGCGCCATGCTGGGCGTGATCATGGTGCTCAACGTCTTCTTCGTGATCATTCCCGGCCAGCACGAGCTGGTGAAGGCGAAGCAAGAGGGCCGCAAGCCGGATGCGAAGTTCGGCCTGATGGGCCGCCAACGCTCGGTGCACAATACCTATTTCACCCTGCCGGTGCTGTTCACCATGATCAGCAACCACTATGCCGGCCTCTACGGGCATCCCTGGAACTGGGTGCTGCTGGTGATGATCTCGGTCGCGGGCACGCTGGTGCGTGTCTGGTTCGTCCAGCGCCACAAGGGCAACGCCGACCCGCTGGTGCTTGCCGCGGGCCTCGTGATGCTGGTCCTGACGGCCATCGTCGCCCTGCCCCGCCCGGATCCGGCGATGGCCGGCGGACCGGTCGCGTTCGCGGAGGTGGAGCCGGTCATCCAGCAGCGCTGTACGCCGTGTCATGCAGCCAAACCCACCCAGGAAGGCTTCGCCGCTCCGCCCAAGGGGGTGATCCTGGAGACGCCCGACGAGATCCATGCCCGCGCCGCCACGATCAACCAGCAGGTGGTCGTCGCCAAGGCGATGCCGCCCGGCAATCTCACCAACATCACCGACGCCGAGCGCGGCCTGATTGCGCGATGGTTCAAGTCCGGCGCACAATAGCTGCATGATCCCGCGCACGGGCAATCGGCCATGGCGCCGTCTGTTGACGCCAGCGCTGGCCGCGGTCGTGATCGTCGCCGCCTGGAGCCAACTCGCCGACCGCAGCGAGCGTGTGCTCGCGCGCGACCCCGGCAACGACATCGCCACGTCCGGGCCGGAACGCAGGAATTGGGGTAACGGCATCGGCTTCGTCGACGAGCGCCGGCTCGACGAGCACTACAAGAAACACGGCGCGGAGTTCGGCAAGATCACCAAGCTCGACTATCTGCACCAGGCGCAACTCCTGCGCGATACGGCCGTCGGCGGCCCGGTGCTGGAGACGGTACGGCGCGACGGCGTCACCACGCGCTTCGACCGGCAGACCGGCGCCTTCATCGCCTTCAACCGCGATGGCACGATCCGGACCTTCTTCAAGCCCAACGATGGCGAGCGATACTATCGCCGGCAGGCGGAGCGCGTCGAATGAGTGCGGCACTTCCCCCTCCCGGTCCGCCCGATGTCGAGGAATTGCGCGACCTGATCGACCAGTGGTCGACCCTGAGTTCCGATCTCGAGCGCAAGGACTACACGTTCGATCTCGATAACTGGCGCAACGATGTCGATGTGCGCCAGCTCATCCTCGAGGCCCTGCCGATGTTCAGCCGCGAGGAGATCGGCGACCACGCCCTGAAGCTCGACGATGCCGACAAGATCTTCCAAGCTGCCACGCGCCCTTTTCGGCGCTGCGTCTGGGGAGTCGGCACGGCCAGGAAGGAGAGATGGACGCCGCAGGCCAACTGGTGGTACTTCCGCACGCCGATGCGGTCCAACGCACAGCTCGAGGACGAGCTGGCGACAGTGCGGTAGACGATTGCGCAACCAGCATGCGCGAACGTCCCTCTACTTCCTCTCATAGAACTCGAAGACGTGGAGATCCTGTGGAAATTCCTTCCGCATTCCCCACGGTGTTTCTTTGGTCGGCGCGAAATAGGGTTCGAGCAGGCCGAGTTGGGAAAGCGACTGCGGCATGTCGCGAAGATTCCAGCCAACCAGCAGCAACGCTCCGGGGCGCATTACGTCGTGGAGCGCCTTGATCACTCTGCGGAGATCGTCGCGCTCGACGGGACCGTAATCGTCATGTTCGGGAACGCGGTAGCCAAGAACACCGCTCAGCACCACACAATCGAAGAACCCCGGCGGCCTGTGCCGGTCGATCTCCTCGACAGACGCGACAATGTGATGTTTGCCGCCCCACACCTTGGCAGCGGGATTGCGGTCGATCGTCGTGTAGCGGTCGGGCTCGTCGGCGAACAGCTTCTCGTGCTGACAGGCATAGGACGCGGTGCCGACGAACAGGACCCGCTCGTAGGTGTCGCGTACCCAGGGCAACGCTTCGTTCTTCAGAAACAGGCGCTCTGGATTCTCGCGCAGCATCCTCTCATACTGTTCGTTCACGCCCACGATGCGCAGCAGGACGAACCGATGAAGCGACTTTGGAACCAGTGACTTCGCGCTTGGAAAGACGTCGTTCACCCAGTATGCGAGCCGGACGAGCAACTTCTTGAGTATCCCAAGCATGCGACTACCACCCTGGGCGAGTTGCGCGCGGACGAGCTGCGTCACGGTAACAGTTTCATCGACGGCGTAGCATCGGGATTATCGGATTTTTTCGGCAGCACACATCGCGGGGCGCCTTGCGCTTCATGCCGCGATGCTCGCAGGGTTGAAAAATGGAACCGGCAAAAATTCTCGTCGAGAGAGGCCGTCAGGTCACCACCATTGTCATCAATCGTCCGCAGGCCCGGAACGCGCTCGACAACGAAGCGGCACACGCGCTCTCCGCGGCGCTTCGGGCATTCGAGACGGATGGCGAGGCCCGCGTCGCGGTCCTGACCGGCGCGGGCGGCGCGTTCTGCGCCGGCGCCGACCTCAAGGAGCTTGGCGGCGGCACGGACTATTTTCCCTGGGCCGGCAGCGACGACGGTCCGCTGCGCGCACCGCTTTCCAAGCCGGTGATCGCCGCGATCGAAGGCCATGCCTGCGCCGGTGGTCTGGGCGTGGCGCTGTTCTGCGACATCCGCATCGTCGACGATACGGCGACATTCGGCGTCTTCTCGCGGCGCTGGGGCGTGCCGATGAGCGACGGCACGACCGTGCGCCTGCCTCGAATCGTGGGCCAGGGTCGCGCGCTCGACATGCTGCTGACCGGCCGCGCGGTCGGCGCCGACGAGGCGATCGCGATCGGGCTTGCGACGCGCAAGGTCGCGCCCGGCACGACACGCGCCGAGGCGGAGAAGCTCGCCGCCGAGATCGCGGCGTTTCCGCCCATCGCCATGACGTCGGACCGGCAATCGGCCTATGAAAGCTTCGACCGTGCCCAGGCAGCCGCCATCCGCCGCGAGATGGAACTGTCGCTGGCGGCCCGGCGGCAGGAAGCCCAGCAGGGCGCCGCGCGCTTCGCCGGGGGTGAGGGCCGGCATGGCAGCTTCGAGAGGAAATGATGCGGGCGTTGGTGTGTCATGACTACGGTCCGATCGAGGGCCTCAAGATCGAGGATGCGCCGACCCCGGCGCCGAAGGCGGGCGAGATCCTGATCAGGGTCGGGGCGGCGGGCGTGAGCTTCGCCGCCATGCTGGGCGTCGAGGGCAAGCACCAGAACAAGCCGACGCTGCCTTACATTCCGGGCAACGAGCTCGCCGGGCACATCATGGCGCTCGGCCCCGGCGTCGATCGTCTGAAGGTCGGTGATCGCATCGCGACCGGCGTGCCCCAGGGCGGCTTTGCCGAATATGCGGTTGCGACGGCGGCGAACGCCGTACGGATCCCCGATCGCATGCCCTATGCCGAGGCGACGAACTTCCCGACCCTCTATCCGACAGCCTATGGCGCGCTGAGATGGAAGGCCAATCTCCAGCCCGGCGAAGTTCTCCTGGTGCACGGCGCCGGCGGCGGGTCGGGCCTGACCGGCATCGAGGTCGGCAAGGCGATGGGCGCCATCGTGATCGCCTCGGCGGGCGGGGCCGACAAGCTCGCCGCGGCCCGGGAAGCGGGCGCCGATCACCTGATCGACTATCACCGCGAGGACCTGCGCGCGAAGGTCCTCGAGTTGACGGATGGCCGCGGCGCCGACGTGATCTACGATCCGGTCGGCGGCTCGGCCTTCGATGTCTCGCTTCGTTGCGTGGCGCCGGAGGGTCGCATCATCCCGATGGGCTTCGCGTCGGGCACCATTCCGCAGATCCCGGCCAACATCCTGCTGGTCAAGAACGTAACGGTAATCGGCTTCTACTACGGCTACTGGACCGGCTGGGGCGGCAGGAAGGTGCCCGGCCCGAAGGACGCCGCAGCGCTCGAACGACGGCGCGCCATGGTAGCCGCCGCGCAAGACGATCTGATGCGTTGGTTCACGGAGGGCAAGCTCTTGGCCAAGGTCGCCGCGACCTTCGATCTCGCCGACTGGATCAAGGCGTTCAACCTTATTCAGAACCGGACTGTGGTCGGCAAGGCCGTGCTGGTGCCGTAAAGAGCCGGCCTGCCAGTGATTTGGCCCGGTTGCGCGGTTGCAAAAGGTGCGAGCGAGAGACCGAATGCGACGACGCCGGTTTTCTTCACTTCTCGGCGGAGCCGCACTGGCACCGCTCACCGCGGCATACGCGGACCCTTCCGACGGCTGCGGTGTTCCAGCAGCGCGAGACGACGGCTGGCCCGTCGTTCTTGTCAACGAGGACAGGCTCGTCGACCGCAGTGCGTTGTGCAGGATGGCTGATCGGCTCGCCGCTTCGAGCAACGTGCACGCCGTTCTGGTCGCACACGGTGGCAAGCTGGTGTTCGAGCGCTACCTCAAGGGCTCCGACGAAATCCAGGGTCGCCGCGTGGAAAACGTCACCTTTGATGCCGACAGACTGCACGACATGAAGTCGGTTTCAAAGAGCGTCGCGTCGCTCGCGGTTGGGATCGCGATCGATCGAGGGCTGATCAAAAGTATCAACGAACCGATCTTCAGTTTCTTTCCCGAGTTGTCGGATTTGCGTTCCCCCAAAAAGGACCGCATTCAGCTCGTGCATGCCCTCACCATGTCGATGGGCCTCGAGTGGGTGGAGGCGACTCCGGCTACCGGAGACTATGACAACGACGAGTCACGCATGCATATGGCGCCGGATCCATGTCGCTACGTCCTCGGCCTTCCGGTGACTGCCGCGGCGGGACAAGAATTCTTCTACAACACCGGCGCGCTGACGCTCGTGTCGGCCATAATTCGCAGGGCCACCGGGCGGCCTCTCGACGAATTTGCGCGCGAGACGTTGTTCGAGCCCATGGGCATTGCCGGCGTGGAGTGGAGTCGGGTCAAGGGGGATGCCGATGCCGGCGGAGGATTGCGCTTGCGGCCGCGGGACATGGCGAAATTCGGCCAGCTCGTCCTCGCGGGCGGTCGCTGGAAGGACCGCCAGATCGTTTCGAAGGCGTGGATCGAGACCTCGACGGCACCGAAGATCAAGGGCCCGGCCGATCAATCCTATGGATACCTATGGTGGCTCGGTCGCTTCCTGCTCAATAAGCACGAGCTTCATTGGATTGGCGCGCTTGGTCGAGGCGGCCAGTCGATTCGCATCGTTCCCGAGCTCGATCTCGTCGTCGCGGTGATCGCGGGATACTACCAGGATTACAGCCCACGAGCGTTTCAAGTGCAGTTCAACGTTTTCAGGGATGTCGTGCGGGCGATTTCGCCTCCGGCCTGAACGGGAAGCGCAGCCGCGCGAACTGCGCGCTCGGAGCAGCAGCGGGCGCCCGTGGTCCGATCCGTATCAGATATCGCTGAAATTGCCGCCCCTGCCCTTGCCTGATGCAAAGCGGGCGGCGCCCCGACGCGCTTCGGCGTCCAACGTCGGCTGACCGAGGCGGCCTTCGTTGGCGAGCGCCTCGCGCAGCTCCAGCCCCCACTGCTCGTAGGAGGAGCGGCGGTCCGAGCGCAGGCAGAGCTGCGGGAACTTCGCGAGCTGCGCGGCGAGCCGCCCGGCTTCGGCCAAGGCCTGCCCCGCCGGTGCAAGGCGATTGGCGAGCCCCCACTCGAAGGCCTCGAGCGCACCCACTTCGCGGCCGGTCAGGATCATGTCGAGAGCGCGGCTCTGGCCGATCAGACGCGGCAGCCGCACCGTGCCGCCATCGATCAGCGGCACGCCCCAGCGGCGGCAGAAGACGCCGAACTTTGCCGTCTCCGACGCGACGCGCAGATCACACCACAGGGCAAGCTCCAGCCCGCCCGCCACGGCATAGCCCTCGACCGCGGCGATCACCGGCTTGGAGAGGAGGTGGCGGGTAGGCCCCATCGGCCCCGGTCCCTCGGGATCGTGCAGGCCGCCGCCCGCCCCTGCTGCCGCCACCTTGAGGTCGTAGCCGGCGCAAAAGGTGCCGCCGCGGCCGGTCAGGATCGCGACCGATTGGCCCTCGTCGCGATCGAAGGCGAGGAACGCCTCGCGCAGCAGGCCGGCCGTTTCGGGATCGACCGCGTTGCGCGCCTCGGCGAAGCGGTCGATCGACACGACGGTGGTCGTGCCTTCCGTGTCGACGACAACCTTGCTCATGGCCGCTCCCCGTCGCTATCGCCCCTGCATCAGGCGGAGCGGCGTGTAGATCAGAACGGTCTCGCCCTTCTGGTTCTTGACATTGTTGGTCGTGCGCACGAGGGCACGCGTCGGGTCCTTCGAGGTGGGCTTGAGCTCCGTCACCTCGATCTCGACATGGATCGTATCACCGACATAGGTCGGGCCCTTGATGTCGAACCCCATCGACAGGAAGGCCAGTCCCGTG
>NZ_DATBFE010000086.1:0-4157 GCF_036558665.1 Reyranella sp. | reverse complement strand
TACGTTCGAGCGCAGTCGCATCGACGACCACGACCGTGCAGTCGGGTCGCCCGAAGAGGATGAAGTCTCGGGCGATCTCTTCGTCGGTCGAGGCAGAGAGCAGCGAGTAGGTGCCGGGGAGGTCGACCAACCGGTAAGTGGCGCCGTCGTGCACGAAGCGTCCTTCGGCGCGGCTGACGGTCTTGCCAGGCCAGTTGCCGGTGTGCTGCCTGAGACCGGTGAGCGCGTTGAACACGGTGGACTTGCCGGTATTGGGATTGCCGGCCAGCGCGACGGTGTATTGACGGCCGCGAACGTCATCGGGATCGACCACGCAATATTGATGCAGCGGGCAGTCCCGGCAAGGGCTGTGGAACAGGGTGCCGATCATGGCCTCACCGGCTGTCGGGTCCCGCGTCGCGCCGCTGCGCCACCAGAGGACGAGTGAGAACCTGCTCGGCCTGCTCCTTGCGCAGCGCAATCATGGTGCCGCGGACCTCATATGCATGAGCCGTGTCGTCCAGGTTTGCGAGCACGGCCCTGACCTGGGCGCCGGCCGTGAACCCGAGATCGAGCAATCGTCGGCGGCCGAGACCAGTGCAGCGCTCGGAGAGCGCCACGACTTCGGCCTGCTCACCCAGCCGCAGCCCGGCAAGGGTCGCCAAAGGCTTGCCGAGTTCTTCGCCGTCCGCGGCCGCACGTACATCGACATTGGCTGCGACCGCCGGCGCGAGGGCGAACCTTCCAGCTGACGTTTTGCAGATGACAGCCTTGGCGTCCCGGCCGATGACGCGAAGCACTGTCCCGGGCCGGAGCCCGGCACGGAGAGCCTCATTTAGGACTTGCCGAGGCTCGTCCTCGACGTGGACAACGACCGCGAGCCGATCAGGCGGCCAGTCGGTGAGTGGAGTGCGCTCGCGCGGCTGGAGCCCGCCCGTTGCGGTAGGGATCAGGTCGCCATGCGGATCAGTGCGGGGGTGTCCCAAATGATCCGCCAAGGCCTCGAGCTCGCCCGCCGCAAGGCGGTGCTCTGCGCGCTCGGCTGCGTCATGCAACCGATCGAGGGGCAATTGGCCGTCGTCGGCGAGATAGCGCTCCCAAAGCCGGTGCCCGCGCAGGACATGGAGTCCCAGATGTTCTCCGGCCTCGGTCAGCTCCAGCACGCCCGCGCGGGAGCGCACGTATCCCGCAGATTCCAGATCTCGAGTGAGATGCAGGGTCGAGGCCGGCGAGAGTCCCAGTCGACCCCCGAGCTCCGGGCAGGTGACAGTGCGTCCATCGTGCTTGGCACTATAAATCTGCTTGAGCGCGTCTTCCCGAAGAATTCGTTGGCGTCGGCGTCGCCACCTCCGGCCGAATTCAACAACTCCTACCAAAAGTAGGAGCCCAATGGATGATGCTAAGAGGGGAAGTGGCCACTCCATCTAGCGATCCTGACGATCTGCCACAGAATGCCTAGCCGCCGTTCATATTTCAGTCTGTCGGTCGGCTCGGCTTTGACATACCTCAAGACGGGATGCAGCCTCCGGATTCTCAGACTCGGCAGCCTGACGAGGCGCGCAGACCGCCTGCCGATGCGAAATATGGACCAAAGCCGGATGGCGCTGGCAGGTCCCCGGCTACAGCCAGCTTGCGCTGCGCACGAGCATGTAGACCGCGACCGCGAAGATGACGCCGGCAAAGGCGATGTTCAGTCGGCCGCGCGTCTTGCCCAGCGTAGCGGCGAGCTGCGCGCCGGCCACGCCGCCGAGCACGCCGCCGCCGATGAAGATCGCGGCGAGCCACCAGTCGACGAGGCCGGAGCGCGCGTAATTGGCCGCCGCCGTCACGCCGAACGCCGCCACCGCGATCAGGGAGGACGCCACCGCATCGAGGATCGGCATGCCGGTCGCGAGCATCAGCGCGGGCACGATGAGAAAGCCGCCGCCGATGCCGAAAAAGCCGGAGAGGGTGCCGGTCGCAAACCCGAGCCCGAGCAGCTTCGGCAGGTTCTCGCGGCTGAGCACCACCCCCTCGTCGCCGGCGACCGAGCGGCGCGCCAGCATCAGGCCCGCCACGACCAGCATCAATATCGCGAACAGCACCAGCAACTTCTGGCCGTCCACCAGCTTGCTCAGGCTCGAGCCGGCGAAGGCGCCGATCACGCCGGCGGCGGCGAGCACCGACGCGCAACGCCACTTCACCGCTCCCCGGCGTGCGTGCTGCGCCAGGTTGGCGGCGGCATTGACGGCGACCGCGAGCGCGCTGGTGCCGATCGCCACGTGCGCGCTCGGCACGCCGACCACGTAGATCAACAGCGGCACCGCCAGGATCGATCCGCCGCCGCCGACGAGCCCGAGCGAGAAGCCGACGAGCGCGCCGGACGCCACGCCGAGCGCGTCCTGGAGGAGCAATCCCGCCATCGCGACCGGCTCAGGCGGCGCTGCGTGCCGCGGCGCCGGCGGGGCGGTTCCACGGCGCGCGCTGCAGGATGAGCGCCATACCGCAGAACCCGGTCAGGCCGGCGAACACGAGCCCGCCGCCGACGAACAGCGGAACCGCGAGGAACCAGGGCGAGACCGTCAGGCCGAGGATCGTCCCGACGAGCGCCAGCCCGCCGGCGCCGATCTGCACCTGCCGCTGCAGCTCGATCGGCTGCCGGCGGTCCACGACGGTCGGCAGCCCGGCCTTGCGCCAGGCCTCGAGGCCGCCCTCGAGCATGAAGACGTCGCAGGTCGCGTCGGCCTTGGCGGCGAGCGCGGCGGCATTACTCGCCGTGCGCGCGCCGGAGCGGCAGTGGAAGATCACGGCGCGGCCGCGAAGGGCGGCGAGATCGCCCGCGTCGAGCTGCGAGAGCGCGAGATGCCGGACGCCCGGGATATGCTCGCGCGCGTGCTCGTCGCTTTCCCGGATATCCACGAGAACCGCGCCCTGGTCGAGGAGACGCTTGGCCTGATGCGGGTCGATGCTGCGCAGGGTCATGATGCTTACGTTCCTTTCTTGATCTTGCGTGCGGGACGGCAGAACAGCCGATGCAGGGTCGCGAGCAGCTCCTCGGTTCGTGCATCGCTGATGCGGTACCAGGCGGTCTGCGCGTCGCGCCGGAAGGCGACGATGCCCTCCTCGCGCATCTTCGCGAGGTGCTGCGACAGCGCCGACTGCGAGAGGCCGACCGCCTCGGCCAGCTGGGTGACGTTGGCCTCGCCCCATTCCACCAGCTTGCACAGGATCATCAGCCGGCGCTCGTTGGCCAGCGCCCGCAGCATGTCCGCGGCCTGCAGGGCCTTCTGCTCGAAGGCCGCGGTGTCGAAGCTCTTGAAGCCGATCATCGCCGTCCCATTATTTTAGGTATTGCTAATGTAGTGTATGCTAATATATAAAGCAAGTCCGGAAGCGATGCGACCAGGAGAGTTCCAATGTCAGGCAACCCGGCGATCCGCGCGTTCTTCGACGAGGCGACCAACACGTTCAGCTATCTGGTGGCCGATCCGGCGACCAAGCGCGCCGCCGTCATCGACCCGGTGCTCGACTACGACCCCAAGTCCGGCGAGGTGGATATCCGCTCGGTCGAGGCCGTGCTCGCGGCCGCGCGCGCGGCCGGGTTGACCGTCGTCTGGTCGCTCGAGACCCACGCCCACGCCGACCACCTCTCCGGCTCGCCCTACGTCAAGGCCAAGACCGGCGCCCGGATCGGCATCGGGGAGAACATCAAGGAGGTCCAGCGCATCTTCCGGCCGGTTTTCAACGCCACCGATCTGAAGACCGACGGCAGCGACTTCGATCACCTGTTCAAGGACGGCGAGCGCTTCAAGATCGGCGAGCTGGAGGCCGAGGTCATCTACACCCCCGGGCACACGCCCGCCTGCGTCAGCTACAAGATCGCGGACGCCGTGTTCGTCGGCGACACCTTGTTCATGCCCGATTACGGGACCGCGCGCGCCGACTTCCCCGGCGGCGACGCCCGCAAGCTCTACCGCTCGATCCGCCGGCTCCTGAGCCTGCCGCCGCAGACCCGCCTGTTCATGTGCCACGACTACAAGGCGCCCGGGCGGGACACTTACGCCTTCGAGACGACCGTCGACGAGCAGCGCAAGCGGAACGTGCACGTGCACGAGGGCGTCGGCGAGGACGAGTTCGTCGCCATGCGCAACGCGCGCGACGCCACGCTTTCCGCGCCCACGCTGCTGCTGCCGTCGATC
>NZ_DATBFE010000085.1:0-6284 GCF_036558665.1 Reyranella sp. | reverse complement strand
GCCAAGCTGGCGCCTTTGGGTAGTCGCTGCGCGCCGCGATCCTTCACCCGAAGCGATCGAACCAGTCTCGATGGTGCTCGACTGCCCAATCGAGCAGAGCGCGCGTCGTGTCGTCCACCTCGGTCGGCCGGCCGAGCGCCTTGGTGACCTCCGCTGCCGCGTTGAACGGTGTCAGATCTCTGTCGCCGCGGTGGCGTGCGCGCCTGTAGGCCTGCACGATGTCGCGGACGGTGCCTGTCTCCAGTCCCCACGCCAGCGCGCGGCGCGTCCTGCGCGGCGACAATCAAGGTGAGAACTGAGCGACAATCAGGATGAGAGCGCCGGAGGGTGTCGGGTCGAAGGGAGGGCGTAGCCCGACCGGAGGCCCGACACCCTCCGGCGTCGCGTTTGGCGGCCGGCCGGGGTTGGGCGAGGTGTCGATCCGTTCGAGTACGAGGGATCGAGATCTTGCCTGGCCTCCACATCAGCGACCACCAAACGAGGCTGTACATGAGCTACCGACAGACACAGACCGTCGAAGCCGCGGCGGCGAAGGCCGGGTTCTCGGGCGCGACCGGCTATCGGATCGAAGCCGATCCGCGCCTGCCGTCGCAAAAGCGGGTGCCGCGGGGACGACGACGGCCCGACCCGCTCGAGCCCTATTGGGAAGCCGAGGTCGTGCCGATGCTGAGTGCCGCCCCTGGCGTCCGGGCGATCGGCGTGCTCGACGAGCTGCGCCGCCGTCATCCCGAGCTCAATCCGAACATGCGCCGCACGCTCGAACGGCGGATCAGCGCGTGGCGCGCCCTGCATGGCCCGGAGCAGGAGGTCATCTTCCGCCAGGAGCACGAGCCCGGCCGCTTGGGCCTGTCGGACTTCACCGACACCACCGCCCTTGGTGTCTCGATCGGCGGCGTCGCCTTGGATCACCGGCTCTATCACTTCCGACTGGCGTTCTCGGGCTTCGAGCACGCCCACGTGGTGCTGGGTGGCGAGAGCTTCGTGGCCCTGGCCGAGGGGCTGCAGAACGCGCTGTGGGCGCTCGGTGGCGTGCCGAAGGAGCATCGCAGCGACAGCCTGTCGGCGGCGTTCCGCAACCTCGCAGCCGACGCCCGGCACGACCTGACGCAGCGCTATTGCGGCCTGATGCGCCATTACGGCATGGCACCGTCACGCAACAACGCCGGCATCGCCCACGAGAACGGCTCCATCGAGAGTGCGCACGGCCACCTGAAGAAGGCGCTGCAGGATGCCCTCCTGCTGCGCGGCAGCCGCGACTTCGGCGATCTCGACGCCTATCGAGCCTTCGTCGACCAGATCGTCGGGCGACGCAATGCCAACAATCGCAAGCGCATCGCGCTGGAGCGTGCCGCTCTGGCAGCTCTGCCGCCACGGCGCACCACCGACTTCGAGGAGAAGATCATCCCCGTCACCTCCTCAGGCGGCTTCATCCTGCGGCGCGTGTTCTACACCGTGCCCTCGCGCCTGATCGGCCATCGCCTGCGCGTGCGCATCTTCGACGACCGTCTCGAATGCTTCCTCGGCGCAACGCCGGTCGCAACTCTACGTCGTGGCCGGCCGCTGTCGGACAACAAGGGCGGCCATGTCGTCGACTACCGGCACGTGATCCACGCCTTGCGCCGAAAGCCCATGGCACTGCTCAACCTGGTCTACCGCGACCAGCTGTTCCCGCGGCCGGCCTATGCCCGCGCCTTCGAGGCCTGGCGCAGCCACGGCGACGATCGGCGCGCCTGCAAGCTCACTGTCGCGCTGCTGGCGCTTGCTCATGAATGTGCCGGCGAAGCCGAGCTGGCGAGCCTGATCGGCGCCGATCTCGACGCCGGCCGATTGCCCGATCCGGCCGCGCTGCGACAGCGACTGCGACCACAACAAGCTGCCGTCCCCGCGGTCGCCGTCGAGCTGGCGCCGCTTGCGATCTACGACGAACTCGCCGCCGTCGACGCCACGGCGAGCGCATTCACGGCAGAGGCCGGCCTGGAGGTCGCGCCATGACGACACCCATGACCGTCGACGCGGCCCGCGTCGAGTTGCTGCTGTCAGAGCTGCGCCTGCCGAGCATGAAGGCCATCTGGCCCAGACTCGCCGCACAATCCGACAAGGAAGGCTGGCCGGCCGCAAAGTTCCTCGCCACCCTGGCCGAGCACGAGGCCGCCGACCGCAGCCGGCGCCGCTTCGAGCGCCACCTGGTCGACGCCCGCTTGCCGCCCGGCAAGACACTGGCCACGTTCGACTTCGAGGCCACCCCGATGGTCTCCAAAGCCCAGATCATGGCGCTCGCCTCCGGCGACGTCTGGCTCAAGAGCGGGGCCAACGTCCTGATCTTCGGGCCCCCCGATCTCGCTTCATAGTGCCCATCTCTCAATCACGTTAGAAAGCCAGTGTATTTTGCCGCCGATCGACAGACGGCGGATGCCGAAGGCGACGAGCGTCCGCAGCTCGCTTCACGGCTTCACCCTCAAGATCGGCGGCGCAGATCACCCACGGGGCTCCTTTACAGGATTGTGTGGCCGGCAGAACCTTTTCCTGGATCAGACGCCGCACGGTTGCCTCGCTCAGGTTGAGGACGCCTGCCGCTTCCGCCAGCGTGACCTCGCCCCGCTCGGCGCGCTCGCCTTCGCGATAAGCGGGAATACCACGGTGGTTGCGCAGCGAGCTCACGCGCGAACGGGTCCAGCCATTGCCGCGCCCCGTTGCCTTGCCAGAGCGGTTGAGAATGGCGGCGATGGCCTTGTCTGGCACCTGACGGGCGAGCACCGTGACGAGCTCGACCACATCTGCATCGGCGCTCCAGCGGTGCTGGCCTGTACGGTTCTTGCGCACCCGCAGCGGCGTGTGGTCGCCGCCCACCCATCGGATCACCAGGCAGAGCGCGTCGTCTTCGACCCGCACCACCATCTCCTCGATCAGCGTGCGGATGATCCGCTTGCGAGTCGCCGGTGTCGCACCAGGACTGTGCCAGGCACCCTCGACGTCGGCGCCGAGCGCAAGCAGGCGTTCACGCTCGGCCTGCGTCAACGGCGTGTGCGAGCTCGCTGCCAGCGCGTCCCGCTCGTCCTCAAGCGCGCGGACGGCAAGCAGGCGCTCGTTCCAGCGCTGCTCCAGCTCGGCGGCGACGAGGCGGTTGTCGGGATCGACCGCATCGTACTGCCGCCGCGCCCGGGCGGCCTCGTAGCGCGCTTGCTCGAGCGCGAGCTCGACCTGGCGGCGCTTCTCCTCGCTTTCGCCACGCCGCGCTTCCATGGCGCCGAGCGCCGCCTCGATGCCGAGCGGCTGAAGCCGCTCGATCACCTCGGCGCTGACCGCGCGGTCGATCCGCATGCCGCCGAATGAGATGCAGGGATCGCCACCGTGATTGAGATGGCCGCCGCGACAGTGATACCGCCCCGCGCTGCCGTTCTCGCCGCTGTAGGCCACGTGGAGCTTGCGACCGCAATGGCCGCACCGCAGCAGACCGGCCAGCAGCGCCTCGCCGCGCCGGATCGAGCCGCGGCTCAGGAAGCTCTTGCCATTGGCGTTGTCGCTGATCAGGCGCTGGTTCCTCTCGAACTCCGCCCAACCAATGTAGCCTTCATGATGGTCGCGGATCAAAACATCCCAGGTGCTGCGGTCCTTGCGGAAGCCCCGCACGATCCGCTTGCGGCCGGCCTCGATCGTGATGCGGCTTCCGGTGCGCCCGAACACATAGGCGCCAGCGTAGATCGGATTCGTCAGCAGATGATGCAGGGTGTTGTAGACCGGCAGCTTCCAGACCACCTTGCGGCCTTCCGCGCCATACTCGGTTGCCGGCAAGGGCAGGCGCTCCTGGCGCATCCAGAGGTGGACTTGCCGGACGGTCTGCAGTTCGCTGAACTTGGCGAAGACCAGCGCGATCGCCTCCTGAACGCGACGATCGGGATCCTTCTCGATGCGATCATGCGCGGTCTTCAGATAGCCGATCGCCACCGTGAGGAACAACTCACCGCGGCGCGCCTTCTGCTTCAGAGCTTCAAGCGAGCGCTGGCGGAACAGCGACAGCTCCATCTCGCTCATCGTGCCCTTCATGCCGAGCAGCAGGCGATCGTTCGGATGACGCGGATCGTAGATGCCATCCTCGTCGACAATCAGCGTGCCGACCAGTCCGCAGAACTCGAGCAGGGTGTGCCAGTCGCGCCCGTTGCGGGCGAGGCGTGACGCTTCTATCGAGACGACAGCGCCGACGCGGCCCTCGCAGATCGCGGCGAGCAGCTTCTCAAAGCCAGGGCGGGCAATGCCGGAGCCGGAGCGGCCGAGATCATCGTCGATCACCTCCACGGCGGCCCAGCCCAGGGTGCGAGCGCGATCGACGAGGCCGTATTGCCGACGCCGGCTCTCGTGATTGTTGAGAACCTGATCATTCGTCGACTGACGAACATAAACGAAGGCACCGCGGGCGAGGTGCTCAGGCGTGATCTTGGTCATCGCCGCCCTCCGAGCCGTCGAAGTCTTCCGGCCTGGCCTGGCGTGGCTCCACGCCGGCCGCCTCCGCCAACAGCGCCTGGAGCAGCGGGGTCAGCTTGGTCCGCAGGTCGGGCCGAAGCTCCATCGTCGGCGTCGCTTCGTCGAACAGATCCCTCTGGCTGTGTCGCGCTCTCCGCATGACCGGCTCCCTTGCAGCGGGGCGAATCCCCTGCGCATGAGGCCACGAGCGCGTCGACAAGGGCGCAAAGATCAGCCAGCCTCTCGACCGGAAACCGTGGATATGCTGCAAGCGGCTGAGCCGCTCGGCCCGGCTCGGTCATCCACGCCGGCAGCAGCGCCAGCGTCCGATCGGGCTGCCGAATGACGAAGTGTTCGGCGCCAGCATGACGCTTCGAACCGACCACTGCGACCGTCTCGCCACTCCGCGGGTGAAACGGGTAGGTGATCCGGACCTCAAACGCCGGACACCCGGCACTATGACGCTGTCCCACCGGGCGGCGGCAAGAGCCACCTCTCGGCCGCCATCGGCCTGGCGCTGATCGAAAACGGCTGGCGCGTCCTGTTCACTCGCACCACCGACCTCGTCCAGCGCCTGCAGGTGGCGCGCCGCGAACTCGCCCTGGAAAGCGCCATCGCCAAGCTCGATCGATACGACCTGCTGATCCTCGACGACATCGCCTACGTCTCCAAGGATCACGCCGAGACCAGCGTGCTCTTCGAGCTGATCGCCGCTCGTTACGAGCAGCGCTCGATGCTCATCACCGCCAACCAGCCGTTCGGAGAGTGGGGCAGGATCTTCCCCGATCAGGCCATGACGCTGGCCGCCATCGACCGCCTCGTCCATCACGCCACCATCCTCGAGATGAACGTCCAGAGCTATCGCCGAAAAGCCGCCGTCGACCGCAAGCGCGGGCCCGGTCGGCCGCCAGCGCACGCAACGCCCAAGGAAAGCCAAAGCGCTGATTGACGCTCCGCGACAATCAAACTCGCCTCCAAGCGTCAATCAGCTTGCAAACACCGCCCCTTGTCGCGATCCTCCCGACAACCGGCCGTCGATTCTCATCTTGATTGACGCTGTCCCCTCATCCTGATCGTCGCGCCATACCCAGCACCGCGCGCTCGATGTCGATGCGCTTGCGGTTGTTGGCGTTGCGCCGCCCGATGATCTGGTCGATGAAGGCGCGATAGGCGTCGAGGTCGCCGAAGTCGCGACTGGCGCGCAGCAGCAGGGCGTCCTCGATGGCTTTCTTCAGATGCCCATGCGCCCTTTCGATCAAGCCGTTCTCATGGGCCATGCCGGCGCGACGGCTCCATGGCGTAGTGGCCCATCAGGCTGCAGTAGCGTTGGGTCAGGTCCTCCCGGGCGTCGACGGCCAAGTTGCGGAACGCCGCCGACAGGCTGTCGCTGCGATGTTCCTTGGGCGCGCCGCCCAGCGCCCACAGCGCATCCTGCAATCCCTCGGCCAAGGCGACGAAGCTCTCGCCGCCCAGCACCACGTGGGCATGCTCGAAGCCCGAGAAGGCCAGTCGGAAGTGATAGAGCCGGTGATCCAGCAGCACACCGCCGATCGAGATGCCCAAGGCGCTGGTGTCGGTGAAGTCCGACAGCCCCAGTCGGCCAGGCTCGTGCTCCTGGCGGAACATGACCTCCCGCTCCGGACCGTGCAAGGCGCGCCAAGCGTTGATGCGCCGTTCCAGGGTCCGCCGCACGTTGCCATTGAGGTCAGGGTGCCGTCGCCGCAGCTCGTCCAGCACTGCGATCGCGCGGATGCCGGGTGCCGCCTGCAGGATGCCCTGTGGGCGCTCGGCGGCGTGCCGGAACAACACCGCAGCGACAGCCTGTCGGC
>NZ_DATBFE010000084.1:0-9097 GCF_036558665.1 Reyranella sp. | reverse complement strand
GCGACCCCGGGAACGACCGCCTGACCGCCGAGCCTGCCTTCGGTGCCGACCTCGCGGGCCACCCGCGTCACCTCACCCGCAAATCCGTTCAGCTGGTCGACCATCGTATTGATGGTTTCCTTCAGCTGCAGGATCTCGCCGCTGACGTTGACCGTGATCTTTTTCGACAAGTCGCCGCGCGCCACGGCGGTGGCGACCTCGGCGATGTTGCGCACTTGGCCGGTCAGGTTGCTGGCCATGGAGTTGACGCTGTCGGTCAGGTCCTTCCAGGTGCCGGCGACGCCGCGCACGTGCGCCTGTCCGCCCAGGCGTCCCTCGGTGCCGACCTCGCGGGCGACGCGCGTCACTTCGCTGGCAAAGGCGTTGAGCTGATCGACCATGGTGTTGATGGTCTCTTTCAGCTGCAGGATCTCGCCGGACACGTTGACGGTGATCTTCTTTGACAAGTCGCCACCGGCAATGGCGGTCGCCACCTCGGCGATGTTGCGCACCTGGCCTGTCAGGTTGCCGGCCATCGAGTTGACGCTGTCGGTCAGGTCCTTCCAGATGCCCGCGACCCCCGGGACCTGCGCCTGGCCGCCGAGCTTGCCCTCGGTGCCGACCTCGCGCGCGACGCGGGTCACCTCGCCGGCGAAGCCGTTCAGCTGGTCGACCATCGTGTTGATGGTTTCCTTCAATTGCAGGATCTCGCCCGAGACGTTCACGGTGATCTTCTTGGAAAGATCGCCGCGCGCCACCGCAGTGGTCACTTCGGCTATGTTGCGCACCTGGTCGGTGAGGTTGCCGCCCATGGCGTTGACCGAGTCGGTGAGGTCCTTCCACGTGCCGGCGACGCCCGGCACGATCGCCTGACCGCCGAGCTTGCCTTCGGTGCCGACCTCGCGCGCCACGCGGGTCACCTCGGAGGCAAACGAGCGCAGCTGATCGACCATCGTATTGATGGCCTCCTTGAGCTGCAGGATCTCGCCGCGCACGTCGACCGTGATCTTGCGCGAAAGGTCGCCGTCCGCCACGGCGATGGTGACGTCGGAGATATTGCGCACCTGGGCGGTCAGGTTGTTGGCCATCGAGTTGACGCTCTCCGTAAGCTCGCGCCAAACACCGGTCACCTCGCGCACCTGGGCCTGACCGCCGAGCTTGCCTTCGGTGCCGACCTCGCGCGCCACGCGCGTCACCTCCGAGGTGAACACCGAAAGCTGCTTGATCATCGTATTGACAATGTTGGCCGAGCGCAGGAACTCGCCCTTGAGAGGGCGGCCATCGACGTCGAGGCGCACCGTTTGCAGCAGATCGCCCTGCGCCACCGCCGAGATCACGCGCGTCACTTCCGTGGTCGGCCAGACCAGGTCGTTGATCAGGCCGTTGACCGAATTCTCCATCTCTCCCCAGGCCGCGGTCGAGATGCCGAACTTGACCCGTTGCCGCGTGCGGCCCTGCTCGCCCACCGCCTTGCCGATGCGCTCGAGCTGCTGCGCCATGTTCTGGTTGGCGGCGACGATCTCATTGAACAGGACATGGATGCGGCCCAAGGCACCGGCATGCGTGCCGGGCAGCCGGACCGAGAAGTCGCCTGCCCGCATTGCCTCCATGGCATGCAGCAGGTCGAAGAGTTCGTCGGCTTCCGTGCCGTTTCGGGGGGACGCCGGCGAAAGAATCTTGCGTGCGCGATTGGTTACGGACGAACCAGCGTCGACAGCCATGGCGCAGCCCCTCGGTCGGCATTGGTGAAGGGGCTTACACCTCAGAAACGAGGATCAGTCGCAAAATGCGCGTTCTCCCCGCTCACAAATCCCCCCAACACGCGCGAATAAACGCTGGTGTCGTGGAAAGGTTGCGCAAGAACGGTGCACAGATGTGGTCGGAGAGCGCGGCAGCGCGCGTTCAGGCGGGGGGAGCGACCGAGAGGCCCTTGACCTTGTGTTTTTCGATCAACCGCGCCACCAGGCCTGATCGTTTGGCTTCCTCCACGAACTCGGCCAGGAACTTTGCGCCGGCCTGGTTGGACCGTGGCGTGCCAACGGCCTGCTGCACGGCACTGAACTTGCCGTCAAGGATGCTGGCGCCTGGCAACCTTCCGATGTCCTTCAGGAGCCCAGGCCGCAGGCCCGCTAGCACGTCGAGCCTGTCGTCGACGAACTTGTTGAAGGCAGCGTCCAGCCCGGCCACCTGGACCAGGGTCGCGTTTCTGATGTTGTTCTCGAGCCAGAGCCCGTAGGCCGAGCGGGCCGAGACGGCGATGCGCACGCCTTTTCGATCGACCTCGGCGATGGCTTTGATCGGCGAGCCAGCCGGAACCATGTAGGTCGCCTCGATCTCGCAATAGGCCGCCGTGAAGGCGATCGTCGCCGCGCGCTGCGGCTCGGCGCCGATATTGCCGATGTCCCAGACATTGTTACCGGCCTGGTCGGCGAGTTCGCCGGGAGTCTTGAAGGACACGTACTTCACCGGCACGCCGAGCCGGTCGGCGATGGCGCTCGCCATGTCGGGTGATACGCCTTCAGGATCGCCGTTGGCACTTCGACCGGTCACGAGCAGGAAGTTCGAGAGATTGATACCGGCACGCAGAACGCCGGTTGGCGCCAGTTCGGCTTTTGCTTTGTCGCTCATAGGCCAAGCTTATACTGAACGATCGGAGGGAGGAATGCACATGGCGGGCGGCTGCGTCGTCGAGACCGCGAGCGGGCGTGTGTGCGGCACCGTCGATCGGGGCATCTGTACATTCAAGGGTATTCCCTATGCCGCGCCGCCGATCGGGCCGCTGCGCTGGAAGCCGCCCCAGAAGCCTGCGCCATGGAGCGGCCTTCGCGAGGCGACATCGTACGGCAACAGGTCGATCCAGGCGGAGAACGTGTTCGATCTGCCAACCGATCTGTTACGGCTCTTGACCCTCGGCGGTCGCGAGAAGATCAGCGAGGACTGCCTCTATCTCAATGTCTGGACGGCGGGCCTCGATGGTCAAAAGCGTCCGGTATTGTGCTGGTGCCACGGCGGCGCTTTCATCACCGGCTCGGGGTCGTCACCGTGGAGCGATGGCGCCAATCTCTGTCGCCTGGACGACGTCGTGGTGGTTTCGATCAACCATCGCCTCGGCGCACTCGGCTATCTCCACCTCGAGGAGATTGCGGGTGCAACGTTCAGCGGCGCAGGCACTGCCGGCATGCAGGACATCGTCGCCGCTCTCGAATGGGTACGCGACAACATCGCCGCTTTCGGCGGCGATCCCGAAAACGTGACGATCTTCGGCGAATCGGGCGGTGGGGCGAAGGTGAGCGTGCTGATGGCCCTGCCGTCGGCCAAGGGCCTGTTCCACAAAGCCGTCATCCAAAGTGGACCGGCTGTCCAGATGGCCAATCGCGAGGACGGTACTAGGACCTCGCGCCAGGTGCTGGCCGAGCTCGGTCTTGATGCGACATCGGCCGGCAAACTGCGCGAGGTGCCGGCATCCAAAATCCTCGAGGCGCAGAACGCCGTTCAAGTGGCGATTGGCCGTGCGTCCTTCGCCGATCGGCGGCGGCTGGGATTCAACCCTGTGATCGACGGCCACGTCTTTCCCGGCGGACCGTTCGCCCCCGCAGCGCCGGCGTCGTCGGCGCATGTGCCGCTGATGATCGGCACCAACAAGGACGAGATGACGTTGTTCCTGGGCCATCTGCCGTGGGTGACCGAAGCGACGTTCGACAGTCTTGTCGAGGCGATGACGCCGTATCTCGGCAAGCGCGCCGCCGATGTGATCGCGGCCTATCGCCGGGCGCAGCCCGCGATGAGGGCCGATGAAATCGCCGTTGCAATCGTGGGCGATCTCGGTGTGCGTAGCCTTTCCCTCACCATCGCCGAGCGTAAGCTCGCGCAGAAGGCGGCCGGCGTGTTCGTCTATCTCTTCGCCTGGGAGACGCCTGTCCTGAATGGACGACTTCGCTCCTGCCACACGCTCGAGATTCCGTTCGTGTTCAACAACCTCGACCGGGCACCGCTCACCGGCGACGATCCGGAACGCCTGGCGCTGGGTGACCGCATGGCGCGGGCGTGGACCGCCTTCGCCAGGACGGGTCGGCCGGGACATCGCGGCTTGCCCGAGTGGCCCGCCTATTCGGCGGCCATGCGGCCGACCATGATCTTCGATAACGAGTGCCGTCTCGAGCACGATCCGTACGGCGTCGAGAGGAAGATCTGGGAGGCTGCATGAAGATCACCGATGTCTCGCTCACGCTCTTTTCCTGGGAAGACATACCCGCGACGCAGTACGGCCGGATCGCCCGCTTCTCGGGATCGAGCGCGCTCGGGCTACTGTCCCTCAGGACCGACGACGGCGTCGAAGGTCATGCCTTCCTCGGCTCGGCCTCCAATTCGGCGACCACCGACGCCCAGGGGCTGATCACCCATCTGAAGCCGATTTTGATGGACCGGGACCCGATCATGCGCGAGGCGATCGTGACCGAGCTCTGGCGCCGCCAACGAAGCGCAGGGGTGCGCTGCATCGGCGCGGTCGACGTCGCCTTGTGGGATCTCGTCGGCAAGGCGATGGGCCAGCCGATCCATCGCCTGCTCGGCACCTACCGCGAGTCGGTGCCCGCCTACGCGAGCTCTGCCGTCCTCCCTGCGCCCGAGGCCTATGCCGAGGAGGCACTCAAGCACAAGGAGCATGGCTGGGCGGCCTACAAGATCCATCCGCCGACCGAGTGGCGGACCGACATCAAGGTCTGCGAGGCGGTGCGCCGGTCGGTCGGCGACTACACCATCATGCTCGATTCGACCTGGGCCTACGACTATCCGGCGGCGCTGCGCGTCGGCCACGCCGCCGAGGATCTCGATTTCTTCTGGTACGAGGATCCGCTGCACGAGCAGGACATCTACAACTACGTGAAACTCAAGCAGCAGCTTTCGATTCCGATCCTCGCCACGGAGTATCCGATCACCGGCCTCGAATCCTACCAGCCCTGGATCATGCAGCAGGCCACCGACTTCCTGCGCGGCGATGTGGCGGTGAAAGGCGGCATCACGACGCTGGTGAAGACCGCCCACCTTGCGGAGGCCTTCCGCATGAACTTCGAGGTCCATCACGGCGGCAATTCGCTCAACAATCTTGCCAACCTCCACGTGATCGCCTCGATCCGCAACACCACGTTCTTCGAGGTGCTGTTGCCCGACGCTGCCCAGAAATACGGACTGGAGAAGGACATCGTGGTTGGCCGCGACGGCATGGTGCACGTGCCGCACGAGCCGGGGCTAGGAGCTGCCATCGACTTCAAGCTGATCGAGCGCAAGAAGATCGCCGTGCTGTCGTGAAGACTGCTACATGGACGTTCACGGCGGGACGGGTCAATATCCCTTCAAGGAACAATACTTGGGGGAGGGAGCATGAAGAAGGCCGTTGGCGCGCTGGCTGCCGTGGCCGGCTTGCTGGGTTGGCTCGGCGTTGCACAGGCTGCCGAGCCGCTGAACGTCTACTCGATCTGGCCTGAGAATTATGCCCGGCCAATGTTCGAGGAATTCGAAAAGGCCAGCGGCATCAAGGTCAATTTCCTGCGTTTCTCGTCGGGCGAAGCGCTCGCCCGCGTGATCGCCGAGAAGGGCAATCCGCGCATCGACGTGCTGTTCGGCGGGCCGGTGGAGACCTTCGCCGCCGGCATCAAGGAAGGCATCTTCGAGCCCTACAAGTCGCCTTCCTTCGACCGGCTGCCGGCGCGCTTCAAGCACGCTGATGGACAATGGACGGCGATCGCCGACGATCCGCTGGTGTTCATGACCAACACGGCCTTTCTCAAGGCGCACAATCTGCAGCCGCCGACCTCGTGGGACGATCTTTTGAACCCTGCCTACAAGAACATGCTGCAGATGGCCGACGCCCGGACCTCGGGCACGGCGGTGACGCGCATTTTCTCGGTGCTGGAGGTCAACAAGCGCGACGAGGACAAGGCTTTCGCCTATCTCAAGAAGCTGCGCCAGAACGTGCAGGTCTACACCAAGAGCGGCGGCGGCGGCACGCTGCCGGTCGGCCTCGGCCAGGCGGGCGGCGGTATCTTCTTCATCGTCGACGCGCTCGAGACGCGCGAGAAGGGCTACGACGTCACGATCAGCTTTCCCAAGGAGGGCATCGGCTCCGCCGCCGAGGCGATCGCGCTGATCAAGGGCGCCAAACATCCGGCCGAAGCGAAAAAGCTGATCGACTTCGCGACCAGTGCGGCGATGCAGTCGAAGCTTTCCCAGCACAAGATCGGCTTCGTGCCGGCAACTCCAGACGTGAAGACCGATCCGGCCGTCGCCGCGGTGCTGAAGGGTGCCAACATCATCCCAATCGACGACGCCTATGCCGGCGCGAACCGCAAGCGGATCGTTGACAAATGGGTGAAGGAGGTCCTGCCGGCGCAATAGGCTTGACGGGCTCGCGTTTCCTGGCGCCATGGCGCGGGATCATCGGCGATCCCGCGTTGCTCGTTGCCGTCGCCGTGCTATGGGCGCTGCTGGCCCTCTTCGTGGTGTTCCCGCTCGCGGAGCTGATCCAGCGGGCCTTCGTGGACCAGGGACACGTGACGCTGGCGCCGGTGGCGGCTGTGCTGTCGGACGAGAACCATCGCGCCTCGTTCTTCAACAGCCTGTTCCTCGCGGCGTCGGTCGGTGTGCTCGGCACTGCGCTGGGGTTCCAGTTCGCGCTCACTGCCGTCCGCGGCGGGCTCGGACGCTATTGGCTCACCTGCCTCGACGCCGCGGCGTTACTGCCCCTCGTGTCGCCGCCCTTCACGACCTCGATCTCGATCATCTTCTCGTTCGGGCCGAGGGGTTTCATCAGTCACGACCTGCTCGGCCTCGCCAACGTCTCGCCCTACGGCTACTGGAGCACCGCCCTCGCCGAGACGCTGACCTACTTCCCGATCGCCTACCTCACCTTGCGACCGATCCTGGCGGCGATCGATCCCAACCTCGAGGAAATGGCCTCGAGCCTTGGCAGCTCCCGCTGGCGGACGTTCCGCACCGTCACTCTGCCGCTGGCCGTGCCGGGCTTCGCCAACGCCTTCCTGCTGTTGTTCGCGGCGTCACTGGCCGATTTCGCGACGCCGCTGATCCTCGCCGGCAACTCCTTGCCGGTACTGCCGACGCAGGCCTACCTGCAGATCACCGGCATGTTCGATTTCAAGGGCGGCGCGGCCCTGTCGCTGGTGTTGCTGGTGCCGGCCGCCGCGGTGTTCCTGCTGCAACGCTACTGGGTCGGCCGGCGCGTCTATGTGACCGTGACCGGCAAGGTCGGCCAGCGCTCGCGAAGCCGCACCCTCGCGCCCTGGGCGGCGCACCTTCTGGCCATTGGCTGCCTGCTGTTCTCGGCACTCATCGTCTATTTCTATGCATTGCTGCTTTGGGCCTCGCTGGTGAAGGCCTTCGGCGCCAACAACAGCTTCACCCTCAGCCACTATCGCGTCATTTTCACTGAAGGGCTGCCAGCCATCCGCGACACTCTGATCATCGCGGCGATCGGCATGCCGCTTGGCGGCCTGTACGGTGTGCTGGTCGGCTATCTGATCGCCCGACGACGTTTCCCCGGACAACGGGCGATGGAACTGGTCGCGATGATCAACTATGCGCTGCCGGGTACCATCGTTGGGATCGGCTATTTGATCGCCTTCAACGATCCGCCTTTGGCGTTGACCGGCGGCGTGCTGATCATCATCGCCTGCTACATATTCCGCTACAGCCCGACCGGCATCCGCGCCACCGTCGCTCTGCTGCAGCAGATTGATCGCAGCATCGAGGAAGCCTCCTCGAGCCTCGGTGCCGGCAGCGGCGAGACCTTCCGTCGCGTGACCCTGCCGCTGATCGCACCGGCTTTCTTCGCCGGCCTCGGCGTGGTCTTCATCCGCTCGATGACGGCAATCAGCGCTACGATCTTCCTGGTATCGATCTCCTGGACCCTCATTACCGTGCGCATTCTCGAGAACATGACGGAGCTCTCGCTGGGACCGGCCGCTGCCTTCTCGGTCTTCGTGATCGTGGCCGTGTTCGTCGTCGTGGCCGTCCTCAGCGCCGTCCTGGCCAGGCTCAGGACGCCCGCGGCCGGGGCCGCCGCCCGCAGTTTTCTCGGAGGGTAGGCGCGTGGCCGCCAACGGCATTCGTCTCGAGCGCGTGTCGAAGCGCTTCGACCACACCGTGAAGGGCGAAGTCTATGCCGTGCGAGACGTGTCGCTTGGTGTGGAACAGGGCGAGCTGGTGACGCTGCTCGGTCCCTCGGGCTGCGGCAAGTCGACGACCCTGCGCATGATCGCGGGCTTCGAGCCGCCCGACGGCGGCACGATCCTGATCGAAGGCGAGGACGTCACCCATGTCCTGCCCAACCGGCGCGGCATCGGCTTCGTATTCCAGAACTACGCGCTGTTCCCGCACCTGTCGGTGTTCGACAACGTGGCATATGCGCTGCGTGTCGAGCGGCGCAACGAGAGAAGCATCAAGACCCTGGTGGAGGAGATGCTGGCGGCGGTCGGCCTCGCCGGCTACGGTCGCCAACATCCGCATCAGCTTTCCGGCGGCGAGCAGCAGCGGGTGGCGTTGGCCCGCGCCGTGGTTTTCCAGCCCAAGGTGCTGCTGTTCGACGAACCGCTCAGCAATCTCGACGCCAAGCTACGGCTCGAGATGCGCGAGCAGATCCGCTCGCTGCAGAAGCGGGTGGGCATCACCGCGGTCTATGTGACGCACGACCAGGAGGAGGCGATGGCGATCTCCGACCGCATCGCCGTCATGGAACGGGGGGTCATCCTTCAAATCGGCACCGCTCACGACCTCTACTATCGCCCGGCCACCGAGTTCGTCGCCCGCTTCATCGGCCGGGCGAACCTCTTGGCCGGCCGCGTCCTTTCGGCGGGCGAGGTCGAGGTCCAGGGCGTGCGTATCGCTCTTTCGACGGGCCGGCCGATAGGCGCAGCGGTCCGGCTCGTGATCCGGCCCGAGATGGTCGGCATTGTGCCGGCGGATTCCGGCCCGCGGGTCGGCCAGGTCGAGCAACGCACTTTTCTCGGCGAGAAGACCGATTACATGGTGTCGCTGGGGGATGCCATGCTGCAGGTCTCCACGATTGACCACTATCGCAGGCCGCTGATCAATGTCGGCCAGTCGGTCG
>NZ_DATBFE010000083.1:0-43705 GCF_036558665.1 Reyranella sp. | reverse complement strand
GTTATCGCCGCCGCACTTGAAGTTGGACAACCGGCGATAACGACCGTTTATGTAAATCAATGCGTTAGTACGCCCGGCCGTTCTTCGCTTGGCGCGGGCATTACGGGCGCGGTCTCGCTCTCCTCCTCCCAATTGACAGGGGTAAGCGGTCCGGCGAGAGCGTGGAGCAGCACTTCGTCGGCGGTATTCACCGGTACGATCTTAAGATCGCGCTTCACATTGTCCGGGATCTCGGCGAGATCCTTTTCGTTCTCGCTCGGAATCAGTACGGTCTTGAGCCCGCCGCGCAGCGCCGCCAGCAGCTTTTCCTTGAGGCCGCCGATCGGCAGAACCCGGCCACGCAGGCTGATCTCGCCCGTCATGGCCACTTCCTTGCGGACCGGATTTCCGGTCAAGGCGGACACGATCGAGGTGATCATGGCGACACCAGCCGACGGACCATCCTTGGGCGTCGCCCCCTCCGGCACGTGCACATGGATGTCGCGCTTCTCGAACATAGCCTGCTTGATGCCGAAGGCGGCCGCGCGCGAGCGGACATAGGCGTTCGCCGCCTGCACCGACTCCTGCATGACGTCGCCCAGCTTGCCGGTCACGGTGACACGTCCGCGGCCAGGCACCAGCACGGCTTCGACCTGCAGCAGCTCGCCGCCAACCTCGGTCCAGGCAAGGCCGGTGGTAATGCCCACCAAATCCTCGAGTTCCGCCTCACCGTAGCGGAAACGCCGGACGCCGGCATACTTGTCGAGGTTCTTGGCGGTAACCTTGACCTTGGACGTCCCCTTCATGAGGATTTCCTTGGTCGCCTTGCGGGCCAAGTTGGCGATCTCGCGTTCCAGGTTACGCACACCGGCCTCGCGCGTGTAGTAGCGCACGAGATCGCGCACGGCATCGTCATGGATGTCGAGCTCGTTGTCCTTGAGCCCGTTGGCCTCGACCTGCTTGGGGATCAGATGCTTGCGGGCGATCGCCACCTTCTCGTCCTCGGTGTAGCCCGCCAGCCGGATGATCTCCATGCGGTCCAGCAGCGGCTGCGCCATGCGCATCGAGTTGGCCGTGGTGATGAACATCACGTTGGACAGATCGTAGTCGATCTCGAGATAGTGGTCGTTGAAGGTCGAGTTCTGCTCGGGGTCCAGTACCTCGAGCAAGGCCGACGACGGATCACCGCGAAAATCCGCACCAAGCTTGTCGATCTCGTCGAGCAGGAACAGAGGGTTCGACGATTTCGCCTTCTTCATGCTCTGAACGACCTTGCCCGGCAACGAGCCGATATAGGTCCGGCGATGCCCACGGATCTCGGCCTCGTCACGAACGCCACCGAGTGACATGCGCACGAAGTTGCGCCCGGTCGCCTTGGCGATCGACTTGCCGAGCGAGGTCTTGCCGACGCCTGGAGGACCGACGAGGCAGAGGATCGGGCCCTTCATCTTGTCGACGCGCTGCTGGACCGCAAGATACTCGAGGATACGCTCCTTCACCTTCTCCAGGCCGTGGTGGTCGGCGTTCAGCACGTCCTCGGCATACTTCAGGTCCTTGATGATCTTCGTCGGCTTGCGCCACGGGATCGAGAGCAGCCAGTCCAGGTAGTTGCGCACCACCGTCGCCTCGGCCGACATCGGGCTCATCGTGCGCAGTTTCTTCAGCTCGCCATTGGCCTTCTCGCGCGCCTCCTTGCTGAGGCGCGTCTTCTTGATGCGCTTCTCCAGCTCGGAGATCTCGTCGCGGCCGTCTTCGGTCTCGCCGAGCTCCTTCTGGATCGCCTTCATCTGCTCGTTGAGATAGTATTCCCGCTGCGTCTTCTCCATCTGACGCTTGACGCGGTTACGGATCTTCTTCTCGACCTGCAGGACGCCGATTTCGCCTTCCATCAGGCCGAGAATTCGCTCCAGTCGCTTCGACACCGCGTCGAGTTCCAGGAGCTGCTGCTTGTCCGCGACCTTGAGCGCGAGATGCGCCGAGATCGTGTCGGCGAGCTTGGCCGGCTCCTCGATCTTGTTGATCGAGACGACGACCTCGGGCGGCACCTTCTTGTTCAGCTTCACGTAGTTTTCGAATTCCGAGACGACCGTGCGCGCAGCAGCCTGGAGCTCGGCCGGATCGCCGGCGACCTCCTCCATCTCGACGGCACGCGCCTCGAAGAAGTCCGTGCGGTCCGTATAGCCGGCGATGCGCACGCGCTTGCCGCCCTCGACTAGGACCTTGACGGTGTCGTCGGGCAGCTTGAGGAGCTGCAGCACCGTACCGAGCGTGCCGATGCCATAGATGTCGTTCGGGCCGGGATCGTCCTGCGTGGCGTTCTTCTGGGCGATCAGCAGGATCTGCTTGTCGTCCTTCATCACTTCTTCGAGCGCCTTCACACTCTTCTCGCGCCCGACGAAGAGCGGGACGATCATCCCTGGAAACACGACGATGTCGCGCAATGGCAGGACGGGGTAGACGGTGCCTTGTTGGCTGGGGGCGTTCATGATGCCTCGCTACATACACTGTTAGAGCTGTCGCGCACCCCGGCCGTAACCCCCATGACGCGGGCGATTGACGGCAGAAAGCAACGCACACTCAGTTGCAGAGATTGGCTCAAACGGAGATCCGTTCAAGGCCCTGGGACAGGACCGCTGGCGGCTGCAATTGCCACCAGCGCAGCAAAACTCAGGCCGGCGCAGCAGCGATGCCTTCCTTGCGCTCGCCATGCACGTAAAGCGGCTGGGCGCGCCCTTCGATCACTTCACGGTTGATCACCACCTCGTCGACACCATCGAGCGACGGCAAGTCGTACATCGTGTCGAGAAGCACGGTCTCCATGATGGACCGCAAGCCGCGCGCGCCGGTCTTGCGCAGGATCGCCTTCTGGGCAACCGCGCGCAGGGCATCGTCGGAAAACTTCAGCTTTACATTCTCCATGTCGAACAAACGCTGATATTGCTTCAGCAGCGCATTCTTCGGGCGGGTCAAAATCTCGATCAGCGCGCCCTCGTCGAGGTCTTCGAGCGTGGCGACCACCGGCAGGCGGCCGACGAACTCCGGAATCAACCCGTACTTCAGCAGGTCTTCGGGCTCGAGGTCGCGCAGCACCTCGCCGGTGCGCCGATCGTCCGGACCGCGCACCTCAGCGCCGAACCCGATCGACGTTCCCTGCCGACGCTGCGAAATGATCTTGTCGAGGCCAGAGAAGGCCCCGCCACAGATGAACAGGATGTTGGTCGTATCGACCTGCAGGAACTCCTGCTGGGGATGCTTGCGCCCGCCCTGCGGCGGCACGGAAGCGACCGTGCCCTCCATGATCTTGAGCAAGGCCTGCTGGACGCCCTCCCCCGACACGTCGCGCGTGATCGAAGGGTTGTCGGATTTACGACTGATCTTGTCGACTTCGTCGATGTAGACGATGCCGCGCTGCGCCCGTTCGACGTTGTAGTCCGCCGCCTGCAGGAGCTTCAGGATGATGTTTTCGACATCCTCGCCCACGTAGCCCGCCTCGGTAAGGGTCGTGGCGTCGGCCATGGTGAACGGGACGTCCAGCATCCGGGCAAGCGTTTGTGCCAGCAGGGTCTTGCCGCAGCCGGTCGGGCCGATCAGCAGGATGTTCGACTTGGCAATCTCGACCTCGTTGGCCTTGCCGCCGTGACTTAGCCGCTTGTAGTGATTGTGCACTGCAACGGCCAGAATACGCTTGGCCTGGTCCTGCCCGATAACGTAGTCGTCGAGGATCTGGCGGATTTCCTTGGGCGAAGGAACGCCGTCCTTGGATTTCACCAGGGTGGTCTTGCTTTCCTCCCGGATGATGTCCATGCAAAGTTCGACGCATTCATCACAAATGAACACGGTCGGGCCGGCAATGAGCTTACGGACCTCGTGCTGGCTCTTGCCGCAGAAGCTGCAATAGAGGGTATTGCGGGAATCGCCCCCGGACTTGGCGGCTGGCATGTCGGTAACGCACCTCCGCTTGGGGGGCTCGCTGCCGGCGAGCCCGCACACAAGACTATGTTAAACGCGCCTCCCAGAGGGCGACAACCCCAAAATATAGTGTGTCGGCCTGCGAATAGAAAGCAATTGGTCGCGGCCCCTAGGAGGCGGCCGCCTGGATGGTCGGCACCGGCCGGTTCTCCAGAACGTCGTCGATCAGGCCGAATTCCTTGGCTTCCGACGGGGAGAAGAACTTGTCGCGCTCCATCGCCCGCTCGATTTCCTCGATCGTCCGGCCCGTGTGATGAACGTACATCTGGTTCAATCGTGCCCGGGTCTGGATGATTTCCTTGGCGTGGATCTCGATGTCGGTCGCTTGGCCCTGGGCCCCGCCGGAAGGCTGGTGGATCATGATCCGGGCGTTTGGCAGCGAAAACCGCTTGCCCTTGGCGCCTGCCATCAAAAGCAGCGAGCCGGCCGATGCCGCCTGGCCGAACACCAGAGTCGAGATCTGTGGCCGGACATACTGCATGGTGTCGTAGACGCCGAGGCCGGACGTCACCACGCCGCCGGGAGAGTTGATGTAGAAGGAGATGTCCTTGGTGGGGTTCTCGGCTTCCAGATAGAGAAGCTGGGCGCAGACCAGGCCTGCCACATTGTCCTCGATCGGCCCGTTCAGGAAAATGATGCGCTCCTTGAGCAGCCTCGACCAGATGTCGTAACCGCGCTCGCCACGCGCCGATTGCTCGACGACCATCGGCACGTAGTAGTTGTTGTAGACCTCCAGCGGATCGCGTTCGCGGCTCATCGCCGAAACCCCCTATGAACTGACGACTGAAAAGTGGCAGCGCCGACGGCCCCGTTCAAGGCCACCGACGCTGATCAATTGGTGGCCGCCGGCGCGGCTTGCTCGTCGGTCTCGCGGGCCGCTTTCATCAGTTCCTCGGGGGTAACCGCCTTCTCGGTCACCTTGGCGAGTTCGAGAATGAAATCAACCGTCTTCTCTTCGAAGATCGGCGCACGAAGCTGCTCCTTGAGCTCGGCATTCTTGCCGTAGAATTCCAGCACCTGCCGCTCCTGACCGGGATAGCGCATCGCCTCGCGCATCACCGCCTGATTGAGCTCTTCCGGCGTGACGTCGATGCTGTTGGAACGGCCGACATCGGCCAGCAGCAAGCCGAGCCTCACCCGGCGTTCGGCAATGTCGCGGTACTCCCGGCGCTGTTTGTCCTCGTCGTCTTCGAGCTTCTCGCCATCCTTCCTGGCCTGCTCGATACGCTGCCAGATCGCGTTGAATTCGCTGTCGATCAGTCCCTCGGGAACGGCAAACTTGTGGCTTTCGGCCAGCTTGTCGAGGAGCTGGCGCTTGATCATCGAACGGGAGATCTGCGCATAATCTTGGCCGATCCGCTCGCCCACCGCCTTGCGCATGGCGTCGAGACTCTCGAAGTTGCTCTTCTTCGCCAGCTCGTCGTCGGCCGGCTTATCGACGAATTCACGGATCTCCTTCACCGTGCATTTGAACACGGCCTCCTTGCCCGCCAGCTCCTTGTTTCCGTAGTCGGCGGGAAAGGTTACCTTCACGTCGACCGGCTTGCCGACCTCGGCACCCACCAGCTGATCCTCGAATCCGGGGATAAAGGAACCCGAACCGATCTCGAGGACGTAGTCGTCAGCTTTGCCCCCGGAGAACTCGACGCCGTCGACGGAGCCCACGAAATCGATCTTGATCGCGTCTCCCTTTTGCGCCGGACGCGGCGGATCGACCGGCCTTTGCTCGCGATTGGCCTTGGCGATGCGCGCAAGAGCGTCGTCGACCTCCTTCTCCGGAACCTCGGCCTTGAGCCGCTCCAACTCGATGTCGGAGAAATCGAGCTTGCCGATCTCGGGTAATATCTCGAGCGCAACCTCAAACTCGACATCCTTGCCCTCGCCCAGCTCTTTGAGATCGACCTTGGGCTGCAGTGCGGGCCTCAGGCCGCGATCCTCGATGGCCTTGGCGGTGCTCTGGTTGACCGCCTGCTCCAACGCCTCGCCATAGAGGGCCTGGCCGTACTGTTTCTTCAGCAGACCCACAGGCACCTTGCCGCGGCGGAAGCCGGGCATTTGGGCGGTCCGCGCAAGCTCGGTCAGGCGCTCGTCGACCTTGGCCGACAGGTCGTCGGCGGGAACGACGATCTTGAACTGCCGCTTCAGGCCTTCCGCCGGGAGTTCCGTGACTTGCATGATCTCACTTCCATCATTTCCGTTTGGTGCGGGCGGAGGGACTTGAACCCCCACGCCTTGCGGCACGAGAACCTAAATCTCGCGTGTCTGCCAATTCCACCACGCCCGCCCGACGTAGCCCCGCGCCCCGCCAGGGCGGGCGGGCCGATGCCGCAAGGGCCGAATCGCGGGCCTCTTAGCCCGCGCCCGTCAGGCGGTCAATTCATGGCGGTTCCGAGCGCTTCCGGCAGGCAATCGATCAGATCTTCGGCAATCAGGCCCGGGCGTCCGAAACGATAGCCGCACTCACCGTGGATCCACGCCGCTGCCGCTCCCGCCGCCAGCGGAGCAACGCCCTGCGCCAACAGGCCGGCGGCGATACCCGACAGCACGTCGCCCGATCCTGCGGTCGCCAAGGCGGCAGGGGCATGGACATTGATCACCGCGTGCCCGTCCGGCCCCGCAATCACCGTGTCGGGCCCCTTGAGCAGAATGGTGGCACCACTCCGTCTCGCAGCTGCGCGTGTGCGCTCGACCTTGCTCGGAATGTCGGCGAGGTCGGGAAAAACGTGGCGAAACTCCCCCGCGTGCGGGGTCATCAGGACCGGTCCCGCGATGGCAGCGAACAAAGCGGCCGGCCGTTCGGCGAACACGGTCAGCGCATCGGCATCGAGGACCGCCGATCGCCGCAGGCCTAGCCCTGCCAGCACGGCCAGGCGCGTACGTTCGTTGCGGCCCGAACCGGGTCCGATCAGGATGGCGTTGCGCCGCTCGTCGGCCAAGAGCCGGGCGAAGTCGTCATCGCCGTCGCTCACGGCGACCAGATTACCCGGCTCGGCACCCTGATAGATCGGCGCGGCCGTCCGCGGAGCAGCAATGGTGACAAGGCCGGCGCCGGTCCGACGCGCCGACAGGGCGGACAGACGAGCGGCTCCGGTCGCGCTCGCGCCGCCCAGGATCGTCAGATGACCGCGCTTGTACTTGTGGTCGGCGATATCGTTGCGGCGAAGCAGCGATGCCCACAGGGCCGGCCCGTTGTTCCAGAGGATCGGCTGGATCTCGTCCAGAACGACCGCGGGAATACCGATGTCCGTGACCAGGATTTCGCCGCAAAGCCTGCGCCCTGCCAGCGAATAGTGCCCCGGCTTGCCACGGAAGAACGTGACGGTGAGCATGGCCCTCACCGACTGGCCCATCACCTCGCCGGTGTCCCCATGCAGGCCGCTCGGCACATCGACGGCGACCACCGAAAGGCCACGGGAATCTATCTCCGCCAATACCTGACTGGCGAGCCCCTCGATGGGCCGGCTGAGACCCGCTCCGAACAGGGCGTCGACCACCAGCGGACTACCTTCCAGCAGGCTGAAAGAAAGCGTCTCCACGGGACGCGTCCACAGCCGCGCGGCTCGTGCTGCGTCGCCCTTCAGCGCGCCGAGCGTGCCGAGCAGCGCGAGCCGTACCGGCCAGCCTGCCGCCTCCAGGCGCCGGGCCGCCACGAAGCCGTCTCCCCCGTTGTTGCCCGGACCACACAGGACCACCAACGGTTGGCGCTGGAAGCGCTCCATCACGGCGCTGGCGACCGCACCACCGGCGGCCTCCATGAGTTCACTCGCCGGCGTGCCAAGGGCAACGGCTGCCGAGTCCGCAGCGGCCATCTGCGCACAGGTCAGCAGGACCAGCTCGTCGCGCTTCACAATGTCTCGCGGGGATCGGCCTGGCTCAGTCATTGCGGACGGGCGATTGGGGCGGCCGACCGGATTTGAACCGGCGACATCCAGAATCACAATCTGGCGCTCTAACCAACTGAGCTACGGCCGCCACCGTCAGTCGCTTTGGCGAAGCGGGCGCTTTCCTACGCTGAGGCGCCCGGAGCGTCAAGAAACGGGCGTCGGCGGCAACAGCCGGTCGATTGCCCGTATCCAGACCGTGCAGGCCTGCTCATGGGACAAGCCGAACAACTCGATCATCCGTGCCCAGCTTTCGAAATCCATCAGCGCCTCGAGGGCGATCAACGTCTTCTTGCGCTCGGGTTCGGCAAGCGTCACGAGTTCCGGTTTGAACATCACCTCGATGCGCATGAGGATGAGCTGCCGGATCATCTTGATGCGCTGTCGAAGTTCCGGCGAGTCGTTGTTGCCGGCATTCAGGATCCGCCAGAAGGGCAACCAGCGCTCGCAGCTCCGGGCGCGGGTCTCGACCTGCGATCTGATCCGGGTTTGCCGATCGGCATTGGTGTCGCGCGGCGCTCCCAACGCCTTCGCCTCGCCGATCGCATAATCGGTGGCGGCTACGCGAATCGCGTGCAGGTCCGGAAACCGTTCGAAGATCGAGCGCACCGAATAGCCGGCGCGCTCCGCGATCTGCAGCGCCGTCGGCATCTGGCTGCTTTCCCGCACGAGTACCATGTAGGCCTCGACAATCAAGCGCTTGGTGCGCTCGCTGCGCAGGTGACGGCCGTCGATCCGAGGCGACTTGCGCGTCGGTGGCGGAGAACTGGAACCTAAAGGAGATTCTTCCACGATGGCTCGCTTGGGTAGGCCGCTGACGTCAGCCATTGGCCGGCGTTGGCGGCAAGAGACGGTCTATGGCGAATACCCAGACATCGCTCGCCTCTTCGAACGGCAGGCCGTGCTGTTCGCGCATACGCGCCCAGCTTTCAATGTCGGTCAGAGCTTCCAACGCGACGAGCAGGTCCCGCCTTTCGTCGGTCGGCAATACCGACAGCTCGGGCTTGTACATGAGCTCGAGCCTCGCCATCGTCACCTCGCGCGCGCGCCGGACCCGTGCCTTGAGTTCATCGGACTCCTCCTGCGAATCCATCAGTACGCGCCACAAGGCGACGCCCCTCTCGCAGGTGTGCGCACGGGTATCGACCTGGGATCGCAGCCTGGTCTGCCGGTCGCCGTCGACGTGACGGGCTGGTGCCAGCGCCGCCGCTTGGGCGAGCGCATAGTCGGCGGCCGCGACGCGCAAGGCATTGAGATCGGGAAATCGCTCGAATATCGAGCGCACGGAGTAGCCGGCGCGCCCGGCGATCTGGACCGCGGTCGGCACCTTCGGATCTTCGCGAACGAGGGCAAGGAATGCCTCGATGATGAGCTGCTTGGTCCGCTCGCTGCGCAGGCGGCGACCATCGATCCGGGGAGACTTGGGCGAGGATTGGGACGACACGACTTCCACCGGATTGCCAGGCGCGAACACTCGGAGCCAAACCCTGTCTGCCAAAACCATGGTTTCAAACAGGAATTTGGCAATATGAGTGCAGGAAGACTATGCCGCAAGGTGACGCCGGCGTCGCCTGAAATTCTGCAATAGTCATGTCTCTGCAGATGTCTCTGCCGCGAAATGCCCGACATATCCCTACCGCCTGAAATGCTTATCCAATCGTTCAACGGCGGCATCTAAGGTACTGTTGTCTTTACAGAAACAGAACCGGATAAAGTGGCGCGGGGCCCGTTCGGGCTGATCGTAGAAGGCGCTGACGGGCACGGCGGTGACGCCGGCCGCCACGGTGACATGCCGACAAAAATCGTCGTCCGTGCCATTGAAACCCAGTTGCCTGAAATCACTCGTCACGAAATAGGTCCCGTGCGAGGCAAGCACGTCGAAACCGATTCTCGCCAGTCCATCCGCCAAGCGGTCCCGTTTGCGTTGCATGTCACTTGCCAGGGAATTGAAATAGGCATCCTCCAATCGGAGGCCAACAGCCGCGCCCCACTGCAGGTTCGGCGGCGTCGTGAAGGTCATGAACTGATGTGTCTTGGCGATCGGTTTCAACAGGCCCGCCGCCGCCGTCACATAGCCCACCTTCCAGCCGGTCACGCTGAAACTCTTGCCGGCGGACCCTATCCGGACGGTCCGCTCGCGCATACCGGGCAGCGTCATGATCGAAATATGCCGGCGATCGTCGAAGGTGATGTGTTCGTAAACCTCATCGCAGACCGCATAAGCGTCATGCTTCAGGCAAAGATCGGCGATGAAGCCGAGTTCCTCGCGAGCGAAGACCTTTGAGCAAGGGTTCATCGGCGTGTTGAACAGGATGAGCTTGGTGCGGTCGTTGAATGCCGCGGCCAGTTCAGCGCGCGGCAATTGCCAGGTCGGAGGCTGGAGCCTCACCAGTCGCGGAATGCCCCCTGCCCTGCGCACGATGGGCAGATAGGAATCGTAAAGCGGCTCGATCAGGACGACCTCGTCACCCGGCTCGATCAGTCCGAACAGGCAGTCGCCAAGCGCTTCGGTCGCTCCCGACGTCACCAGCACTTCGGTCTGCCAGTCAACAGCGAGGCCTTGAAAGCGCCTGGCATGATCGGCGACGGCCTGGCGCAATTCCGGCAGGCCCATCATGGGCGGATATTGGTTGTGGCCATTCAGCAGGTAGTCTGCCGCCGCCCGACGCACCTCTTCCGGCCCCTTGTCGTCAGGGAAGCCCTGGCCGAGGTTGACCGACTGATGTTCTCGGGCGAGGGCCGACATGACTTCGAAGACGGTAGTGCCCAAGCTGGACAATGTGACGTTCGCAGACTTCATCGGCTTTCTCTTGACGTCATAATAGGCAGTTCTTTGGGCATCTCTTGACCAGTTCGCCCATTTTCAGCGCACATCGCGAGGCCCCCTTTGCTCCTGCTTGTGGACAACTCTGGCATGAAAAGTGCTGACGTGCCTGGCGGAGGGCTGCCGGTGGCGACAGCGCTAGCGCCTGTGCGTGGAGTGTTGCAAGCCAATGAAGAAGATCGAAGCGATCATCAAGCCCTTCAAGCTCGACGAGGTGAAAGACGCCCTCAATCAGGTTGGCCTCAAGGGGATTACCGTGCTGGAGGCGAAGGGCTTTGGTCGGCAGAAGGGCCACACCGAACTCTATCGCGGCGCCGAATATGTCGTCGACTTCCTCCCTAAGGTGAAGATCGAGCTGATCATCGAGGACGAGATGGTCGAGAAGGCCGTCGAGGCGATCCGCGGTGCCGCCCACACCGGCCGCATCGGTGATGGCAAGATCTTCGTGTCGCAGATCGACGATGCCATTCGAATTCGTACTGGCGAGCGCGGTGACGCCGCCGTATGAGAAACGGCCCTTGGGGGGCCAGGACGTCAACCAAAAGAAAGGGACGAGCGAGATATGGATGCCAAGCAGGTTTTGGCGATGATCAAGGACAAGGACGTGAAGTTCGTGGACTTCCGTTTCACCGATCCTCGCGGCAAGTGGCAGCACACGGCCCGCATGGCCTCTGCCACGGACGAAGGCACGTTCGTCGACGGCGTCATGTTCGACGGCTCCTCGATCGCCGGCTGGAAGGCGATCAACGAGTCCGACATGATCCTCATGCCCGATACGTCCACCGCGGTGCTCGATCCGTTCACGGCGCAAACCACGCTGATCGTCAACTGCGACGTGGTCGAACCCTCGACCGGTCAGCTCTATTCCCGCTGTCCGCGCTCGACCGCCAAGCGCGCCGAAGCCTTCCTGAAGTCCTCCGGCGTCGGCGACACTGCCGTGTTCGGACCCGAGCTCGAGTTCTTCGTGTTCGATGACGTACGCTTCGACGTGCAGATGTCGGGCAGCTACTACAAGATCAACTCGAGCGAATCGCCGTGGAATACGGGCGCGGAGTTCGAGGGCGGCAACATGGGCCATCGCCCCGGCATCAAGGGCGGTTACTTCCCCGTCCAGCCGGTCGACTCGATGAACGACCTGCGCGCGGAGATGATGTCGGTAGCGAGCGAGATGGGCCTGAGCATGGAAATCCATCACCATGAAGTGGCGCCCAGCCAGAACGAGCTCGGCTTCAGGTTCGACACGCTGGTCAAGACCGCCGACAATGTGCAGAAGTACAAGTACACGCTGCACAACGTTGCCCACAGCTACGGCAAGTCCCTCACGTTCATGCCGAAGCCGCTGTACGGCGACAACGGCTCGGGCATGCACACCCACCAGTCGATCTGGAAGGACAACAAGCCGCTGTTCGCGGGCTCCGGCTATGCCGACCTCTCGGAGACGGCGCTCTACTACATCGGCGGCATCATCAGGCACGCCAAGGCGCTCAACGCGTTCTGCAACGCCAGCACCAATTCGTACAAGCGCGTCATCCCCGGCTTCGAGGCGCCGGTGCTGCTGGCCTATTCGTCGCGCAACCGCTCGGCTTCGTGCCGTATTCCCTACACCTCCTCGCCCAAGGGCAAGCGCGTGGAAGTGCGCTTCCCCGATCCGTCGGCCAATCCGTATCTGGCCTTCGCCGCCATGCTGATGGCGGGCATCGACGGCATCCAGAACAAGGTCCATCCGGGCGATCCGATGGACAAGAACCTCTACGACCTGCCGCCCGAAGAGCTCTCCAAGGTTCCGACGGTCGCAGGCTCGCTCCGCGAGGCGCTCAACGCGCTCGACGCGGATCGCACGTTCCTCACCAAGGGCGGCGTGTTCACCGACGACCAGATCGATGCCTACATGGAGCTCAAGTGGGAAGAGGTCTATGCCTGGGAACATCAGCCGTCCCCGATCGAGTACAGGATGTACTACTCCGTCTGACTTCGGACGGCCGCCGTCTTTCGGATCATGGAAGGGCCCGCGCAAGCGGGCCCTTCTTTTGTTGGAGGCCGACACGTGGCCGTGCGATTCTGCGCCTCGCCAAGCAAGGAACAGCACGCATGACAGAATGGATGGACAAGGCGATGGAGACGCTGCGCCCGTGGATCGGACGGGTGCGCACCGTCGAAGACGACATCGGCGTGATGGCCGCCCGGCGCGCGGCAGGTACCTTCAATCTCGATCCCGAACGCTTCACCCGCGGCAGCGAACTGCCACCGCACTGGTTCACGCTCTTCTTCGTCGAGACCGTGAAGCAAGGCGATGTCGGGCCCGACGGCCATCCCAACAAGGGCATTGTGCTGCCCCCCATTCCGATGCCGCGCCGCATGGGTGCAGGCCGCCGCGTCAAGATCATGGGTCGTCTGCGCGCCGGCGAACCCGCGATCAAGAAGGCCGAAGTCGCCAACATCGTTCCCAAGACCGGCCGCTCCGGCGAGATTTTCGTGCTGACCATGCGGCACACGATCGAGCAGCACGGCAAAACGCTGGCCGTCGATGAATTCGACGCGATCTACCGGCCTGCAGTGCCGCCGGGCGAGAAGACCACGGCCACCGTGCCGACCCTGGCGCCAAAAGGTCCTGCCTGGAGCGAGACGACGAATCTCACCAACGCCCTCAACTTCCGCTACTCCGCGCTCACCTGGAATGCGCACCGCATTCACTACGACGCCGAGTACGCGCGCGGCGAGGAAGGCTATCCGGCTCTCGTTTCCAATGGCGGGCTCTCGATGCATCTCATGGTCGATGCCGCCCTGAAGCATGGTTCCGGCCGGCTCACGGGCTACACGGCCCGGCTCGTCCATCCGCTGTGGGTCGGCGGCCTGATCGAAGTCCGCGGCATGGCGCAGAAGGAAGGCCGCCTGAAGGTCTGGGCGGCCGACAAGGACGGCGTGCTCTGCGGCGAGATGGAACTGGAGTTCGCCCAATGACGGCCAAAGCCCCGGGCGGCCCGCTTGCGGGCGTGCGCGTCGTCGACCTCACGACCGTCGTCGTCGGCCCGATCTGCACGCGCACATTGGCCGACTACGGCGCCGACGTCATCAAGGTCGAAGCACCCGGCGGCGATCTGCTGCGCACCATGGCAGAAGGCAGCCGTCACCCCGGCATGTCCGGCAAGTTCATCAACTTCAATCGCAACAAGCGCTCGATCGTGCTCGACCTCAAGAAGCCGGGAGGCCATGCCGCCCTCCTCCGCCTGATTAGTCGCGCGGATGTCTTCGTCAGCAATGTTCGTCCGGAGGCGCTTGCGCGCGCCGGGCTCGATTATGCGAGCCTGGCCAAAGACCATCCACGGCTGATCCACTGCTCGATCCTCGCCTTCGGTCGCGGCGGGCGCTACTTCAACCGGCCGGCCTACGATCCCGTCGTGCAGAGCCTGTCGGGAGTGGCCGGAACGCTGGCACGCGCCACCGGCGAACCGCGCTTCGTGCCGATGGTCATGAGCGATCACGTGAGCGGGCTGATCGCCGCCCAATGCATCGGCTTCGCGTTGTATCGGCGCGAGAAGGCCGGCCAAGGCGAAGCAATCGACGTGCCGATGCTGGAGAACATGGCCTCGTTCGTCGCCAGCGAGCATCTCGGCGCGCTGACCTTCGACCCGCCGGTCGGGCCCAGCGGTGACGGGCGCCTGCTCAGTCCCGACTATCGGCCGTTGCCGACCAGGGACGGCTACATCACCGTCCGCCCCAACACCAATGCCCAGGCCTTCGCCTTCTTTGAGGCGATCGGTCGGCCCGAGCTCAAGGCCGATCCCCGCTTCGACAGCGCTGCATCGCGCACACGCAACGCCAAGGCCTACTTTCAGGTCCAACGGGAGGGACTTGGAGCCAGGACGACCGACGAATGGGTCGAGCTGTTCGACAAGCTCGACGTTCCGGCGGCGCGCTACAATTCGATCGACGATCTCCTCGCCGATCCGCATCTCGAGGATGTCGGCTTCTTCAAGGAGGAGAATCACCCGAGCGAAGGAAGGATCCGCCGCACCAGGCTCGCCAATACCTTCTCGGGCGGGGCACGCGAGGAGGAGTGCCATGCACCGCTGATGGGCCAGCATACTCGCGAGATCCTTGCCGAAGCTGGTTACAGCGAGGCCGAGATCGACAAGTTGACGGCCGCCGGCGCCGTGCAGGCAGGCGCTGCCGGTTAACGCGCCGACGGGCCGGAAACCAAGGCGGCAAGCTGCGCGCGTATGCGCTCGATCAGCTCGGTCATCCGGCGCCAGGCCGGCAGGCTGCGCACGAAGCCATAGGCCCAGTCGCGCCACTGGAAGAACTTGCGATCCGCCCAGGCGAACCATTCAAGCGACAGCAGGTTCGGTCGCAGGATTCGATAGAGCCGCGCCACGATCGCGGTGGCCAGCACCTTGCCCAGGGCGACGGCGGCGAACGCCAGGACGAAATGGCGATGGGCGACGAACCAGACGGCCGAGAGCTTCACCGGCAGGATGAAGATCGAAGGCCCAGCGAAAGCCAGCACAGCCGCCCAAGGCGGCAGGCGCATGAGGAACGCCTCCGTTCGCGCGACCGGAGGCCAGCGCGCGACCGCCTCCATCATGACGTTGAGATAGCGGATGAGCGTCTGTTCCAGGAACACGATCGCAGCCGCGATCGGAACCAGGACGACCTCAAGCGCGTGCTTCAGGCGCTGCCGCATCGGCGCAGTCTAGGGAAGGCGACGGCAAAGGGCAGCAGGACGACCGGCAAAAAATCTCCTGTCCCGCCTTCCATTTGCCGTTTTGCCGCGGACGGCGACGGACCCGCCGGCGGTCACACTTTCGCGACGAGCTCGGCGATGGCGGCGCCAACCGTCCTGGTATCGCCATTGCCGCCGAGATCTCGGGTGCGCGGGCCGCCCTCGACCAGGGAGGCTGCGATCGCGCGCTCGATCGCTTCGGCTGCCTCGGGATGGCCGAGATGGCGCACCATCATGGCGCCCGACCAGATCTGGCCGATCGGATTGGCGATCCCCTTGCCCGCGATGTCGGGGGCCGAGCCATGCACCGGCTCGAACATGGACGGATACTTGCGCTCGGGATTGATGTTGCCCGACGGCGCGACCCCGATGGAGCCGGTCAACGCCGGCCCGAGATCGGACAGGATGTCGCCGAAGAGGTTTGACCCGACCACGACATCGAACCAGTCCGGATTGCGCACGAAGTGGGCGGTCAGGATGTCGATGTGATACTGGTCGGCCTTGATGTCGGGATAGTTCTTCTTCATCTCGGCGAAGCGCTCGTCCCAGAACGGCATGGTGTGGATGATGCCGTTGGACTTGGTGGCCGAGGTGACGTGCTTCTTCCTGGTACCGCGGGCAAACTCGAAGGCGAACTTCAGCACGCGATCGACGCCTTTGCGGGTGAAGATCGTCTCCTGTACCGCGAACTCATTCTCGGTACCCTGGAACATGCGGCCCCCGAGTTGGCTGTACTCGCCCTCGGTATTCTCGCGCACAACCCAGAAATCAATCTCGCCCGGCTTGCGGTTGGCCAGCGGCGACGGCACGCCCTCGAACAGCCGGACCGGCCGCAGGTTCACGTATTCGTCGAAGTCGCGGCGGATCGGGATCAGCAGGCCCCACAGCGAGACATGGTCGGGCACGCCCGGCCAGCCGACCGCACCGAGGAAGATGCTTTCAAAGGCCTTGAGTTGCTCCATCCCGTCTTCCGGCATCATCTTGCCGGTCTTCAGCAGCCGATCGCACGACCAGTCGAAGTCGGTGAACTCGAGCTGAAAGTTGAAACGACGGGCTGCCGCTTCCAGCACGCGAACGCCCTCCGGCAGAACCTCCTTGCCGATTCCGTCACCCGGAACGAGCGCGATCTTGTGCCTGGCCATCTGTTTCCTCTCGTTGCGTCTGCCGACGTATAATGGACGCATCCTCGGGAGCAAGCGCCATGTCCTACGACCTGAAGATCACGGGCGGCACGATCATCGACGGTACCGGCAAGCCGGGCTTCGTCGGCGATGTCGGCATCAAGAAGGGCAAGCTGGCAGCGATCGGCAAGGCCGAGGGACCGGCCGAGACGACGATCGACGCCCGGGACAGGGCTGTGTCGCCGGGCTTCGTCGACGTCCATACGCACTATGACGCCCAGGTTTTGTGGGACCGCATGCTCTCGATCTCGCCGTGGCATGGTGTCACCACGACGGTGATCGGCAATTGCGGCTTTGGTGTCGCTCCCACGCGCGCCGCCCACCGCAAGCTGATCCTGCAGACGCTCGAGAAGGTCGAAGGCATGAGCCTCGACGCGCTGCAGGCAGGCCTGGGGGACACCTGGCCGTTCGAGACCTTCCCGCAGTACCTCGACACCCTCGAGACGCGCGGCATGGCGATCAATGTCGCCGCCCTGTTCGGCCATACCCCGCTCAGGCTCTACGTGATGGGCGAAGCTTCGACCGAACGTCCCGCGACGGCCGACGAGGTCGCCGCGATGAAGAAGCTGGTACGCGAGGCCATGGAGGCGGGCGCCATCGGCTTCGGCACCTCGATGTCGGTGAGCCACAACGGCTATGCCGGCAAGCCGGTGCCAAGTCGTCAGGCCACGGTGCAGGAAATGGAAGCGCTGGTCTCGGTGATGGGCGAAATGAAGCGCGGCTTGATGCAGATCACCATCGGCCGCGAGTTCTCGACCAAAGCCATGGCCGAGGTGAGCCGGAAGTATGGGATTCCCGTTACCTGGACTGCTCTCCTCTCCTATCTCTACGGACCAGGCGGACACCGCAAGCAGCTCGCTCTTGCCGCCGAGCAGCGCAAGTCCGGTGCGATGGTGATCCCGCAGGTGAGCTGCCGGCCGCTCAATTTCGAATTCACCTTCGCCGAGCCCTTCATCTTCGACGTCATGAAATTCATGAACGAGTTGGCCGTCGAGGATGCCCGGGCGCCCGGCGCGCGTCGGCGCGCCTATGCCGACCCGGCCTGGCGCCGCAAGTTCACGGCCGAGCTGACCCCCCTCTTCCAGCGCTGGTGGGATCGCACGATCATCGCGTGGGCGCCGTCGGCCAGGGAGCTGGAGGAACTGCCGCTCGCCGTCGCGGCGCGCAAGCTCGGCAAAGATCCGGTCGATTTGGCTCTCGACCTTGCACTCGCCAACGACCTGCAGGCGCGCTTCCGTATGGCGGTGATGAACTTCGACGAGGCGGAGGTCGCCGAGTTGATCACCGACCCCAACACGATCATCGCCCTGTCCGATGCCGGCGCGCACGCCAGCCAGCTTTGCGATGCCTGTTACTCGACCCACCTGCTCGGCCATTGGGTACGCGAAAGGAAGACCTTCACCCTCGAGCAGGCCGTGCACAATCTGACGCAGCGGCCGGCCGAAATGTTCGGGATCAGCGATCGCGGCGTACTGGCCGAGGGCCGCCCCGCCGACGTCGTGGTGTTCGACCCGAAGACTGTCGGGCCCGGCCCGCTCAGGCGGATTTATGACCTGCCCGCCGGCGCCGACCGGCTGGTTTCCGAGGCCAACGGCATCGACGCCGTCATTGTCAACGGCGTGTTGATCCGGCGCGACGGCCGGGACGCCGTCGCCGCCGATGAGCGGCTGCCCGGTCGCCTGCTGCGCCACGGCCGTGCTGCCTGAATGACTTCAACGGAGGGAATTGTGATCCACGTCATCGCCGTCATCACCGCCAAGCCCGGCAAACGCGACGAAATCCTCGGCCACTTCCGTGCCAATGTGCCGGCGGTGAAGGCCGAGAAGGGCTGCATCGAATATGGCGCCACCGTCGACGCCGACGGCCTGGGCTCGTTCCAGACCAAGGTCGGTCCGGACACATTCGTCGTGGTCGAGAAATGGGAAAGCACGGACGCACTGAAGGCACATGGCGCCGCGCCGCACATGGCGGCCTATGCGGCCAAGATCAAGGACAATATCGCCAGCCGCATCATCCACGTTCTCTCGCCGACCTGAAGCCGTTGTCGGCTACGCCGATGAAGGCAGCCGCACAACGCCGCGTACGGCCATATCAATCATGCCGGCGATCAACATGTCCCGTCGGGACCGGGGAAATTCCGGATTGTTGATGAGTGCGGCCGCGAGGCCGTGCAGGCTCATCCACACCAGCTCGGCCGCCGTCTCGACCGGATAGCGGAGCGGCACACCGGCCGTCTCGATGTCGCGGAACATGCCCATCAGCTTGGCGAAGGCGATCGAGCCGCTCGCTCGCAGCTCATTGGTGTCGATGGTCTCAGGCAGGCGACCGCGCTCCTTGGTCTGCTTCGGCGCGTTTCCCGACAGGAACGTCAACCAATACTCCTGCGGATTATCCAGGGCGAAGCGGACATAGGATTCGCCGCAATGGCGCAGGCGCTCGATCGGCGGCAGTCCTTGCTTCTCGATCTCCGCCATCCGCTCGATCAGGCCACCGAAGGTCTGATCGCAGAGCGCCGACATAATGGCTTCCTTGTCCTTGAAGTAGAGGTAGAGGGCTGGCGCCGAAACGCCGACGACATCGGCAATCCGACGGATCGTCGTTGCCTCGTAGCCCTCTGCCAGAAACAGCCTCTTTGCAGCCCATAGAATCTCGTCCCGGCGGGTATGGCCCTCGCCACGCTTCTTGCGGGTACCCGGGGCTGCCGTGGACACTTCGGTCTCCATCCTTGAGGTGACAGCGACACCCGTACGCTATCGGAGAGACCTAGGACAGCCGCCCCTCGGCTGTCCGCACGTCGCTGGTGCGCGCGGCGCTGACCGTCAGCACGATCTCGATGGCGCGCACGATGTCGTCGACCGACATCGAGGGCTCGTCACCAAGCCGCGCCGCCTGCTCGGGGAGGTAGGGAATATGCAGGAAACCACCGCGGAACGAGAGGCCGTGCCGGCCGGCCATGTCCATCAGCGCGTAGAATATGTGGTTGCATACGAAGGTGCCGGCGCTGTTGGACACCGCCGCAGGCAAGCCGGCCCGGCGCAGCTCGGCGACGCAGGCCTTGATCGGCAGGGTCGAAAAATACGCCGCCGGCCCCTCGCGCACCACCGGCCGGTCGATCGGCTGTTTGCCGTCGTTGTCGCGGATACGGGCATCCTGGATGTTGATCGCGACGCGTTCGAGGCTGAGCTCGCTGCGGCCGCCCGCCTGGCCCACGCACAGCACGATGTCGGGCCGCATCTCGTGGATGGCGCCGCGCAGTGCGATGGCTGAACGGGCATATGATGTCGGCAGCACGGCAGTGTGAATGGTCAGGTTCCCCGTCCGTCGCCTGAGCCGGCTCACGGCCATCGACGACGGGTTGACCTTCTCCCCGCCGAACGCGTCGAAGCCTGTCACCAGCGCTCTCATTCGAACCCGTCCTCATCGCCAACAAAAAAGGCGCCCCGAATTGGAGCGCCCCGACGTTACCTCTGCCGAAATGCGACGGCTACTTGTTCGCGGCGTCGACGGCGCGGCGCGCCATCACGCCCACCAGATGCGCGCGATACTCCGCGCTGCCATGGATGTCGCTATTGAGTCCGTTCGCCGGGATCTTCATGTCCTTGATGGCGGCCGACGTGAAGTTCTTCGCGAGCGCATCTTCCATTGCCTTGACACGGAAGACTGACGGACCGGCGCCCGTCACCGCCACGCGCACATTGTCGCCTGTCTTGGCGACGAACACGCCGACCATCGCATAGCGCGAAGCGGGATTGCGGAACTTCATGTAGGCGGCCTTGTCGGCTTTGGGGAAACTGATCGAGGTGATGAGCTCGCCCTCGCCCAAGGCCGTCTCGAACAGGCCCTTGAAGAAGCCGTCCGCCGCGTGCTTGCCGGTGTTGGTCGTGACAGTCGCGTTCAGGGCGACGACTGCCGCCGGATAATCCGCCGCCGGATCCGAGTTGGCTACGGAGCCGCCGATCGTGCCGCGATTGCGGACCGCCGGGTCGCCGATCATGCCGGCAAGCTCGGCGAGAGCCGGGATCACGCGCTTGACGTCGGCCGAGCTTGCGACATCGGCGTGCCTGGTCATGGCGCCGATGACGACGTTCGAGCCCTCGACCTTGATGCCCGCAAGCTCCTTGATGCCGCCGAGGTCGACGACGTCGGTCGGACGCGCCAGCCGCTGCTTGAGCGTCGGTATCAGGGTCATGCCGCCGGCCATGGGCCGCGCCTCGTCCTTGCCTTTCAGCGTGTTTGCCGCATCGGCAAGACTCTTGGGACGATGGTAAGCGAAATCGTACATCTCTTTCCTCCCGCTACTCGGCCGCCGCGCGCCGCACGCCCTGTATGGTCTGCCACACGTTGAGCGGCGTCGCCGGCATCGGCACGTGCGCGATACCAAGCGGCGCCAACGCGTCGCGGACGGCATTCATTACGGCGGCAGGGGCGGCAATCGCGCCTGCCTCGCCGCATCCCTTCACGCCCAGCGGATTGTGCGGGCAGGGAGTGACCTTGTAGCCGAGCTTGAACGACGGGACGTCGTCCGCACGGGGCATGGTGTAATCCATGTACGAGCCACTCACGAGCTGACCCGTCTCCTTGTCGTAGACGGCATTCTCGAGCAGCGCCTGGCCGACACCCTGCACGATCCCGCCATGGACCTGACCTTCGACGATCATCGGGTTGATGACGTTGCCGAAATCGTCGACCGCAGTGAAGGTGACGATCTGCGTCTCGCCGGTGTCGGGGTCGATCTCGACCTCGCAAATCTGCGTACCGGCGGGATAGACGAAATTGGCAGGGTCGTAGAATGCATTCTCGTCCATGCCGGGCTCGATCTCGGCCAGCGGGTAGTTGTGCGGAACGTAGGCCGCAAACACTGCTTGCCCGAGCGGCACATTCTTGTCCGTTCCGGCCACCTTGAAGGTGCCGTTCTCGAACACGACATCGTCGACCGACGCTTCCATCAGGTGGGCGGCGATCTTCTTGCCCTTGGCGATGATCTTGTCGGCCGCCTTGGTGATCGCCGAGCCGCCGACGGCCAGCGAGCGCGACCCGTAGGTTCCCATGCCGAACGGCGTGGTCGCCGTGTCGCCATGGACGACCTCGATGTTCTCGATCGGCACGCCCAGCTTGTCGGACACGATCTGGGCGAAGGTCGTCTCGTGGCTCTGGCCGTGGCTGTGCGCCCCGGTCAGGACCTGGACGTTGCCGGTCGGGTTGAAGCGGATCTGGGCCGATTCCCATTGGCCGACGCCACCGCCCAGCTGACCGATCACCTGAGACGGTGCGAGCCCGCAGGCCTCGATATAGGAAGAGAAGCCGATGCCGCGCAGCTTGCCGCGCGACTTGGCTTCGGCGCGGCGCGCCTCGAAGCCCTTGTAGTCGGCTATCTTCATCGCCTCGTCGATGATCGGCGGATAGTTGCCTGAATCGTACTGCAAGGCGACCGGCGTCTGGTACGGAAAGGCGGTGGGCGGGATGAAGTTCTTCCGGCGCAATTCGGCCGGATCCATCTTCAGCTCCTTGGCGGCCTGGGAGACGATGCTTTCGATCACGAACGTCGCCTCGGGGCGGCCCGCGCCGCGGTAGGCGTCAACCGGTGCCGTGTGGGTAACTGCGGCCCTCACATTGGCGTAGATCAGCGGCGTGGTGTACTGCCCCGCCAGCAGGGTGGCGTAGAGGTAGGTCGGCACCGCCGTCGAGAAAGTCGAGAGATAGGCGCCCATGTTGGCGATGGTGTCCACCTTCAGCGCCAGGAACTTGCCCTCCTTATCCAGCGCCAGCTCGGCATGGGTCACGTGGTCCCGGCCGTGCGCGTCGGTCATGAAGGACTCGGAACGCTCCGCCGTCCACTTGATCGGACGACCGACGCGGCTCGCTGCCCAGCACACCGCCGTCTCTTCATTGTAGCAGAAGATCTTGCTGCCAAAGCCCCCGCCGACGTCAGGCGCAATAACCCGCAGCTTGTGCTCGGGGATGCCCAGCACGAATGCCGACAGGATGAGACGCAGCACGTGTGGGTTCTGGGACGTCGACCAGAGCGTGTATTGGCCCGTGCCCTTGTCGTACTCGGCCGCCGCGGCGCGCGGCTCCATCGCGTTGGGGATCAGGCGATTATTGACGATGTCAATCCTGGTAACGTGTGCGGCCTTGGCGAAGGCGGCATCGACGTCGGCTTTCACGCCGAGCTCCCAGTCATAGATCAGGTTGCCCGGTGCCTCCGCGTGCACTTGCGGCGCACCGTTGTCGAGGGCCTTCGCCAGATCGACATTGGCCGGCTTCACCTCGTAGTCGACCTTGATCTTTTCGGCGGCGTCCTTCGCCTCGTCATGACTGTTGGCCACGACCATCGCGACCGGATCGCCGACATACCGCACGGTGTCGGCAGCCAGCACCGGATGGGCCGGCGCCTTGTGCGGCTGGCCATGCTTGTCCTTCACCACCCAGCCGCAGATCAATCCGCCGACCTTGGCTTCGGCCAGGTCCTTGCCGGTGAAGATCGCGACCACGCCCGGCATCTTCTCTGCCGCCGCGGCATCGATGCTCTTGATCGTGGCGTGGGCGTGCGGCGAACGCAGGAAATAGGCGTAGGTCGCGCGCGCAAGAGGCAGATCGTCGACATAGCGGCCGGTCCCGGTCAGGAAGCGCAAGTCTTCCTTCCGCTTGACCCGGGCGCCGATTCCGGTGGCTGCGGTCATGGTTACACCCCCGCGGCCTTCATGGCCGGCGCAGCGGCCAGGATGGCCTTCACGATGTTGTGGTAGCCGGTGCAGCGGCAGAGATTGCCCTCGAGCTCATGGCGCACGGTGGTCTCGTCGAGCTGGTAGTTGTGGCGCCTCACCATGTCGATCGCGCTCATCACCATGCCCGGCGTGCAGAAGCCGCACTGGAGTGCATGGTTGTCGCGGAACGCCTCCTGCATGGGATGGAGCTTGTCGGCACTGGCCGCCAGCCCTTCGATCGTCGTCACCTTCGTACCCTCGGCCTGGACCGCGAGCATCGTGCAAGACTTCACCGACCTGCCGTCGACATCAACGACGCAGGCGCCACACTGGCTGGTGTCACAGCCGACGTGGGTGCCGGTCATGCCGAGGTGCTCGCGCAGGAACTGGACCAACAATGTGCGCGCCTCGACCTTGCCGGATACCGACTTGCCGTTGACGGTCATGGCGACGGAAATGGTCATTCCTCTTCTCCCTCACATGTTGGTTCAGGCCGCGCCGAAGCGCGCCGCAGGGCTTTCGCGGGACTCTCGCAAGGCCGCGATACGCCGGTCAAGCGAATTACGGATGGCGTAAAACGCTCGCCAAAAAGCCGCGCCTAGCGACTGAGCAGAAACACGATGATCAGGATCGCCGCACCGGCACCGATGATGGTCCAGTGCCTGTATCCTCGCTGGGCCGCTGCGGCCCGAACCGGCGGAGGCGGATCGTCGGACGTCGCCATTGGTACTATTCCGCAGTATCCACCGGTGCCGCCGCGCCCACGCTCTCGGCGAACTTGCCGAAAAACTGGTCGGCAAGCTTCCTGGCAGTGCCTGTGATCAGCCGCGCGCCGACCTGGGCGATCTTGCCGCCGACCTGGGCGTCGACATCGTAGGTCAGTACCGTAGCGCCGTCGTCGTCGGCGAGCCTGACGACCGCACCGCCTTTCGCGAAGCCTGCGACACCGCCCTGCCCTTCCCCGGTGATCTTGTAGCCGTTCGGCGGATCGATATCGGACAGGATGACCTTGCCGCTGAAGGCCGCACTTACCGGTCCGATGCGCAGGCGCACCTTTGCGGTCATCTCGTTATCCGACAGCTTCTCGAGCGATTCGCAACCCGGAATGCAGGCTTGCAGGACGGCCTGATCGTTGAGCGCCGCGAAGACTTTTTCCCGCGCTGCTGCGATCTTGTATTCGCCCTTGATCTCCATAAGGCTACTCCCGGTTCCTGGGCCAGCTTTACCACTTGCTGGTATAGGAGTCCGGCGGCGGTTCTGCCAGCGGTTCGCGGACCGAGAGGTAGATTGTCGCCAGATACGGAAGCGCCATCAGCACGGCCAGACCGGCAAGCCAGTCCGATTGGGTGTTCCAGAAGAGTGTCCTGATTACCCAGCGACCCCCGTCGGCGGCGATGAAACCGCCGATCCCGCCATCGTAGAGTTTGATGGCGCCCTCGGTGACCACGAGTATGGCGGCCCAGAAGATCAGCAAGCTGGCGAGGATGATTTCCGGCAGGACCGGCCACAGCCGGCTCAGGCTCCTGTTCATGCGCACATAGCCGCGACTCGAATCGTAGCCCAGGAGACGGCCGAAGGAGAGAGCACGCAACAACCGGTCCGGCCGCGGCACGGTCTGGGCACGCAGCAACGTCGTCACCTTCCAGGCCATCAGGCAAAGGCTCGGAATGACGAAACTCCAGATCGGGAAGTCGCGATAGCGACCGTCGATGGCGATCTGACGAAACCAGGTCTCACTCAGTCGAATGACGCCGTCGTACCAATCGATCGAGATCACCACGAGGTAGAAGATGCAAAGCACCGTAAGCGCCAGGTAGAGTATCTGAGCCATCAAATCGGCACGCTGCAGGATGCGAAACCGCGGCAGCTCGCGCCACGCGCGCCAGGCCTCGCGGACCCGGGCACCATAGAGCGAGGGATCGGCCATCTTGCCCGTAAGGCTGTCGGCAATGCCGCGCAGCAGGGCGTAGCTGAACGCGGCGAGCAGGATCGCCCAGAAGGCCATGCCGACCACCTTCTCGAAATAGAAGGTGCGCGACAGGTCGATCCATACAGATTGAACGTAGCAGGTCGCAACGAGCTGGGCGAACAGCGCGAACACGGCGATTTGCCGCCTCTTGGCGTGGCGGCGGCCGGCGCCAAAGGCCAGCACCAGCAAGCCCGACATCAGGGTCGATACAGCAAACAGGAGGCGCCATTGCGGCTCGGCGACGACGGGCTTGCCGAGCTCGAACTTGTCGCCGCGATAGGCGTCGAGCAGGCCCCATGTCGCGCCGACCGTGCCTTCCTGGCGCGCCTTCCAGTGTTGGTCGAATGCCTCGACGAAGTTGTAGTCGAAGTGCTCACGCTCGGCGAGTGTGCGGAACATCGAGAAGAAACGCACCTGCTCCACCCTGCCCGGGCGCGCGTCCGATCGCATGCGCCCGTCCGACGGCCAGCCGGTCTCGCCGATCACGATCTTCTTGCCCGGGAATCGCGCCTGCACCTTGTGGTAGATGTCGAGAATGTGCTTCTCGATGCTGAGGGTCCCGTCCGGCTCCCGCCGATCGATGCCGATCGGCTCGTCCTCCCAATAGGGCAGCATGTGGATGGTGATGAAGTCGACATCGTCGGCAAGCGACGGGTTGCGCAGCCAGAATTCCCATACGTCGGCATAGGTCACCGGCTGCCGAACACGCTGCTTCACCATCCGGATGTAGGCGCGCAGTTGATTTGCCGTCAGGTCCTTGCGCAGCAGCACCTCGTTGCCGACGATCACCCGCTCGACGACGTCGCGATATCTGTTGGCGTGATCGATCAGCAGATTGATCTGCTCCAGATTCTCCTTGTCGTTGTCGTTCAGCCACGCCCCTTCCCAGACCTTGAGACCGTACTTGCCGGCACGCTGGGGCACGGTTTCCAGATTCTCGGCCGCCGAGTAGGTACGCACGGCCTGAACCTTGCCTTGCAAACGCTTGAGGTCCTGCTCGATCTGGTCCGGCGTAGGAAAGGTGCGCGTCAGCGGGCTTTGGCCCGGCCGATAGGGAGCAAACGACACGCTCTGGAGGGGTGCGCTGGTCCAGCCGCCAATCTCGACCGGCCTGTTAGGCAGCCACCACCACAAAAAGTTGAGCGCCGCTACGACTGCGAACGCCAGCAGCGCTACCAAGGCACGCATGACAGGCTTTGTAGCAGGATGGGGCGGTCGCGCCACTGCGGCGACACGACATTTTGTGGATCGAGAGCGATGGCGCGCAACAGCGATCGCGCACGCCGGCTAGATCGCACCGCGTTGCACGCCCGCGATGGCCTGCCGTACGAGCTGATGGCCGCGAAACAGTACGGCCTCCTTCCAGTCGTCGGTGTCGGGATAGAACTGGCGGCGCATGGCTGCCCGCACTGACTCGGCTTCCTTGCCCAGCGGATCGCCGTATTTGTGCAGCCAGTGGTCGGCACGGAACGCCTTCTGGCCGCTCTCACGGTCGAAGGTGCCGAATTCGAGCGTGCACATGGTGAGGCGGGTCTCGGGCTCCCGCAGCAGGCGATTGAGGCCGTGGTGGCCGAGGCCATCACGGGCCTGGGATGCCGTCTGACCACGTTTGGATTCGGTCACCGACTCGCCCCAGAAGGCGCGCACGCGGCGCGAGCCCCCGGAATCGATGTCATAGTGGGTGATCGGCTCGCCATACCCGTAAGGACCGAGGCCGGTATGGAAGTCGATGACGGCGACGTCGCTGCGGCCCCCGAGAAACCTGCTGGCGATCGCATGCAGGGTGCGATTGGACCAGCTCGGACCGCCGCCGCCGAAGAACATGCCGTCCGGATGGCTGTACTGGCCTCCGGAGACGGCGCGGAAGTACGCCACGTCACCAGCCTTCTTGCGATACTCCGCCAGCTTGGCATCGGCGGCCTTTATGCCTCCCTCGCTGAAATCCGCCGGCACCAGCCAGTCGGCGATCTCAAGATATCCCTCGTTCACCGGATAGGGCTTGCCGTGGTCGACGTAGTTGCGGTTGAGATCGTTGCCTTCCTCGGTTACGCGCCGCGTCCACGCGAAGCCGTAGGGGTTGATGGCGTGGACGAACAGGATCGCCGTATCCTTCGGCAAGCCGGCGGCACCGATGGTGGCAAGCCAATCGACTTGGAAACCCGAACCGCAATAACCCTCCACCCCGTGCGTGCTCGAAAGGGTGACGACGATCTTGGCGGCATCATCGGGGCCAAGACGAGCCACGTCGGTCGAAAGCATCTCTCCTTTCGGACCTTTGGTCGGATTGTCGAAGCGCGAGGTCACGGCGCCGGCGATGCGAGCGGCGGCGAGGAACTTGTCGCGTGCCTCGCTGTAGTCGCTGGCAAAGGAGTGAGTGTTGAACATGCGAGCTAGGTTCTAAGCGTCAAGCCGCCATCGACCACCAGCTCATGGCCGGTGATGAAGTCAGCCTCGTCCGAGGCCAGCAGCAGGGCGCCGCGGGCGATGTCGATCGGCTGGCCGAGCCGGCGCAGCGCCGCCTTCTTCTCCCACACCGCCCGGATCTCGGGATTGTCGAAGTTGGTGCGTGTCATGCCGGTATAGATCGCGCCGGGGCAGACATAGTTGGCGGTGATGTTGAACTTGCCGAGCTCGAGTGCCAGCGTGCGTGTCAATCCGCCGACGCCCGCCTTGGACGCGCAATAGGCAGCGAGCCCGTAGTCGGTGTCGAACGCCATCACCGAGGCCGTGTTGACGATCCGGGCGCGGCCCTTTTCCTTCGCCCTCGCCTTGAGTGCCGGAATGGCCTCGCGGCAGAGGCGGAACATCCCCCGGACGTTCACCGCGTTCACGCGATCCCACAACTCGTCGGTCATTTCCTCGACGAACGAGCGACCGCTGACGCCTGCGTTGTTGAACAGGATGTCGAGCGCGCCGAACGTCGACAGCGCCGCCTCGATGATCCGCTTGGGCGCGTCGCCGGTGGTGATGTCGGCCTTGAAGGGGGCCACGGCGCTGCTGCCGGAATGCACGGAATCGATCTCCGATTCGGGCCGGTCCACCGCCAGGACCTGCGCACCCTCCTCGGCGAACAACTTTGCCGACGCCGCCCCGATGCCGGAAGCGGCGCCCGTCACGATGGCGATCTTGCCCGCAAGCCGACCCATCTCACGCGACCGTCAGCACGACCTTGCCGGTCGCCTTGCGCGACAGCAGGGCATTCATGGCATCCGCGCCCTTCTCCAGAGGAAAGCGCATCGAAACGTGCGGCTTGAGTTTGCCCTGGGCATACCAGGTCAGCAGCTCGTCGAAATTCTTGCGCGCCTCCACGGGCTCGCGGCCACGCCAGGCACCGTAGAAGACGCCGCGCACGTCGCAGCTCTTGAGCAGCGCGAGATTCGCCGGCAGCGTCGGAATGCGGCCAGCCGCAAACCCTATCACCAGCAGCCGGCCATACCAGGCGATACAGCGGACCGCCTCGTCAAAGGCATCGCCGCCGACCGCGTCATAGACGATATCCGCGCCATTGCCGCCGGTCAGCTCCTTCACCTTGTCGCGCATCCTTTCCTTGGCGTAGTTCACGAACATCGTGGCGCCGTACTTGCGGCAGATGTCCATCTTCTCGTCCGAGCCGACAGCGGCGATCACTTTCAGCCCCATCAAAGAACCAAGCTCAACCGCGGTTAGTCCGACGCCGCCAGACGCGCCCGTGACGAGCAGCGTCTCGCCCGGCTTGTAGCTGCTGCGCTGCTTCAGGGCGTAGTAGGACGTGCCATAGGTCATGGTGAAGGCGGCGCCGTCCTCGTAGGTCATGTTCCGGGGCATCGGCAGAAGCTGGCCTTCGTCGGTGACGACTTCGGTCGCGTAACCGCCATGGCCGATCATGCCGATGACGCGATCGCCCACCTTGTAGGCGCCGACACCCTCGCCGACCTCGGTGATGTCTCCCGCCACCTCGTGACCGGGTGCGAAGGGCCGCGGCGGCTTGAACTGATATTTGTCGGCGATGATCAGCGTGTCGGGAAAGTTCACGCCGGCCGCATGGACGGCGACGCGCACCTGACCCTTGCCCAATGGTCTCGAAGGCAATTCCATCAGCCTGAGACTCTCCGGTCCGCCCGGGGTTTCGCTGATCATGGCGCGCATCGTTTGCTCCGCATGCTCGAGTTTCGACCTATGGCGGCATTGATACGATGGCCGGCAGCCTACCGTCCATCCGTGCTAGAAGACCCGGAACTTTCGCGAGGAGGAAGATGTCAGGGCTCTATTTCGAGGAGTTCACGGTCGGGCGCACGTTCGACCATACCTGGACGCGCACGGTCACGGAGATGGACAATGTGCTGTTCAGCTCGCTCACCATGAACGTGCAACCGCTTCATCTCGACCAGGAGTTTGCTTCCAGGACCGAATTTGGCCAGCGCATCGTGAACAGCCTGTTCACGCTCGGCCTGATGATCGGCATCACCGTGAACGACACGACGCTTGGCACGACTGTCGCCAACCTTGGCATGACCGACGTCCGCTTTCCCAAGCCTGTCTTCCACGGTGACACCCTGAAGGTCCGGACCACGGTGCTGTCGGTGCGGGAGAGCAAGTCCCGGCCCGACGCCGGCATCGTCGAGTTCGGCCATAGCGCTTTCAACCAGCGCGGCGAGACTGTCGCCAAATGCACCCGGCAGGCGCTGATGCGCAAACGCCCCAAGGAGCGAGGCTAGACGAATGCGTTCCTTACTTTTCGTTCCCGCCGATTCGGAGCGCAAGCTCGCCAAGGGCCCGCAGTCCGGTGCCGACGGCCTGATCCTGGATCTCGAAGACTCCGTCGCTAGCGACCGAAAGAAGGCCGCGCGCGAGATGGCGCTCGCCTATCTGCGCATCGTCGATCGCTCTGGGCCCAAGCTTTACATTCGCGTGAACGCTCTCGATACCGGCCTTACGCTCGATGACCTCGCCAGCGTCATGCAGGGCCGGCCCGACGGCATCGTCTTTCCCAAATGTGTCGGCCAAGCCGATCTCGACCTGCTGGCTGCCTACCTCGATGCCTTCGAGGCGCGTGAAGGAATCGAACCAGGGACGACGCGCATTCTTACCGTCGCGACCGAAAGTGCCGCGGCCGTACTCGCCTTAACGGCTGCACCCGCGAAACATCCGCGCTTGATGGGCCATTCGTGGGGCGGCGAGGATCTCATGGCCGATCTGGGCGCGCTCGCCAAGGGCCCCGCGCCTGGCGTCTACGACGATACCTTCAGGCTCGCGCGGACAGTCAACTTGTTGGCCTCGGTCGCGGCGGGGGTCACCGCCTACGACACGGTCTATCCCGACATCAGGAACCTTGACGGCCTGCGGGCCGAGGCCCAGGAGGCGCGGCGCATGGGCTATGGCGGCAAGATCGCGATCCACCCCGACCAGGTCGCTGTCATCCACGAGGTCTTCACGCCGTCGGCCCAGGAGATCGACTGGGCAAAACGCGTGGTCGCGAGCTTCGAGAGCAACCCCGCCGCCGGTGTGCTCACTCTCGACGGCAAGATGCTCGACAAGCCCCACCTGGTGCTCGCCCGTCGCCTTCTCGCCCGCGCCGGATGAGAGAGCGCGGCACGCTCTTGCCGGTGCTGGAGCGCCTGTTCGCCGGTCCGCGTGACTCCCGACTGACGCTGGAAGCGTTCCTCGCCGGGCTGCAGGCGCGCTCCTACGCATTCATCATTGCAGCGCTTGATCTGCCGAACTGCGTCCCGACCGGCATCCCGCTTCTCTCGACCGTTACGGGCTTGCCCATGCTGCTGTTCGTGGCACAGGCGTGGCTTGGCCGCCCCACTCCGTTCCTGCCGCAATTCGTCGCCGCACGTTCGCTGCCGCGCGGCAAACTCCAGGACTTCCTCGTGCGCGCCCGCCCCACGATCGAGCGCATCGAGGGTACCCTCCATCCGCGGCGCGATTGGTGGGTGACCGGAGCCCAGCGCCGGTTTCTGCGCCTCGCTCTCGGTGTTATGGTCGTCGTGCTGGCTATCCCGATTCCGTTCGACAATCTGCTCCCGGCCTGGTCCATCCTGTTCTTCTGCCTGGCGCTGATCGAAGGCGACGGCCTGATGGCGATCCTCGGGTGGCTGTTTGCCTTTCTCGCGACAGTATGGACGGTTTTTCTGTTGATCGTCGGCCCTCTCGTCGTGGCGGGCCTGTTCAAGTCTCTGTTCTGACCGGTCTCTGTCAGTACGATCGCGGCAGGCCGAGCACGTGCTCGGACACGAAGTTCAGGATCATGTTGGTCGAAATCGGCGCCACCATGTAGAGCCGCGTCTCGCGGAACTTGCGCTCGATATCGTACTCCTCCGCGAAGCCGAACCCGCCATGGGTCTGAACGCACATGTCGGCGGCAGCCCAGGCGGCTTCGGAGGCGAGCAACTTCGCCATGTTCGCCTCGGCGCCGCACGGCAGACCTGCCTCGTAGAGGGTGGCCGCCTTCCGAACCATGAGGTCGGCGGCCTCGGTCTGGGCGTAGGCACGGGCGATCGGGAACTGCACGCCCTGATTCTGGCCAATCGGCCGGCCGAACAGCTTGCGCTCCTTGGCGTAGTCGGTCGCTTTCTCGATGAACCAGCGGGAATCGCCGATGCTTTCGGAGGCGATCAGGATGCGCTCGGCGTTCATGCCGCCCAGGATGTAGCGGAACCCCTGGCCTTCCTCGCCGATCAGATTCTCCGCCGGCACTTCCATGTTGTCGAAGAACACTTCCGTGCTGTTGTGATTCATCATCGTGCGGATCGGCCGGATGGTGAGCCCATGCCCGAGCGCCTTGCGCATGTCGACCAGGAAAACGGACAGCCCTTCGGTGCGCTTCTTCGCCTGCTCGCGCGGCGTGGTGCGCGCGAGCAGAAGCATCAGATCGGAATGCTCGGCCCGGCTGGTCCAGACCTTCTGCCCATTCACCACATAGGTGCTGTTGTTCTTCTTCACCGCCGTCGTACGCAAGGCCAGGGTGTCGGTGCCGCTCGTGGGCTCGGTGACACCGAAGGCCTGCAGGCGCAGTTCACCGCTGGCGATCTTGGGCAAATAGCGCTGCTTTTGCTCGGCGCTGCCATGCCGGAGCACCGTTCCCATGGTGTACATCTGAGCGTGGCAGGCCGCCCCGTTGCAGCCTGCGCGCTGGATTTCCTCGAGCACTGCGGCGGCAGCCGAGATGCCGAGGCCGGCACCGCCATATTCCTCGGGAATGAGCGTCGCCAACCAACCCGCCTCGGTCAGTGCCTTCACGAACTCTGTCGGATAGCCGCGCTCGCGGTCGAGGTTGCGCCAATAGGCGCCGTCGAACTTGACGCAGAGAGCGCGCACCGCGTCGCGGATTTCCGGATGGGTCGGCGCGTAGGGATTTTCCATGGCGCCGCAACCTAGTCCGCTGCTCTGGCCCACGCAATGCGGCGCAACCCATCGATCAGCGTGGCATGAACTTCGGCGTCGAAGCCGTCGACCGTGTTCTCACGGCGTCCCGACACTCCGTCAACGGCGCCGGCTTCGACGATGGCCCGGGTGACGCCACGGTCGAGTTGCGCAGTCAGGTACTTTGCGAGCACCGGCGACCATCCCGGACGCGCGAGCGCGAGCCCTGCCATCAGGCCGTAGGCCCCCCAGTTGGAAACGCCCGCCACGACGAGATGATCGCAGCCGGTCATGCAGGCGATGCGCTCCCCGTTGGGCACTGCGGCCGCGATCAAATCGACCGGCAGCTTGCCCATGCCGAGTTCGTTGCCGCCATCACCTACTCCGATGCGCGTCCACGGACCGGCAGAGAACAGGTCATCGAGCGGTGCCGTCCACGGCGAGACATCGACGCCGCGCATGTTGCGCGGGCGACCGTCGCAACTCGGCCCGCAACGCTCGATGGCGACGACATGGCTGACCGCCGCGGCGCGCCAGGAATCGATTACCCGCTCTATTCCGGGACGATCTTGAACGCCGACCTCATCGACAAGTAGGTTGCCGCCGGCTTCCCGCAGCGCTGCGCGCACCACCTCCGCGCAAGGCGAATCGACGGCGATGCGGACCGGCACGCCACACGCATCCAGGCCAGATGCCAGCAGGGCGGCACCGACCGGGCCGTCGGTCTCGGGTGCGGCGACCTCGGCACGAGGCACGAAGAAGCCGGTGATAAGACCGACGCTCGTCGCCTGCGCCAATGACTGCGCCGCCGCTGAGAGCTCGCCGCGTGTTGCATCGATCAATGGCTGTGTCTTGCGTCCGACGTCCCGGCAAACAACCGCCTCGATGGCGTCAAGCTCACTTTTCCTTGGCCACATACACACCGTTCCACTGGGCTGGAGGGGCGTCGACCAGGCTGACCACTCGAACGCGCATGACGTCGTAATAGCCCTGTTTCCAACCGGCTGCCTCTGCTGCAGCAACGCACGCATCGATCGCGCGAAGAGCCTCGGCAAACCGGCCGGCCCGATAGAAGCCCAGAAACACGGCCTGACGATCAGCGAGACTCCGGAACGTCGGCGACCGTGCAAGGTCGGAGTCCCCGACCAGCGCGTGGATGCGCTCGGGCTCGGTCTTGCCCTTCACCATGACCAGATCAAGCTCAAGCGTGGCAAGGGCCGGGATCTTCTGGCGTGTATTGTCGCCGACGACAATTCCGACGCCGTAGGTCTTGCATTGTCCCTCGAGGCGCGAAGCAAGATTGACCTCGTCGCCAAGGCATGAATAGGTGAAGCGCTGGTCGGAACCGAAATTGCCGACCGACGCCATGCCGGTGTTGAGACCGATGCCGATGTGCACCGGGATGTAGCCGTGGCCCTCGAGCTCGGCTTCGGTCTTCCATTCCTGGTTGAGCTGCCCAAGCCGCGCTTGCATGCCTAACGCCGCCTCGCATGCCCGGGCGGCATGGTCGTCCATGGCGAGCGGCGCATTCCAGAAGGCCATGATCGCGTCGCCCATGTATTTGTCGATCGTGCCCTTGTGCGACAGGATGAGGTCGGTCATGGGGGTCAGAAAGCGGTTCATGAAGCGCGTGAGCCCGTGCGGGTCGAATTGCTCGGAAATGCGCGTGAAACCTCGCACGTCGGTGAACATCACAGTGATTTCGCGCTGTTCTCCGCCGAGCTGGAGGAGCCTGGGATTGCGCGCGAGCTGCTCGACGACGTCGGGCGACAGATACATGCCGAAGGCACCGCGGATCTCTCGCCGGTCGCGTTCGGCGCGCATGAAGCTCAGAGCCGAGCCGCTGACATAGATGGCGGCCAACGTTGCCGGCGGATAGATCGGATCGAACAGCAACCGCGCCTGCGCGAAGGCGATCCATGGCACCACAACGCCGATGCCAATGAAGCCCACCGCCACCAGGGCCATTCGGCCGGCGGAGAGCCGCGGCAGCAGGAGCAAGAAGGCAAATCCGATGGCAGCAAGGTAGACGAACTCCGCGCCGTCGGCATAGTCCGGCCGTTCGAGGAACGTCTGGCTCAGCATCTGCTCGGCGACCTGGGCATGGATCTCCACGCCCGGAACTGAATCCTGGAGAGGCGTGTTGCGCAGGTCCTTGAGGCCCACTGCCGACGTGCCGACGAAGACGATGTTGCCGTCGAGCTTGTCGGCGGGCACTCTGTTCTTCAGCACATCCTTGGCCGATACGAACCGCGAATCGCGATGCCCGCTGTCGTAGAGGGCAACGCGACCTTCGGCGTCGGTATCGACATTGACCTTGCCTACCCGGATGGAGCCGACCCCGGTTCGGGCCCCGAACGACCGCAGCCGCTGGGCTCCCGACCAGCGGACGATATAGGTCGACGCCCCCTGGACAACCCGCATCGCTTCCAGCGACAGCGCCGGATAGAGGTCCTCCTCGCGCTGGCCGGCGAGCCGAAACAGCATGGGTACGTGACGCACAATGGCGCTTTCGATCTCGGTCGTGACAGCGCCATTGCCCTTCCCCGCGTCTTCCAGCACGGGCAGGGTGCGAACCGTGCCCGTCTGCTGGGGGATGAACTCGCGGATCATTTCCGCCACGGACCTCGTGTCCTTCTCGCCCGTATTGTGGGCGAAGCCCCATTCGCGCCGTGGCGGACCGCCCATTCCCTTGGCGTCGAAGGCGAAGCTCGTGACGACGTCTGAGCGCGCGAGGGCCTCGGCCAGCACCTCGTCGTTGTCGGGGAGCGCCTCCATCATGCGCCTGAGGTCGCTGTCGCGCACCGCCTCCGGCAGGTTTTTCGCGATCACGGTGAGCGAAGAGCGGTCACGTTCCGCGAACACGACGTCGAAGGCAATGACGGCCACGCCGTCTCTGGTCAGCTTGTTCACCAGGGTGGCGACCAGCGTACGCGGCCATGGCCATTGGCCGTAAGCGGCAAGCGACTCCTCGTCGATGTCGACGATCCGCACCGGCATGTCCTGCGGCACGACGCGAGGCTTCAGGCGCTGATAGGTATCGAAAGCGAAGTCGCGAAGCCGGACCATCCCCGGCGGATCAACAGCACGCAGGAGGAGCGCATTGGCCAGCACCAGAAATGCCACCACGACGGGTGCGCGTGGCTTGTTGCCGCGGCCAAACAACCACCCGATGCCCATCCAGTCGATTCCCTCCGCGCGCCCGCCGACGCTCCTCGAGGCCGGCTATGTGTACTTGCGGATGTCGTCGATCACCTTTCCGTCGTTCGGCAAAGTGCCGGGCTTTGCGAACTCGATCTTTCCGCCCACCTTGCAGACGGTCCGGATCGTCTCGCCGAGCGCATCGGCAAGCGCGGGCGACGTATCGGCGCTTTCCGCCTTGAGGACCATGCTGTCGGCCTGATTCACCCAATCGATGACGAGACGGAGACGGCCGAGGCCGGGATGCTTTCTCGAGATTTCGGCGATCTGCTCGGGATCGACGAACATGCCGCGTACCTTGGTCCGCTGATCGGCGCGGCCCATCCAGCCCTTTATGCGCATGTTGGTGCGCCCGCACGGACTCTCTCCCGGGAGCACAGCGGACATGTCGCCGGTACCGAATCTGATCAGGGGATAGGCGCGGTTGAAGGTCGTCACGACGACCTCGCCGACGTCGCCCTCGGGCACCGGATCGCCGGTGCCGGGCCGCACGATCTCGACGATCACCCCCTCGTCAACGATCATCCCTTCGAGCGCCTCCGATTCGTAGGCGATGGTTCCGACATCGGCTGTGCCATAGCTCTGCAGACATGAGATGCCCGCATCCTGGAACATGCGGCGCAACGAGGGCGGCAGCGCCTCGGCACCCACGAATGCCTTCTTGAGGGACGAGACGTCCTTGCCCAGCTCGGTCCCCTTCTCGAGCAGTATCTTGAGAAACGAAGGCGTGCCGGCGTAGCCCACGGGCCTTATGGCGGCGATGGCGTCGAGTTGCAGCTCCGTGTTGCCGACGCCGCCCGGCACAACCGGGCAGCCCAGCGCGCGCAAGGCGGACTCCATCATGATGCCCGCGGGCGTCAGGTGATAGGAGAAGGTGTTGTAAACCACGTCGCCGGCGCGAAACCCTGCGGCATGCATCGCCCGCGCGCCCCGAAAATAATCAGGTTCCTCGGTATCGATCTCGAAGATCGGGCCAGGCGACATGAAGATGTGCCGCGCCTTGGCAAGCGGCACCGCGATCAGGCCGCCCATCGGCGGGTCCGCCTTTTGCACTTCGCCCAGCTTCGACTTGCGCAGCACCGGCAATTTTGCCAACGCGGCCCGCGAGGTCACTGTCGCCGCATCGATATCCTTGAACCACTTGGCGAAGAACGGAGCGTTCGCCTTGGCGTGAGCGACCTGCCCGGGCAGCGCCTGCATGAGGGCGGCCTCACGCTCCTCCCGCCGGCGGGTTTCCAACATGTCGTAATGCCCGGGCATTGGGACTTCCCTTCGACGTTGCGGGGTGCCCAGTGACCCTAAACACCGTGGCCGGTCGTTTCAACGTTCGATCCTTTTGCCCTCTCCGCCCCGGCCGGTCGCGACTTCTTCGGGCCTTATGGTCGCAGCCGCCTCTTGGGGCCCCAAACATCGGACGGATTTGTTGCCTTCGGGATGCGGAACCCACATGATGCGATACAAAGCCAAGGAACAGGGATTAAGGGAGGCGTCATGATGGGGGTGTCTGCCCGGCGCGTTGCGGCGTGCCGGGATGACAACCAGCTCGCTGTCGAGGGTGTGTCCAAGAAATTCGGTGGCGTCACCGCCGTGCAGGACGTGTCGCTCGAGGTGCCGCGCGGCGGCATCCTCTCGATTATCGGTCCCAACGGCGCGGGCAAGACGTCGCTGCTGAACATGCTCTCCGGCTTCTACAAACCCGACGCGGGGCGCGTTGTGCTGGAGGGCCAGGACATCACCTATAAAAAACCGAGCGAGATTGCATCGCTCGGTGTCGCCCGGACCTTTCAGAACATCGCCCTGTTCAGCGGCCTCACTGTCCTCGACAACCTGATGCTGGGCCGGCACGTCCGCATGAAGGCAGGCGTGCTCTCGAGCATGATCTACTGGGGCCTCGCCCAGAAGGAAGACATCGCCCACCGCGAGGCGGTCGAGGAGATCATCGACTTCCTGAAGCTACAGGACCTGCGCAAGCTGCAGACGGCGACGCTGGCCTACGGGCTGCGCAAGCGCGTCGAGCTCGGCCGGGCGCTGGCGCTCGATCCCAAGGTGCTGCTGCTTGACGAGCCGATGGGTGGCATGAACCAGGACGAGAAAGAGGACATGGCGCGTTACATCCTGGACGTGAACCAGGAGCGCGGTGTGACGGTGGTGCTGATCGAGCACGACATGGGAGTCGTCATGGATGTCTCGGATAGGGTCGTCGTACTTGATCGCGGCAGGTGCATCGCATCGGGCACGCCGGCGGAAGTCCAGGGCGATGCCAAGGTGATCGAAGCCTATCTCGGCACGGCCAAGAGCGGAGGACCGACATGAGCCTGCTCGATTTCCCCACGACGGACACGCTTCCCAAGCTACTCGAGCGCAACGCGCGCGAAAATCCCCATGCTGCCGGCATCCGGGAGAAGACCCGAGGCGTCTGGCAGACCTTGACCTGGACCGACTATCGCGACCGCGTCCGGGATTTTGCGCTGGGGCTCGCCTCGATGGGTTTCGAGCGCGGCGACAAGCTCAGCGTTGTCGGCGACAACCGGCCTCAGCTCTACATCGCACAGCTTTCGGCGCAGGTCCTGGGAGGGATGTCGGTGCCGGTCTACCAGGATTCGATCGCCTCCGAACTGGTCTATGTGCTGAACCATGCCGAGAGTTCCGTGATCGTGGCGGAGGACCAGGAACAGGTCGACAAGGCGCTGTCCCTCAAGGGCAAGCTGCCCAACTTGCGACTGATCGTGTTCGACGATCCGCGCGGCCTGTGGGACTATGGCGACCCGATGTTGCGCTCGTTCGAGAGCATGCTCGAAGCAGGACGCACATTCGCCAAGGCCAATCCCGGGTTCTATGCCGCCGAACTGGGAAAGGGACGCCCCGACGACATCGCTATGATTGCCTACACATCGGGCACGACCGGCAATCCGAAGGGTGCGATGCTCAGCCATCGCAACATGATGGCAGCTGCCGAGTCGTTCCTTGAAGTCAATGACGTGCGCCCCGGCGACAACTGGCTATCGTATTTGCCAATGGCGTGGTTGGGCGACGCCGCCTTCTCGCTGGGGCTGGCGCTGGTCGGCAAGCTGACGGCGAATTGTCCGGAAAGCCCGGAAACGGTGCAACGCGACCTGCGCGAGCTCGGTCCCAGCGCGATGCTGGCGCCTCCCCGCATCTGGGAGAACATGCTGACCCAGGTGCAGGTGAAGGGAGACGATGCCTCGCCGGTCAAGCGCCGGGTGTTCGACTATTTTCGCGGCCTGGCGGAGCGATGCGAGCTGAAGCGCACGGACGGCACGTCGCTGTCGCTCGCCGACCGACTGGGTCTCGCCGCCGGCGAGATGCTCGTCTACGGCCCGGTGCGCGACCAGCTTGGTCTGCGCAATGCCCGATGGTGCTACACCGGCGGCGCTCCGCTCGGGCCGGACACCTACCGCTTCTTCCGTTCCTTCGGCATCAACCTGAAGCAGATCTATGGCGCGACGGAGGCCTCCGCACTCGTCACCTGCCAGTCCAACGCCGAGGCCAATCCCAATACGGTCGGCCGTCCGATGCCGCGTGTCGAGGTCCGCATCGACGATCGCGGCGAGGTGATGCTCAAGGGCCCCAACGTCTTCAGGGGCTATTTCAAACAGGAGGAAAGCACCCGCGCCACGCTGACCGGCGACGGCTGGCTGATGACGGGAGACGCCGGCTTCTTCGACAAGCAGGGCCATCTTGTGATCATCGACCGCGCCAAGGACGTCGGCAAGTTGACGGACGGTTCCGCATTCGCCCCGCAATTCATCGAAAACAAGCTGAAGTTCAGCCCCTACATTCGCGAGGCCGTGGCGTTCGGCGACGGCCGTCCCATGGTCGTGGCGATGATCGCCATCGACATGCAGACCGTGGGTACCTGGGCCGAGAGGAAAGGCCTCGCCTATTCCAGCTTCATGGATCTCAGCCGCAAGGCCGACGTGGCGGCGTTGATCGCGGAAGAGGTCGCCAAGGCCAACGCGACCCTGCCGGACGTGCAGCAGGTCAAGCGTTTCCTGCTTCTGAACAAGGAGCTCGAGGCCGATGATGCGGAAATGACACGCACCCGCAAGGTGCGCCGCCGGTTCGTCGCGGAGAAGTACGCCGCAGTAGTCGACGCCTTCTACGGCGGCGCAGGCCGTGTCAAGGTCACGATGGAGATCACGTTCGAGGATGGCCGCAAGTCCTCGCTGATCTCCGACATCGACATCCACGACCTCGCGCCGGCCGAGCCGTCACGCCGGGCGGCCTGAGGCGCGGGCGTAATGTCATCGGAGGATCTCGGTTTTCTCCTGGCGCTGCTGCTGAACGGCGCCTCGATCGGCTTGATGTACTCGCTGATCGCGCTGGGATTCGTGCTGGTTTACAAGGCGACGGACGCCATCAACTTCGCGCAGGGCGAGTTCGTGATGATGGCCGGCCTGATCGCCGCCGCCGTGCTGGCGGTCGAGGGTGCATGGCTGATCGTGGCGGTCGTGGTGACGCTCGCAGTAATGGTGGGCTTTGGCTTTGCCCTCGAGCGCGTCGTGCTTCGGCCCCTCCTGGGGCGGCCGGTAGTTGCCGTCATCATGGCGACCATCGGCCTTGCCGCCGTGCTGCGCGGGCTGACGCCGATCGTCTTCGGCAGCTCGACGATGGGCGTGTCCCTGCCGATCGGCGACGAGCCGATCGAAATCGGCCCGGCGAGCCTGCCACCCATCCAGGTTCTTGGCGCCGTCGTGGCCATTCTCTTCTTCCTGGCCTTCAGCTGGTTTTTCAAGAAGAGCCGCATGGGTGTCGCCATGCGGGCCGTTGCCGACAACCAGCAGGTTGCGCAAGCCATGGGCATCAATGTCGAGCGCTATTTTGCGATCGCCTGGGCAATGACAGGTATCGTGTCGGCAATGGGCGGCATCATCTGGGGCAGCATGCTGGGCGTCGACATCCAGCTTGCCCTGGTCGGGTTGAAGGTGTTTCCGGTCGTGATCCTGGGCGGTCTGGACTCGATTGGCGGTGCCCTGCTCGGCGGCGTGATCGTGGGAGTCGTGGAGAGCCTCGCTGCCGGGTACCTCGACCCCTATGTCGGCGGGGGAACCAAGGATTTCGCGCCCTATGTGCTGATGATCCTTGTCCTCATGATCCGACCCTACGGCATCTTCGGCCGACGTCAGATCGAGCGGGTGTAGCGATGTTCCACCGCGAGGCCGGCATCTTCAAAACGACCTATGCCGCCGACATGGCGCTCTTCCCGCTGCCGATCGCGAAATGGGCCGTAGCGGCACTCGCGCTGCTGTTCGTGGTGATCGTGCCGCTGGTGATGGAGGAATACTATCTTGCGATCCTGAATCTGATCTTCATCGCCGTCGTCGGCGCGCTGGGCCTGAATATCCTCGTGGGCTACACCGGGCAGATCTCGATCGGCCACGGCGCCTTCATGTCGGTCGGGGCCTATACGGCCGCCAATCTGGCGGTGAGGCTGGGATTGCCGTTCTGGATCACGCTGCCGGCAGGCGGTCTGATGGCGGCGCTGATCGGCGTCCTGGTCGGCATGCCGAGCCTGCGCATCAAAGGATTGTATCTCGCCATCGCCACCCTGGCCGGCCAGCTCATCATCGAGTGGACGATCAACCATGTGCCGGCGATCTCCGGCGGCGCCCAGGCCTCGATCCAGGTGCCGCGTCCGGATCTCTTCGGGCTGATCCTCGATACCCAGGGCCGGCTGTACTTCTTCCTGCTGTTCTTTGCCGCTCTGGCGATCGTGGCGACGCTGAACCTGGTGCGCAGCCGCATCGGGCGCGCCTTCATCGCCGTGCGCGACCAGGACATCGCGGCCGAGATCATCGGCATCAATATCTACCGCTACAAGCTCCTGTCGTTTGCCATCTCGTCCTTCTATGCCGGCGTTTGTGGCGTCCTCTATACGTACTATTTCGGCATCGCCAACTACGAGCAGTTCCAGCTCATCGTGTCGATCGACTACCTCGCCATGATCATCATTGGCGGCCTGGGATCGGTTTTGGGCTCGATTTTCGGCGCGATCTTCGTCACGCTGCTGCCGATCGTCCTGCGTTTGCTGCTGGAAAACGTCGGTTCCCTGATCTTCAGCGAGTCCGAACTGGCGAACGTCATCTCCGGCACGCGCCTGGCCGTATTCGGCGCGTTGATCATCTTCTTTCTGATCGTTGAACCCGAGGGGCTCAACAGGTTGTGGCGCAATATCCGGAATTATTTCCGGGTCTGGCCCTTCTCCTACTAGGAAAGGGCAACATCCGAGCAAAGGGAGGATCCCATGCTGAGGTACGTGAAAAGTAGTCTGGGAGTGGCGGTCGCGGCCGGCACTCTGGCGTTCGGAGCGGGCGAAGCATTCGCCCAGCAGAAGGAAGTCGTGTTCGGCCTGCAGTGCGACCGTACCGGACCGACCGCCCTGGTCGGCACGGTGCTCTGCCCCGGCTACCACGACTACATCGATCTGGTAAACAGCAAGGGCGGCGTCGACGGCTACAAGATCAAGGTCATCGAGGTCGACAACGAGTACAAGGTGCCGCCGGCAGTCGAAGCGCACGAGCGCTTCAAGAAGGAGGGCGCCGTCATCGATGGACTGTACGGCACGCCACAGACCCAGGCCCTGGCCAAGAAGCTCGAGGAAGACAAGATGCCCGGCACCTCGCCGGGCTTCGGCACCGCCTCCGCTGCCGACGGCAAGCGCTTTCCCTACATCTTTCCGATCGCGGCGACCTACTGGTCGCAAGCGGGCGCTGCGATCGAGTTCGTCAAGGAAAAGCTCGGCACGCTGAAGGGCAAGAAGATCGCCTATTTGTTCTACGACAACCCCGCGGGCAAGGAGCCTCTGCCGATCCTCGAGGATCTGTCCAAGAGTGAGGGCTTCGAGCTGCGCACTTTCGCGGTGCCGGCCCCCGGCGTCGAGATGGGCGCCCAGGTGCTCGACATCACCAGCCGCTACAAGCCCGATTTCGTCGTCGCACACCTGTTCGGGCGCTCGCCGTCGGTCTCCATCAAGGAACTGAAGGGCAAGGGTTACCCACTCAGCAAGGTCATATCGTTCGTGTGGGGCAGCGCCGAAAATGACATCCTTGCGGCCGGTGGCTATGCCGTGGCCGAAGGGTACAACACCCTCCAGTTCGCCGGCGTCGGCAAGGATTTCCCAGCGCTGAAGGAAATCGTTGCCATGTACAAGGCGCAGGGCAAGCCGGCACCCAAGGAAATGGACTCGACCGTCTACTACAATCGCGGCGTCATGACTGCCGCGATCCACGTCGAAGCGCTGCGCAATGCCCTCAAGGCGACGGGCGGAAAGCCGCCCACGTCTGACGACGTCCGCAAGGGCATGGAGCAGATCAAAGGCTTCACACTCGGCGGCCTGGTGCCACCGTTGAACATTACGCCGACCGACCACGAAGGCGGAGGTTGGTGCGAGGTCTGGACAGTCAAGGGCGGCAAGCTGGTGAAGACCAAAGACTGGTACCAGGGCTTCCGTCAGATCGTCGAGAAGCAGATCGCCGCCGACGCCAAATCCTGAACCGCCAGGGAGTGGGCGGCGGACAACCGCCGCCCATTTTTCGCATGCTGTCGATCAACAATATCGAGGTCGTCTATGACCGCGTCATTCTCGTGCTGAAGGGCGTGTCGATCGACGTGCACGAGGGCGCCATCACCACCCTGCTGGGCGCCAACGGCGCCGGCAAGACGACCACGCTCAAGGCCATCTCCGGCGTGCTGCGCACCGAACGCGGCAACGTGACCAAGGGCTCCATCACCTTCGAAGGCAAGCGCATCGACGGCATGCGCGCCTTCAACGTCACGCGGCTCGGCATTTCCCAGGTGTTCGAGGGTCGGCGGGTGTTCGAGCACCTCACCACCGAGGAGAACCTCGTCGCCGGCGCCCACACCGAGCGGCGCGTCAGCAAGGTGCGCGACGGCATCGAGCGCGTCTATGCCT
>NZ_DATBFE010000082.1:0-3009 GCF_036558665.1 Reyranella sp. | reverse complement strand
CCCCCAGCCAGAGCCGGTTGCCCACTACCTGCGGCTGGGTGCCTTCCATCGTCAGGTCGAAAAGCTTCTCGCGGCCGGCCGCCTCCCGGTGGAGCGCGTGGTAGTCGAGGCCTCTGCGTTCACACGTCAGAAGGATGTGGTCGGGCAACTCGTCGACGCCGGTCGCGAGCTGATGCTCGACACCAACGTGGCTGAACTCTCAGCGGTCGGCCGCTATGGCGGAGCGGCGAAATCGGCACCCTGGGCTCACCCGGAACGGCCGTTGCAGCTGGAGGACTTTGTCCAGGGGAGCAGCCACGATGTGATCGGCAAGATCGCGCGGTTCGCGGTCGAGCACGGCTTCCATGCGGTTCAGGCCCCGGCACACCTCCTGGAAGGGTCGACCGACGCGTGGTTTGGGATCGACCGGCAAGCTTGCGAGGACTTGCGGCGCGCGCTCGATGTGGCCGGCGGCGCGGCAATCGCGATCGACTATCCGCTGACGCTGAAATACGGCTCGCTCCGCGATCCCGCGCAGCGGCGCGTGCTGATCGCGGGCCTGAAGCATCTGCCTTTCGACAATCTGTGGCTCCGCGTCTCGGGTTTCGGCGCTGACGCCGAGGCGCCGATGCTGCGGCGCTGCATCGCCGCGGCAGTCGACTTCCAGCAGCTAGACCGGCCGATCGTGGCCGACGGAGTGGGCGGTCTGGCCGCCGTCGCAATCGCCGCCTTCGGCGCAGCCGGCGGGATCAGCCACGGCCTTGGAGAGAAGGAGCGGTTCGCGGCGGGTGATTGGAACAAGCCTCTGGTCCCTCCAGCTGGCGGCGGCGGGCGGGAGAAGCGTTTACTCGTCCCGGGACTCGATCGCTTGCTGAGCGTAAAGCAAGTAGACCTGTTGATGTCGGCTGACGGCGGCCGAAGGCTGCTAGGCTGCCAAGATCGTGCCTGCTGCCCGAACGGCCATAACGACACACTGAAGGACCCCAAGGGGCATTACCTGCGCCAGCGCACCAAGCCGCTGGAGCGCCTATCGCGCGTGCCCGAAGCGCGCCGCGTCGACGACTTTCTGAAGCACGACCTCGATCCGGCCGCCCGAATCGCCGGGACCGCGGCCAAGCTGGCCTTGGCGGATGCGGGTGCGACGGAGATGCTGCGGCGGACCAACGAGCGGCTGGCCCGGTTGGGGCCAGTTCTGAGAGACCTGCATGCCACAGTGGGCGACGGCCTCCACGCCCATGCTCCGGCGCGCCGCGGCAACGGGGCGGCCGGCGCTCGTGTCGCGAGGCGGTGATGGCGACCGCCGTTGCCCGCATCCTGGAGGACCTTCGCGAGCGCGGGGGCCTGCAGGGCAAGGACATCGCCAACATCGTCGGCACCTCGCCGCCCACCGTGTCGCGCTGGTCACGTGGCAACGGGGTCCCTTCGCTGCGCACACAGACGGTGATCGCCGAGCTGCGCTATGTCGTGGACCGCCTCTCCGACTTCTACTCGCCGGACGAAACGCGGCTGTGGCTGCACGCGCGCCACCCATTGCTGAACAGCGAACGCGCAATCGACCTGATCAACGCGGGCCGCACCGAGGAGGTGCTGGCGGTGATCGAGCGCCTCGACTCTGGCGCCTATATCTGAACGGCCCATGGCGGACGGACGTCCACGCGACATCGAGCTGCTGGACAAAGTGGATGCGCTGCCCCGGACGCCCTATGAAGGGACCGTGTGGCGCATCGCGCGTGAGGGTCGTGATCCCTTGCAAGGCTATCCCGCCGCCGCACGGTGGGACCCAGGCACGTTCGACGTGATCTACACCTCGCTCGCGCGCGAGGGATCGCTTGCCGAGATTCACTTTCACCTGAGCCGCCAACCGGTGTTCCCTTCCAAGCTGGTCTCGGTGCTGCACCGTATCACGCTCCGCACCCGGCGTGCCTTGCGGCTCGTGGACCTGTCGGCGGTCGAGGCGTTGGGCGCGCGCCGGGATCGCTATGGCGACCTCGACTATGAGCGCACCCAAGCGATTGGCGACGCCGCCTATTTCCTCGGGTTCGATGGCCTGCTGGTCCCCAGCGCTCGCTGGGACTGCCAGAACCTGGTCGTGTTCACCGACCAGCTCGCGCCGGAGGACATGGCCGTTGAAGAATCGGCCGTGGTCGACTGGCCGGCTTGGCGCAAGGAGGCGGAAGTGTTGCGGCGGAAGGGCTGACGCGATTGGACATCACCGCGGCGAGCCTTGATTGCCAGACAGCGGACCTTACGAGAGCCCGTTTTGGGGATTAGCGCGGCTCCGGCCGCCAAGGCTGAGCGGCCGTTGCGGGTTCGAAAGCGATCCTCTGCGGCCGGCGGTTAGGCCGTGCAAAACTTTGGGTCAGGGCCTTAACGTAGGGACGCCCAGGCGAACACCGGAGAATCGAGGGCCATGACCGAAGCAGCTGCATCCGCCGGGACGGCGCCGACCGAGCATTTCGACGTCGTCATCGTCGGCGCCGGCATCTCCGGGGTCGGCGCCGCCTACCATCTGACGACGCAATGCCCCGGCACGAGCTTTGTCGTGCTCGAGGCGCAGACGAGCTTTGGCGGCACCTGGCTTACCCACCGCTATCCCGGCATTCGCTCGGACAGCGACCTCTACACCTTCGGCTACCGCTTCAAGCCGTGGACCGGCCCGCCGATCGCCACCGCCGCCGAGATCCTGCATTACATGGGCGAGGTCATCGACGAGAACGGCCTCGCTCGCCATATCCGCTACCGCCACCGGATCGCCTCGGCGTCGTGGTCGAGCGCCGATAATTTGTGGACGATCGACGGGACCCGGACCGATACCGGCGCGGCGGTCCGCCTCAGCGCCGGCTTCCTGTGGATGTGCCAGGGCTATTACCGGCACGAGCGGGGCTACACACCGGAATGGCCGGGGATGGCGCAGTTCCGCGGCCGGATCGTGCACCCGCAGAATTGGCCCGAGGACCTCGACCATGCCGGCAGGCAAGTCGTCGTGATCGGCTCGGGCGCTACCGCGGCGACGCTGATCCCGGCGATCGC
>NZ_DATBFE010000081.1:0-61946 GCF_036558665.1 Reyranella sp. | reverse complement strand
GAGGGCGGCGCCTCCCAGCATCACCATCAGCGCGGTACCCAGGTCGGGCTGCACCATCACCAGGCCGACCGGCGCCAGGATCACCAGCAGCGGTGGCAAGGTATAGAGCAGGCGGCCGGCCTGCTCGCGGCTGAGCCCATGGTAGTAGCGCGCCAGGACCAGGATCACCGCTACCTTGGCGATCTCCGACGGCTGGATCTGCAGCGGACCGACGACCAGCCAGCGCTGCGCGCCCATGCCGATCTTGCCGGCGACGTCGACTGCGACCAGCAGCAGCAGGGACGCGACGTAGAGCGGCCAGGCGAAGGACAGCCAGACTTTCGGATGCACCAGCGCCACCACCAGCATCAATGCCAGGGCGACGCCGTAGCGGACGGCGTGCTTGGCCGCCCATGGCTCGAAATGTCCGCCGGCCGCCGAGTAGAGCGCAACGACGCCGATGCCCGCGATCAGGGTCAGCACCAGCACGAGGCCCCAGTTGATGCGCCAGATCTTCTCGCCGAAGCCGATGTCGGCGGGCGCGCCGAGAGAAAGCGAGGTCATAGCGAGGCGGTCTTGCGAAAGCGGTCGACGTGGCGCGAGGGGTCGCGCTTCATGGTCTCGAGCAGCACGTCGCGGCCGATCGGACCCGCGGTCGCGCCGCCCGCCATGCCGTGCTCGACGACCACGGCACAGGCATAGCGCGGATTGTCCACGGGACCGAAGCAGACGAACAACGCGTGGTGGCGCAGGTGCCAGGGAAGCTGCTCCTGCGTGATGCCCATCGCACGCTCGCGCTCGGTGATGCGCTTTACCTGCGCAGTCCCCGTCTTGCCGGCAAAGTGCAAGGCCGGATCGATCGGCTTGTTGTCGGCGTCCAGACGAAGCTGCGCCGCCGTGCCGCTGGGAGAGTTCACCACCTGGTTCATGCCCTCGTGGACCAGGGCGAGGTGCTTCGGATCGATTCGCAGCGAGGATGCCGAGGTCTTCAGCCGCGGCGTCGGCGGCGCCAGCTCCTCCCGCGGCGCCGCCTTGGCGAGCAGGATATTCGGCTGCACGTCGTACCCGCCGTTGGCGATCCGCGCGGTCATGACCGCGAGCTGCAGCGGGGTTGCCGTCATGTAACCCTGGCCGATGCCGAGGTTGAAGGTATCGCCCTGCTGCCAGGGGATGTTGTACTTGTCCTGCTTCCAGCTCCGCGACGGCTGGTTGCCTGCGGATTCGCCGGGCAGGCCGAGCGCGCTCACCTGGCCGAAACCCAGCTTGGCCGCCATCTCGCCGATCTTGTCGACGCCGGTCCGCTGCGCAGCCTGATAGAAGAAGCAGTCGCACGAATTGGAGATTCCGCCGACCACGTTCAGGCCGCCATGGCCTCCCTTCCACCAGCAATGGAACTTGATGTCGCCCAGCTCGATGTAGCCATTGCAGGACAGGATGGTCCCCGCGTCGATCGCCCTCGATTCGAGCGCGGCGAGCGCTACCGCAACCTTGTAGGTCGAGCCCGGCGGATAGACGCCCGCGATCGCCTTGTTGTTGAGCGGACGGGCAGGGTCGTCCAGGAGGTCGCGCCATTCGGCCTGCGTGATGCCGCGGGCGAAGACATTGGGATCGAACCCCGGTTCGGACACCATTGCGAGAATGTCGCCGGTGACCACATCCATCACCACGACGGTGCCGCTCTTGTGCTCCAGATTGGCCTGTTGTGCGCGCAGCCGCTCGGCGGCGAAGCGCTGAAGCTCGAGGTCGACGGTGAGCAGCACATTGTCGCCGGGCTGCCCCTCGTTGCGGTCGAGCTCGCGCACGATCCGACCCACGGCGTTGACCTCGACCTGCACGGCGCCGGCACGGCCGCGCAGCTCGTCCTCGAGCGAGCGTTCCACGCCCTTCTTGCCGAAGCGCATCGTGGGAAGCTGCAGCAGGGGATCGTCGCGGCCGGCCAGATCTTCATCCGACACCCGGCCGGTATAACCCACGATATGGCTCGTGAGGTCGCCTTCGGGATAGTCGCGCGTCTGGCCGATGTCGATGAACACACCCGGCAGATCGGGCGCATTGAACTCGATTCGTGACACCTCCTCCCAACCGAGATTCTCGCGCACCACGGAAGGCTGGAAGTTGCGGCTGCGGCGGAGCTCGCGCAGCAGGCGCGTGCGATCGGCCTCGCCCAGGTTGAGGATCTGGTCGAGCCGCTCGATCACGACCTCGGCGCCACGGCCGCGGTCGGCCGCCAGCATGACACGGAAGTTGTTGCGGTTGATGGCGAGCGGCTGGCCGGTCCGATCGAAGATCAGGCCGCGCGGCGGCGCCAGCAGCCGGATGTTGACACGGTTCTCCTCGGCCAGTGTCGAGAAGCGTTCGCTCTCGAGCACCTGGAGCTGGTAGAGGCGGCCGGCCAGCGCCGAGATCAGTGTAAGTTGCGCGCCTCCCAGCAGCAGAGCCCGGCGCGTGAACAGGCCGGCCCGCTCGCCGTCGCCTTTGCGGAACCGCATCACGTCGCCGTCTCCCCGGGTTGCGCCGTGCCGCGCGAGAGCTCGGGCACGTTCAACGGATCGCGCGGCCGCACCCGCGCGATGAGCGGCGCCAGCAGCGGGTAGATCACGATCGCCACCGCGTACTGCATCATCGCCGGCACCGGATCGATCGCCGTCCAGGTCCAGAGGGCCGTGAAGGCCCAGACCAGCACCATGAAGAGCCAGCAAAGGATGCAGAAGCCGATCCACTGGAACAGGAACGGCACGCCGACGAGATATCGCCGGTTGGCGACCACTGCGGCGCGGATCAGCACGAACCCCAGGGCGCTGACGCCGATGGGCGCTCCCGGCCCGCCCAGCAGCAGGTCGAGCAGCACGCCGACGACCAGCAGCAATGGCCCCGGCAGCCGCTCGGGCATGGCGAGGCTGAACTGGAACACGACCAACGCGGGCAGAAGCGGCAAGGTGTCCGACAGATAAGGCACCCGAAGCGGTGCCAATGTCAGGATGACGAAGAACACCAGCACCGTACCGGGCAGCGCAAGGCGTCCCACCCGGTCGAGCCTCGCCAGAAGCCCATCGGCTCGCATCTCAGCGCGTCCCCTGGCCGTCGGCCGCGGCAGCAGCGCCGGCAGCGCCGGTATTCACGAGGCCGGTGATTCCGTAGTCGACGACGCGCACGAACTCCAGGCGCGCGAAGTCGGCGAACGGCCGCACGCGAATGCTGCCCTCGTTGCCGCCACGCACCACTTCGCCGACGGGAATGCCGATCGGGAAGCTGCCGCCGCTGCCCGAGGTGACGATGCGGTCGCCCGGCTGGACGCTCGCCATGCCTTGCATCAAGGTGAGGCGCAGCAGCGCCGAATTGTTGCCGGCGAGGATCGCCCGCTCGCGCGTGCGCTCGACTTGCACCGGCAGGCGGGAATTCACGTCGGTCACGAACAGCACACGCGCGCTGTTGTCGCCCACTTCGGCGATACGCCCCGCGAGGCCCTCGCCCGTGACCACGGCCTGGCCTGGGGTGACGCCGGCCTTTCGACCGACATTCAACAACGCCCCGCGGACATAGGCACTGACGCTGTCGCCCACGACACGGGCGGTGATGAAGGACGCTTCCGGGCCTTCACGGAAATGCGCCAGCTCGCGCAGGCGGTCGTTCTCGTTCTCAAGCCGCCGTGCCGCAGTCTGCCAGGCGAGCAAGCGGCTGTTCTCCTCGCGCAGTCGCGCATTCTCTTCGCGCAACGAGGCAAACTCCTTGAGATCGGCGATCGCCCGGTTGGCCGCCGCGACCGGCCTCGCGATAGCCTCGAGCGCCGGACTCGCGAGGTCGAGCGCCAGCACACGCGCCTTCTCGACCAGCACCGAGTCGGCCTTGCCGATCAGCATGGCAACAAAGGCCGCGACCACCAGCAGGACGAGCGCGAAGCGCTGCAGGACGGTGCGCAGTTGCTGGCTGGCTACCTCGAAGTCGTCGCGAATCGCCATGTCCGACCCATTCTACTCCAAGCGGGCCGTGGCGCGCGGTGCCTCAATACATGGAGGACAAGACGCCGCGCAGACGGTCGATGTTTTCCACTGCATGGCCCGTGCCGAGAGCGACGCAGAGAAGAGGATCCTCGGCCACCGAGACCGGCAGGCCAGTGGACTGGCGCAGGACGGTGTCCATATTGGTGAGCATGGCGCCGCCGCCGGTAAGAACGATGCCCTTGTCGACGATATCGGCCGCCAGTTCGGGCGCCGTGTTCTCGAGCGCCACCTTGACCGCCTCGACGATGGCGCTGACGGGCTCCTGCAGGCTCTCGGCGATCTGCCGCTCGGTGATGACCAGCTCCTTCGGCACACCGTTCATGAGGTCGCGGCCCTTGATCTCCATGGTCCGGCCCTCGCCGTCATCCGGCGCGCAAGCCGAGGCGATGGTCTTCTTGATGCGCTCGGCCGAGCTTTCGCCAACCAGCAGATTATGGTTGCGGCGGATGTAGGCGATGATCGCCTCGTCCATCTTGTCGCCGCCGACGCGGACGGAGCGCGGATAGACGATACCGCCCAACGACAGCACGGCGACCTCCGTGGTGCCGCCGCCGATATCGACCACCATGGAGCCGGTCGGCTCCGTGACCGGCAGGCCAGCGCCGATCGCCGCCGCCATCGGCTCCTCGATCAGCCAGACCTTGCGCGCGCCCGCGCTCTCGGCCGATTCCTGGATGGCACGGCGCTCGACGGCGGTCGACCCGGAAGGCACGCAGACGACAATCTGGGGATGGGCGAACGAGCGGCGGTTGTGCACCTTGCTGATGAAGTGCTTGATCATCGCCTCGGCGACCTCGAAGTCGGCGATGACTCCGTCGCGCAAAGGGCGGATCGCCTGGATGTTGCCGGGCGTGCGGCCCAGCATCATCTTGGCTTCCTCGCCGACCGCCAGGACCTGGCGCTTCCCGCTTTGCGTGGTGAGCGCAACGACCGACGGCTCGTTGAGAACGATCCCGCGCCCCTTCACATAAACCAGCGTGTTGGCCGTTCCGAGGTCGATACCCATGTCCGCTGAAAACAGCCCGATCACTCTCGACAGCATTCGCTAAGTCTCTGTTATTATTGGACAAACAGTAACGCGGGCACACCGCCTGACAGGCACGCCAAGGTGCGACGGGTTTAAACCGGCGCGCAGAGTCCCGCAAGGCGATTCAGGCATCGGCGAGATGCCTCAATCGAACACAACGACGCCGCGCGCGACCTCGCCCGCCATCATGCGCCTGAAGCCCTCGTTGATCTCCTGAAGCCTGTAGGTTCGGCTGACCAGGTCATCGATATTGAGCTTTCCGTTCATGTAGTGGTCCACCAGCATCGGAAAATCGACGTTGGGTCGAACCGAGCCGTAGAAAGTGCCGCTCACTGTCTTCTCGGTGAAGACCATCATGAAAGGCGAATACTGCGCCTTGATCGATGCCGCCGAGATGCCGACGGCGACAGCGTGGCCGCCGGGAGCCAGCGCGTCGAAGGCCAGCGTCTGGGTCTTGTCGTTCGAGACCGCGTCGAAGGAATAGTCGACGCCGAGGCCCGCGATCTCCTTCACCTTTTTCACCGCGTCGTTGTCCTTGGCAGTGTTGATCGTATGGGTGGCGCCGAAGGTCCTGGCCATCTCGAGCTTGTTGTCGAGGATATCGGCGGCGATGATGAGGCGCGCGCCCGAAAGCATCGCACCCTGGATGGCGTTCAAGCCCACCCCGCCGCACCCGATTACGAGCACCGACGAGCCTGCCTCGATCCTGGCATGACGGGTCACGGCACCGACGCCGGTCGCGACGCAGCATCCGACGAGCGCCGCCTGCGGCCACGGCATGTCGTTGCGGATCGGCACCACCATCTCCTCCGGCACGACGACCTCCTCGGCAAAGGTGCCGATGCGCGCCATCTGGTTGATGCCCTGTCCCTTGTGCTTCAGCCGCAGCGTACCGTCATAGAGTGCGCCCGGCGGCGCGCCGGCGCGACCGATGCAAAGCACCGTGCGGCCCTGCGTGCAGTAGCGGCAGCGGCCGCAGTGCGGGCGGAAGGAGAAGATCACATGGTCGCCCGGCTTCACCATGGCGACGCCCGGCCCGCATTCGGCGATCTCGCCCGCCGCCTCGTGACCCGGCACGATCGGCAACGGCGAGGGCCAGTCGCCGTTCATGACGTGCCAGTCGCTCTGGCACACGCCCGAAGCCTTCATCTTCACGCGCACTTCGTTCGCCTTGGGCGAATCGAGCTCGCAGTCGACGACGTGCAATGGCGTGTTGGGCTCGAACAGAACGGCGGCCTTCATTGCTCTCCTCCCGCAATCGCGAGGAAACTATAACACCCGGCTTGCTTGACCGGGCTGGGGAAGCGCGTTCAACTCGATCAAAATCCCGGGGAGGAACCGCAAGATGACTGGATACCGCCGCCGCTCGATCCTGCGCAGCGCCGCCGGCGCTTCGGTTCTGGCTTCGGGCGCCCTGCCGTCGCCCGCCGTCCATGCCCAGGCGAAGTCGCCCTACGACGGCATCACGATCAATGCCTCCTGCTTCCAAACGACTTACTACGAATACCTGAAGACCTACCTGCCGCAGTTCCAGGAGAAGACCGGCATCAAGGTGAACTTCACCATGCAGGCCTTCCCCGTCTACAACCAGCGCACCGACCTCGAACTTTCCACACGCGGTTCGGCAATCGACGTCTGCAACGTCACCTTCATCTATTCCGGCCGGTGGATCGGCGCCGGCTGGTTCACCAACCTCGATACCTTCACCAAGGATCCCAAATACACTCCTGCGCAATGGGCGCCCGAGGACTTCGTGGGCGGCGCACAATCGGCGATGCAGAACGCCAAGGGGGAAACGTTCGGCTACACCTGGGAGGCCGGGGCCATGATTTTGGGTGCGAGCCGCTTCGATCTGATCGAGAAGGCGGGCCTCGCATTGCCCAAGACGTTCGACGAACTGATCAAGGTCTGCGACGCGGTCCACAACAAGGAAGGCGTCGCCGCGTTCACCGCCGACAAACTGCATCACTGGAACTGGATTCCCTACCTGATGGGCATGGGCGGGGCCGTGTTCAAGGCGCCGCCGGACAATCTCACGCCGACGCTTGACACGCCCCAGGCGGCACGGTCGGCCGAGTGGTACGCCAACCTGCTGATGAAATACGGTCCCGACGGCATCCTGTCCTACTCCGACGACCAGTCGATGCGTTCCCAGATGTCGGGCCGCGCCAATATTCGCACCCAGGCGATTACCTGGATGGTGCCGCTCGCCAAGCACGCCGAGAGCACGGTGCAGAAGACCGTCCGCTATGGGCTGATGCCGGCCGGCCCGGACGGCAACTTTCCCGGCTCCAACAGCCATGGGCTTGGCATCCCGGCCGGCTCCAAGAAGAAGGAAGCGGCATGGGAGTTCATCAAGTGGGCGCTCTCGAAGGAGACGATCTCCATGATCGTCGAGAAGCACGGGTATCCCAGCGTCTGCCGCCTGTCGGTGATCAAGAGTCCCGAGTTCAAGCAGGTTCTGACGCTGAACGGCCAGGACGTCGCCTCGCTGTTCCTCGAGGTCCTGCAGCTCGGCGGCAAGACCGGCTACATGAAATACCGCACCGTGCCCGTCTATCCGCAGGTCGGCGACAAGATCAACAAGGCGATCGAGCGCATCGCCACCAAGCAGCAGGCGGCGCCCGAATCCCTGAAGCAGGCACAGGCCGAGGCGATCCAGGATCTGCAGAAGGCCGGCATCAAGATTGATCTCTGAGTTCCTTGCTTCCTCTCCGCCTTCGCCGGGAAGGTGGTCGGCAGGACGAGAGCCGTCATGAGCATCGGTCGTGTCGCCCACGACACCGACCGCTTCGCCGGCATGTCGTCAACTGCCTTGGGCACAATTGGGCGGCGCCAGCGCCGCTTCTTCATCTACTGCGTGGCGCCTTCGCTGGCGGTGCTCGCGATCATCACTCTTCTGCCCTCGCTCTACCTGTTGGTGACGAGCTTCACGCCGCTGAACCTCACGCGGCCCGAGACGCAGTGGGACTTCTCGCATCCGTGGCAGAGCTACCGCGAGCTCCTGGCCGACGGCAGATTGGCGAACTCCGTGTGGGTGCAGGTGAAGCTTTCCTTCTGGACGGTGTCGCTGCAGCTCCTGATCGGACTCGGCCTGGCGCTGCTGCTCAACGTCAAGTCGCGACTGCTGGAGGCACTGCGAACCGTGTTCCTCATCCCGATGGTGCTCCCGCCCATCGTGGTGGCCATCATCTGGAAGGTGATCTACACGCCCGACATCAGCCCGATGCACGGGATCTTCCGCGCGCTTGGCTGGAACGTGCCGGCATTGATCACCGATCCGCAGTGGGCGCTTACCTCGATCATCGTCGCCGATACCTGGGAATGGTTCCCCTTCACCATGCTGATGGTGCTGGCGAGCCTGCAGATGATGCCGCAGGAATTGCTCGATGCAGCCCGGGTCGACGGCGCCTCGCCCTGGCAGCTCACGCGCCATGTCACCCTGCCCTTCATCAAGGGCGTGCTGCTGGTCGCGGGCCTCTTCCGGCTGATCGATTCCATCAAGGCGTTCCCGCTGATCTTCATCCTGACGGACGGCGGGCCGGGCAACGTGACGGAGGTGACGAACTACTATTCGTTCCTGCAGGCCTTCAACTTCTCCTATTTGGGCTTTTCAAGCGCCATCACCGTCGCCCTGCTCGGTGCCACCGTCGTGTTGAGCTGGGTCATCATTCGCGCCGTCGGATGGGGCGTCCGTGTCGACTAGGGGTTCCTCGCATCGGCGCGACCGCTTCGCCATGCAGGCGCTGGCGATCGTGCTTGCGGTCCTGGCGCTGGCGCCATTCCTCTGGCTTCTCACGATGTCGTTCAAGACCAATGCCGAGATCTTCCGCTTCCCGCCCCGGCTGCTCTTCGACGCTACGCTGGCCAACTATGCGGCGCTCTGGACCTCGGAATTCCGCGGCTCGTTCGGCAACAGCCTCGTCGCCAGCGTCGCCTCGACCGTGCTGTCGCTGGTGATCGGCACGCCTGCCGCCTATGCGCTGTCGCGCTGGACCTCGCGCGGTCAGGGGGCGATCACGCTCTGGATACTCGCCAGCCGCATGGCACCGCCGATCGCCTTCACGATTCCCTACTTTCTCGTCTACCGCTATCTGGAGCTGCTCGACACGCTCACCGGGCTGGTGATCATCTATCTGACCTTCAACCTCTCGCTGGTGATCTGGATGATGCGGCCGTTCTACGATCAGCTCCCGCGCTCGCTGGAGGAGGCGGCCTGGATCGATGGCGCCACGATGTGGCAGGGATTCTATCGCATCATCCTGCCACTTTCCGGCCCGGGTCTGGCGGCGACGGCCATCCTCTGCTTCCTGTTCGCCTGGAACGACTTCTTCTTCGCGTTGATCCTGACGCGCACGGAGGCGATGACCGCGCCGGTGGCGGTGGTGAACTTCATGAACTACGAGGGATGGGAATGGGGCCGCATCGCCGCCGGGGGCACCATGATCATGCTCCCGGTCCTGGCCTTCTCCTTCGTCGTGCGGCGTTATCTCGTGAGCGGACTGACGGGCGGGGCGATCAAAGGATGAGCAGGACGCTTCTCATTACCGGCGGCGCCTCCGGTATCGGCGCGGAGACCGCACGCCGCGCGGCGGCGCGGGGATACAGGATTGCCGTCAACTACCGTTCGCGCGCAGAGCTGGCGCAGGTGGTGGTGGCGGACATCGAAGCGAAGGGCGCGCAAGCGATTGCCGTCCGTGCCGACATGGCGCACGAAGCGGACATCGTCCGCCTGTTCGAAGAGACCGAAAGATCGCTGGGGCCAATCACCCATCTTGTTAACAGTGCCGGCATCAACGGCCGGCGCGGCCGCGTCGACGAATATGACGCTGCGGTCCTCGCCAATGTCTTTGCGGTGAATGTCATCGGCCTGATGCTGTGCTGCCGGGAGGCCGCCAGGCGCATGTCGACCAAACATGGCGGCAAGGGCGGCGCGATCGTCAATGTCTCCTCGATGGCGGCCACTTTGGGCGGGCGTCCGGGATCTTCGGCCTATGCCGCGAGCAAAGGTGCCGTCGATGCCTTCAGCAAAGGCTTCGCGCGTGAGGCGGCGGCCGAGGGTATCCGGGTCAATTCGGTCAGACCCGGCATGGTGCTGAGCGAGATGACCGAGGGCCGGCTGAAGGATGCGGCCTTCCGCGCCAGCATCGAGGCCTCGATCCCGATGCGACGCGTGGGTGAGGCCCACGAGATCGCGGAAGCGGTGCTATGGCTTCTGTCAGATGAAGCTTCCTTCATCACCGGCGCGATGCTCGATGCGTCCGGCGGTGGGTATATCATCTAGGTTTCCCGGGCCGCGGGCGCCAAAGCGCGGAGACTGCTCCGCGCGGCTCGCGGTCGCGAAGAGATGCTCTAATTGCGGGTCTTGTCGACCAGCGCCTTCTCCTTGATCCACGGCATCATGCCGCGCAGCTTCACGCCGATCTCCTCGATCGGATGCTCCGACATGCGCTTGCGCATGGCCTTGAACGACGCCTGGTTGACCCTGTTCTCGAGCATCCAGTCGCGTGCGAAGCGACCCGACTGGATGTCGGCCAGCACGCGTTTCATCTCGGCCTTGGTCTCGGCCGTCACGATGCGCGGCCCCGAAATGTACTCGCCGTACTCCGCAGTGTTGGAGATCGAGTAGTTCATGTTGGCGATGCCGCCCTCGTAGATCAGGTCCACGATCAGCTTCACCTCGTGCAGGCACTCGAAGTAGGCCATCTCCGGCGCGTAGCCCGCCTCGACCAGCGTCTCATAGCCCGCCTTGATCAACTCGACGAGACCGCCACACAACACCACCTGCTCGCCAAACAGGTCCGTCTCGCACTCCTCCTTGAAGGTGGTCTCGATGGTGCCGGCGCGGCCGCCGCCGATCGCCGAGGAGTAGCTGAGCCCGATCTCCAGCGCGTTGCCCGAGGCGTTCTGCGCCACCGCGACCAGGCAGGGCACCCCGCCGCCGCGCAGGTACTCGGAGCGAACGGTGTGGCCCGGACCCTTGGGTGCGATCATGAACACGTCGATATCGGCGCGCGGACTGATCAGATTGAAATGCACGTTGAGGCCGTGCGCGAAGGCGAGCGCCGAACCTGCCCGCATGTTGGGCGCGAGATCGGCGTTGTAGATGTCGCTCTGCAGCTCGTCGGGCGTCAGCACCATCACGATGTCGGCCCACTTGGCACCGTCGGCAGGGCTCATGACAGTGAAGCCCGCCCCCTCCGCCTTCTTGACCGTGGCGGAGCCGGACTTGAGCGCAATGCGCACGTCCTTGACGCCCGAGTCGCGGAGATTCATGGCGTGGGCGTGACCCTGGCTGCCGTAGCCGACGATCAGGACCTTCTTGCCCTTGATCAGGTTCACGTCGGCGTCACGATCGTAATAGACACGCATTTTCCTGCTCCCTCTCGAATGGCGCGCTGTCTAGCGGCTCAGCAGGGCGAGGCGCAAGCCAAGAAGCGCCAGCGCACCACCCATGATGCGGTCGAGCCAGAACTTGGCCCGGCGGTAGATGGAGCGCGCCGGCCCACCGGAGAACAGCAGGGTGATCAGCGCGTACCAGGTGAATTCGTTGAAGGCCACGATCGCGAGGGTCGCGGCTTGCATCCAGGGCGGTGGATGGGCCGGCAGCAGCGCAAGAAAGATGCTGCCGAAGAAGACCATGACCTTGGGATTGCCGAGCTGCAGGAGCAAGGCCCGGACGAAACCCTGCGCCGCTCCGGTCTTGTTGTGCCCGGCGGCGCTGGGCTCGGACAGCGGCTCCGGGGCGTGCCGCCACAGCATCACCGCGAGGTAAAGGAGATAGAGCCCGCCGCCGATACGCATGGCGAGATAGAGCCATTCGAAACGCGCGAACAGCGCCTGCAACCCATAGAGCGCCGCCGCCGCCCAGGCGACGGCGCCAAGCATCATGGCGAGGGCCGCCAGCAATCCGGCGCGCCGGCCGGAGCCGACAGCGGTCTGCGCCACCACGACGAAACTCGGGCCGGGGCTCGCCGCGGCCATCAGATGGACGGCGGCGAGACCGAGCAGGGGCAGGAGGTACGTCATCGTCGGATGCGCCGCATCAGATTGCCTCGCCGCCGCGGGTCGTGGCGACGATGCCCGTGCGGCCGACATCGACGAGACCCAGCCCCTCCATCAGGCCGATGAAGGTATCGACCTTGTCGGACGCGCCGGTGACCTCGAAGACGAAGGAATCGTTCTTGGCGTCGATCACCTTGGCTCGGAACACGTCGGCGAGGCGTAGCGCCTCGACGCGCTTGTCGCCCGTGCCCCTCACCTTCACCAAAGCCAGCTCCCGCTCGACATGCTCGCCCTCCAGCGTCAGGTCGCGAACGCGATGGACCGGCACCAGCCGGTCGAGCTGGGCCTTGATCTGCTCGATCACCATCGGCGTGCCGGCCGTGACGATGGTGATGCGCGAGAGATTCTCCCTGGCATTGGTGCGCGCCACCGTCAGGCTCTCGATATTGTATCCGCGGCCCGAGAACAGGCCGACCACGCGGGCCAGGATACCAGGTTCGTTGTCGACGAGGACGGAGATGGTGTGGCGCGAGGCGGTCTCGATCGGACTCACACCAGCACCATCCCTTCCTCGGACACCGGCTTGGCGGCGCGGTCGTTCGGGCCCAGCAGCATGTCGTAGTGCGCCGCACCCGACGGGATCATCGGAAAGCAGTTCTCGGCCTTGTCGACCAGTACGTCGACGATGACCGGCTTCTTGATCCTGATCATCTCCTGGATGACGCCATCGAGCTCGGCCGGACTGCCGGTCCGCAGGCCGACCGCGCCGAATGCCTCGGCGAGCTTCACGAAGTCGGGCAGCGATTCCATGTAGCTTTCGGAATAGCGGCCGCCATGCAGCAGTTCCTGCCACTGGCGCACCATCCCCATGTACTGGTTGTTCAGGATGAAGATCTTCACCGGCAGGCGATACTGCGCCACCGTGGAAAGCTCCTGGATGTTCATCATGATGGACGCTTCGCCGGCCACGTCGATCACGAGGGAATCCGGATGGGCAATCTGTACGCCGATCGCCGCGGGGAAACCGTAACCCATGGTGCCGAGCCCGCCCGACGTCATCCAGTGGTTGGGCTGCTCGAACTTCAGGAATTGCGCGGCCCACATCTGGTGCTGACCGACCTCGGTCGTGATGTAATGGTCGCGCTCCTGGATGTAGTGATAGAGACGCTCGAGCGCGTATTGCGGCTTGATCGTCTCCTTATCCTGCTTGTACGCGAGGCAGTTGCGGCCGCGCCACTTCTCGATCTCGGCCCACCACGCCTTCAAGGCCTTCTGGTCGGTGCGGGGTTGCCTCGCCTTCCAGATGCGAATCAGCTCCTCGAGCGCCAGCGCAGCATCGCCCACGATCGGCAGGTCGACGCGCACGTTCTTGTTGATCGAGCTCGGATCGATGTCGATATGGATCTTCTTCGATTTAGGCGAGAACTCGGCGAGCTTGCCCGTGATGCGGTCGTCGAAGCGCGCGCCGATATCGATCAGCACGTCGCAATTGTACATCGCGAGGTTCGCCTCGTAGGTCCCGTGCATGCCGAGCATGCCCAGGAACTGCTTGTCCGACGCCGGAAAGCCGCCGAGCCCCATCAGCGTGTTGGTGATCGGATAGCCTGTCATGCGCACGAACTGCGCGAGCAGCTTGCTGGCCTTTGGACCCGAGTTGATCACGCCGCCGCCGGTATAGAAGACCGGGCGCTTGGCCGCCGCGATCAGGTCGATCGCCTGCTCGATCTTCCCGGGATCGGGCTTCACCTGCGGCCGATAGCTCTTGTGCTGCACCGGCTTCCTGGGCGCTTCGTACTCGTGCTTGTTCATCAGCACGTCCTTGGGCAGGTCGATCACGACCGGTCCGGGTCGTCCCGAGCGCGCCACATAGAACGCCTCGTGGACGGTACGTGCGAGATCGCCCACCGCCTTCACCAGATAATTGTGCTTGGTGCAAGGACGGGTGATGCCGGTCGTGTCCGCCTCTTGGAAGGCATCGTTGCCGATCAGGTGCGTCGGCACTTGACCCGTGAGGCAGACGATGGGGACGGAATCCATCAACGCATCGGTGAGGCCGGTCACGGCGTTGGTCGCGCCCGGCCCGGAAGTTACCAGCACCACGCCCACCTTGCCCGTCGAGCGGGCATAGCCTTCGGCGGCATGCACCGCCGCCTGTTCGTGGCGTACCAGGATGTGGCGAAGCCGGTTCTGCTTGAAGAGCGAGTCGTAGATCGGAAGGACCGCGCCACCGGGATAGCCGAAGACGACCTCGACTTCCTCGTCGATCAGGGCTTTCACCAGCAGATCGGCGCCAGTCGTGGCGGACTCCTCGGGCTTCATGACGCGGGTCTCCTCTATGACGAATACGCCGCAAAACGAGGTTTGCGGCGGCGCGGAAATTAGAGACGGTGGTCCGGAGGGTCAATCAAAATCAGCACAAAACGTAAAGTTTCAGACCTCTATTTTGTCCAAAAATTGCTCGGCACTCGCCAAAGCCAGATTTGAAGGCATGTCGATAGCAAGATTTGGTGCCAGTTGGTGTCGGAACCACGTCATCTGGCGCTTCGCGTATTGGCGCGTGTGATCGATGGCCATTCGCCGCGCTTCGTCCAACTTTAGCTCAGCGCGCAAGTGACGGAACAATTCGGGCGCGCCGTGAGCCTTGAGGCCGGGCCAGGTTGGATCGGGATCCCGGTCGAACACCGCTCGCACCTCTTCCAGCGCGCCGGTCTTGAGCATGGCGTCGAACCGCGCCGCGATCCGGTCGCGCAACCATGTGCGCTCGGGTGCGAGAAGGATCGACACGAAGCGCCAGGGCGACGGCGACCCCTTGCCCTGTTGCCAGGCGCTGAGCGGCTGGCCTGTCCCTATCCAGATCTCCCAGGCGCGCACGTGGCGTTGCCGGTCGCCCGGCTTCAGGCGCGCCACGATCTTCGGGTCGTGCTCGGCAAGACGCGCGCGAAAAGCGTCGGGGCCCAGGCGGTTCCACTCGTCATTGGCCTCGGCGCGAAGCGCGGCCGGCACGCTCGGGATATCGGAAAGGCCCTGCATGAGCGCGCGCAGGTAGAGGCCCGACCCGCCGCACAAGACAGGCAATCGGCCCGCCTTGTGGCACCGCTCGATCTCGACGGCCGCGAGCGCGCGCCAGCGTGCCGCCGAAAGGGTCTCGCTGATCGGCAGCACGCCGTACAGGCGATGCGGCACGGCCGCCTGCTCGGCAAAGGTTGGCTGTGCGGTGAGGATCGGAAAGGCGTCATAGGTTTGCATCGCGTCGGCATTGATGATCGTGCCGCGCCGATGCTGCGCCAATGCAAGGGCAAGCGCCGACTTGCCGCTCGCAGTCGGCCCCGTGACGATGACGACATCCGGCTTGCCCATGCCCTGTTTGGCCATGCGGCCGCCGCGTTTGCAAATCCTCGGGTGCATCGTTAGAGCCGAAGCGTGAAAAATGTCCTTGTCCTGGTTTGCAACCCCGGCGCGCCCAGGCTCGACGAGGCCCACCTCCGGCAGGCGACGGCCAGGTTGCGCGGAAACGGCGCCGCTGTCGGCGCGCCTGATTGGCTCGCGCCCGGCATCGCCTGCGACCTGCCATTCGAGGGCACCGCGGGCGATATCTCGCTGCCGGAGATCGACGCGGTGGTCGTTCCGGCGGTAGGCCGCCGCAAGAAGCTTCTGGTCGCCGACATGGAATCGACCATCATCGAGAACGAGATGCTCGACGAGCTGGCCGCCTTCCTCGGCCTGCGCGACAAGATCGCGGCCATCACGTCGCGCGCCATGAACGGCGAAATCGACTTCGCCGGCGCCCTCAAGGAGCGGGTCGGGCTCCTGCAGAGCCTCCCGGTCGCCCGGCTCGATGAGGCCGCGCGACGCATCCGCTACACGCCCGGGGGGGCCACCTTGGTCGCCACCATGCATAAATACCAAGGGTTTTGCGCCCTGGTTTCGGGTGGCTTCACCTTCTTCACCTCCAGGGTGCGCGAGGCGCTCGGCTTCGACCTCGATGCCGCCAATGTCCTCGGTCACGACGGACACAAGCTAACCGGCGAGGTCGCGCCGCCGATTCTGGGCAAGGAGGCCAAGCTTGCGATGCTCGACCGGCTGTGCGCCGAGCGTCAGATTGCGGTGGGCGAGGCCGTGGCCGTCGGCGACGGCGCCAATGACCTGCCGATGCTCCAGGCTGCGGGCCTGGGCGTCGCTTTCCGCGCCAAGCCGGTGGTGGCAGCGCAGGTATCGGCGCGCATCGCCCATGGCGATCTCACGTCCCTGCTCTATCTGCAGGGCTACCGCCGCAGCGATTTCGCCGAAAGGCCCAACCCATGAGGACACGCCCATGACCGAAGCCCTGCAGATCGTTCTCGCCAAACGCCCGGTGGGCGACGTGACCGCCGATTGTTTCGGGCAGGAGACCGCCAGCCTGCCGCCGCTCGGCGACGGACAGATCCTGGTGCGCCAGCGCTTCTTGTCGCTCGATCCCTATATGCGGCCGCGCATGAGCGAACTGCGCTCCTACACGCCGCCCTTCGAGGTGGGCAAGCCATTGACAGGCGGCTCGATCGGCGAGGTCGTGGAGTCGCGCAACGGGCGCTTCGCCAGGGGCGACACCATCATCGGCATGCTGAACTGGGCCACCTATACCGTCCATGACGGAAAGGGCCTGCGCAAGATCGATCCCGTCGTTGCCCCGCTTTCGGCCCATCTCGGTGTGCTCGGCATGCCGAGCTTCACCGCATGGTACGGCATCAGGCATATCTGCAAGCCCAAGGCCGGCGAGACGGCCTTCGTGTCGGCGGCAACCGGCGCGGTCGGACAGGTGGCAGGGCAGCTCGCCAAGCTTGCTGGCGCCAAGGTCGTGGGTTGCGCCGGCGGCGAAGACAAGTGCGTCTGGGCAGTGCGCGAGGCGGGCTACGATGCCTGCTTCAACCATCGTGGCGAGCACGACTACGGTGCGGTGCTGGACAAGCTCTGCCCGCAGGGCATCGATGCGGATTTCGAGAACGTCGGCGGCCCGATCTTCCATGCCGTGTTCGCGCGACTGAACAATTTCGGACGAGTGGCCTTCTGCGGCGCCATCTCCGAATACCAGGACAAGCAGCCGATGGCGGGACCGGCCAAGATGTTCACCATCGTCCAGCGCCGGCTCACCCTTCAGGGCTTCATCATTTCCGATCACGTCTCTCTGATGGGCGAGTTCGTGACCGAGGTCGGTGGGCTCCTGAAGGCCGGCAGGATCAAAAGCCGGGAAACCATCGTCGAGGGGCTCGGAAAGGCCCCGCAGGCCTTCATGGGCCTGCTCAAAGGCGAGAACTTCGGCAAGCTGATCGTCAAGGTCGCCGCCTAAGCGCGGCCGCGCCGTAGGAGCAGCCAAAAGATCAAGCCGTGGAGGATGAGCAGCGGCGGCACGATCACTGTCGGGATGTAGAAGGTCGCGCCCAGGTGCCCGATGTCGATGCCGACCCCGATCCTGCCCTCGTACATCGCCTTGAGAAGATCGAAGCTCCCCCAAAGGTTGAAGATCCAGACGATCGCTACGGCCCATGAGGTCCGGACCGACAGCGCAAGCACCGAAATGATCGCCAGGATAGCCGCGATCAAATCGCCATAGGCGGCAGGAGCCGCGAACGCCGGCGGCAGCGAGGGCGCCACCACGCCGGGCACAAGGAAGCTGAGGCCAATGAACCGGAAGGCATGCGGCGTCACCAAGGCCATCAGTGCCTCCTCGCGCGGCATGTGATGCAGGCGCGGCCAGATGTAGAGCCTCGCGACCAGGCCAAATGCCAGAAAGCTCATCAGGATGCTCAGTCCGAACAGGGCGTTGACAGGCATGACCGTGTTCTCCGTTCGCACTGCCTCTCAGACGCCAGGCGGGGCCGCGCGCGGGAACTCGCTGACGTAACGGAAATAGCGCGCGAGGTGCCGGTCGCTTGCAACCAGCGTTCCGCGCCGGAAGCGCATGCTTTCCAGCACCGGCTCGTCCTCGGCCAGTAGCCGCTCGACGAAGCCGCGCAAGTTGTCGAGGGCCTGTCGCTCGGCTTGCGCGCCGCCCATGCGCGGTACTCCGACCATGAAGAACATCCGCCGCCGGCCGCGATCGATCGGCGCGCCGCAGAACAGCATGAACAGGTTGGACCCGCCTGATGTCAGATGCTGCGCGAAGGTGCTGACGCCGCTGATCACGCCGTGCTGTGTGTAGCCCGCGCGCCCGACCCGGAATTCGATCTCGTGGTCGCGCACAGCGATCTCCTCGGGCTCCGTGGTCTGCAGGCCATGGAGCGTGCGCAGGTGCTGGAAGTCGACACCGTTGCTGAGCGCAATCTCGCCCGGCGAGGTGCGAATGCCGCGAAGATGCGCTTCGCAGGCAAGCTCGGCTTCCGTCGCTCCCGGCACCCGCGGCACATCGAATGCCGCCGTCGTGCCGTTGAACAGCCAGATCAAGCCCCAGGCCTCCGCCGACGGATACGTGAAGATGCGTGCGGCCGCGGGGATACGGTCGCCGGTGGGGATGTGGCTGCAGGCGCCGGTGCTGTCGAAACGCCAATGATGGTAGGGGCAGCGCACCTGGCCTTCGACCCGTGCGCCTTGCGAGAGATCGGCGCCAAGATGCGGACACCAAGCGCTCTGCACCACCGCCTTGCCCGACGCATCGCGGTAGACGATGACCCGCGTGCCGAGCATATCGACCCCGACCAGCGTCGCCGCGCCGACTTCGCTGACGAGACACACCGGATACCAGCATTGATAGTAGGTTTCGTCGCTCACAGTCCGAACCGGGGTGACGGCGATCGCGTCCATGTCGATGCTCCTTTCAGAAGGCTGAGTCAGGTCAGGTCTTTCCGGGCGACGGCCATGAGCAGGCCGACGCGGCCTTCCAGGACGCTGCGGGCGAAGTCGGCAGCCATGGCGGGAAATTCCGATCCCATGAGCAGATGGAATCCTGGACCCGCCGCACCGCGGGGTCGGCTGGCGAACCAGCGCTTGGCGTCCTCGGTGATGTCGCACCAGGCGATGACGGTGAAACCAACCCGCTCCAGGACAGTCCTAAACGCGACGGGCGACAGGAGAAAACTGGTCGAGGAATCGCGCGCCCACGGCATAGGGAAGAGTGGCGCACCGTTGCCGGCGACGGCATCGTAGAGTGGGACCACGCCGCCTGGACGAAGGACGCGGTGCATCTCGCGATAGAACCGTGGACGATCGGCAATATTCATCGCCACATGCTGCGTCCACACCGCATCGAATGTGTCGTCGGCAAAGGGCAGGTCGAGCGCATCGGCGGAACGGAAGGTCACCTTGCCCTCGAGACCGACCCGCGCGGTCAGCGCCTCGGCCAACCAGCAATAGTCCGCGGCGAGATCGATGCCGGTGACCGAGCAGCCATAGGCCCCGGCGAGGAAGCGGGCCGGACCGCCGATACCTGAGCCGACATCGAGCACGCGCTGCCCGACAGCGATCCCGGCGAGCGTCGCCAGTTGCCGCGTCACCGCGAGACCGCCGGCATGGAACTGGTCGAGCGGCGCCAGATTGGCAATTTCGAGCGCTCCGGCGGGGTTCATCGCGTCGAGACGCGCCAGCGCGGCGCCAACCCGCGACGGCATGGCATAGTGGCGTTCGACTTCCTGGTTCATCGTCGCCCTCCCGGACCATGTGTGGTACCTAGCAGTACCAACGGCGATGATCCTACGGTACCGCCAGGTACCATAGCAAGCGGTTTGTTGGGCAAAGAGGCAGGCAATGAAAGAACGCAAGAAAACGGCCAAGGGGGCGAAGGCGGTACGCGACACCGCAGGATCGGCAAAGACCTCGGCAGGCGCGCGCGAGCGCATCATGGAGGCGGCGTTCGGCGTCCTGATGGAACAGGGCTATGCGCGCGCCAGCACGCTGGAGATCGCTACGCGCGCCAAGGTCTCCAAGCGCGAGCTCTACACCCTGTTCGGCGACAAGCGCGGCGTGCTGGTGGAGATGATCGCCCGGCGCTCAGCGCGCATGCACCAGGCGCTGACATTGCCGCCGGCGACCGACCGGGCCGGGCTCGCCGACACGCTGGTCGAATTCGGCGCCACCGTGCTGGCCGAGGTTTGCCATCCCACAGTCGCGGCGATGTTCCGGCTCGCCATCAGCGAGACCGACCGTTCCGCCGAGATGGCGCATGTGCTTGACGAGAACGGGCGTGGCGCGCACCGGCGGGCACTGGTCGCCTTCCTGGGCCAAATGAGCCGGGCTGGCCTATTGGGTGACGCCGATCCGGACGTCATGTCCAGCCAGTTCCTGGCCCTTCTTTTCGGCGACACGCTGCTGCGGGTCGTGCTGCGGGCAATCGAGCCGCCCTCGCCGCGCGAGTGCCGCGGCCGTGCGCAAGCGGCAACGGCCGCCGTGCTCCAGCTCCATCGTCCGGTCAGTCGAACATAGCGACGCAGTCGACCTCGACGTCGACGCCCTTGCGATACGGCGCCTGGTGCTGGCGCCGATCCTCGTGGGCGGTGGTCGGGTGACGATGACGGTCAGGGCGCCGGCATGACGGTGCCGCAGGCCCGGCATGTCCGCGCCTCGACGCTGTTGAAGAAACGCTTGTAGGCCAGCGACACGGGATCCTTGGTGTAGTCGTCGACCACGAAGGTCTCCTCGTGCAGGAACCCGCCGCAGTTCTGGCAATACCAATGGAAACGATCGATCTCGCCGGCGCGCCGCCCACGCTCGAGGATCAGAGCGAAGGCATCGGGCGGAAAGCGCGGCGAATGCGGCGTCCGCGCCGGCATAAAATTGGTCGAACCTTCGGGCAGGACGGCGATCTCCTCGTTTCCGTCGGGCGTCCGGTAGTGGAGGTTCATTGTGCCCTTGATCATGTAGGTGACTTCGTCGCTGTCGTTCACATGGAACTCGCTGCGATACTCGCGGCCGCGCGCGACGAAGGCCAACGATCCCGGCTCCTGCCACAGCACCTTCACCCGCTTGCCGGTGGCGGCGAGCTCGCGGGTGATTTCCCGCAATTCCACCACATCAAGCTTTTCCATCTGAACCTCCTGTGATGATCGGAAGCCAACCGGCACCATCCCTTGAAGTATGGCCGGTTGTCACTTGGCGTGGGAACGTCCGTAGCCCACGAAACGCGTGTCGGGCGTTGGTGAGCGTCGTGGTCCGGCAGTTTGGAAGGCCGGCGCCGACCGAGAGGCGTCGCCGGTCGCGGCGCTACTTCGTCAGCCTGAGAGCGGCAAAGCGCGGATCGCCCTGGCGCTCGACGAACAGCAGGACCGAGCGCTTCTTCTGCGCCTGCAGCTTGGCCACGATGTCCATGACCTCCTGCGGCGATGTCACGGCCTTCTGGTCGACCTCGACGATCACGTCGCCCGCCTGCAGCTGCTTTTCCGCCGCCGGGCTGTCGGGAACGACACGGGTCACGACCACGCCCTTGACGTTGTCGCTGAGGCCGTACTTCTCGCGCAACTGATCGCTCACCTTCTGCAGGGTGAGGCCGAGCTGCTCGACCGTCGACGTCACCGCCTGATCGCGCTCCATCGGCTTCTTGGGCTGGGCCGGGCCCTGGGCGGAAGCATTCTGCTTCTCGGGCTCGTCCTGCTCTCCAATCCTGAGCTTCAGCGTCTGCTGCTTGCCCTGCCGCCACACCACCGTATCCACGGTGCTGCCGACACGGGCATTGGCGACGAGGCGCGGGAAATGACGCAGGTCGGGCACGTCCTGGCCGCCGAAGGACAGGATGATGTCGTTGCGCTTGATGCCGGCTTTGGCGGCCGGGCCGTCGGCCACGACGTTGGCCACCAATACGCCTCGCGCACGATCGAGGCCGAAACTGTCCGCGATGTCGTCGGTCACGCTCTGGTAGCTGACGCCGATCCAGCCGCGCCGGACGCGGCCAAACTCGCGCAGCTGCTCGGCGACTTGCTTCACCAGGTTGGACGGGATCGAGAAGGCGAGCCCCGCGTTGGTGCCGGAGGGCGAGTAGATCGCCGTATTGACGCCGATCACCTCGCCGTCGGCATTGAACAGCGGTCCACCCGAGTTGCCCTTGTTGATGGCCGCGTCGGTCTGCAGGTAGTCGTCGAGCGAATCCGAAAGCGCCCGCCCGCGGGCGGAGATGATGCCGGCGGTCACCGAATGGCCGAGTCCGAAGGGGTTGCCGATGGCGATCACCCAATCGCCGACCCGGACCTTGTCGGAGTTGCCGAACTTCACGGCCGGCAGCGGCTTGCCGCCGGGTGGATCGACCTTCAGCACCGCGAGGTCGGCCCGGCTGTCGGCGCCGACCAGTTTGGCCTTGAGCTGCGTGTCGTCGCGCAGGATCACCGTGATGTCCTCAGCGCCCTGGATGACGTGATTGTTGGTGAGGACGTAGCCTGACGGATCGATAATGAACCCCGAGCCCAGCGAGGTCCCGCGCCGATGCCGCTGCTCCTCGCCGCCGCGATGGTCGAAGAACTCCTTGAACAGCTCCTCGAACGGCGAGCCCGGGGGAAGTTGCGGCATGTCGCGCAGGCGCGGCCCCTGCTGCGGCAGGTTCTGGGTAGTGGTGATGTTGACCACGGTCGGCATCAGCACGTCGACCAGGTCGGCGAAGCTCTGCGGCGCCTCGCGCGCCGCCACGGGAGGCGCGACCAGCGGCTGGCTCAGCACCAAGCCCAGCGCCGCCACGGCAGCAACCGCTCCCTTCGAAAAGCCCTCGAAATCCCTGAGATTCACGCCCCGACCCTCCAACGGCGCTCAAAGGCCCATAGTCGGAACGGCCGGCGCCGCGCGTTCAATTCCGTGTCTACATGGGCACCGATTGTGGCGCAAATAAAGAGGCCGTTATATCGCTGCCCACAGCGCAGATTCGCCGGCCTCGTCCAAAACAAGCCGGCGGCGTGGCAGGATTGCCACAGCCTCTGGCTCGCACGTCTGCCGGCCTATTTCTTGCCGGTTACCGCAATCTCGGGCGGGCGGTTGAAATAGCGGAAAAAATCGTTGTCGGGGTTCAGGATCATGGTGCCGCCGCCGGAGAAAGCCTGCCGGTAGGCCTCCATGCGCCGCCAGAAGGCGTAGAACTCCTTGTCCCGGTCGAAGGCGTCGGCGTAGATCTTGGTCGCTTCGCCGTCGGCCTGACCCATGGTGATCTGCGCCTTGAGACCGGCATCGGCCTTGATCACCGCCACCTCGCGATCGGCGGTCGCCCGGATCCGCTGGTTCTCCTCGTCGCCTTCGGCGCGTAGCTGGCCAGCCTCCCGTTCACGGTCGGTCTTCATGCGATTATAGACCGACTGCGAGTTGGCCTGAGGCAGATCCGCCCGCTTGATGCGCACGTCAACGACCTGGACACCGAGATCGCTCGTCTTGCCGTTCACGCGCTTGGTGATGTCGTCCATCAGCGAGGCGCGTTGCTCGGTCAGCACCGCATGGAGCGGCACCGAACTCAACACGCCGCGGATCTCCGAATTGATCAATGAGTCGAGCAGGCCGCGCAGGGCGGGCTCGCCGGCGGGCACACGCTCGGCGAACAGACGGGCGTCGTTGATCCGAAAGCGGGCGAAGGCATCGACCACCAGTCGCTTCTGGTCGCCGGCGATGACCTCGAATTCGTCCGCCTCGTAGTCGAGCAGCCGCCGGTCGATGCGGACGATGTCCTGGACCAGCGGAATCTTGGCGTAAAGACCGGGCTCGGTCTTGGGCTTGCCGACCAGCGCACCGAATTGACGGACCAAGACCTGGGTGGTCGGATCGACGGTGTAGAAGGTCTGGGTGAGAAGGAAGATCACGACCGCCAGAGCGATCAGGGCGACAATCGAACGATTGCTCATTGCGTGCCTCCCTGGGTCGCGGCGTTCGATCGCGGCGGCGACGGCGTCGAGGGTTGGGAGGGCTTCAGTTCGGGCAGCGGCAGATAGGGCAGCACGCCCGGCCCCGCCGCATTCTTGTCGACCACCACCTTGTTCATATTGTGCAGCACATCCTCGATCGTCTCGAGATAGAGGCGCTCGGTGGTAATGTCCTTGGCCTTGGCGTACTGCTGGTACACCTGGTCGAAGCGTTGGGTATCGCCTTTGGCCCGCGCCACGGTCTGGGCCTTGTAGGCTTCGGCCTTCTGCACGATCGAGGCCGCCTCGCCCTTGGCGCGCGGCAGGACCTGGTTGCGGTAGGTATTGGCCTCGTTGATCTTCTTTTCCTTGTCGGCGCGTGCCGCCTGCACGTCGCGGAACGCCGCGATCACCTCCTGCGGCGGGTCGACGCGCAGAAGCTGGACCTGGGAGATGCGAACACCAAGGCCGTACTCGTCGAGGATGCGTTGCAGCAGGTCCTTGGCATCCTGCTCGATCTTGGTGCGGCCCTCGGTCTGGGCATATTGCAGATTGGACTGGCCGATGATCTCGCGCATCGCCGCCTCCGACGCGGCCCGCACCGTGTCCTCTCCGTTGCGCACGGCGAAGGCGTACTTGAATACGTCCTTTACCTGCCACAGCACCGCGAACTCTATGTCGACGATGTTCTCGTCGCCGGTCAGCATCAGGTTTTCCGACGAAGTGGCGCGCGAATTGCGATTGAAGCCCGCCGCATTGCGCGAGCCGATCACGGTCCGGCGCTGATCCTGCACGTTCACGATCACGACGTGGCCGATCGGCGCGGGAAGATTGTAGTGCAGGCCGGGGTCGACCGGGCCGCCATAGGGCTTGCCAAAGACGAGCTGGATCGCCTGCTGATTGGGCTGCACGCGGAAGAAGCCGGTGAGCAGCCAGACCACGATGGCCGCGAGCGCGATCAGTATCAGGCCCTTCGCCGAACCAAAGCCGCCGGGAAGGAGATTGCGCAGCCGCTCCTGGCCCTTTCGGATGACGTCGTCCATGTCAGGCGGACGGCGTGAGCCGAAGGGCCCGCCGCCACGACCGCCTCCGCCGCCCCAGGGTCCGCCGCCTCCGCCTCCGCTGCCGCCGCCTCCGCCGCCCCACGGGCCGCCGCTGTTGTTATTCCACGCCATCCATCACCTCAGGGCCTGCAGCGGGACTTTGCTTTCATGCCGCGCTGCATATATGTGACGGCACTATACCCTCAATCAAGCGCGACAGTTTATTGCCGGGAGCGAGCGAACATGCCGGAAGTCACCGAATCGGCCGTGCGCGGCGTTCTCGAAACGGTCATGGATCCGGTCACGGCCAAGAGCGTTGTGGCGTCGGGCATGATAAGCGGCATCGCCACTCGGGGCGGTCACGTCGCCGTGACCCTCGAGGTCGATCCGTCGCGCGGTCCCTCGCTGGAACCCCTGCGGCTGGCATGTGAGCAGGCGGTACGCGCCATGCCCGGCGTTCTTTCCGCCACGGCCGTCCTGACTGCGGAACGCGCCGCGCCGGCTCCGCCGCCCATGCCTGCCGAGCGGCGGGTGCGAAGCGGGCCTGTCCATCGTTCGGGTGCGCCCGGCGGCGGCCGGATCGAGGTACCGGGAGTGAAGCACATTATCGCCATCGCCTCGGGCAAGGGCGGTGTCGGCAAGTCGACGACCGCCGTCAATCTCGCACTCGGCCTTGCCGCCATCGGCGTCGCCACAGGACTGCTCGACGCCGACATCTACGGGCCGTCGATGCCGCGCATGTTGGCGGTGACCGAGAAACCTGAATCGGCCGACGGCAAGCAGCTCAAGCCGATCGAGCGCTACGGACTGCGCACCATGTCGATCGGCTATATCGTCAACGAGGAGACGCCGATGATCTGGCGCGGCCCGATGGTGTCGAGCGCCCTCGAGCAGATGCTGCGCGACGTGCAATGGGCCGAGCTCGACGTCCTGGTGGTCGACATGCCGCCTGGCACCGGCGACGCGCAGCTGACGCTCGCCCAGCGGGTAGCGCTATCGGGCGCAGTGATCGTCTCGACGCCGCAGGACATCGCTCTGGTCGACGCCCGCAAGGGCCTCAACATGTTCCGCAAGGTCGCGGTGCCGGTTCTGGGCATCGTCGAGAACATGAGCTATTTCGTCTGTCCCAAGTGCGGCGAGCGATCCGAAATCTTCGGTCATGGCGGGGCCCATGAGGAGGCCGACAGGCTCGGCGTGCCGTTCCTGGGCGAGATTCCGCTTCATCTCGACATCCGCACCACATCCGACAGCGGCCATCCCATCGTGGTCGCCCAGCCCGACAGCCCGCATGCGCAGGCCTACAAGAACATCGCCGGCCGTGTCTGGAAGCAGCTCACCGCCAAGCAGCGCGGACCGCGCGCCGCCCCGCGCATTGTGATGCGCTAGGCACCGAACGCCGATCGCTTCCTTTTGTGCGCCGGACCGCGTCGCTTCGTCCGGGCCTTGCCGACCATGCCGTGCACCCCGATCATCGAACCGGCGACGAGCTCGAGGGCGAGAAAGCGGCGCTCTTCGACCCAGCCGGGAAGCTGGACATTCAGGGCAAGGTCGCGGCGGAACCCGAACTGACTGTAGTACTCGGGATCGCCCACCAGAATGATACGGCTGTGGCCCTGGATGCGCGACTGCGCCATCGAGTGCCACATCAGCGCCTTGCCGTAGCCGAGCCCGCGCAACTCCGGCGCGATCGCGAGCGGGCCCAGCATGACGGCCGGCCAACGCTCGTTGATCAGGACCGGCCAGTTGCGGATCGAGGCTACGAGCCGGCGCTTCTGATCGAGGGCCACGAAGCAGAGATCGCGCAGCGGCGGGACGTCCTCGCGCAGCCGGTAGACCGTCTTGTGGAAGCGGTCGGGGCCGAAGGCGGCCGCGGTCATCTCCTCGATCGGCTCGGCATCGCGCGGGCGCTCGCGCAGAAGGCGCAGCCGGCCGGGATCGCGGGCCGGGCGGACGGTCATTTCGAGGAAAGGCCGAGCGCCGACATCAGCTCGCGCCATTCCCGCGGGTTGAGACCGCTCGATTTCTGGTCGACCCTCTCGCCCGCGATCATGCGCTTCACCGCGGCGAGTCCGGTTTTCGACAGGTGCGCGCCGCCCATGCGGTATTCCATGAAGGCATCGTGGCAGAACGGGCACCAGCGCTTGAGTGTGTCGAGCATGGTCTCGGCGTAGACGCGGATCTCGTATTGCGCATGGGCGTCGGCCCGCAGCGAAAGGAAGTGCATGAGATTGTGCAGGTTCGTCTTCCAGTACCACTGCGTATAGAAGGCGAGTGACAGGTTCATGCGCGCAAGTTCGCGCGCCAGCCCCGAGCGTTCAGGATCGAGCGGTTGACCGGTTTCGCCCTCGTTCAACATCTCCATGTAGTGCTCGTAGACAAGCTCGGCGTCCTTCCTGAGAAGCGCAAAGACGCGCTCGGCCTCCTTGCCGGCCAGGAGCTGGTCACGGCCCTGCCGGTTGGCCTTGCTCTGGGCCGCCAGATGCTCGGGCTTGGGAATGTAGAACTCATTGTCGAGGATCGAGTAGCGCGCCGAATACTCGTTCACGTTGGCGGTACGATGGCGGATCCACTGCCGCGCCACGAAGATCGGCAGCTTCACGTGATATTTGATCTCGCACATCTCGAACGGCGTCGTGTGGCGATGGCGCATGAGATAGTTGATCAACCCGCGGTCCTCGCTCACCTTCTTGGTGCCGCGCCCGTAGCTCACGCGCGCCGCCTGCACGACCGCCGCGTCGTCGCCCATATAGTCCACTACCCGAACGAACCCCTGATCAAGCACGGGCAGCGCCCGGAAAAGGATTTCTTCCAGCGCCGGCGCGACCGGCCGCAACGTCTTGCTGCCGCCTTCGCGAGCCTCGTCTATTTCAGCCTGCTGATCGGTGGAGAGGGGCATCGTGTGTTGTCCTTGGTTGGCCGCGGACTCTATGGGTCCGGGGCGGCGCCTTCCATGGGGAAATCGGCAGGCAGCGTGCCTTCAAAAACCGCGTCGGCGCGCTTATATTGGGTCCGTCGGGAAACCGACTATGGCGATAAACGCCGCGTGGCATAAGCGTATCGGACCCGGGGGCGGTACCCGGCGCCTCCACCATTTTCCCTCGTTCGCCGAACGGGATCGATGGGGGCGAAACAGGATCGACGAGCGTGGTAAAGGCGCGGTTTTTGCCCGGCATGGTTCCGCCGCAAAGGGCCACACACAAGTGCCAACGATAACGACGTTGCACTCGCTGCTGCCGCCTAAACAGCGGACGTAAGCGCGGTTTCGGGAGGGCACCGGGCAACAGAAGCCCTCCCACTTTCCTTCCTCTGAATCGCTTTTTCACGGCGTTGACTCTCATGGGACGCGGGCCGATGCTCCGCGAAAGTTCCGGCAAGCCATGAACGATCGCTTTCACTACGACGCTCTCGTCGACGACGCGCTGCGCAGCGTCGTGCGCCGCGTGCTGACTCAAGTGGCCGACAAGGGGCTGCCGGGCTCGCATCATTTCTACATCTCCTTCCGCAGCACCGATCCGGGCGTCCAACTGCCCGAGTATCTGCGCGCCAAATATCCGGACGAAATGACGATCGTCCTCCAGCATCAGTACTGGGACCTCATCGTCCACGAGGACTTCTTCGAAGTAACCGTGAGCTTCAACAAGCAGCAGGAGCGCATAAAGGTGCCCTTCTCCGCGCTGTCGGCCTTCGTCGACCCGTCGGTGCGCTTCGGCCTGCAATTCGACCGCAAGGACAAGGCCGGCGGTCCGGTCGACAAGGCCGAGCCCGTGCCGCCCACGCCGTTGTCGGCGCCGGAAAGGCGGCCTCAACTCGGCGGCCAGGACAGCGAAGCCAGCGAAGGTGCAACCGGCGAAGCCAAGGCCGAATCGGCCGGCCAGGACGCAGCCGAGGGCAAGCCGGAAGATCCGGCGTCCAAGATCGTCAAGCTCGACAGCTTCAGAAAGAAGTAGCTAGACGCCGCAGCCCGCTTGCGGCAGGGATGCGCGCTTTCCAAGCAGGCGCCAGGAGAGTTCGTCGCATGCCCGAGTTCCAGTTTCAGGAAATGTTTCCGAGCGGCAAAGACACCGCGCCCTATCGCAAGCTGTCGTCCGATTTCGTCGGTTCGGCCAGGTTCAATGGCCGCGAGGTGCTGACGATCGACCCCGAGGCTTTGACCCTGCTTACGGCGACCGCCTTTCACGACATTTCCCATCTCCTGCGACCCGACCATCTCGCCCAGCTCCGCTCGATCCTCGACGACTCCGAAGCGTCGTCGAACGACAAATACGTGGCGCTCGAGCTCCTGAAGAACGCCAACGTCGCCGCCGGCGGCGTGCTGCCGATGTGTCAGGATACGGGCACCGCGATCGTCATGGGCAAGAAGGGCCAGGCGGTGTGGACCGGCGGTGGCGACGAAGCAGCGATCGCCAGAGGCGTATTCAAGACCTACACCGAGACCAACCTGCGCTACAGCCAGGTGTCGCCGATCTCGATGTTCACGGAAGTGCAGACCGGCACCAATCTGCCGGCGCAGATCGACATCTACGCGACTGACGGTGACGCCTACAAGTTCCTGTTCATCGCCAAGGGCGGTGGCTCGGCCAACAAGAGCTATCTCTACCAGCAGACACCGGCAGTGCTGAACGAAGCGGCGCTCCTGAAGTTTCTCGATACCCAGATCCGCACGCTGGGCACCGCGGCCTGTCCGCCCTATCACCTGGCGATCGTGATCGGCGGCACGTCGGCGGAGATGAACCTCAAGACGGTCAAGCTCGCCTCGACGCGATACCTCGACGATCTTCCGGGCGAGGGCAACGACAAAGGCGTGGCGATCCGGGACCGCGAGATGGAACGGAAGGTGCTGGAGCTCACGCGCCAGATGGGCATCGGCGCGCAGTTCGGCGGCAAGTATTTCTGCCACGACGTGCGCGTGATCCGGATCGCCCGTCACGGCGCGTCGGTGCCGATCGGGCTCGGCGTCTCCTGCTCCGCCGACCGCCAGGCGCTCGGCAAGATCACGAAGGACGGCATCTTTCTCGAGCAGCTCGAGACCAATCCGGCGCACTACCTCCCCGAGGTCGAGCCGCAGCAGCTCTCGGGCGACGTGGTGTCGGTCGATCTCGACAAGGGCATGGCGCACACGCTCGCAGTACTGGCGAAATATCCCGTGAAGACGCGCGTCAACCTCACGGGCACGCTGATCGTCGCCCGCGATTCAGCGCACGCCAAGCTCAAGGAGCGGCTCGATCGCGGCGGGGGCCTGCCGGACTACTTCAAGCAGTTTCCGGTCTACTATGCCGGCCCGGCCAAGACGCCCGAAGGCATGCCTTCGGGCTCATTCGGTCCGACCACGGCCGGCCGCATGGATTCGTACGTCGATCTCTTCCAGGCCAACGGCGGCTCAATGGTGATGCTGGCCAAGGGCAACCGCGGCCGTCAGGTGGTCGATGCCTGCAAGAAGCACAAGGGCTTCTATCTCGGCTCGATCGGCGGACCGGCCGCGATCCTCGCCAAGAACTGCATCAAGAAGATCGAGGTGCTGGCATATCCGGAGCTCGGCATGGAAGCGATCTGGCGAATCCAGGTCGAGAACTTCCCCGCTTTCATCGTCACCGACGACAAGGGCAACGATTTTTTCAGCGATCTGAAGATCTGATGCGGACCGTCCCCTATCAGCCGGATGGCGCCACTGCCGGCAGCGCAGGCGCCGGTACTCGGTAACTCTAGCTGCGGCAACCTCGGGCTTTTGCGCACCAGCGGTCTATCCAGATATTGCCTTCCGTGGCATTGATGACCTGCAGAAGGCTGCCACGGCAACCGAGCATGCGGAAGGTCTGGTCCTGGTTTTCGATCCGACCGATGACGTCGCCCAGCAAGCCGGGTCGGTCGTAGACGGTCACGACGCCGTCGAGACGGGTGTTGACCGCCAGAACGTCCGCCGGCAGCCAACCATGGGCGTGCGGCCGGCCATCGCCAGCCGCGTAGTCCTCCGGACTGAGCGTGATCCGCGCCCAACCCTTCTTGCTTCCGGTGACGGTCACGACCAGTGGCGTCAGCTCCGCGCCGGTATCCCTGGCGGCGAGGGCAGCCAATACGGTTCCCTCCGGCGTCGGCTCGGCACGCACGAGAACCCGTTCCCCGGGCCGCAGCAGCATGTATGCCTCGGTGACTTTGCAGGAACCGGCGGGGCCCAGACCCGCGCCGTTCGACGTTTCGACAACGGCAAAACCGGCAAGCACGGCGATCGTGCCCATAATGGCGCGGATCATCCTCACCCTTCTCACATACGCACGGCAGGTCCCTTTCTGCCGGCTCCGTGCCCCACGAGCGTTCCTAGCAGCCGGTCCGCACGGAGTCCGGCGACCTTTGTATGTCCTGTGCGTGGGGTAAGATCGTGGCCATGAAGCTCGCCAAGAACCATCTCGACCTCGGCCTTTTTTCCAACAAGCGCGACGAACAGCTCGCTTTCTGGCAGCACACGATCGGGCTTCCCTACGACCACATGGGCAAGCTGGGTGGCGGCATGCAGCAACACCGCCATCACATGAACGGCTCGATCCTGAAGATGAACCATGCGCGCGATCCGCTGCCTGCCATCGCGCCCTCCGGCATCGTCGGCCTGCAGATCGCGCGCGAAGGACTGGCGGCGCCGCGTCCTTTGGCCGATCCCGACGGGAACAAGGTAGCGCTGGTGCCGAAAGGGGATGGGAACGTCGACGGCATCGCCGTCCTGCTCAGGGTGAACGACCCCGCGGCCCATGACCGCTTCTGGACGCACGCCATGCAATGTGAACGGGTGCGTGATGGCTGCTATCGCTGTGGCGACTCGCTCATCGTGATCGCCGAACGAGGCAAGGTCGAGCGCAGCGTCGAATGGCGCGGGCCGGGCTATCGCTACACCACGATCCAGGTATGGGATTGCGCCGCCGAGTACCGGGGCATCCTGGCTCGCGGCGGCACATCGGGCGGCGAGCCGCGGCTTCTCGGCGACACGGTGCGCTTCGCCTTCGTCTGCGACCCCGACGGCAACCACATCGAGATCAGCCAGCGGGCCAGTTTGACCGGAGGGCGGCTGTAAGCCGGGGCCCGCCACCCGGCTACGCGATCACGCTTTGCACGCGACCTATTCCGCCGCCTCAGCCTGGGCTTGTTTCCTCGCGCGCTTGCGGTCCTCGGGACTGAGGAAGCGCTTGCGAAGCCGGATCGACTTCGGCGTGATCTCGACCAACTCGTCTTCTTCGATATAGGCGATCGCCTGCTCAAGCGACATCTTGCGCGGCGGCGTGAGCCGGACGGCCTCGTCCTTGCCGGCGGCCCGGATGTTGGTGAGCTGCTTGCCCTTCAGCACATTGACCTCGAGATCGTTGCCGCGGCTGTGCTCGCCGATGATCATGCCCTCGTACACGGCAATACCCGGGTCGATGAACATCGGCCCGCGATCCTCGAGGTTCCACATCGCATAGGCGACCGAGACGCCTTCTGCATTGGCGATCAGTGCACCGTTGCGGCGGCCCGTGATCGGCCCGCGATAGGGACCGTATTCGTGGAAGATGCGGTTCATCACGCCGGTGCCGCGCGTATCGGTCAGAAACTCGCCGTGATAGCCGATCAGGCCGCGGGACGGTGCATGAAAGACGAGTCGCGTCTTGCCGGCGCCCGAGGGCCGCATGTCCTGAAGCTCGCCCTTGCGCAGCGATATCTGCTCGACCACGATACCGGTGTAGGCATCGTCGACATCGATCACGACCTCCTCGATCGGCTCCAGCCGCTGACCGCTTGCCCGATCGGCCCGGAACAGCACGCGCGGCCGGCCGACGGCAAGCTCGAAGCCCTCGCGGCGCATGGTCTCGATCAGCACGCCGAGCTGCAGCTCGCCGCGACCCGCCACCTCGTAGGTGTCGGCGTTCTCGGTGTCGCGTACGCGGATCGCGACATTGCCCTCGGCCTCGCGCATGAGGCGGGCCCGGATCATACGAGTCGTGACCTTGTCACCCTCCCGACCGGCGAGCGGCGAGTCGTTCACCATGAAGTTCATGGCGAGCGTCGGCGGGTCGACCGGCTGCGCCGGCAGTGCCGTCTCGACCGCGAGATCACCCAGCGTGTCGGCCACCGTTGCGCTCTTGAAGCCGGCGACGGCCACGATATCGCCCGCCTCCGCCTGCTCGATCGGCTGGCGCTCCAGGCCCCGGAAGGCCAGCAGCTTGGTAACGCGCGTCTCCTCGATTCGGTCGCCGTTGCCGTTCAGCGCCTTCAGGATGGTGTTTGGACGAACGGCGCCAGACTGGATACGCCCGGTCAGGATGCGGCCCAGGAAGGGGTCGGACTCCAAGGTCGTGACGAGCATGCGGAAGGCCGGATCGACATCGACCTTCGGCGCCGGCACATGGCGCAGGATAAGGTCGAACAAGGGCTCCATGTCCCTGTGCTCGGCGTCGAGCGATGTCGCCGCCCAGCCCTGTCGGGCCGAGGCGAAAAGCGTCGGGAAGTCGAGTTGCTCGTCATTGGCGTCGAGCGCTGCGAAGAGATCGAACACCTCGTCATGGACCTGGTGGGGACGCGCGTCGGACCGATCGACCTTGTTGATCAACACGATCGGCCTGAGCCCCAGCCGCAGCGCCTTGCCCAGCACGAACTTGGTCTGTGGCAGCGGGCCTTCGGCCGCATCGACCAACAGCACGACGCCGTCGACCATCGAAAGAATGCGCTCGACCTCGCCGCCGAAATCGGCATGACCCGGCGTGTCGACGATGTTGATGCGCGTGCCCTTCCAGACGACCGAGGTCGCCTTGGCCAGGATGGTGATCCCGCGCTCGCGCTCGAGGTCGTTGGAATCCATGGCGCGCTCGGCCACCTGCTGGTTTTCGCGGAACGTTCCACTCTGCTTCAGCAGACAGTCCACCAGCGTGGTCTTGCCATGGTCGACGTGCGCGATGATCGCGACGTTACGGATGTCCATATTGTCTTCCGGAGGGGATTGATGGCGGCGGTATATACGCACGGGGTGTGCCACCCGCAAGGCGGGTTGAGTGACCTTCTTGCCGCTGCCAGAGTCGAAAAATGGGCCAGAAAATGCGCAAGCGCTCGGTCACAATCGACGGCCACCGCACTAGCATCTCGCTGGAGGATGGCTTCTGGGACGAACTTTCGGCCATTGCGGCGGCGCGCCGGCAGTCTCTGAATGCGCTGGTAGCCGAGGTGGACCGGGCACGCGTTACGGCTTCTCCGGGCGATGGCGGCAACCTGTCGAGTGCGCTTCGCCTCCATGTGCTGCAGACGCTGCGTCAGCGCCTCAATCGAGGTTGAACTTCTTCCCGCGAACGAATTTGCCGAATCCCGCCCGCTCCGGCACCGAATATTGCCGGACCTTGTCCTCGGACCAGCCATAACTGTCGCTCTGGCCGAATTTTTCCGTGAGACGCTGGGATTTGTACGGCTGCACCGCCTCTCGCCGCGCGTCGTAGGCGGCAATCTTCTCCCGCAGACCGCTTTCGTCATAGCGGTCATGATGGACCGTGACGTCGAGCCCGAGACGCGGGCTCATCACGCCGGCGAAGGACGGCCAGCCCATGCCGAGCGCCGCCACGGGGAGCACATGATCTGGCAGCTCCAGTATTCCAGAAACCTCCTCGGCGCGGTTGCGGATGGCGCTGATCGGACAGGTCCCGAGGCCCACCCGATCCGCCGCGGCGACAAAGGTCCCCATCACGATGCCGGCATCGACCGAGGCGTTGAAGAACGGGTCGAGATGATCGTTCACGAACGGCTGGCCGCGCCAGGCATAGAGCAGCCGGTGCCGGCGGTTGTTGGCACAGAATACCAGGAAGACCGGAGCCGCCTTCACCCAGGGATTGTCGGGCAGCAGCGCCTCGAGCTTGTCGCGCTGGTCCTTGTCGCGCACGATAATGATATCGGCCTGCTGGAGGTCGCTCTTGGACGGCGCCGACAGCGCCACGGCGCACAGCGTCTCCACTAGCGCCGGGTCGACCGGCCTGTCGAGATAGCGGCGCATCACGCGCCGGTCGGCCATGTCGGCCAGAACCCCGACGCCGTTTGGCTCCTCGGCGAGGGAAGGCGCAGAACCGAACCGCGCCTTGAGCACGGCGAGCAGTCGTTCGAGCAAGGTGTCCTCAGCGGCCGAAAAGGTTGGGGATCGGAAGATTGGGAACCGGCACGTTGGGCAGGATCGAGCGCGCCGGCGCCGTAACGTCGCTCGCGCCCTTGCCCAGCGTGTTGACGAAGCCGGGCGGATCCCTGGCGCTGCCGCGCGACACCCCATACGACGGCGAGGCCAGCGGCCCATGCACCGTCGCGATCAGGTAGGGAGCCGAGGTGTCCTCGGCGATGACGAAGTTGACCCGTGTATCGGTCGTGGAGTTCGCGAGATCGGTGCGCGTCGCGATATTGGCGGTCGCCCTATCGCCCTGGACGATCAGCGACTTGTCGGTCAGAACGCCGCCCGCGATATCGACCCGCCCGGAGAGCGGGTTGTCGCGATTGACGAAGCGATTGAGGATCAGGGAGGCCGCATTCAGCATGTTGCTGACGCCGATGCCGCCGGTCTGGCCGACGATGCCGAGCGCCGAGCCCAGCGTATTGTCGATCACGCCGCCCACGACGCCTGTCGCCGCCGTGCCGAGCGTCGTGAGCGCCTTGTCGGCTCCTGCGTAGATATGACCACTGAGTTGCGCACCGCCAGCAATGGACTTCTTGATCTGGTCGGCTGTCGTCCCGCTACCTTTGACGACGATGCTGTCGACGTTGAGCTTGCCGTCGACCGTGATCTTGACCGTACCGCCGAACACGTTCTTGCCGGACATGCTGCGCAGCATCTCGCCAAGATAGATGTTGGTGGCATCGCCCTTGAAGTCCAGGCCGAGCGCCGGCTGCCTCGCATCGACGACGCCGGAAAGGTCGAGCGAGCCACCGAACAGCGCGCCCTTGAAGTGCGACAGGGTAAGCACGCCGTCCTTCAGCGTGGCGGCTATGCTGGCATTGGCGACACGCAACGGCGAACTCACCAGCGTCGCGGCCTCGAGCTTCAGGGCACCGTCGAAGGAGCGCAGCGCAGCGGAATCGATCGGCTTGTCGGCGGATCTGGCTGGCGGCTGGCCGTGGGCCGGTCCGGCCGCCGCATGGGCACTCAGCTTGTCGAGATCGAGCAGCGAAGCCCTGAGATCGGCGGTGACGTCCGGCCGGCCGCCAAGCCTGGCGTCAATCGTCCCTTCGATCGCTTGTCCGTCCAGAACGACGCTTCCCTTGTAGCTGACAGACTGCGGTATCCCCTTTGCCGCGCCCGGCATCGAGAGCGTCCCGCTCGCCTTGACGTTCTTGCCCATCGCGGCGACCGTCAGTTCCTTCAGCGCCAGCCGCTCGAGGCTACCCGAAATGCCGCCGCTCGCCTTGACGAGGCCGAGATTGTCCGGCGCCGTGACGCCGACCGCCGTCAGCAGCCGCGTCATATCGGTCGCCTCGAAGTTGAAAGCGATATCGGGCTGCGGCTCCGTCGCGTCGAAATCGGTCACGACGCCGCGCACCGCGAACCGGGCGGTCGCGAAGTTGGACACCTTGATGTCGTTCAGCCTGAGCGTGTCGCCTTGCAAGGCGACATCGATATCGACGTCGCTTACGGGCTGCTTCTTGTAGATCAGCTTGCCGATCCTGGCCTTCATACCGAGGCTTGGTCCCGCCACCACCTTTCGCGGTGGCGTTGCCGCCGTCGCGGCCGCGCTCGAAGACGATTGTGCGGTCGCCTTCTGGCCGACGGCCGAATGCGCAAGGAAGGCATCGAGGTCGAACGTGTCGAGATCGATATGGGCGACCACCGCGAGCGGAACGCTGAAGGTTACGGCAAGTCCGCCCGTCGCCTTGAGGGTGTCGAGCTCGATCGCGGCATCGGGGACCTGCACTTCCCCCTTGGTCGAGACCATGCGGCCCTTGATGCTCAATCGTGAAAGCTTGTCCGACGGTAACGAGGAGACGTCGATCGCAAGCCAGTGCAGGGTGTCGCGCAGCTTGGGCGCGACGAGGCTGAACTCGCCCGAAGCGGTCGGCCGCGCCGCATCGCCCGAGAGGGTCGACTTCGCGGTGACTTGCATGTCGCCCGGCAGGGTGGCGCTGAGCTTCGGCACTGCCACGGCGCCGCCGCGCGCCTCCAACTCCAGCACCACGTTGCGCACCGGCTGCCTGTTGTAAACGATCTCGCCAACGTCGAGCGCGAGCTTCGCGTTCAGCGTGGCCAGCAGACTGCCCCCGGCTTGGGCGGCCGAAGAGCTCGCCGCGGGCGCCGAAGCGGCTGCACCGCCTGTTGCCGTCGGCGTCGTCGGAGGAGACAGCGCCGCCAGCCAGGCGTCGAGATCGAGCCTGGGAATCGAGAGCTTGCCGTCGACGGCAAGCGCCGGCTTGAGGGTGACGCTCAACGAGCCGGATCCGCTGTCCTGCCCCTGCCGGATCTTGAAGTCCTTGGCGGCGAAAGCGGTCTGCGAAAGATCGATGCCGCCCTCGAAGCTGAACTTGCCGGCCAGCAGCGGCGGCAGGTTCGGGGCCGGTTGGCCCGCTAGACCCATGAGCACGCCGACAAAGGCAGTCAGGGACTCGGCCGAGACATTGGCCGTCCCGGTCAGGTGGGCGTCGGGACCAAGGGTGCTGAGACTGCCCTTGAAACCAAGCTTGCCGCCGCCGCCGGACAAGGCGACATCCGTTGCGTAGCCGTTGCTGCCCTTCGCCCCTACGCTGAGATCGAAGGTGAGCGGGGCTCCGTTGATGGTGGCACTGCCGGCAAGGCTGTAAGGTCCGTCGACCGAGCCGACGGAGGCCGTAAGATTTGCCTTTTCAGCCACCACCGAAAGGCCCGCCCTGGAATCGCTGAAGATCAGGGTTCCGTCCTTGAGGGTAAGCGCCCCCACCGACAGCGGCTTGGGCGAAGCTGGCTTGGGCGCGGCAGGTCGGGCTTCGACCACCGATGGCGTGAATTCCCAGTTCGGCTTTCCCTCGGCATTGACCTCGAGCACGATCTTGGGCTGGTCGAGAATGACCTCGCTCACTTCGAGATTCCCGAGCAGCAGCGCCAGCAGCGACGGCCGAACGGTGACCGACTTCACCTCGACCATGTTCGGATTCTTGGCGCCCGGCATATTGAAGAAGCGGACGCCGTCAACGCTGACGCTGGGCGTCGGCAGCAAGGACAGACTCACGGGTCCGTCGATCACCAGGTCGCGACCGGTCGCCTTCTTCACCTCCGACGTGATCTGCGGCTTGTAGCTGTTGAGATCGATGAAGGCAGGCGCGACCAGCAGAACCAGGACAATCAGGAGGACCGTGCCACCGCCGCCGATCAGGAGCGTGTTGCGCTTGGAAGGGCTCATCTTCTCCCCACTTACCGGCTCGACCGAGCCTAGCGCATCGGGGTTCGGTGCGGCATAGAGAAATTGAGGATCGTCACATGGCCGAGATCGTCAACTTGAGGCGTGCCCGCAAGGAGAAGGCGCGGCGCGAACGCACTAGCGAAGCCGACATGAACCGGTTGCGTTTCGGACGCACCAAGGCGGAGAAGACTGCCGACAAGGACCGCGACAGGCGACAGCGCCAGACTATGGCAGGCAAACGCCTGGACCCGCCGACATCCAAGGATCGTTAGAGCGACCGTCAGCGCACCGCCGGCCGGGTGAGAGCCAGACGGTCAAAAAAATCGCGCGTGGTCTGCTGAGCGCCAGGACCTGCGATAGCACGGACATTGGTGAGTTCGAGCTTGCGGCCGCTCGCGGCGTCGATCAGCACCGGCTCGAGCGGATGACCATCGTCTCGATCAACGAGGTCCATCGGCTTGCCGGTGCGTGATGCGGCACCATAGCGATCGCCCCACTGTTTGAGGCCGACGATGACTGTGAACAAGGCCGCACCCTTCTCGGTCAGGCGATATTCATGGCGCAGCGGACGCTGGCGATAAGCAGACTTGCGGAAGACGCCGGCTTCGACGAGCTTCTTCAGGCGCGCCGTGAGCACGTTGCGCGCAATGCCGAGATTCTCCTGGAAGTCGTCGAAGCGACGCACGCCGTAGAAAGCGTCGCGCACGATCAGGAGTGTCCAGGGCTCGCCCACGACGTCGAGTGCCGAGGCGATCGAACAATTCATCTGCTCGTAGGATGTCCGGCGCATGGCGGCAAAGTATAGGCCGCCGCCATGCTCGTGCAATCTTGCGCTGCCGGCGACCGCGTCGGCACCCCGCCATGATTCAGGCGGCCGGGACACTCCCGAAAGGCGCAAATTCGTCCACCCCGATGCGCCCGACATGAGCGCCCCGACCAGTACGCCGCGCGCACCAGCGGTGCATGCTGGTCGCCCTCGAATGCGAGCGTCCGATGAAGAGGCTCATGATGAAGCCGGTGCCGCCGCAGACGGCGGCCCTAAACTCGAACCTATCTGGTCCGCGAAAGTCGTTCGGCAAAGCCGAGACCGTCGAGGCGACAATCCGGATCGACGCCGGATCATCGACGGTTGCGAGAGTCAGCAGGAAGAGCCTCACCCCGCGCGGCGCGCTCGCTCAGCGACGCAAGCACTCCGACAGCGAGGGCGATGATGGTGGCCGAGGGGGATTACCACCCAACTGAACGGGGAGTTGGCGAACAGCAGCGCCAGCGACAGCCGCCGCCAAAGGTGGACGCCGCCTCGCCGCCGTGTCATGCCGGCACTCCACAACAAGACGCCCGGGTCTTGCGCCCCGGGCGTCTGCGTCGGCCTGGCGATGCCGGCTAGTCGCGACTCTGTCCCATGAAGCTCATCAGGAACTGGAACAGGTTGACGAAGTCGAGATAGAGGCTGAGCGCGCCGAAAACCGCGACCTTGTCGGCCATCTGGGTGCCCCAGGCGTCACTGTACTGCTCCTTGATCTTCTGCGTGTCGTAGGCGATCAGCCCCGAGAAGATCAGCACACCGAGGATCGAGACGATGAACGCCACACCGCTGGAGTGGACGAAGAGATTCACCAGGCTGGCCAGGATGATGCCGATCAGGCCCATGAACAGGAACTTGCCGAAAGCGCTCAGGTCGCGCTTGGTCGTGTAGCCGTAGAGGCTGAGGGCGCCGAATGCGGCGGCCGTCACGAAAAAAGTACGCGCGACCGACGCTCCGGTGTAGCGGAACAGGAGGAGCGACAGGCTGACGCCCATCAAGGCCGTGACGCCCCAGTAGATTGCCTGCAGCCCGCCGAGGCTGATCTGCGCGGCGCGGAACGACGCCACCATCAGCAGTCCAAGCGGCGCCAGTATGGCGATCCAGCCGAGAATGTTCAGGCCGACGGGAATGACCGCGCCGCCCGGAGTGACTCCCATCTGGAAGAAAATGTTCTGAAGCTGCGGCGAAGCGAAGAGGGCGAATGCCACGATGCCCGACAGCGCCAAGCCCGATGCCATGTAGTTGTAGACACGGATCATGTGGGCGCGCAGGCCGACATCGAATGTCGCCTGGTCCGCAATCACGCCCGGACGGCCAAAGGTGTTGAAGTTCTCGTTTGCCATTTCTCACGCCTCCGACTGGGACCTCATCGCCGAGCCCCTTTGCCCGCCAATGTGGGCATGCAGTCCAATTGAATCAAGCGCAGAACGGTACCCCAACAATTGTGCCCAAATCGTGAAATCTGCAGTTCATTCGTTACGCAGCAGGGCCAAAGGCCGCTGCCGCAGGGCCGCTATGGTCCCCGCCAGCCCGAAAGCCAGGGTCAAGGCCATGGCGCCGACGGCAACGGCAACCGCCACCATGGGCAGGAAGGTCCATTGCAGGCTCATCAGGTGGCGGACGACGAAGTAGGCCGCGAGCGTGCCGACCCCGAGGGCGGCAAGTGCAGTGGCCAGCCCGAGGGCCAGGAATTCCCAGGCAAAGATGCCGGCTATGCGCGTCCGCGTCGCGCCCAGCACCTTCATGACGACCGCCTCGTGGATTCGCCGGCGCTGGGTCGCCAGCATGGCGCCGGCGAGGACGAGGATGCCGGCGAGGATGCTGATCAATCCGATGAGCTCCGTGGCGAGCCCGATATTGTCCAGCACCTCGGAGGCGGTCCGCACGGCGTCGCGCACGCTCACCACCGTGACGTTGGGGAACTTCTCGGTAACCGCCTTGAAGATCGCGTCCTCGGCCTCGGGCCTTGCCCTTACCGTGGCGAGGAAGGTGTGCGGGGCACGGTCGAGGATGCCGGGCGAGAAGACCATCACGAAGTTGATGGCCAGCGTCTGCCAATCGATATGCCGCAGCGAGGCGATGCGCGCCTCGATATCGCGGCCGAGCACATTCACCGTGACCGTGTCGCCGATCGCGAGGCCGAAGTCGCGCGCCAGCGTCTCGTCGAACGAGACGAGTTGCGGTCCACGATAGTCGGCGGCCCACCATGTGCCGGCGACGACGTGTGCGCCTTCCGGCACCGTCGTGGCGTAGGTGATGCCGCGGTCGCTATCGACGGCCCAGCGCGCGCCTGGCGGAATCGCGACCTCGCTGACCGGCTTGCCGCCGAGTTTGACGATCCGGCCGCGCAGCGACGGCACCTTGTCGAGCGCGCCGGCGCCCGGGATCGCGCCGATGGTTTGCTCGAATTCGGGCATCTGGGTCGACTGGATGTCGACGAAGAAGAAGGCCGGTGCATCCTTGGGGATGCGCTGCGTGATCTGCTCGCGCAAATTGCCCTCGATCAGGGCGGTGGCAACCAGCACGGTGAGGCCGAGGCCGAGCGATAGCATCACGATCGGCGTCGGCGAGCCCGGGCGATGAAGGTTGGCAAGGGCGAGACGAAGGGACGCGAGTCGCGGCTTGCCGGCGCGCGCCGCGGCGACCATCACGCCACGCGCCAACAGCGGAAAGGCGATGAACGCGCCCAACGCGCCCAGCACGAAGTAAACCGCGATTCGCTGGCTTTCGGCGGTCTCGATGGTGAAGCCCGCGAGCAGGAGTGCCATGCCGGCCACCAGTGCGATATCACGCCAGCCGAGCCGCCGTCGCTCGACGGGCGTGCCGCGCATGAGGCTGGCGGCGGGAATGCCGCGTGCACGGATCAGTGGCACGAGCGCAAAGAGCATCGAGACCAGCAGGCCAAAGGCGGCCGCCGTGGCGAGTGGCCTGAAGTAGAGCGCGATCCGCGCCTTCACCGGCAACAGACCGGCGATCAGCGACTGGGCCACGAACGGCAGTGCCGCGCCGAGCGCGACGCCGACGGCGACCCCCAGGAGGGCAAGGGTGCCGAGCTGGATGAAATAAGTCGCGAAGATCAGGCGCTGCGGCGAGCCGAGGCACTTCATGATGGCAATGGTGCGCATACGGCCGGCAAGGAAGCTCGAGACGGCGTTGCCGACGCCCACACCGCCCACCAGCAGCGCGGAAAGCCCGATCAGGCTGATGAACTCGGTCAGCCGGTCGAGCCAGAAGCGGATGCCGCCGCCAGCCTCGCCGAGATCCCGGACCCGCCAGCCGGCCTCCGGAAAGCGCATCTTGATGGCGGCTGCGACTTCCCTGTCCGACCGGCCCGGCGGCAGCTTCAGACGATACTGCCAGGTGAGAAGGCTGCCGGGCTGCACCAGTCCCGATTCGTCGAGCGCTGCCAACGGCATCATCAGGCGGGGTCCGAGGCTTGCGAAGGCGCTGAGGCCGCTGTCCGGCTCGCGCTCGATGACGGCGCGGACCTGCAAGGTCGCGTCGCCCACCTTCACGAGTTCACCCAGCGCGATGTTCATGCGCTTGAGTGCCGCCTCCTCGACCGCCGCACCCCAAACGCCATCGCGCCTGGCGAGGGCGTCCGGCAAAGATCGTCCGTCCCGCAATTCCACCCTGCCATAGAGCGGGTAGCCCGGGTCCACCGCTTTCAACTGAACCAGCGCCGCCGTGCCACCGGGGTGAGCCGGCCGCGCCATCGAGCGGCTGTCGACCCATTCCACGAGCGGCCCCTGGGCGCGCAGAAACGCGATCTGCTCGGGCGTTGCCTCGCGATAGAGCAGTGAGATCGCGACGTCGCCGCCGAGCAACTCGCGGGCATCGGCACGCAAGCCTTCCTCGATGGCGCGGCTGAATGACAGGATCGCCGCAATCGCCCCTACACCCAGCGCGAGGCAGGCCAGGAACAGGCGAAAGCCGCCCAGACCGCTTCGCATCTCGCGACGCGCCAGCTTCGCGGCCAAGGCCATCAGCCAGTGCTCATTGCGCAGCGAGCACGGAGCCGGCAGCCGGGCGCCGGTCGCCGACCACGAGGCCGTCGGCTACGCGCACGATGCGGTCGCAGCGCCCGGCAAGCGTCATGTCGTGCGTGATCAGGATCAACGTCGCTGCGTCGGCGCGCGCCATTTCGAACAGAAGATCCATCACCTTCCTGCCGGTCGAACCGTCGAGATTGCCGGTCGGCTCGTCGGCCAGCAGCAGTCTTGGCCGGCCGACGAAGGCGCGCGCGATAGCCACGCGCTGCTGCTCGCCGCCCGAGAGCTGGGCCGGATAGTGGCTGAGGCGCGGCCCGAGGCCCACGCGCTCGAGTGCCCCTTGCGCCGCGTCGAACGCGTCCGGCCGGCCCGCGAACTCCAGCGGCAAGGCGACGTTCTCCAGCGCCGTCATGGTCGGGATGAGATGAAAACCCTGGAATACAATGCCTACATTCTCGCATCTGAGACGAGCCCGGGCATCGTCGTCGAGCGGGCCGAGATCGCGGCCGACCATCTCGACGCGACCGGATGTGGCGCGCTCCAGGCCGCCCGCCACCATCATCAGGCTGGACTTGCCGGCACCCGACGGACCGACGACGGCGGCGATCTCGCCGGCTGCGATCTCGAGCGTGATGCCTCGCAGGATGTTGACCATGCCGGCATCACTTGCCATGTCGAGATGAACGTCGGTGAAACGAACGATCGGCGGGGCGGTCACCAGGACTCCGGAAAGAAGCGATGAAGCTCGACAAGGGATATGGTCGTTTTGTGGCAGCGGTCAATTTGCTGCTGGCGGTTCTTTTTTTCCTGGTCCCCGCGCAGGCGCAGACCTCACAGGTCAAGCTCGCGGTTCTCGGTGACAGTCTGGCGGCCGGCTTCGGCCTCAAGCCCACGCAAGCCTTTCCCGCGCTTGTCGAGGCGGCGCTGAAGGCCCGGGGGCGCAACGTCACGGTGCTGAACGACGGCGTGTCGGGCGATACATCGGCCGGAGGACTCGACCGGGTCGACTGGATCCTCGGCGACAAGCCCGACATCGTGCTGGTCGAGCTTGGCGCCAACGACGCCCTGCGCGGCGTCGATCCGGCCACCACCGAGCGCAACCTTGCCGGCATCATCGAGAAGCTGAGGGAGGCTGGTGTCACGGTGTGGCTGGCCGGGATGATGGCGCCGCGCAATCTCGGCTCGGACTACGTCCAGTCGTTCGACCGGATCTACAGTCGCCTTGCCGCCAAGTACGAGGTGCCGCTCTATCCGTTCGTGCTGGATGGCGTGGCCCAGAATCCGGCGCTCAACCAGCCCGATGGACTCCACCCCAACCCGAAAGGGGCGGAGGTGATCGCCGAGCGCATGCTGCCGTTCGTCATCAGGAATCTCGATCGCTATGCCGCGTCTGTTCATCGCCCTGCCCGTCCCTGAGGAAGTCTCCACCGAGCTGACCGCGCTGCAGTCGGGCGTGCCCGATGCGCGCTGGGTGTCGGCAGAGAATTTCCACGTCACCCTCTGCTTCGCGGGCGAGGTGCAGGGCGGCGTGGGGCGCGATCTCGAAGAAGAACTGTCCGACATTGCCGCGCCGCCCTTCCCGATCACGGTCGCCGGCGTCGATCAGTTCAGCAGCGGCAAGCAGCCCAAGGCGCTGGTCGCGATGGTGGAGAAGTCGGAGCGGCTCGATTGGCTGCAGCAGAAAGTCTGCACGGTAGCGCGCAATTGCGGCATCGGCGTCGAGCGCCGCAAATTCCGTCCACATGTTACGCTCGCCCGCTTCCGCAACGGCGCCGAGACTGGTCATCACATCGCCCAGTTCATGGCAAGCCACGCCCGCTTCCGCGCCGGACCCTGGATCGTCGAGCATTTCTCGCTGTACTCCAGCCGCCAGGGCCGCAACGGCTCGATCTACACCGAAGAGGCGGCCTACAGCCTCGTATTCTGAGGCCGCGCCGGTCCTCAATGCCGTTTGAAGTATTGGACGGCGCGTTCGTGCTTCTCCGCGGCGGCGCGGCTCTTGAAGGTGCCGAGATTGCGGCGTTTGCCGGTCTTGGGATTGACCTTGCGCGAATAGAGCCGGTATTCGCCCGAGGCGAGCTTGCGGATCATGGGGGACTCTCCGTGATGTGTCAGACGAACGTCAGCAATCGCCGCGGGTTGCGCACCAGGATCGCATCGATCTCGTCCTCGCTGTAGCCGCGCCGTCGCATCATCGGCACGACATTGCGGAAAATGTGGCCGTAGCCGTGCCCACCGAAGCTCGCAAGCCTGGTGCGGTAACAGATGTCGTGACTGATCACGACACGATCGAGATGACCATGCTCGATCAGGGTCCGGATCAGCCTGAGCCGGCTCGCGTCGTTCGGCATGTCGATATCCGAGAGACCGTAGTAGCTCGACTCCTGGCCGAACAGATCGAATTCGATCGTCACACCCGAGTCGGCTAGCCGCAGCAGGCGTGGATCGTCGAAGATCGTGCGGTCGATGTGGCTGATGACGATGCGCTCGGTCGGATGGCCGGCCGCCGCGATGAAGTCGGCCACCTCCTGCGGCTGGTCGGGATCGCGCCCGGGATGGACGTTGATCGCCGCTCCCGTCTCCGTTGCGGCGATCAGTGCCGCCTGCATCACGCGCTTTTCGGTTTCCGTCCACGGCGCAGTGCAGCCGATCTCGCCGATCATGCCGGCACGCACGTCTGTGCCCCAGGCGCCCTTCAGGATCTGGCCGATCATCTCCTCGGCGAAGTCCTCCACCGTACGGCCATGATTCTTCGGATCCTGGTACTCGTTGACGTAGTAACCGCAGCCCATGACGAGGTGGACGCCGGTGCCGGCCGCGATGCGCTGCAGGCCGCCGGGATCGGGCGAGAGGCCGCCGCATGTCAGCTCCACGACGGCGTCGCCGCCTTCGTGCTTCATCATGCGGACCTCGCGAGTGGCGATGTCCTCGAGGTCGAGCATGTATTTGCGGCCGGCCCGCTTCACGCCGCGTCCATAGTTGATCTGCCAGACATTCTCGAGGGTGATATCCGGCCCGAGATCATTGTCGCCACGCGAGGATGGCGGACGAAGGTCGCACAGTACATGTTCGTGCATCAGCGTGCGGCCGAGCGTGGCGGGTTCGATCGGGCCGAGCACGGTCTGGATCTTTCCACGCAGGTCTTCGCGGGTCATGTGAGCTTCAAACTCCCGGCGATCTTCACCATGGTATTCCTCCTCGAATTCGGGCGACTATATCGGTGCGGCCGGGGGAGACAACGTGACTGCACCGCTGACTGGCTATGCCGACCGGATTTCCGCCCGGGTCGGTGAAAAGATCGCCTTCAAGGTCTCGAGTGTCGGGCCGGAGCCCTATCATGTACGGCTGGTGCGCATCGTGCGCGGCGATCCAAATCCGGCGGGCCCTCCGCCCCGGCTCGAGGATCTCTCCCACTACTTTGCCGAGCGGTTTCCATCGCGCGAACAGCGGGCTTGGCCGGGCTCCTATGCCCTGATCGATCGCGCGGCGACGCTCAAGCCGTTCGCAGCGCTGTCGCTCGAAGCGTTGATCTGGCCGACACTGCCCCAAGATGGGCCGCAAACTGTCATCTCCCGACGCGATCCCGCCACTGGCGCGGGCTTTTCACTTCTGGTGACAGCCGACGGCATGGCACTGGAGGTCGGCGACGCGAAGGTCATCGTCGGCAAATCGTTGCGCGCCCGCACGTGGTATCGCGTGTGGGCCGACGCCGATCCGACGACGGGAGTTCTGCGCGTCGGCCAGCAGCCGCTGAGACGCAGCCATGCCGTGGAGGACGAAGGCACGGCGACGATGATGGCCCCGACACCCTTGGCGCTCGACGCCGGGCAGCCAATCGTGATCGCGGCCGAGCTGGCTGCGGATCGGCCCGTGCATCGCTGCTTCAATGGCAAGATCGAGGCGCCGTCGATGACGGGCGTCGCAGAGTGGGATCTCGCGCGTCGCATGGACACGATAGAGATCGAGGACACCGGTCCCAACGATCTTCATGGCCGGCTGGTGAATTTGCCGACGCGGGCGATGAAGGGGGCTGGCTGGACCGGCGTGGAACGCGACTGGCGCCGGGCCCCGCACCATTATGCCGCCATCCACTTCCACGACGACGATCTGCACGACTGCGGTTGGTCGGACGACTTCACCTTCACCGTTCCTGAAGGCCTCAAGAGCGGCATCTATGGCATGGCTCTCGCCTGCGGCCCGCATCGCGACACCATTCCGTTCTTCGTCCTGCCCGCGCGCGGCAAGCCGCAGGCCAAGGTCTGCTATCTCGCTGCGACCTTCACCTATCAGGCCTACGGCAACCACAGGCGCGGCCTGTTCGACGCGGCATTCCGCCAGCGCGTCGCCGACTGGAATGCCTTCGCCCACAATCCCGACGAACATGCGGACTACGGGCTCTCGACCTACAATCTCCATCGCGACGGCTCGGGAACCGCCTGTGCCTCGCTGCTCAGGCCGCTTCTCACCTGGCGGCCCGACTATCTCTATTTCAATGACGACATGGGCTCGGGCGTGCGCCACCTGCCGGCCGATACGCATCTCACCGGCTGGCTCGATCGCATGGGGATCGCCTTCGATGTCGTCACCGATCACGATCTCGACCGCGAGGGCGAAGGCCTTCTGGCGCCCTACAAGGTCGTGCTCACCGGTTCTCATCCGGAGTACCACACCGAGCGCACTCTCGACGGCCTGCAGCGTTATGCCGACGGCGGCGGCCGCCTGATGTATCTCGGCGGCAACGGCTTCTACTGGCGGGTGGCACTGTCCGAGAAGGTCCCGGGCGCCCTCGAGGTTCGGCGGACGGAGGGCGGCATCCGTACCTGGGCCGCCGAGGCCGGCGAGTATCATCACGCGCTGGACGGCGCCTACGGCGGCCTGTGGCGGCGCTCCGACCGGCCGCCCAATCTCCTCTGCGGCGTCGGTTTCTCGAGCCAGGGCACGTTCATCGGCAGCAGCTATCGCCGCGCTCCCGCCTCACGCGACGGCCGCCATGCCTGGATGTTCGACGGCGTGAAGAACGATCCGTTTGGCGGGTTCGGCCTTTCGGGCGGCGGTGCGGCGGGTTTCGAGATCGACCGGTTCGACCCCCAGCTCGGCGGCCCGCCCAACACCGTCGTGCTGGCCTCGTCCGAAGGGCACGAGCGCAAGGACTATGTCGTCGTGCACGAGGAGAGGCTGGGGTTCACCACCACCATTTCCGGGCAAACGCTGGAACAGCTCATCCGCGCCGACATGGTCTATATCGAGAAGCCGGCGGGAGGCGCCGTGTTCTCGGTCGGTTCGATCACCTATTGCGGCAGCCTGCCGGTCAACGATTTCGACAACGACATCTCGCGCCTCACCTTCAACGTCGTGAACCGCCTGGGCGAGCTCGGCGTCAGCTGGCCATTTCCAGCAAAGGCTTGAGGGTCGCGAGCAGGCCGGCGCAGCCTTTCTCGATGAGATCCAGCGCTTGCTCGTAGTTGCGCGCCCGGCCACCGTAGGGATCGGGAACATCCAGGGTGCCCGCCTGCGGCGCGAACTTCAGGAACATCTGCGGCCGGTCCACGAGATCACGCGGCGCCATCCAGCGCATCACTGCGAGATGGCTGCGATCCATCGCCAAAGGATAGTCGAAACGTTCCAGATCCGCATTGATGAGCAGCCGCGCGCGATGGGACGACAGATCGTAGCCGCGCCGCTTTGCCGTCTCGATCGCGAGCGGCGATGCCGGCTGGCCGATATGTCCATCGAACGTCCCCGCTGATTCGATCCGGAATGCGTCAGCGAGGCCTGCGCGCTCGGCCATGGCACGCAGTACGCCCGCCGCCGTAGGCGAGCGGCATATATTGCCGGTGCAGACGAAGAGAACACCGATGGTCATGGCCTGCGACCCTAGCACAGCGCTAGATTGCGCCTGCACCACGATTGCGGGAGGGAAGCATGCCCGACATGGCCGGCAACACGACCAAAATGCCGCACGGCGCCCACCACATCGCGCCGGACATCCACGGCCAGAATTTTTATGCGATCGACCGGCAGTTCCAGGACCTGCTGTCGCTTTATCTCGAGCCCGGCCTGCGCGCTGCGATGACGCCGCATTTCGAGCGGCTGGGTGAGCTGGCCGGCAATCGTCTCGACGAGCTCGCGCAGATCGCCGACAGGCATCCGCCGGTGCTGCACCCGCGCGACCGCTTTGGACGGGACGAGGATTGGATCGACTACCATCCCGCCTACCGCGAAATGGAGAAGATCGCCTTCGAGGAGTTCGGCATGCACGCCATGAGCCACCGGCCGGGCGTGCTCGGCATGACGGCGCCGGCCCATCCGCTGGTGAAATACGGCATCACTTATCTGTTCGTGCAGGCCGAGTTCGGCCTGATGTGTCCGGTCTCGGTCTCGGACACCTCCAACTTCATCATCAAGCGCTATGGGTCGGAGGCATTGAGGCGGCTCCTGCTGGACCCGCTCCTGAGCCAGGACCCGAAGACCATGCTCAAGGGCACGCAGTTCATGACCGAGAAGGCTGGCGGCTCGGATGTCGGCGCAATCGAGACCGAGGCCGAGCGGATCGGGGTCGGCGCCGACGGCGTGGAGCGGTGGAAGCTCTACGGTCAGAAGTGGTTCTGCAGCCATGCCGACGCCGATGTCGCGGTCATGCTGGCGCGGCCGCGCGGCGCGGCTCCGGGCACGCGTGGGCTGGCGCTGTTCGCCCTGCCGCGCCGACTCGAGGACGGCTCGCGCAACAGCTACCGGATCGTGCGGCTGAAGGACAAGCTCGGCACACGCTCCATGGCCTCGGGCGAGATCAATATCGATGGCGCCACGGCCTATCTCATCGGCGACGTGAACCGCGGCTTCAAGCAGATGATGGAGCAGGTGAACCTGTCGCGGCTGAGCCACGGCGTGCGTGCTGCGGCGATGATGCGGCGCTGTCTGAATGAGGCGCTGGCCGCCGCGCGCGGCCGACGTGCCTTCGGCCATGCCGTCGCCGAATATCCGCTGCTACGTCGGCAGCTCATGAAGATCATGCTTCCAGCCGAACAGGCGCTTTCCATGTACGCCTTCTCCGCCGATGCGATGGGCAAGGCGAATGCCGGCGATGCGGAAGCGGCGGACCTTCTGCGCATCCTCACGCCGGTCTACAAGTTCAGGGCCTGTCGCGACAACATTCCGGTCGCGAGCCACGCCCTCGAGGTACGCGGCGGCATCGGCTACATCGAGGAATGGGTGACCGCCCGTCTGGTGCGCGACGCGCAGATCGGCACGTTGTGGGAAGGCACGTCAAACATCAATGCCCTCGACGTGGTGCAGCGCGCGGTTGGCAAGTCGGGCAGCCACAAGACGTTGATGTCGGCGCTCAAGGCCAGGTACGAGCCGAGCGGCAGCGTACCTGGCCAGTACAAGGGCCTGCTCGGGGCGACGCTCGACCGTGTCGGGCGCTTCGCTGAAGCGGTGGCAAGCGATCCGCGGCACGAGAAGCGCGCGCGGCTGGCGGCCGGCGCCCTCTATCACGCGACGACAGCAGCCCTGCTGGCCTGGGAAGGCGCCACGCTCGGTGCCCAAGGCGGCGACGCACGGCGCCTGTTACTGTCGCGACTGGTGATGGAGCACCGCCTCGCGCCGCAGGATCCGCTGTCGCTCAATGAGCCCGCCTGGGAGCAGGAAGCGATGGACCTGCTGCTGTCTGATCGGCCGGTGCCGCTGGCGAAGGCGACAGTTCTGCTGTCCTGATGCGCCGGCGGAGTTATAGCCGGCCGCGAAGGCGGGTGCGACATAGCGATGGCGGCGGCACTGGCCGCATGTCGATGATGCACGCCGCGCATCGGGTGTTTGCCGAGCGCCGCGACGAGGACCTACGCGGCTGAACTGGTGTCGTGGGCTAAGACCAGGCCACTGAAATCGGCGACAGCGCTCCCGCGTGCGGAAGCGTCTGAGGTTCTGTCCACGACGAAAGGGCGAACAGCCCGGTCGGCGCGACCGCCTCCAATTCGGCTGCCTGCAGGTCACGCACGATGATCACCACGAAGAGGGGTGGTGTCGCTTGAGGCTCGCCGAACAGCCGCGGCGCGGAGAAGGCCGTGCCGACGCTCTGGACGAGTACCGGGCGTTCGCATTCTCTTACGCGCACCAAGCCCTTCAGGCGCAACAGCCGCTCACCCAATGCGCCCGCGAGATTGTCGAGCCAGGTCGCGAGGTCGTCATACGCAAGGACGGCGATCGGACGCGCCAAGCGCACGGCGATCCGGGCATGGGTCGGTCGAACCGCGACCTGCGGCATCACTGGCATCGGCGGGATGCCCGCGAGCGGCGCGAAGGCGGCTGCTACCGCATGGTCGCGCTCGGCCATCGCCACGATTTCCGACAGCGGATTGAAAGCAGCGATCTCTTCCCGGCGCCGCACCAGAGTTTCGGACGGGACGGCATCGGCCTTGGTGACGACGATGCGGTGGGCGGCCGCCCATTGTGCCGCCGCCTCCTCGAATGCGGCCGTTGCCGCGCCGCGCGTGGCATCGAAGGTCGCGAGCACCGAGACGCGCAGGCGATAGGATGCGAGGCCCGCGAGCTGGCGCAGGACGGGGCCGGGCTTGGAAAGGCCGCTGGTCTCCAGCACGATGCGGCGCAGCGGTCCGGAAGCGCCTGGCCGCTCGGTCGCGAGCAACCGGTCGATCGTATAGGCGAGGTCGCTGCCGGCCTGGCAGCATATGCAGCCGTTCGACAGCGTGGCGATGGGCGTCTCGCCCCGCTCCTCACGCAGGATCACATCGTCGAGCCCGATTTCGCCCACCTCGTTCACGATGACCGCCGTGTCAGCCGCCTCGGGACCAGCCAGGAAGTCGCGCAACAGGGTCGTTTTGCCCGACCCCAGGAAGCCGGTCAGGACGATGAAGTCGGGCCCGATCGCGCCGTTCACTCGGCCGCCTTCTGCTGCAGCGCATACTGGGCTGGCACCTCCTCGACCCAGCTCGCCTTCACCAGTTCGCGCACGTCGGCCAGCAGCTCGGCCGTGTCGTAGATCATGCCGTCCTTGATCGTGTACTTGAGGCCGCGATGCCATTCGACGCCGTTCGTTGCGTCGTTGAAGCGCATCGCACCTGTTCCATAGAGCAGTTTGAAGTCGGTCAGCGGATTGTAATCGTGTATCAACACGTCAGCATACTTGCCGACTTCGAGCGTACCCAGCTCGTCCTCGATGCCACACAACGCTGCCCCCTGTGACGTTGCCGAGCGGATGACTTCGAGCGGATGGAAGCCCGCTTCCTGCAGCAGCTCGAGCTCGCGGATATAGCCGAAACCGAAGATCTGGTAGATGAAGCCGGAGTCGCTGCCGGTGCAGACACGGCCGCCGCGGTTCTTGTATTCGTTGATAAAAGTCATCCAAAGCCGGTAGTTTTCCTTCCACTCGACTTCGTTGGTGGTCGACCAGCGATACCAGTAGGAGCCGTGTCCGCCGCGCTGCGGTGTGAAGTAGTCCCACATGGACTTCCAAGTATACTCCTTGTGCCAGTCGGCCTGGCGCGCGCGCATCAGGTCGCGATTGGCGTCGTAGATGGTGAAGGTCGGCACGAAGGTGAAGCCGATCCTCAGGAAGCTCTCCATCACCTCGTTCCACCTGGCCGAATGGGGCTCGGCGCCCTGCTTGAACATCTGGCCGGAGACCGAGAAGCGGAAATACTCGTCGTTGTAGTCGTAATCGAGCGGAAAGTGCTGGACCACGCGATCTTCGAACAGCGCTTCGGGCAGGCCGTAGTAGTGCTCGGCGCTCGTCAGTCCCCAGCGTGCGGTCGTGAGCGCGTTCATGCGCGTTACGGCCATCTGCGCGTGATGGCAGCCCGACCTCAGGCCGAGCTTGCCGCATTCGTCCAGCGCCGCCTCCATGATGGCGGGTGGCGCGCCGAAGAACTTCACGCCGTCGGCGCCGCGCTCCTTGAGTTTGCGCAGCCAGGCACGGCCCTCGTCAGGCGTGTGGATCACCTTCAGCATGTCGTTCACGGCGGGGAAATAGGCATAGGCCAGCAGCCGTGGCGCGGCGATCGTGTTCTCGGCCGAGCGCTTCTTCTGGTCGAGCATCCAGCCCAGACCGTTCATCGAGCCCATCTCACGCACCGTGGTGACACCATGGGCTAGCCAGAGCTTGTAGACGTAGTCGACCGGAGGCACCCAGCCATTGGCCGAGTGATAGGCCACGCCCGCATGGGCATGGCAGTCGATGAAGCCCGGCGTCACCCATTTGCCACGGCAGTCGATCTCATGATCGCCGGGCGGCACGCGACTGGCGGCAGTGGCGAGATTGCCGATCGCCTTCTTCATCAACGTGATGCGGTTGTTCTCGATCACGATATCGGTCGGCCCAATGGGCGGCGCGCCCGTGCCGTCGATCACCGTGGCGCCGCGCAGCACAAGGCGTTTGAAGGGACCGATGCCGCGGTCCCGCCGTGTCGCGGGGGTGATGACGGGCTGCCCCGCCTTCTGGCGCGTCGCCGCCAGTTCATCACCCGGAAGCGCTGCATTGGGGGTCTGTGTATCGGTCATGGCGATGTTCCCTGGAGTCAGGAGGCCACGCGGTGGCCAAGCATTCCGTCCGTATGCTCGCCCAGCAGCGGCTCGCGAAAAAGAGGCTGTGAAGGCTCATCCCTGAAGCGCACGACGGGAGCGAAGTGTTTGCGACCGTCGCGGGCTGTCAGCACGGCGCCGCGCTTCAGGAGATTCGGATCGGCGATGGCTTCGGGCAGCGTGTTCACCGGTCCGTAGCAGATGTCGAGTGTCGCCAGCCACTCCATCCAGTGCGCCAGCGGCTTCTGGCGGAAGGTAGCCTCGAGGAATTCCATCACCGGCTTCTGATGGGCGCCGGGCCATTCGCACAGCGGCACCCATTCGGCCTTGCCGAGCGCGCCCAAAAGGTTCTTGACGAACTTCATCTCCTGGCCGGCCAGCACGAGCTGGCGGCCATCGGCAGTGTCGTAGATGCGGTAGAACGCCGAGCCTCCGGTCGTGCGCTGCTGCTTCACGTCGGGCTGCTTGTTCTCGGTGAAGGCCGTGCCCACGACGTTGGCGCAAGAGGCCATCAACGCCTCGTGCATGGAGACGTCGATATAGTCGCCCTTTCCGGTGGTTTGCCGTCGCAGCAACGCCATCAGTACGCCACTCAGCCCATGCAGCCCGCTCACCACATCGGCGATGGGAATGCCCGGAATCGCCGGCCGGCCGTCGTCGCCAAGGGTGAGACTCAGTACACCCGTCATCGCTTCGAGCGCCAGGTCGTGGGCGGCGCGGCCGGGATAGGCGCCGTCCTGACCGAAAGCCGAGATCGAGCAATAGACGATGCCGGGGTTCTTCGCCTTTACAGCCTCATAGCCGATGCCGAAGCGGGCCGCGACGCCCGGCCGGAACGACTCCACGATGATGTCGGCCTCGGTGCAGAGACGAAACAGATCAGCGCGGCCCCGCTCATTCTTGAGATCGAGCACCACGCTCTTCTTGCCGCGCGCCATGTTGCGGAAAAATACGGAGCTGCGCTCGTCCTGCGGCCGGATATGGCGGCCGGGATCACCCTCGCCAGGTGGCTCGATCTTGATCACCTCGGCGCCATGATCGGCGAGCGCGGTGGTGAGATAGGGCCCCGGCAGGAACCAGGAGAGGTCGACGACCTTGATGCCTTCGAGCTTCATGACGGCTTGCCCAGCAGTGATTCGTTGTCGGCCCCGAGCGGTGCGCAGGCCGACTGCTCCAGGCGCTCGCCATCGATGCGGATGGGATTGGCGAGTACCCGCAGTTGGCCCTTTTTCGGATGGGGCACGGAAGAGACCATTCCGGAGGCGCGCGCGAAGTCGCTCTCGAGCGCGTGGTCGAGGCGATAGACCGGTGCGGCCGGCAGGAGTCCCCTGAGCTTCGCCAGCCATTCGCTGGTCCTGCGCGTGCGGAAGGTCGGATCGAGGGCTTCCGTGAGCGCAGTGCGGTTGCGCGCGCGGGCGTTGGGATCGGGAAAGCGCGGATCGTCCAGAAGATCGGCGCGGCCGATCGCCCCGCACAGGGACAGCCAGAATTTCTGGGTCATGCACATGATAAAGATCCAGCCGTCCCTGGTCGGGAAGGTCTGGACCGGCGCCAGCGACAGATGGGCGCTGCGCGGCAGGCGCGGCGAGACGTCGCCTTCGTTGAGATACCACACACCCGGATAGGTGAGCTGGTGCATGGCGACGTCGAAGAGGCAGGTATCGACGTCGCAGCCCTTGCCGGTGGAGCGGGCCCGCAGGAGACAGCTCAAAAGGCCGACAATGCCGGTGAGGCCGCTCATGCTGTCGATCATCGACACGCCGACGCGGGCCGGCGGCCCGTCGGGTTCGCCGGTCAGCTCCATCAGGCCGGCCTCGGCCTGCATCAGGAAATCGTAGCCCGGCCAATCCTTGCGCTCGCCGACGCGGCCATAAGCCGAGATGTGCAAGCAGACGATCGACGGCTTGACGGGTGCGAGGTTCGCATAGTCGATGCCGAGCTTGGCAGGCTGCGTCCCGCGGAGATTGTTCACGACGCAATCGGCGGTCCTGACCAACGTCTCGAACTGCCGCCGACCCTCGGACGACTTGATGTCGAGCGCGACGCTCTTCTTGCCGAGATTCCAGGCTTGGAAATATTCGCTGTCTGCCGGGCCGAGCCTGTGCGGTCCGACCTGGCGGCTGGGATCGCCTTCCGGCGGCTCGATCTTGATCACATCGGCACCGAGCTCGGCCAGGAACATCGTGCCATAGGGGCCGGCGCCGAACTGCTCCAGCGTCAGAACGCGAATCCCTTCCAATGGCTTGTTCATACGATGGCGTTCCGCTTCAGCCACTGACGGGCGATGATCAGCCGCTGCATCTCGTTCGTGCCCTCGCCGATGCAGGTGAGCGGCGCGTCGCGATAGAGCCGCTCGATGTCGTACTCCTTGGAGTAGCCGTAGGCGCCATGGATGCGCATCGACTCGGTGCTGTTCTCCAGCGCCGCCTCCGAAGCGAAATACTTGGCCATCCCGGCCTCCATGTCGCAGCGCTCGCCGCGGTCGAACGCCTGTGCGGCATCGAGCGTCAGCAGCCGTGCCGCACGCGCCCGGGTCGCCATCTCACCGAGCTTGAGCGCGATCGCCTGGTGTTCGGCAATCGGCTTGCCGAAAGTCTTTCGCACTTGCGCATAGCTGGTGGCAAGCCTGAGCGCGCCTTCGGCGATGCCGACGCCGCGCGCGGCCACGTTGATACGGCCGAGCTCTAGGCCGCCCGCAACCTGCGTGAAGCCGCGGCCCTCCACCTCGCCGATCAGATGATCAGCGGGAATACGATAGTCCTCGAACACGAGCTCGCCAGAATCGATCGATTTGTAGCCGAGCTTTTCGAGCTTGCGGCCGACCTTGAAGCCCGGCCCCTTGGGCGCGATGAAGAGACTCATGCCGGAGTAGCGCGGCTGAGCTTCCGGATCGGTCTTCACCAGGAGCGCGAAGCAGGAACCTTCGATGCCGTTCGAGATCCAGGTCTTGGTGCCGTTGATGATGTAGTGGTCGCCTTCGCGCCGTGCCGTCATGCGGATCGCCTGAAGATCGGTCCCGGCGTCGGGCTCGGTGAGCGCCAGCCCGCCGCGGATCTCGCCCGAGGCGAACCTGGGCAGCCAATGCCGCTTCTGCGGCTCGGTGCCGAATTTCTCCACCGCCAGCGCCAGCATCAAGTGGGAGTTGAAGATGCCGGTGATCGCCATCCACACCGAGGAAATGCGCATCACGATCTCGGCATAGGTCGTGGCGGGCAGGCCGAGCCCGCCGTAGTCCGGCGACACGGTGGCGCCGAACAGGCCAAGCTCCTTCATCTGCTCGACGATGCCGGCCGGCCACTTGTCGGCATGGTCGAATTCCTTGACGCGCGGCGCCACCTCCCGCGCGATCCAGCGATCGATGGTCGCCAGAAGCTGCGTCTCGTCGGCCGCGTCGATCTTGTTCATGCGATTCCTCCGTGAGCCATCATGCCCGACGGATGCCCGCGGACAAGGTCTCAACGCGCCGGCATTTCGCGCACGATCCATTGCGACGTCTGTTCGCCATGCCGCCGTTGAGGCATCATGTTTCGATGGAGCGCGGATTGCTTCCCGAGAGACGCCGCCTCAGCGGACAGAAGCACTTGGTGCCGGATCTACTCGCGCCCGGGCTCGATCTCGTGTTTTGCGGCACTGCTCCCAGCCCCGCCTCCTATGCCGCCCGCGCCTACTACGCCAATCCCGGAAATGCCTTCTGGGCGACTCTCCATGCCGTCGGTCTCACACCCGAACGGCTTCCACCCCGGCGCTATCCCGAGCTCCTGACCTGGGGCATCGGCCTTACGGACCTGAACAAGACCGAATATGGCTCCGATCACGAACTGAGCGCTCATGCCATGGACGCAGAGGGCCTGCACACCAAGCTGCGCAAATACCGGCCGGGGGCGGTCGCTTTCACCAGCAAGAATGCCGCCTCACTCGGGCTCGGCAGAAAAGCCCCGACCTATGGCCGCCAGACCGAGACGCTGGAAGGCGCCATTGTCTTCGTGCTGCCTTCGCCGTCCGGCCGCGCTCGCTCGTTCTGGACGCTGGCGCCTTGGCAAGCAGTCGCCGCGTTCACCATGGAACGGCGACTGCAGCGGGAGCAGCGGGCATGAGCCTCGGCCGGCGCGCCATGCTCGTCGGTGCCACCGCGGTTGCGGCCCGCCCCGCGCGCGCCGTCGACCGAAGCACCCTCCGGCAGCTTGCCCGCCGCGCGGCCATTTACCTCACGCCGTTTTCCCGGATGTTCGCTCGTCGTCACCACGATGCGGTCGAGCAGGGCCGGAGGCTCAACAGCTTGACCTGGCGCGATCGCCCCGTTGACGGCGTGCTGGCCGGCGCTGCCTGGCTCGATCTGTCCGTGGGCCCGCTGTTCCTCACGCTTCCCCCTATGGGCGAACGCTTCTACAGCGCCGCCTTTATCGACCCATCCACCAATGTCTTCGGCCATGTCAGCAGCCGCGTATCGGGCAAAACGCCACCGCCTTGCATGATCGGAGGTCCGTCCTGGGACGGCGTTGCCGAAAGCGACGTGACGCCGTTGCGCGCGCCGGCGAGCACAATGTGGCTTCGCCTGCGCATCGCTGTCGAAGACTCCGAGCGCGACCTCGAGATCGTGCGAAACCTGCAGGCGCGCAGCCTCCTGGAGACGCCCGACAAGCGCAACGAGCGACGCATCCTCGAGATGCGCGAGCTGATGCGCTTTCGCACCGACGCGCCCCCCGAGCCGATCGTCGACTGGGACGCGCCGCGCCCCGGCGAGCGGTTCGATCTATTCGATACCGGCCTTGCGTTCCTGGCCGACTGCCAGCTCTCGGAGAGCGATCGCGAAACGCTGGACGGCCTGGCGGCCCTGCGGCTGCATGCGGGCCGCCGTTTCGACGCGCGAGCCTTCGCCGATGCCGAGCGTGACGCCATTGCCGCCGGCCTGGCCGACGCAGCGGTCGAAATCGCTACCGCTGGCCCGTCCTTCGGGACGGTGGTCAACGGCTGGCGGTATCCAGGCGGCAATCTCGGCCGGTTCGGGACCGAGTACCTCTATCGCGCCTTCATCGCCACGACCGGCCTTGGCGCGCCCGTGCCGGCCGAGAGTCTCGACCTCGTGGCCGAGGTCGACGGCCAGTTCGAGCCGCCCTCGCCCCTGCCGGCGCGCGCCGTCCGCTGGCTGGCGGAACGGCGCATCGCGCGCTTCTTCCAACCGGACGCCGAGCTGCTCGACGGACGCTACCACCTGCCGGCCCCGAGAGCGGCAGTCGCGCCTACTTGACCGCGCCGCCGGTGATGCCGCTGATGAACCGGTCGAGGAACAGGTTGTAGGCGATGGCGACCGGCACGCTGGTGATCAGCGCAGCCGCCATCAACTCGCCCCAGTAGTACACATCGCCCCGCACGAGATCGGTCGCCACGCCGAGCGTCACCGGCTTCTGGTCGGACGAGGAAATGAAGGTGAGGGCGTAGACGAACTCCTGCATCGTGAGCGTGAAGGCAAAGATCACGACGGTGAGGATCGCAGGGAGCGACAGCGGGAGGATCGTCTTTATGAACGCTCCCAGCATCGTGCAGCCGTCGACGATGGCCGCTTCATCGATCTCGCGCGGAATCGACTTGAAGAAGCCCATCAGCAACCAGGTGCAGAACGGGATCGTGAAGGTTGGGTAAACGACGACCAGCGACCAGATCGAGTCCTGCAAGCCTAGCCAGGAAATGACCCGCGACAGCGACAGGAAGAGCAGCGTCGGCGGCACCAGGTAGGTGAGGAAGATACCGATCCCGAGATTCTCGGCACTGCGACCCGGCATGCGGGCGAGGCTGTAGCCGGCGGGCAGGGACACAACGAGGGTAATGGCGACGACGCAGACGCCGATGATCGCGGTATTCAGGAGCCAGCGCAGGAACAGCGTTTTGTTGAAGAGATAGTCGAGATGCTCGAGCGTCGGGGCAGCATTGAACCAGTAGGGAATGGACTGGAGATTGTAGAGGTCGCCGTCCGTCTTGAAGGCCGTGATCAGCATCCAGTAGAAGGGGAAAGCTGCGAACAACACCAGCACCACCACGGCGCTGTAAAAGGATCCCGTCAAGCCAATCCGGCGCGCAACCGCATTCATGTCAGATCTCCCGACGCCGCAGCGCGCGAAGCAGTGCGATCACTGCCACCAGCAGGAACGGAAACATGAACAGGCAGATTACGGCACCGTGCGCGACGTCGCCGGACAAGATGCCGACCTGGAAGGCGAGTGAACCCAGCACCTGCGTGCTGTTCATTGGCCCGCCCATGGTCAGGAGATAGACGACGCTGAGATCGGTGAAGGTAAAGACCGTGCCGAAAATCAGCGCGATCACCACGATCGGCGCAATGATCGGCAGGATGATCTGGTAGTTGCGCCGCCAGAAGCCGGCCCCGTCGACGGTCGCCGCGTCGAGGACGTCTTTCGGCACGGAAGCGAAGCCGGCGAGGAAGATGATGACCCCGAACGGGAACAGCCGCCAGGCATGGACAGTCATGACGGCCGCGAAGGCGAGGTCCTGCTGGCCCAGCCACTGCGGCTGGTTGGCGACGTCGACCAGCCCGGCCGCAACCAGGGTCCAGTTGATGACGCTGTAGAGGGAATCGAACATCCACTTCCAGGCGAGCGTCGCCAGCGAAACCGGAACCGCCCAGGGCAATATGACGAGGGCGCGGGCGATGCCCCGGCCAGGAAACTCCTTCATCAGCAGCATGGCGCCGATCTTGCCCAGCAGCAACCCGATGATCTGCGACCCGATGGTGAACAGCAGCGTGTTCCACAAAGTGTGCCAGAAGATCTCGCTCTCGAGCACCTCGTCGAGGTTCTTGAGTCCCACGAACCGGTAGCTGGGATCAAAGATCGAATAGGCGCTGACGCCGTAGTAGAGCGCGAGCAAGAAAGGCAGGCCCACGAGGACCAGCACATAGAGGATCGCCGGCGCGATGAACATCGGCCCCATGACTTCCGCGCGGTCGAGCAGGAAGCGCGGCCGCCGGGCGACGGCGCGGCGGGTCTCGGCAATCGTGGTCATTGCAGCACTCCCTGGCCGCCCTCGGCGCGGCGCCCGTCGCGGCCGAAATAGTGCAGCTCGCTTGCGCGCACAGCGAAGGGGTGGAGGTCGCCGGCACGGATGCCGTCGCTGGCGGCGTGGGCGGGAAGCTTGGCGGTGACCACGCGTTTGGCCTTCATACCCTCGATGGTGCCGTAGAGGACGCGCTCGGAACCGAGATATTCCATGCGCTCGACGCGGAACGGCATTTCCGCCAGTGCGCTGCCGTTCTTCAGCATCTCGCGGGGCAGGAAGTGCTCCGGCCGGAAGCCGAGCGAGCCACCGTCGCGCTCGACGAGATTCATGGGTGGCGTGCCGAGGAAAGTGGCCACGAACTCGTCGGCCGGCCTGTCGTAGATCTCGGTCGGCGTGCCGATCTGACGGAGTCTGCCATGGTCGATCACGGCGATGCGATCGCCCATTCCCATTGCTTCGACCTGATCGTGCGTCACGTAGACCGTGCTGGTTTGCACGGTCTGCTGGAACTGCTTGAGTTCGTTGCGCGCGCTCGTCCGCAGCTTGGCATCGAGGTTGGACAACGGCTCGTCGAGCAGGAACACGGTTGGTTCTCGGACCAGTGCGCGCGCGAGGGCGACGCGCTGGCGTTCGCCCCCCGAAAGCTGCCGCGGCTTGCGGTTGAGCAGATGATCGATGCTCAGCAGCCGCGTCGCCCATTCGACCTTGCGCGCTATCTCCGCGCGCGGCGTGTTCTGGGTGCGCAGCGGGAAGGCGATGTTGTTCGCCACCGTCAGATGGGGGTAGAGGCCGTAGCTCTGGAACACCATGGCGATGCCCCGTGCGCGGGGCGGTACATCGTTGACGACCTCGCCGCCGATCAGGATATCGCCCGAGGTCTGATGCTCTAGGCCGGCAAGGATGCGCAGGAACGTGGTCTTGCCACAGCCCGACGGTCCCAGAAGTACGAGGAATTCGCCGTCGTGCACCGACAGGCTGATGTCGTTCACCGCAAGGACGTCGCCGAATTGCTTCTTGATATGGTTGGCCGCGACTAATGCCATTTGTGTGTTTCCCTGTTTCGTCGGTCGAGCGCGCGAAGGGTTCCGTTCGGGTAGCGCCCGCCGCACTGCGGCGACGCCGGTGGGCGCCACCGCAGGATTCCGACGGATTCGCGGCCGGACTGCGACCTTAGGTGCGGCCGGCCCACTTCTTGTAGATGAGCTCGCACTCCTTGGCCGCCCACTTCACCGCGTCTTCCGGGGTCATCTTGCCGGTCGCGGCCTTGGCCATCATGTCGGGGATGATGAAGTTGTCGGCGACCTCGTCGGCCGCCGGGGTCGACGGTCCCGGATAACCGAAGACAACGCACCAATCATCGGCGGTTTCCAGCACCTTCAGCTTGTCGGATGGATGCGACGACGGATCGTTGGAGAAGATCGGCATCGGCTTCGGCACCAGGTTCGGGAACAGCGGATGAT
>NZ_DATBFE010000080.1:0-15095 GCF_036558665.1 Reyranella sp. | reverse complement strand
GGTCGACGTCACCCTGAAGCAGACCGGCACGGGCCCGGAGCTGAAGTACCAGATCGACTACATCGGGCCGGCCCAGGCGATCGCGCCCGGCGCCACCGCCGCGACCGACGCCAAGCTGTTCGCCGGCGCCAAGATCGTGCGCGTCATCTCCGACTATGAAAAGAAGTACGGCATCGAGAAGTTCGACCTCACGATCGACTGGGGCTGGTTCTGGTTCTTCACCAAGCCGCTGTTCTGGCTACTCGAGTGGCTCTACCGCCAGCTCGGCAACTTCGGCCTGGCCATCCTCGCGCTGACCGTGATCGTCAAGGCGGCCTTCTTTCCGCTCGCCAACAAGTCCTACGCCGCGATGAGCAAGATGAAGCGGCTTCAGCCCGAGATGGAGAAGCTGAAGCAGCGCTACGGCGAAGACAAGCAGCGCATGAACCAGGAGCTGATGCAGCTCTATCGCCGCGAGAAGGTGAATCCGGCGGCAGGCTGCCTGCCCATCGTCGTGCAGATCCCGGTCTTCTTCGCCCTCTACAAGGTGCTCTACACCACGATCGAGATGCGCCATCAGCCGTTCTTCGGCTGGATCCACGATCTCAGCGCCCCCGATCCGCTCACCGTCCTGACCGGCTTCGGCCTGTTCCACTGGCAGGTGCCGGAGTTCCTGCATTTCTTCAACATCGGTCTGTGGCCACTCATCATGGGCGTGACGATGTACCTGCAGCAGCAGCTCAATCCGGCGCCGGCCGATCCCATGCAGCAGCGCGTGTTCCAGTTCCTGCCCATCATGTTCACCTTCATGATGGCGCCGTTCCAGGCTGGCCTCGTGATCTACTGGGCGTGGAGCAACACGCTCTCGATCGCCCAGCAATACTTCATCATGCGCCGTCACGGCGCGCCGATCGGCCGCAAGGCCAAGACGGCTGCGACGGCGACGGCGCCGTCACCAGCGCCGCCGCCTGCGGCCACGCGCAACAGCCCCGGCAAGAAGGGCGGCAAGAGCGTGGCCAAGAAGGGGTGATGAACCAGGCGCAGGCGGGCGCGCGCACATCCGAGGAGATCGAGGCGGCGCGCAAGCTCTTCGCCGGGCCCTGCGATTTCGTCGCCGGTGCCGCCTCCTTCGAATCGCTCGTTCCGATCAGCCTGCCGGAGATCGCCTTCGCCGGCCGCTCCAATGTCGGCAAGTCGAGCCTCGTGAATGCCTTGACCGGCCGCCGGTCGCTGGCGCGCACCTCGTCCAGCCCCGGTCACACGCGGCAGATCAACTTCTTCGATCTTGCCGGCCGGCTCCTGCTGGTCGACTTGCCGGGCTACGGCTTCGCCCAGGTCTCGAGGTCGATGAAGGAGACCTGGCAGGATCTCGCTTCCGCCTATTTGCGCGGCCGTCCGACACTGCGGCGCGTCTGTCTGCTCATCGACTCGCGCCATGGCGTGAAGGATGCCGATCGCGAGACGATGAACAACCTGGACGCCGCCGCCGTGTCCTATCAGCTGGTGCTGACCAAGACGGACCATCTCAAGCCGGCCGACGTGGGGCACGCCATCGCGGCTGCCGAAGCGGTCACACGCAAGCATGGCGCCGCTCATCCGCAGGTCCTGCCGACCAGCAGCGAGACGGGCCTTGGCATCCCCGAGCTGCGGGCAGAGATCCTGGCCGTCGCGATTGGCCAGCCGGCAGCTTAAGCCGCGTCGTGGAAGATGATGCCGAGCGTGAACCGCTGACCTTTGCGCACGCTCGACACGCCGTGACGCATCGCCGTTCGGTGCCAGCCGCGGCTGCCTTTAGCCGGACGCTGGTTGACGGCGAAGATCACGGCGTCGCCCTGTCCGAGCGGCACCACTTCGCCGCGCGATTGCTGGCGCGGCCGTTGCTCCACCAGCATGAACTCGCCGCCCTCGTAATCCCGGCCGGGCGCGCTCAGCAGGATCGTGGCCTGCAAGGGAAAGACCAGGTCGCCATAGAGGTCGCGGTGGAGGCAGTTGTAGTCGCCGGCGCCGTAGCGCAGCAGCAGCGGCGTCGGCCGCTTCTGTCCGCCGGCGTGGCATTCGCGCAGCCAGCGCTCGAGCGTGGGCGGAAAGCGCTTGTCGATGCCCAACACGTCGTTCCACCGGTTCGCCACCGCCGCCAGCGGAGGATAGAGCACCTGGCGCAGCCGCTGCACCGGATCGGGCAGCGGATAGGCGAAGTACTGATAGTCGCCCTGGCCGTAGCCGTGCCGCTGCATGACGATATGGCTGCGAAAGCGATCCTGCTGCGGCCAGAGCGCCGCAAGTTCCCGGCATTCCTGCAATTGCAGAAGCCTTGGCGCCACGACGTGGCCGCATTCGGCGAGAGTGTCGGTGTCGATCATTTGAATTTCCCACAATCAACTTGATGTCCGGCGGCCGCTTCTTCTATCCGCCGGCCGCCTGATATATGATGCGGACCTAGCCCTCTCCCGGCGCGGAGAGGGCTTTTGCCAACCTGGGGTTCAAGCGACATGGCCGAGCCGGTTCAGACCGACAAGGAGCAGAAGCGGCTCATCCGCATGGCGGAGACCATCTCCAAGGCCCTGCCCTATATGCGCCGCCACAACGACGCGACCTTCGTCGTGAAATATGGCGGCCATGCCATGACCGACCCCAGGCTGGGCGACCTGTTCGCCCGCGACATCGTGCTGATGAAGCAGGTCGGCATGAACCCCATCGTGGTCCATGGCGGTGGCCCGCAGATCAACAAGATGCTGGAGCGGGTCGGCATCAAGAGCGAGTTCGTCAACGGGCTCAGGGTCACGGACGCCGCGACCATGGAGATCGTCGAGATGGTGCTGGCGGGCTCGATCAACAAGGCGATCGTGGCCGACATCAACGAATGCGGCGGCATCGCCGTCGGCATCTGCGGCAAGGATGGCAACCTGATCCTCGCCAACAGGGTTGCCGAGATGCGCGACCCCAAGACCGGGGAGATGCTGAAGGTCGATCTCAAGCAGGTGGGCGAGCCGGCCATGATCAACGTCATGGTGCTGGAGCAGCTCCGCCGCGCCGACGTCATCCCGGTGGTGGCGCCGATCGGCTTCGGCGTGAACGACGAGCTCACCTACAACATCAATGCCGACACTTCCGCGGGCGCCATCGCCGGCGCCATGAAGGCCAAGCGCCTTCTGTTCCTGACCGACGTGCCGGGCGTGCTGGACAAGAACGGCCAGCTCATTGCCGAGATGACCGTCGAGCAGGCGCGGGCGCTGATCACCGACGGCACCATCTCCGGCGGCATGATCCCCAAGGTCGAGAACTGCATCGATGCGGTGAACCGGGGCGTCGAGGCGGCCACCATCATGGACGGCCGGGTGCCGCACTGCCTGTTGCTGGAGGTCTTCACGGAGGCCGGCGTCGGTACCATGGTCAAGCGTGCCTGACGGTCTGCGAGCGCCTCCCAATCGGCCTTGAAACGCCTGATTTGCCTGCATATTTAACGCGCATGACTCTAAAGACGATCCTCACCGCGCCCGACCCGCGCCTCAAGAAGAAGTCGCTGCCCGTGGCCGCGGTGGATGCGGACGTGCGCCAGCTCATGGACGACATGCTGGAGACGATGTACGCCGCGCCCGGCATCGGCCTTGCGGCGCCACAGGTCGGCGAGCTGAAGCGCGTCGTGGTCCTGCACATCGACCGTGAGGATACCAAGGTCGGGCCGCTGTTCATGGCCAATCCCGAGATCGTCGAGGCGTCGGACGAGGACGTGACCTACGAGGAGGGCTGCCTCTCCGTGCCGGAGCACTATTCCGACGTGGTCCGCCCGGCCAAGGTCAAGGTGCGCTATCTCGACCGCGACGGCCAGCAGCAGGATCTCGCGTGCGAGGGCCTGCTCGCCACCTGCGTGCAGCACGAGATCGACCATCTCGACGGTATCCTGTTCATCGACCACATCTCCGCGCTCAAGCGCAACATGATCCTGCGCAAACTCCTCAAGGCGCGAAAGGAGAAGGAGCGCGAGGCAGCGGAGGGCAAGTCGCCGGCCGAGACGAAGGAGAAAGACCACGCGCCAGCGCTGTAGCTCCTTTGGACCCGTGGCTGGGCGGCCAATTCGCCGATCCCGGTGCCCGAAATGGCCACCGATGCAAAGCTGGCAGCCGACGGCCAAGCACTCCGAAGTCAATTCGGTCGGCGCTGCTCCCGCAAAAGCGCGTGACCTGACGGCCGGGATGGCTTTTGGGCTCTGTCCGGATTCAGCGGGTCAGCCGGCAATACGAGCTCTCGGCCGAGCTTCATTAACTCGACACGCGTGTGGCAGTCGGTCTTCGCAAAAACCCGCAGCAAATGCGTCCGCACCGTGCTCGGCGCGACGCCCAGCCGCTCTGCAATGCCGGCCGTCGGCTGGCCGGCCACGACGAGTTCGAACACACGTTGTTCGGCCGGCGTCAGTTCATAGAGCAGCCGCAGCGCGTCGGCGGGCATTTCAAGCGGGGCGACAGCGTCGCCGATGAAAACCGCGGCGGCGGCACGACGATCGAGCCCGCCGCGCGATGTGCGTCTTCCAAGCGGCATGATTTGTATCGCGAGCGCCTTTCCGTCGCGGAATTTTGCCGCGATGCCGATGCCGCGTCGTTCGAGGTTCTGCTCGGCTCGAGCCGCCAGCTCAACTCCCGCTTGCAGACGATCGGGCACCAGCTCGTGCAGCAGCGCGAGCTTGCCACGGACCGTGAGTATAGGGTCGCCATTCTTCAGCATGGTCCTGGCGGCAGCATTGGCATGTATGATCGACATGTCCTCGGCGACCAGCACTACAGCCGAACGGGTCAGGTCCAACGCGGCCTCGAAAGTGTTCGCGGCCGATGTCGTGCCATCCAGCAGTCGGCTAATGATTGCAGCACGCCGAAGATGCGGTGCCAGAAAACGCAAGCCATCCATCTCGGCATCCGTCAAGGGCGGAGCGGATTCATGACGGCCAAGGCCCACATTGCCTATCATTGTCCTGTCGCGCGCCAGCGCGATGCCAACCTGGTCGACCAGGCCGAGCGGCCGAACCCACTCATGATAGAAGCGGGTCGCTTCCCATACGTCCGGACCGGTGACTTGCGAATTCAGCACCGGCTCTTCCAGCGGCAGCTCGGCCAGCTTGGCGGCGCCGCCCCAGACCTGGACGATGTCGTCATTGTAGAGGTGCATTCGGGCAACGTAGTCGTCCGGGACATTGGACGTCACTTGGACGACGAATTTTCCGGTTGGCAGAGCAATGATTCCGAGGGCCCCGATGTGGAAACCGAAATGGCTTCGCATATCGTCGAGAGCTTTCCGCCAAAGGCTGGGTTCGATGACGGCGTCGTAGAAATTGCCAATCATTCGCGCAAGTTCGAAAGCTTCATTTGGCAAGAGCCGCTCCCCCAGCAAAGCCCCAGCCGCGGAATACAGCACAGTGCGACTGACATGACCAGCTTGGACGCTGTCCTGGTACAACCGGCTGATCAGCTATCCTGATATCCGAACGGCGTCTTCGGCCGGTTTCGGACAATGGTAGGCGCTTCGGGTTGAGAAAGTTCGACCCATATCCTTCTTTTGGCGACCCGCTCACGGCGATTTCTGGGTCGCTCTCCTTCGGTATCGTTGGTCGAAACGGACGGACATTGTCAGGTCGCTCGGGCAACTCCCGAGCCGGTCACGCGCTCCGGCGTGGTCGCATCGTCGTGGCCAGGGCCGGGCTTGCCAACCATATGGCTTTGCCCTCGTCGGCCCGAACGGAGGCGTACTGCGGCCGCCTCTACCGCTGTCGACCGGCCCCGTTCCGGGCCCGAAGCACACATTCACGCTGTCGATCTTGCCGGTCGCGACGGTCGCGCCGCCGCTCCTGTGGGCCCGCAGCACTGGCTGGGCGTTCGTTTTGCCCAAGCTACAATCGCGGATTGCTGTGCGTTGCCGTCGACCTCGTATCCATCACTTGGCGACAAGCTCGACTCGGCGATTCTTGGCGCGCCCCTCTTCGGTATCATTGGGGGCAACAGGCATGGTCAAGCCGGCGCCCGACGCTGTCAGGCGGTCAGGCGCGATCGCGTAGTCCTGCGTCAACGCGGTCACTACGCTTTGTGCGCGCCGCGAAGACAAGTCCAAATTGTAGTCGGCGGTACCTCGATTGTCGGTGTGCCCGACGATGTTCAAGCGCAGTTCCGGTTTGGCGGCCAGCAGCTTGGCAATTTCATCGAGGGTCGGCTTCGACTCGGGCTTCAGGACGGCTTTGTCGTAATCGAAGAGCAGGCCGTAGATGGCAACCTTGCCAGTCTTGGCGATGGCCTGATCCAGGTCGCTCGAGCTCATCACCTGGACTTTATCGCCTTCCATCGCCTTCACTTCGACGACCTGAACAAAGGCGGTGGTTCGCCCCTTGTCTTCGCCCGTTAGGATCGCTGCGTAGATATCCGCGCCGTTCGCACTCCGCTTCATCAGCGTATATCGAGCGTGATCGAAGTAGCTGGTCGAATCGTTGTTTTCGGGATCGAGTTGCTGGCCAAGCAAGTATGGATCTTGCAAGTTGCCAGTGAGGCAATTCTGGTCACTGCAATCAAAAACAAGCTCGAAGCCGCTACTTTTGAGGTTGTTCTGATAGTTCCGCTGAACTTCGAGGGAGGACCGACCGGGCGGGATTTCATAGCGTGTACGCGTTGCACGTCCTTCGACCTTGAGCCATTCCGCACCCGAGCGATCCTTGAGGGTGTTCTTTTCAAGGAGCGAGCCATAGTCGTGCGGCGCTTTCAGAAGCGCGACTTGGTCAAAATCGACGATCTTTTGGTATCCGATGCGCGAACCGGCATAACGGCCGACGACCGGAGGATCTTTGGTCCCGGGCTCGTCCTCTGCCTGAGCGGGGCCCCCGGTAACTGCAGCGGCAAGAACACACGAAGCCAACAGGAAAATCCGGCCCCATGAAAATGTATGCGGCACGCGACATGCGGCGAGGAGGCGTGGCATCCAAACCGCTTCGTCCTGATGTCGCATGGTTAGCTCCCGACTTGTTGACATCGCGCGCAGCTATCCCGACTGAGCCATAGACTCAGTTGCCCGCTTTCACCCCCGAGACGCAGCATCCGTTCGGCCTTGGCGAAGGCGTGCCCGACTTCAACCAGCATCTCGCTTTGGGGCCCTGCACGCCCGGTTTGACGAAGGTCCAGGCCTTGCAGTTCGCATCGGACTCGCAAGCTGACTTGCACGGATCGAAGCCTGCGATCGAGGGCGCCAGGTCGAAGCTCCGGTAATCCTGACCCGGCCTATCGACTCCGCTTTCGACTGAACTCGATGCTCCTTGATTTCTCTGATTGAGGGTCGCATCAGGCTTTGGCCCGGGACCGGGCGGCGGCGGGGTGACTACCGGGCCGGTCGCAACAGGCCGCGGGCCGCAGATCACCCCGAGCGCATCGACGTAGGCGCCGGAGCGCCCGATCATCCCGATGACAGCTTCATCATCTCCGCAACTGTAGCCTTGATGAGACAGTCTGCCCTCCGCACCGACCGTGCGCGTCTGCGACTTGGGGCCGGACCGGATCGTCTTGCATTGGAGCTGGATCGAGGCGATGTATTTCGGCCTGCCGCTTTGACTATCACTGGTGTAGGCGAACATCATCCCCGACACGTATTGATCGTTGTTGCAGGAGATCGGTCCAGCGAGTCCTCCGCCACTGCCACCATGATGGTTCATCGGAAATCCCGGGGCGCCGAGCAACCCGGTTTTGGCATTGAAGGCCGCGCAGAATGGGACCACCGCATCCAGCAACGTTCCGTAGCGCACGGATACGCCGGTCAAATATTGGCCCGCTCCACATTGATCTCTGAAATTTCCTCCACCTGGGCCGCCGACGAGTGATGAGTCGCGCGCCCCGGTGGGAGAGGCGATGCAAACAAGAACGAGGGCAGCGAGCCAGGCAGAGCGCTTGTTCATCATCATCGCGGACAAGGCCTCCCAATCGGGTCGGGACCGAACGGTTACGGAGAAATCGCCGACCCGGCCGTAAAGGGTTACAGATCGATCCGAAGGCATCGACGTCGCCGGCGTCTCGTTGCCAGTCGATCGCTCCGATGCGTTGCGGTCCGGGATCCGACCTTCGCATGCAGCCGAAAGGAGAGTCGTCCACCGTTTGGTGGAGAGCGTACGGCGTACCACCCGGTCGGGACGGGCGATTACGACCGTCGCATAAGCGACCCGCGCCTCCACCAAACGGTGGACGACGCGAAATACGACGGACTCTAGGCTTGGCGGCTCGGAGACGATTTTCCGACGACTCTGCGTCCGTCAATGATGACTTGCATGCCTGCAATGGTGGCGAGCTGAAATGGCCGCCCAACCAATGCGCGCGAAACTGCAGCGAACACGAAAATCGGGAGATTTAGATGTTTGGACCAAACAGGATGCCGGTTCGGTGGGGACTTCGTTGGGTCTTGGCACTTGCATCGGTGTATCTACTTGCAAGTGTGATCCCGATCGGTCCGGCCGCCGCCAACGAGACCACTACGGAATCCGGTATCGACAGGCCAGGTGGCGACTACAAGAATTTCGATCTGGAACCTTCTATCGGAGGCTTCGGACCCTGCAAGTCGGCTTGCGAATCCGACGGAAGGTGCAAAGCCTGGACTTTCGTCAAGTCGGGCGTGCAGGGACCCAAAGCGAGATGTTGGCTGAAGGACTCGAGGCCTAATCAGGTCCATAGCAATTGCTGCGTTTCGGGTACCGTCATCGAGAAGCCAATAAAAAGCTCACACGGCGGCGCGACCGCGTCATCATCGCTGGGATCTCAGGTTCTCGCCTACGCTGTTGCGCAGTTGGGCAAATGCGTCGATGGCAATGGAAAAGTCCGCCAGCCCTGTCCACCGCTGCCGATGGGTCAGGTCGGCGACGGCGAATGCACGCATCTTGTGCAGGCGGCCCTTGCCAGCGTCGGGGCGCGGTTTACGTCGGGCAGCTACGTGTGGGGCACAAAGGTCGACGCCCCTTACCACCCCGGCGACGTCATTCAACTCTTCAATGCCAAGCTCGTGGGCCCTAACGGATGGTGGGAGACCTCGAGTCAACACTCCGCGATCATCGAGTCGGTCAGTGGCGGCGTACTTAACGTCATCGAACAGAATACCTGGGTCGACAATAGTAAGACGAACCGCCGCTACGTCACGCGCGGCACGATCAATCTGAACTGGAAGCTCGAGCGCGGGAGCTACATTGTGTACCGAGCGACCAAGTGATTGCATTCAGGATCGGCAATCACTGTCGATCCTCATCGAACGCCACGGCTGAATTCGGGTTGGGGAGTGCGATGCGTGCAAAGCACCTGATGGCAGTTTGCCTGACCATTGCGGCAGTTCTTTTCGCATCGGCCGAAGCCGCAAAAGCGGATGTCTTGATCGAGACTGGGGTTGACCGTGTTGGCAGCGACTATCGAAATTTCGAGGTCAGCAACACGGATCTGAGGGACCAGCCCGAATTGCTTTGCCAGACGGCCTGCCAGAAGGAAGGCCAATGCAAAGCCTGGACCTATGTCAAGCCAGGGGTCCAGGGTCCCAAGGCACGGTGCTGGCTGAAGACCGCCGTTCCAGCCCCACGAGCCAATGGTTGCTGCGTGACGGGCGTCACGACGGGTGTCGAACCCGGCATTGACCGCGCTGGCGGCGACTATCGCAATTTCGAGGTGAGCAACACGGATCTGAGAGATCATCCGGAATTGCTCTGCCGGACGGCATGCCAGAAGGAAAGCCAATGCAAAGCCTGGACCTATGTAAAGCCAGGGGTGCAAGGTCCCAAGGCACGGTGCTGGCTCAAGACCGCCGTTCCAGCCGCACGGACGAACAACTGCTGTGTATCCGGCTCCCGTTGAAACCAACAAGAGCGGAGGTGGCAGATGCAGCCGCGAGTTCAAGCGCGAGGCGCCCACCAATCGATCGGCACCTCGCTTTGAAGCTCTACTGCGCCGCGATCTTCGCCGCCGGCGCGAAGTCGCGTTCCATCTCGCGGCGCAGCTTCACCGCCGTCAGGCTCTCGTCCATGGCCACGTCGGCATAGGCCAGCGACTGGCCGGCCTTGATCGGCTTCAAAAGTTTGACGTTGTGGGCGAGGCCGAGCGGCAGGCTACCCAGCCCGGTCGACTTGTCGGCCGGGAACAGCTTGCCGTAGACGGTGTAGCCGCCCTCGCCGTCCAGCATCTCGCCGGCCTTGAGGTCGCGCTTGGCGGTGGCGATCACGTCGGCGTGGAAGCCGATCGGGCAGCCGGTCGGCTCCTTGCGCAGGCCGACCGAGGCGACCGACATGCCGACCTCGAGGCCGATCAGATGCCAGCGCTTGTACATTACCGAATAGCGACCGCTGGGATCGGTGCAGAGCATGTACTCCTCGAAGCAGTTCTTCTGGTACTCGGTAGAGGCCTCGAAGACGACCCATACGCCCTTGCGGATCTCATAGGGAATGGCGCGCCCGTCCTTCTCCAGTGACGAGGCGACCTCGACCTGGCCCTTGTGGTGCAAGTGGCCGCCTTCGGCGGCCGGCCGCATCACGAACGGCAGGTCCTCGACCGAGCACGGTGGGAAGGCGAGCCCGTCCGGCGCCGGCGTGAGGCCCGTCGCATTCGACACCGCTGTGCTCTCGATGGCGGGCTTGGAGCCGTCGAGGAAGGAGTTGAACATCTTTGGATTGAGCCCGCCGCGCCTGGCCTGCTCCTCGTTGAGCCCCCAGTATTTCCACACCGTCTCGGGCGTCGATTGCGCGTAGTGCGGCAGCCATTTGTGGCCGCGGCCGGCCGCCGTCACGGAGAAGCCCGAGGTGCGGGCCCAATCGACCAGCTCGCAGATCAGCGCCGGCTGGTCGCCATAGGCGAGGCTGTAGACAACACCGGCGGCGGCCGCGCGCCTGGCCAGCAGCGGGCCGCAGAAGGCGTCGGCCTCGACCGTGACCATGACCACGCTCTTGCCATTCCGGAACGCCTCGAGCGCATGCTCGACGGCGGCGATCGGATCGCCCGTCGCCTCGACCACGATCTCGATTTCGGGGTTGGCGACCAGCGCGCGCCAGTCCTCGGTGAGATGCGTGTTGCCGTGCTTGCGCGCCTCGGCAAAGGAGATCGCCGAAGTGACGTCCGGCTTCCAGCCCAGCCGCGCCAGATTCTCACGGGCGCGCGCGGGCGAGAGGTCGGCGATGCCCACGAGATGGATGCCCGGCGTCGTCGGGATCTGGCTGAGATACATGGCGCCGAACTTGCCGGCACCGATCAGGCCGATGCGCAGTGGATTGGCGTCGGCCGCGCGCTCCAGCAGCATGCGATGCAGGTTCATCAATTCCTCCGCTGATCCTGGTTATTCCGCCGCGGCCTTGCGCCGCGCGGCGCGCAGCACGGCGTCGTCCTGCCAGGCGTCGATCGGCGTGAAGTCGCGATGCGCGATATGGGCCGGGCGCTTGAAGCGGCGGATGGCGTTGGAGACGGCGTTGTAGGTGACGTAGATGATCTGGCGGTCCCACGGCGACATGTTGGGCGGACTGCCATGGACCAGGGTGCCATGAAAGAAGATCGCCGAGCCTGGCCCACCCTTGGGGGCGACGATGCCGCCCTGCTTCACCAGCTTGGCGATGGTGTCGTTGTCGATCACCCACAGCGGATAGGAGGTGGTGGTGAGGTCGTGCTTGGCGTCCAGCGCGCCCTTCTTGTGGCTCTTGGGAATGAACCACAGCGGGCCGTTGAACTCGTTCACCTCGTCGACGAACACCGCGAGGTTCATCGCCCGCGCTTCCGGCATGTCGTCGTCCGCCTTCCACGTGCCGTAGTCCTGGTGCCACTGCCAGACATCGCCGTCGAAGGCGGCCTTGCCGTTGATCTTGAACTGATGGATGTAGGTCCTGTCGCCCAGGAGCTGCTCGGCCGGCTCGACGAAGCGCGGATGATGCACCAGCGCCTCGAACACCGGGTCGTAGGTATGGACGGCGAAGGCGGTCCGCACGACGTCGCCGGTCTTCTCGCGCACGTTCTCCTCGCGGTGCTGCCGGAAGACGACCGGAATCTCCGTCTTGAGAATCGCGGTCTCTTCGGGCGAGAAATAATCGGGAAAAAAGAGGTAGCCTTCTTCGTCGAATTGCCTGAGCTGTTCGGGAGTGAGCTTCATGGCGTTTCTCCTGTGGCCTTGCAGACGAGGGCGTTACGCGGCGCGGGAAACCACGGCCTTCAATCGGGTGGTCAGCACGTCGGCCGTCTGCTCAGCGTGCTTGCGGCAGAGCGTCTCGGCCCGGCTTGAGTCGCCTACTTCCAGTGCGTGCAGGATGGCCTCGTGCTCGTCCCACACGCTGACGCGCAGATCCTCCTCGCTCAGCACCGCGGCCATGACACGACGCAGGTGCTGCCAGTGCGGCTGTGTGGTCTCGGAAATCACCGGATTGCCCGAAGCCTCGTAGATGAACAGATGGAAATCGATGTCGGCTTCGATGGCCGACGGGATGTATCCGCTCGCAATTGCCCGGCGTCCGACGTCGAGCAGGAGCCGGCCGCGATGGGCGAGCTCGCGCGTGTAACGTGCCGCTGCCAGCCGGGCCGCGACCCCATCAAGGGCGGCGCGCACGATATAGAGATTGTTCGCCTGCTGGACATCGAGCGGCGCCACGCACACGCCCTTGCGGCCGGCATCGATCAGGAACCCTTCGCGCCGCAGGAGCATCATGGCCTGCAGTACCGGTTGGCGCGAGACGCCGAACCGGTTCGCCAGCTCCTCCTGCGTGATGCGCGCGCCCGCCTTCAATTCCCCGGAGCAGATGGCTTCGAGGACGGCGTCATGGATACGTTCGCTGAGATCGGGCTCCGGATCGAAGGGCTTCATGGCGTTTCTGTATACAGAACACAGAACGCGCAAAGTCAATGTCTAAGCAGCCCAGGCGCCGAGATTGCGCAAGCGAGCGATCCGGTCGGCGATGTCGGGATGGGTGGCCAGCAGGGCCGGCGTTTTGGAGGTCATCGCCTGGACCGGATTCACGATGTACAGGTGCTGCGTGGCACGACTGACCCCCGGGAAGGGCGCTGCCGCCGCCGCGAGCTTGCCGAGGGCGGAGATCAGGCCGTTGGGATTGCGCGTGAACTGTACCGAGGTCGCGTCGGCCAGGTACTCGCGCTGGCGCGACACGGCCATTTGCACGGCCTTTGCCGCGAGCGGCGCCAGGATCGCCACCACGATAAGCAGGAGAATCAACAGGGCGGCGCCGGAACCGCCCTTGCCGCGGTCGTCGTCGCGCCGCCGGCCGGAAAGGCCGCCCCATTGCATGGTGCGCAGGATCATGTCGCACACCAGTGCGATCAGGCCCACGGTCACGCCGACCACCACCATGTAGCGCGTGTCGAGGTTGGCAAGATGGGCCATCTCGTGAGCGACTACGCCCTGCAGTTCATCGCGATTCATCTGGTCGACCAGCCCGCGCGTCACGGCGATGGTGCCGTGGGCGGGCTTGGTGCCGGTCGCGAAGGCGTTCGGCACTTCGGTCTCCAGGATCATGACCCTGGGCATGGGGACGCCGGCGGCGAGCGACATCTCCTCGACGACGTTGTAGAGCTGCGGTGCGTCGGGTTTCTCGATCGGCCTGGCCTCGGCCATGGCCAGCACCAGGCGGTCGCCGAAGGCGAGCGAGATGGCGCTCCAGCCGATGCTCGCCAACGCCATCAAGGTGGCCGCCACGAGACCGGCCTCGCTGACCAGCGGCACCTGGTCGACTGTCTCGCTTTGCAGCAGCCAGCCCACGACGTAACCCGTCACCGCCGCGAGGACCGTCAGCAGCACGAGCAGCAGGAAGGTGTTGCGCCGGTTGACGGCTTGGGCCGCGACGAAGTCGGTGGTGCCGCTCATGGTCAGCGCAGCGCGACCTTGGGCACCTCGCGTTCGGTCTCGGGCATGGTGAAGAGGTCGATCGGGCCGAAGCCCAGCGATGCGGCGGCGAGTACGGCCGGGAAGCTTTGCCGCCGGTTGTTATAGCTGTTGACCGAGTCGTTGTAGAACTGGCGGGAGAAGGCGATCTTGTTCTCGGTGCTGGCGAGCTCTTCCTGGAGCTGTTTCACGTTCTCGTTCGCCTTGAGCTGCGGATAGCTCTCGACGAGGCCCAGCAGGCCGCGTGTCGCCTGGCTGAGCGCCGCCTCCGCCGGTCCCGCCTGCGCCGGCCCGGAAGCCGCGGCGGCGGCATTGCGGGCCTGGATCACCTTGGTGAGCGTCTCCTGCTCGTAGCCCATGGCGTCCTTCACCACCTGCACGAGGTTGGGAATGAGATCGTGCCGCCGCTTGAGCTGGACATCGATCTGGCTCCACGCCGTCTGCGCCTGGTTCCGTCCGCCGACGAGGCCGTTGTAGATCACGATCAGCCAGAGCACGATCAGGACTACGATGCCGATGACGATCCAAAGGCTCATGCCAGGCTCTCCTCCCTTGCCGCGTCGACCAGTTTAGTCATGATTGCGGCTCGTCGGGAGGAATTAAGCATGGACGCAGCAACATTGCTGAGGGAATTCTGCGCCGCCGTCGAACGGCGCGACGGCAGGGCATTTGCCGCCCTGTTCACGGATGACGGCGTCTATCACGATGTCTTCTATGGCGCCTTCAAGGGACGCGAGAAGATCGGCCAGATGATCGACGACTGGTTCCACCGGACCGCGCGCGACTTCCGATGGGAGATGTTCCGGCCGGTGAGCGACGGGCAGACTCTCTATGCCTACTACACCTTCAGCTACGTCTCGACCTTGCCCGAGGCGCAGGGCAAGCGCGTAGGCTTCGATGGCATTTCCATGCTCACTCTCCGCGACGGCAAGATCGCCGAATATCGCGAGGTCGCCAACGCCGGCATCGGCCTCCTGGAGATCGGCTTCGCGCCGGAGCGTGTTGCGAAGATCCTCCTCAAGGAGGCGGTACGCTTCAAGGCACGCCCGGAGTGGGCGCGCCACAACGGCTGACGGTCAGTCGCGCAGCAGTTCGTTGATCGAGGTCTTCGACCGGGTGCGCTCGTCGACGGTCTTGGTGATGATTACGCAGTAGCGCGCCGGCCGGTCGGGACCGCCGCCCATGGTGCCGGGGTGAACGACGGAGTAAGGCGGTACCTTGCCGACATGAATCTGGCCGGTCTCGCGATCGACGATCCGAGTATTCGCCGAAATGAA
>NZ_DATBFE010000079.1:0-4526 GCF_036558665.1 Reyranella sp. | reverse complement strand
ACGGCGACCTGGCCGAGCCCGGCGCGGACCATGTCGAACAGCTCGACGTTGTTCTGCGCCGAGCAGGCGACCTCGTGGCCGGTCCCGGTGACGACGTCCATCGCCAGCACGTTGTCGCTCTGCAAGCCGTGGCGTTGCGTCCCGGTGCCGACCCCGCCGACGACGAGGGTGCCGCCGACCGAGAGGTCGAGATATTCGGTGACCACCGGCGGCGCGAATCCCGGCGGCAGGGTCGCGGCCAGCACTTCGCGCCAGGTCGCGCCGGCATCGACGACGACGCGGTCGCCCTGCACGTCGTGGACCGCATGCAGCCGCGACATCTCCGCCACGATGCCGTCGCGGGCCATGGCTCGGCCGTAGACGGAATGCCGTTGTCCCTGGGCCGCGAAGCGAAGACCGCGCTGGGACGCCCAGCGGATCGCCGCGGCGATGTCGCCGGATGATTTCGGCCGCAGGATGCAGCTCGGCCGTTGATGGACGAGGTGTCCGAAATCGTCCGCTGCCGCGCTGCAAGCCTGTTCGTCGTTCCGAACCTGTCCCTCGAGGGCCGGCGGGATGCCGTCCGGCGGCCGCGCGGCGGCTGCGGGGGCGACGGTGGTGGCGATGCCTGCGAGCAGGATGCCTCGGCGACTGGCTTCCATGATGGTCCTCCTCTCGGCGACGCTTCCTCAGAAGCGCGCCATTCCCGGTGGCAGCCCGAACAGCACCCGGCCGATCGGTTCGAGGTTGCCGTGCTGCGCGATCGAAAAGTGCTGCGCGGCGGCATGGGCGTCGCGGAAGCAGCGCTCCAGCCGATTGTTCTCGCGAATCGAACTGCTGCCGCCGGCGGCATAGGCGAGGTCCACCGCCTCGATCGCCTGGTGCGCGGCGTGACAAGCCGCGAGTCGTACCAGCGCGCGCCGCTGCAAGGTCACCTCGCGACCGCCCTGCACCTCGTGCCAGAGCGATCCGAGCTCCTCGAACAGGTGGGCGCGGCCGCCGCGCACGCGCGCTTCGGCGCGCGCCAGATCGGCCTGCACCGGGACCTTTTCGCCGAGCACGGCCGTTGACCCGGCCGGGGTCTTGCCTGCGGCGAGGGCCACCAGGGCGTCGATCGCGGCGCGCGCGATGCCGAGCAGGATCGCGGCGAGGATACTGGAGAACACCGTCGGCATGGGCATCGCGTAGAGTGCACCGGGCTGCGTCGGCTGCGGGGTGAAGGCGGACAACGGCATCGTCCGGTCTTGCGGCACGAACAGGTCGCTCACCTGGAAATCGTGGCTGCCGGTGCCGCGCAGGCCGCCGACGTGCCACGTATCGATGACCTCGGCCTGCGCGCGCGGGAACAGGCAGAGGCGCAGCGATGGCGTGCCGTCCGGGCCCGGGCGCGGGCCGGTCGCGTCGTGGACGACGCAGTTGCCGTAGACCCACGAGCTGTGGTCGATGACGCTGCCATGCGTCCAGTGGCCGCTGACCCGATAGCCGCCCGGCACCGTGACGGCACGGCCGGACGGGTTCAGCGTGCCGGCGAGCACGGTGCGGCCGGAGCCGAAGACCTCGCAGGCCGTCTCGATCGGCAGTGCCCCGGCGAAGCGGCCGTGGCCGGCAGCGATCGCCGTGCACCAGCCGACCGAGCCGTCCTGGCGCGACAGCTCCTCGACCACCTCCAGCAGCCGGCACGGCGGCAGCTCCGGTCCGCCGAGCGCCCGCGGCAGCCACAGTCCGAACAGCCCGGCCTCGCCGATCGCCTGCACCAGCGCGTCGGGCAGCCGCCGCTCGCGGTCGAGCCGGTCGCGCTCGGCGGCGACCAGCGGCGCCAGCCCGCGGGCGGTGGCGAGAGCATCGATCCCGGTCATGCCATCTCCTCTGTCCGGCCGGCGGCAGCATTGCCGCCGGGCGGTCGTTGGCCGAACTGGCTGGCCGGATAGGTGGATCGCGCCATCCCGTGGCGGCAATCCGCAGCGCCGGTGATACAGTCTTCCGCGAACCGGACGAATGGCCATCCGCAGATCGGCTGTTCGCTTCCGGGCGTGAGCGGACTTGCAGCCGACCTGCGCGTCGCGACTGCGCTTCAGCTCGCGACAGGCGCTCCATGCCGGGCCCCGCCGACATCGTTCGTCACGCCGCCTGACCATCGAACCGCGTGTCCATCAAAGCGCTTGCCGAGTCGCGCACCCTCGCGTTTGCTCTGCCCCGTTCGCTAGGGGGGAGCAGCATGGAGTGGAGTCGGAAATATTCGTTGCGCAGCTATCTGCGCTCGTCGTTGTGGGTCGGGCCGGTGCTGGCCTATGTCGCCTCGATCGTGCTGGTGCGCCTGATCGGCTATCTCGACACCTGGCTGGCCTGGTCGTGGGACTGGCATATGGAGGTCGCGACCGTCCACTCCGTGCTCGAGGGCCTGGTGGCGGCAACGATCTCCTTCATCGTCTTCGCCTTCAGTTCGCTCCTGGTGGCGATCCAGGTGGCGAGCGCGCAACTCACGCCGCGCATCATCGCCACCACCCTGCTGCGCGACCCGACGATCCGCTCGATCGTGGCGCTGTTCGTGCTCACGCTCAGCTTCGCGCTGGGCACGCTGGTGCGCTCGCAGACCGCGGTCCAGTACCTGCTGCTGAGCTGCGCCATCGTGCTGGCGGGAGCCTCGACCGTGGCCTTCATCTACCTGATCGACTACGCCGCGCGCCTGTTGCGTCCGGTCAGCGTCGTGTGGCGGCTGGGCGAGGAGGGCCTGGCGGTGATCGAGCAGGTCTATCCGTCGCGCATCAAGGGCAAGCATGTGCCGACCGTCCCGCATGCCCCGCCCGGAGCGCCGGCACGCACCCTCTTCCATCAGGGCAGGTCGGCCATCCTCCTCGCCGTCGATCTCGAGACCCTGAAGCGCGAGGCCGAAGCCCGCCAGGGCACGATCGAGTTCGCCCACCAGATCGGCGACTTCATCGCCGTCGGCGAGCCCCTGTTCCTGCTCCATGACGGCGCGGCCGCGGCCGACGAGCGCCGGCTGCGGGCGGCCGTCGCCTTCGGCCCCGAGCGCACCATCGAGCAGGACGCCACCTTCGCCTTCCGGGTGATCGTCGACATCGCGCTGAAGGCGCTGTCGCGGGCGATCAACGACCCCACCACCGCGGTGCTGGCGATCGACCAGCTGCATCGCCTGCTGCGCGCCGTGGGTCGACGTCACCTGCACGACGACGTCATCCGGGACGCCGCCGGCACGGTGCGGCTGGTGTTGCGGACGGCCGACTGGGAGGACTTCCTCCAGTTGTCGTGCCGCGAGATCCGGCTCTACGGGGCCGACAACTACCAGGTCGTCCGCCGGCTGCGCGCCATGCTGCAGAACCTGCTGGCCACGCTGCCCGAGGCGCGCCATGCCGCCGTGCTGCGCGAGCTCGATCTGCTCGATCGCACCCTCGACCGGTTGCCCATGCTTGCGGAGGATCTCGCCCTGTCGCGGGTCGCCGACCTGCAGGGGCTGGGCGCGCCGCAGCGCGACACCCGCCTGCAGCCGTCCGACGCCTGAGCGGGACGGAGGCGAGGCGTCCGTCGCCGGCCTTGATCAAACTCAATGCCCGTCGGGGACGGAACGCGTAGACGCGGGACGCGTGCCGAATCGGCATGGCACAGTGAGGGAGGACACGATGAGTTGGCATACCTCTGTCGCGGCATCCGTCGTCGTCGCCGGCTTCGGGCTTTCCAGTCTCGCCACGCCAGGCTGGTCCCAGAGCGCGTCCAGCGAGCAGCCCATTACCGGCCTGTCGATGACGACCATGGAACATGTCGAGGGACGGATCGCGGGGTTCGACAAGGCAGCCCGGACCGTGTCCGTGACCCTGTCCAACGGCAGGACGGTCAGCGGCAAGGTCAGCGAAGCGGTCGGAGGTCTCGACCTCATCAATGTCGGAGACCGCGTCGATACCGTTGTCGAGGAGACGATGAGCTTCGTCCTGTCGGGGCCCAATACGGCCACGCCGGACAGCCGGTTCGTGGGCGAGATCAGGACTTCCGGACCGACCCAGCTGCCGGGTGGCGCCATATCGGGTCGCGCCGTGGCGACCTGGCTCGTCGTGGGAACCAACCTCGCGGACAACACGATCGCCCTCGTCGAAACGACCGGAGGGCCGGTTCATACCTTCCGCGTGCGCAGCCCCGAAGGCCAGGCTGCCTTGCGCCGGGTGAAGAGCGGCGACAAGCTGACCGTCGTCGCCGCCACTTTCGTCTTTGCCGGCGTGACTCGCAGGAACTGAGGCCAGAGGCCGGCGACAGCCGCGTCAATAGTCGTCGCCGATCGCCCCGCGGCCGGAATCGAGTCGGGCGTCTACTGGAGCACGATGACGACGCGGCGGTTCTGCGGCTCGCGCACGCCGTCGCCGGTCGGGACCAGCAGATCGGTCTCGCCCTTGCCGACGACCGAGATCGCCGTCGCCGGCACGCCGTCGCGCACCAGCGCGTCCTTGACCGCGTTGGCACGACGCAGCGACAGCGCCATGTTGTAGTTGGCCGGGCCCGAGGTGTCGGTATGGCCGGTCGCGGTGATGCGGGCGTTGCCCTTG
>NZ_DATBFE010000078.1:0-27917 GCF_036558665.1 Reyranella sp. | reverse complement strand
AGGCCGGTGAAGCGCCGGTGGTTCAGCGCGTCGGAGAAGATGCGCGGCGGCTGGGCCTTGATGCGCAGCTCGATGCCGACCCGGCGAAGCTGACTCTGGATCACCTGCGCCACCTGCTCGCGCACGCGGTTGCCGGCGGTGGTGATGAGCTCGATCGAGAAGCGCCGCCCCTCGGCGTCCACGCGCACGCCGTTCGTGATGGCGCCAAATCCGGCCGCGTCGAGGAGCTTTCGGGCGGCCGCGGGATCGTAGGCATAGTGCCGGGCCGCCGGGCTGTACATGGGATCGAGCGGGCTGATATCGCCGTTGGCGACCGGCTGCTTGCCGTCGAACAGCTTGTCGGAGATGGCCTGGCGGTCGATCGCCATCAGGAGCGCCTGGCGCACGCGCCGGTCCTTCAGCAACGGATTGTCGAGGTTGACGTCGATGTGCTCGTAGACGAGGCCCGGCTTGTAGATGACGTTGTATCGGTCGCGGTAGCGCTTCTCGATCGCCAGGGCCTGGTCGAGCGACAGCCCGAGCTCTCCCAGAACGTAGTCGACATTGTCCGACAAGAGGTTGGCCTCGAGGGCCGAGCTGTTCTCGATGAACTTGAAGGCGATCCGCTTGAAATACGGTGTCTCCCCTTCCCAGTGGACGTTCCGTTCAAGCGCGACCCGGGTGCCCGGCACCAGCTCGGCAATGCGATAGGGCCCGAAGCCCAGCCCGGGATTGGTCGGGTCGGTGTCATAGGCGGTCTTGTTGCGATATTCGGCCGGATTGGCGTCGAAGATCGGCTTTTCGATGTGCGCCGGCACGACCACGAAGTCGAAGCTGTCGTAGTCGAAGGTGACGCGATCCACGGTGGCCGTGAAATGCCGCTCGTCCGTGATGTCGAGTTTCACGATCCGCCGGTACCCTTCCGCCGAGGCCACGCCCGAGAGCGGGTGCTTGCCCACCGCCAGGGTGAAGGCGACATCGCGCGTCGTGACCAGGGTGCCGTCGCCCCATGTCAGCGGCTTGATCTCGATGTCGACTTCCATGCCCTGCTTGCCGCCGGGCAGATCGACGACGCGGGCGGTGCCGTCCTCGAGGTTGGGCAACCGGGTGCAGGCGAGGCAGACCAGCTTCCAGTCCGCGTCGTAGGCTGTGAACGGGCGCAACGTCATGTTCTGGATCAGCGCCTTGGCGAGCATCGAGCCGATGAGGGGGTTCATCGTGCCGGGCGCCTGGGTGGTCCCGATGACCAGCTCCTCCTTGGCCGCGGCGCGCGCCGGCGAGCCGATCGAGGAGAGCGCAAGACCGAAGAAGGCGCGGCGACCGAACATCCGCGCCAAGCTCGCATTGGCGACGCCGAAGCTCAAGGCAGGCGCGCGTTCGTGCGCGTTCCGTGGCGGCGAGCGGTGCCGCTCGCCCTGGGCTACCGGCTAGCGGCCGAGGCCCATCGGCCGCGGCGCCGGCGGGCGGCCGCCATGATTGGCCGACCATTGCTCCGGCGCCTCGAGGAAGGCGCGCGTCTCGGTGAGGCCCTTCTCGTCGAAGTACTTGTGCTTCTGGGCGGCCTCCAGCGCATCCCACCAGGTCGCCAGCGCATGCAGCTTGACGCCGGCGAGGGCCAGGGTCTCGACGCTTTGCGGGAAGATCCCGTAGTGGAAGATCACGAAGCAGTCGGTGACCCGGGCCTCGGCCTTCTTGAGCGCATCGATGAAGACCAGCTTGCTGCCGCCGTCCGTCGCCAGGTCCTCGACCAGGAGGACGCGCTTGCCGGACTTCAGGTCGCCCTCGATCTGCGCCATGCGGCCGAAGCCCTTGGGCTGCTTGCGGACATAGATCATCGGCTTCTTGGCCAACGCCGCCAGGAAGGCCGCGAAGGGGATGCCGGCCGTCTCGCCGCCGGCCACGACATCGATCCTGTTCCAGCCGATCTCCCTGTCGATGGCCTTGAGCGCATAGCCCATGATCCTGGCCCGCGCCTCGGGGAAGGAGATCAGCTTGCGGCAATCGATATAGACCGGGCTCGCCCGCCCCGAGGTGAAGATGTACGGATTATCCGGCCGACAGTGGATGGCTTCGATGTCGAGCAGCAGGCGAGCGGTCTCACGGGCCTCGCTGGTACCGGTCGCGCGCGGATAATTCGCCTTTCCATTCAAGGACTTGGCGCCTGCATGGGCCGGCGCATGAGGCGCCGGTCTGGTCTTTTTCTTCTTCGTCGCCATGCTGCTTTCCCCCCGCCGCTTGCGACAAAATGACGGCCGTGTGTTTAGCGTTCATCCACAGGACCGGCAAGGGCGGCGACGCCCGATCGGGGCCTGGATCGGGATGGATTCTGTCCGTTTTCGACGAGAACTGACCTAGTTCGTTGCCGCAAGGAGCCGAAAGAGCCATGTGGAGGTCCATGAAGACGCGTCGTTTGCCCCGGTCACGGCTGGCCCGGATCCTGGTGGCGCGCGGCCGGCTGCTTTTCTCCGTGGCGGCCGGCGTCGTGCTCTACCTCCTGCTGCCGCAGACCATGCGGCCGGTGACGCGGCTCTTGATCTCGTGGGACCTGACGGCGGCGATCTACGTCGGATTCGCCCTCACGATGATCGCCCGGTCGACGGTCGAGACCTGCCACTGGAACGCCTCGCTCTACGACGAAAGCGACTGGGTCATCCTGATGATCGTGGTCGGCAGTGCGGCCGCCAGCCTGGGCGCGATCTTCGCCGAGCTCGCGGTGATCAAGTCGGCCCACCAGACGCCGTGGGGCAGCTTGCTGGTCACGGCCGCGACCGTCGCCCTGTCATGGACCTTCACGCACGTGGTCTTCACCCTGCACTATGCCAACGCCTTCTACCGCCCCGGGAAGGCCGGACCGCGCGGCGGGCTCGAGTTCCCCGGCGACCGGCCGCCCGACTATCGCGACTTCCTCTACTTCGCCTTCGTGATCGGCTGCGCGACGCAGACCGCCGACGTGAACACCGTGTCGCCGGTGATGCGGCGGCTCAGTCTCGTCCATGGCGTCGTGTCGTTCGGCTTCAACACGGCCGTTCTCGCCCTCACGATCAACGTCGGCGCGAGCCTGCTGTCGTAGCGCGGCCGACGGCGTCAGACGAGCTTCCTGCCGCTGATCGCGCCGCCGTCGTTCTTCCTGAGCTCCATGAAGATGACGGACGAGGCCATGGTCATCAGCCCGAGCACGATGAAGGCCTGGTGCACGCCGTGGATCAGCGCGGTCGGATCGGAGCGCAGGCTCTGGGGCACGAACATGGCGGCGATCAGGGACGCGGATGCGACGCCGAAGCTGATCGACATCTGCTGGCCGGTGCTGGCGATAGTGCTGGCCGCGCTCGCCTGCCGCGCTGCGACATCGGCATAGACCAGCGTGTTCATGCTCGTGTACTGCGTCGAGGTGAAGAAGCCGAGGATGAAGGCCTGCAGCGCGATGCGCCATGCCGGCGTGCCGACATCGATGGTCGCGAACAGCATGATCAGCACGCCGAGGGTGAGGGTGTTGGCGACCAGCACGTTGCGATAGCCGAGCCGTGCGAGGATCCTAGGTACGATCACCTTGAGGCCCATGGCGGCCATGGCCTGCGGCATCACAAGGAGCCCCGATTCGATCGGCGAATAGCCGAGGCCGACCTGGTAGAGCAGGGGAAAGAGAAAGGGGATGCCGCCAAGGCCGAGCCGGCTGAAGAAGCTTCCGCTCACGGCGACGCGGAAGGTGCGGAGACGGAACAGGCCGAGATGCAGCAGCGGAAACGGCGTGTGCGTGGCCTTGATGCCGTAGCCTGCGAGCAGCGCCGCCGCGAGGCCGAGCAGGCCGATCATCTCGATGTCGCCCAGGCTGTTCTCGCCGAACACCTCGAGTACGTAGGAGAGCAGGGCGATGCCCGAGCCGAACAGGATCAGGCCGACGATGTCGAGCGCATGGGTCCTGGCCTCGCGATAGTCGGGCAGGAAACGATAGACGAGATAAAGTCCGGCGAGGCCGACCGGGATGTTCACGAAGAACACCACGCTCCAATGCAGGTAGTGCACGATCAGGCCGCCCGAGATCGGTCCCAGCATCGGGCCGACCAGGCTCGGGATCGACACGAAGCTCATCGCGCGGATCAGCTCCGACTTGGGAAACGCCCGCACCATGGTCATGCGGCCCACCGGCACCATCATGGCGCCGCCCATGCCCTGCAGGATGCGGCAGGCGACCAGCATGGTGATGTTGACGGACATGCCGCACAGCAACGAGCCCGCCGTGAACAGGCCGATGGCGCAGGCGAACACCCGCCGCGTGCCGAAACGGTCCGCCATCCAGCCGCTGATCGGGATGAAGACGGCGAGACTCAGCGTATAGCTTGCCAGCACCGACTTCATGTCGAGCGGCGTCACGTTCATGGCTTCGGCGATCGCCGGCACCGCCGTGTTCAGGATCGTCGTGTCGAGCGACTGCATGAAGAAGGCGACGGCGACGAGCCACGGCAGCAGGCGCTTGATGGTTCTGGTCGGGTCGGCGGGGATGGTGGTCGTGGTCGTCATGTCAGTCGATGGGCGGAACCGATCCTTGTCCGTTGGCCGCAAAGATTCCTCCGCAGAAGGCGGGAATGAGGGCGCGTCCGCCCTCGCCGTTGGTCATCAATGCCAGACCGAAGCTGCCGTCGGCGACAAAAGTCAGCACCGAACGGAAGCCGGCGTTCACACCATAGTGATAGAGCAAGGGCGCACGACCGCTCTGCGGCTGCACGAAGATGCCGAGGCCGGAGGGACCGTCCGCAAGGCGATGCGCCATCGTTCGGGCGAGAGGCCGGCTCAGCATTGCGCCGTCACGCCAGCTTGCGGATATGGCGAGAGCGAGGCGGGCGAGGTCGGTCGCGCTCGACCAGAGCCCGGCCGCCGCGAGCTCGGGATAGACATGGAATTTTCCCGGCAGCGGCCGGCCCTCCAGATCGTGCGCGCTTGCCGCGTTCGATTCGGATCGCGGCAGCGGCTGGGCAAAGGAGCTGCGGCTCATGGCCGCCGGTTTCAGCACCAGATCGGCTGCAAGGGCCGCGAACGTTCGGCGCGCGACGTCGATGGCGAGTTGCTGGAGCACCATGGTGCCGCCGCCGGAATAGCGGAAGGCGCGGCCCGGCTCCCATTCGACCCGGACCGCGGGGGTATTGGCCGGCGATGCGCCGTCCAGGATCTGTCGCAGATCGGGCAGCGGCGCGCCGCCCATATAGCCGGGGAAGCCCGGCACGTTGGTTCCGGCGCGGTGGCCGAGGAGCAGGCGTGGCGTCACGGCCGCGGCCTGCGTCCCCGGCAGCTTCCACGATCGCAGCACATCGTTCACGGGCCGATCGAGATCGATGTCGCCGCGATCCACCAGATGCAGGATCACCTGACCTGCGACGACCTTGCTGATGGAGGCGGCCTGGAACAGCGTGTCGGGATCGGCACCGGGCGTGACCCGTTCGGCAAGCGCGCCGTTTCTGATCAGGGCGACACTCGCTGCCGGGACGCGATGCTGCACCATCAAGGCGCGCAGGTGATCGGCCAGGACCGGATCCTCCTGCGCGGAAGCCCGGCGCGGCCGGAGCGCCGCCATGCCGCCGGCGAGGAAAAGCCGGCGCGACGACACTGGCCCGGGACGTGGAGTCATTGCGAAGCGGAAGCCGACCGACCGGTCCGGGATGACGCGGCGGCGACTACGGCCAGCATTTGAAGAAGCGCATATCCGCCTGCACGCCATCCATCTCTGTCAGTCGCTTGTAGCGAAAGTCGCGGCGGCTCGCACCTTGCACGATGGCTGGCCAGCGCAAGAGCTTTATGCCCGGGATGGCTCCGTGCCCGGTTCCGCCGGCATGGCCCTTACTGGCGCCGGGCCTGTTCGTATTTGGCCGATCCGCCCGCCGCCTGCTGCTCGAGAGCCGCGAGTTGCGGATCCGTCAGATAGCCGGTCGCCGGCAGACCCTGCGTCTTTTGCCAGGCCGTGATCATCCTTCGGGTGATCGGTCCGAAGTAGCCCGTCGTCGGAACTTCATGGCCGAGCGCGGTCAAGGTGACCTGCACGCGCTTGCGTTCCTGGTCGGACAGGTTCAGGGCAGCCTCGGTCCGCTGGGCGTCGAGCTTGATCCGCTCGGCCACGTCTCCCGTCGGCACGGGCTGCGCGTACAAGGCGGCGAGCTGGGGGACGTCGAGGAAGCCTGTTTCGGGCAGTCCCTGCGTCCTTTGCCAGGCCGTGATCATCGACCGGGTGATCGGGCCAAAGTAGCCTGTCACCGGCACTTCATGGCCGAGTGCTGTGAGGGCAGCCTGGACCCGCTTGCGCTCTTGCTCGGACAGGTTCAGGGCGGCTTCCGTGTTCGGCCCGCTTTCAGGCGCCTTCGCGGCGGAAGCCTGACGAGAAACCTCCGCGGCCGCCTCGCGCTGCAGCGCTTCCTGCGCAGCCGCGCGCCCTTCGGCTTCGGCGATTTGCCGAGCCGATTCGATTGCCGCCGTCTGTTCCTGCTGGCGCGCCAGCCGGGCTTCTTCCTCGTGGCGACGTGCCGCCGTTTCGGCGGCGAGCTTCTCCTCGGCGGCCTTCCGGCCGGCTTCCTCGGCGAGCGTTCTGGCCTCGGCCTGTTTCAGCGCTGCCGACTCGGTCACGGCGGGGCGATGCGTCGCGTCGGCCGTCTCGCTGCTCGACGCCATCAGCTTCAATGCCCCATCGGACACCAGGGCCGCCACGACGACGGCCGCCGAAAGCCCGACCCAGAATCCCATGCCGCGCTTGGGCCTCGACGAAAACGCGGCGACGGCTGCTCTTGCGGCCAGCGGTCCACGCATCACGAATGCTTCCGCTTCGTCGAGCGGTCCGAACGGCGGCAGGATCGATCTCCAGTCGGCGATCGACTGCGGCCGTTCACTGGCGCGCACCCGCAGTCCCGCATCGATGCCGACCAGTAGGGCCGGCGCGAACCCTTTCGGCATCAACCGGGCCAACGGTTCGCAGGCATCGTCCAGCATGCGATCGAAGATGCTGGGCGGCGGTTTGCCGCTGATTGCGTGATAGAGCGTCGCCGACAGACCGTAGATGTCGGTCCATGGACCCTGCTTGGCGGAGTTGAATTGCTCGGCGGCGGCGTAGCCCGACGTGGAGGCGGCGGGACTCCCGGCGGCGCGACCGGCCATCGCGGCGCGCGCCGCACCGAAATCGACCAGCGTCGGGTTGCCCCTGGAGTCGACGATGATGTTGGCCGGTTTGATGTCGTGGTGCAGAAGGCCCGCGGTATGCACTGCCTGCAGTCCCTCGAGCAACGACGAAAGCATCCGCTCGATGACGGGAGGCGACAGCGATTTGTCGTGCAGCAGACGCCGGTGGAGCTGTTCACCGCCGGCCAGTTCCATGACCAGGTAGGCGGTGCCGTTGGCCTCCAGAAGATCATGAATACCCACGATTGCCGGCGCATCGCCGAGCTTTGCCAGTGCGCGGGCCTCGGCGAGGAAGCGCTCACGTCCCCACTCGAACCTTTCTGACAGATCGGCCGAGCGCGGCACGATGCTCGTCCCGCCCTCACGCAAGGCAATCGAGGTCGGCAGGTATTCCTTGATCGCCACGCGGCAATCAAGGCTCACGTCACGCGCAAGGTAGGTGACGCCGAATCCGCCTTGCCCAAGGACGGAAACGATTTCATAGCCCAGCAGTCGCGTGCCAGCGCACAACACGCCACGCACGTCCTTGCTTGGGTTGGACTTCGCCTCGGTTCCCGGCACCAGATCCCCCGGCCGGTTAGAACGTCACATATAAATTGCAACTATTTCGAGCAGATCAATAATTTCGCATTATAAACCGCCCGGCGCGACCTAAACAGGGGAGAATGGATCATGGACCATGCAAAATGTTGGTCGCCGGGGTCCGAGATTGGCTGGTCAGATTGCCGCGCCGCCAGCCCATGGCGACATCACCTCGTTCATGCCGGTCAATTTCCCGGTCGCGGGGTCGCGCACGATGCAGCAGGGATTGGCGAAGCCCAGTGGCGAGATCTGGTTGGTCACCTCGACGACCGAAAGCCGGGCGGCGATCGCCTTCTTCACCGCGTCGGGGAGATCGCGATTGACCCGGATCGGGCCGACCCCCGACACGTCGATGCGCGGCTGGTGGAACGCCGCTTCGACGTCGAGGCCGCGGTCGACCAGCATCATCGCAAGCTGGGTCACTGCCGGCACGATGCGCCGCCCGCCTGAAGCGCCGATGCAGAACCAGGGTTGCCCGTCCTTGACGACGACCACCGGGCAGATGTTGCAGAGCGGCCGCTTGCCCGGAGCGATCGAGTTCGGCCGGTTGGGCTCGGGATCGAACCACAGCATGCCGTTGTTCATCGTGATGCCGGTCTTGGGCAGCATGACGCCGGAGCCGAACAGCGACATCAGCGTCTGCGTGAGCGCCACCATGTTGCCATCGCCATCGGCGACGCAGAAATGGGTGGTGCAGGTGTTGGTCGGCTTCTCGCCCAGGGTCTTGAGCCGTTCCTCGTAGGCCCGATGCATGGCCTCGGCCACTGCGGTGAAGAACGCCGCATCGGGCGCGCCCTGGCCGCGGGTGCGATCGCCCAGGAGCTCGAGCGTGCGCCGCAAGGTCGGTCCGGCGGTCAGACCGCCGGCCACGTTGATCGTCACGCCGTGATGCTCGAATGACAGCGGATCGACGATCCTCGCATCGTAGGCCCCGAGATCTTCGCAGGTGATCGCCGAGCCGCCCGCCTGCAGGTCGGCGGCGATGTCGCGCGCAAGGCCGCCATCGTAGAACTCGCGCGGCCCGCCCTCGGCCAGCCGCCGCATCGTCTGGCCGAGATTGCCGAGCTTCAGATAGCGCGTCGTGCCTTGCCAGTCGTTGGTCGGCACGCGGCCGTCGTCGCACAGGTAGCTCGCCCGCGACGCGGGGAACATGGAAAGATGCTGCGCACCGTTGGCGATCATCAGCTGCATGTACCAGTCGAGTTCCATGCCTCGTTCGGCGAGGGCGATGCCGGGCGCCAGCGCATCCTTCCAGCGAATCGTGCCGAAGCGTTCGAGCGCCTTGCCGAGGCCTGCGACCATGCCGGGCACGGCGATCGAGTGGTAACCGACCTCGTTGCGCTGCTCGAGGATGTCCGGCCAGGCGAAAGGATTGGCGGGACCGGGACCCACGATCCGGTAGGCGGCAGGATCGAGCTTGCCGGCGGAGATCGGGCCGTAGTCGATGGTCCAGGCGCGCTTTTCCCTGGCGCTCCAGAGGGTCATGAAGCCCACGCCGCCGATGCCGCTCATCCAGGGCTCGAGGGCGCCGATCGCCATGCCGGTGGCGACCGCTGCGTCGATCGCATTGCCGCCCTTGCGCAAGACCTCGGCGCCGACCTCGGCTGCCCGGCAGTTCTGGGCGACGACAACACCCTTGCCACGCACCGCCTGCTTGGTGATCTTCATTTGCCGTGTCAGCGACTCGCTCATCGATCCCTCTCGCTCGTTGCGCGCCGACTGTAGCTGGGCCTCATTTGGCCACAAACCCCGATAGACTGCTCTGCGGACAGACAGGGGACGGAACGCAGGCGTGACGGAGCTCAACCAGATCGACCTGCGCTCCCTGGTGGCGGGCCACAAGCGCACATGGGATGCGTTCGTCCTCGCCGCCTCGCCGCTGATCAATGCCGTCGTTCGCCGATCTCTCGGCGCCTATCGGCCCAGCGAGGACGATGTGCTGGACGCGGCGCAGGACGTCTTCGTGCGCCTCTGTGCGAAGGACTTCCGGCTCCTGAGAACCTACGATCCGGCGCGTGCCGGTCTGTCGACCTGGCTTGCCGTGGTGGCGCGTTCGGCTGCTGTCGACTTTGCCCGGCGTCGCCGTCAGGCCGCCACGGCGCTCGACGATGTTCCGGAGGCGGTCCTGGCGGTCGAGGATCGCCACGTCGAGAAGCTCAGGATCCCCGACGGCCTGCTGACCGAGCGGCAGACCCTGATCCTGAAGTTCCTGTATGATGAGGAGCGGGATGTGGCCGAAGTTGCACAACTGCTGAAGATCGACGCTCAGACCGTCCGCAGCACGCACCACAAGGCCCTGTTGCGGCTGCGGGAACATTTCCGCGAGGAAGCACCGTAGATCGGGGATAAAGACGGTCGGTATGGCGTAAGGTAGTGCAGGAGACTCTTATGACTGCGGAACGTACCCCCAAGAGCGACAGAGATCTGTGGCAGAGCCTCGCGCTCGGCCGCAGTCCGTCGTTGGCGGCCGTGTCCGACCTCGATTTCGCGGCCTGGCTGGAAGGTCGGCTGCCCGAAGCCGACGCCGCGCGCATCGACGCAGCGGTCGCCGGAGATCCCGAGCTGCGCGCCGCCGCGCTCGATCTTGCCGACATCCTGGGCAAGCCCTTGCCTGCCGCACCGCCGCGTCTGGCGATCCGGGCGCAGGCGCTGGTGGGCTTCCCGGCCGAGCGTTCGTCTGGCCGCGGCTCGTGGCGCTTCGTGGCGTGGCTGGCCGCGCCCTTCTCGTCGGTCGGGTCGTTGCATCGTGGCGTCATGGCCGGCCTTGCCGTCCTGGTCGCGGCTGCCGGCTTCGTGATGGGCGGCGGCCTCGGCGCGTCCTTTGCCGAGCAGAGATACGCGTCGGCGGAGGAATCGAGCGCCTTCTTCAAGCCGTTCGGCACCGACACGTCGCATCAATTGAACGATCTGTTCACGGACAGCATCTGAGATGTCGCTGCGATTCACTCAGATTCTGCTCGGCCTCTCGTTGCTGCTGAACTGCTTCGTCCTGGCGGGCTTCGTCTATCGGACGTGGATCGCGCCTCCCCCCCTTGCCCAGGCCGGCCCCCGGCCGTGGGCGAACCGCGGCGGCCCGCTGGAAATGCTGGCGCAGGATCTCAAGCTCGACGATTCCCAGCGCCAGGCACTGAAGGGAGTGTTCGATCGCTACGCCAGCGACCGGCATGACCGGTTTCGCGAGATCCAGAAGATTCGCGACGCAATGGCGGACGAGCTGAAGAAGCCCGAGTTCGACATGACGCAGATCGACTCGCTCGTCGACCGGATGACCAGGCTGCGGGCCGATTCGCAGAAGGAGAATTTTGCGGCGCTCGCCAAGCTTGCCGCCGAGCTTCGTCCGGCGCAGCGTCAGCAATTGCATACCATCCTCGCCGAGCGTTTCGGCGGCCCTCCCGGCTGGCGGCCACCAGGGAGCCCGCGCCCGGCCCGCCCGCAGCAATAGGAGAGTCATCATGATGGCTCGTCTCGGTCGGCGTCGTTTCGTAGGCGGAGCGGCTGTCGTTGCCGCAGCGCTCTCCACCCCGCGGCCGATCCGGGCCGCCGCGGCGATGGGCTTCGACGATGCCCGTCACCTCCTTTCTCGGACGGCGTTCGGCGCCACGCCGGCCGAGATCGAGGCGCTGGCATCGATGGACTTTGCCGCCGCGGTCGAGGGTCTGCTGGCGAGGTTTCATGCCCAGGCGGCGAGCGCGGCGCCATCCTGGGTCGGCGAGGATCTTGCCACGCTGCGCGAGCGGCGCCAGGCGGCGCTGGCTGCGGCCGGCAAGAATGCCGACGGCAAGCCGGTGAACGAAGTGGCCAAGCTCGTGCGCGAGCAGGGGCGCCAGTTGAGCAACTGGTGGGTCGACGAGATGTTGGTGACCGACCAGCCGCTGGTCGAGAAGATGACGTTGTTCTGGCACAACCACTTCACCTCCTCGATCCAGAAGGTGCGGTACGTGCCGGCGCTGTACCGGCAGAACACGCTGTTCCGCCGCGAGGCCCTCGGCAATTTCGCCACCCTGCTGAAGGCGGTGGCGCACGACCCGGCGATGCTGATCTACCTCGATGGCGTCCGCAACGTGGCGCGCCAGCCGAACGAGAACTTCGCCCGCGAGCTGCTCGAGCTCTTCACGCTGGGCGAGGGTCACTACAGCGAAGCCGACATCAAGAACGCGGCCCGCGCCTTCACCGGCTGGTCGATCGATCGCGACGGCGGCCGGTTCGTCGACCGCATGCAGCTCCACGATGGCGGCGAAAAAACCTTCCTCGGGCAATCGGGGCATTTCACCGGCGACGACATCCTTGCGATCCTGCTGCGTCATCCGCGGACCGCCGAGACCATCGTCGAGAAGCTGTGGCGCGAGTTCGTGTCCTCCACGCCCGATCCGGGCGAGGTGAAGCGCCTCGCCGGCCTGTTCCGCAGCGGCAACTACGAGATGAAGCCGCTTCTGCGGGCCTTGTTCCTGTCGCCGGCTTTCCGCGATCCCGTCAACCGGGCCGCCCTGATCAAGTCGCCGATCGAACTGATCGTCGGAACGGTGCATGTGTTCGGCTTGCCTGTGCCGGACCAGACTCCGCTGGTGCGCATGATAGCGGGGCTCGGCCAGGCGCCGTTCGCTCCGCCCAATGTCAAGGGATGGCCCGGCGGCGATAGCTGGATCACAACGAACACGCTGCTGCTGCGCCAGCAATTCCTGCGCCGCCTGATCGAGGCCACCACCGTTTCCTCCCTGGACGGCAACATGGCGATGGGACGCCCGGGTCGCCGCGCCGATCGCCGGCAAGAGATGCCGGCGCAGACCATGGAGCCCTATCCCGTCGAAGGCCGCAGCCTGCGCGGTGCGGCCGGCGAGGCGCGGCTCGGTCCGACGCTGAGCGGCGCCGACAACGCGACACTCCTGCGCACGCTTCTTCCGCGCAAGCCGATCGATGCGGTGGCGAGCGCCGCGCAATCGCCGGGTGCCGTCGTTGCCGCGGCGATGCTCGACCCCGCCTATCAGTTGAAATGAGGAGGCTTGTCATGGACCGCCGCCATTTCCTTCTCGGCTCCTCCGCTCTCTCCGTCGTCATGGCGGCCGGTTCGGCCGCAGCAGAGCAGGAGCGCCGCGTGCTGGTTCTGGTCGAGATGAAGGGCGGCAACGATGGCATGAACACTGTCATCCCGTACGCCGACCCGCTGTACCGGCAATTCCGCCCGGGCATCGGCGTCGCGCGCGACAGGACCGTGCAGCTCGACGAGCGGGTCGGGCTTCATGCGAAGCTCGATCCCCTGATGGAAGCGTGGAAGGCGGGCGATTTCGCCATCATACAGGGCGTCGGCTATCCGTATCCCAATCGCTCGCACTTCCGTTCGATCGAGATCTGGGACACCGCTTCGGCCTCGAGCCAGACGCTGAGCGAGGGCTGGCTGTCGCGCGCCTTCGACGGCGTCCAGCTGCCGCGCGGCGCCGGCGTCGACAGCATCGTCGCCGACAACAACGCGTTGCCGATGATGGGACCCGGCCTGCGCACGATCGTGATGCAGGACGCCGAGAACTTCCTGCGCCAGGCCACGGCGATGAAGGAGTCGAACGAGCCGCGCGACGATCGCAATCCCGCCCTGCGCCATGTTCTCGAGGTGCGCCACGAGGTGAACGGCGCCGCCGCAGGACTTCACGACAAGCTGCGCGACGGGCCGAGGCCGGCCTATGCCTTCGGCGCGGACAACGGCTTCGGTCGTGAACTCGATCTCGCAACTCGCATCCTGGCGGCGCGCGTACCGGTGGTGGCGATCAAGGTGGCGCTGGCCGGCTTCGACACGCATGCCAACCAGGTGCCGACCCAGGAACGGCTGCTCGGCTTCCTGGCATCCGGCCTCGCGACCTTCCGCAGGAACATGCTCGCGGCCAGCCTGTGGAACGACGTTGTCGTGATGACCTACTCGGAGTTCGGACGAAGGGCTCGCCAGAATGCCAGCGGCGGCACCGATCACGGGACCGCGGCGCCGCACTTCGTCATGGGCGGCAAGGTGAAGGGCGGCCTTCATGGCGCCTACCCGTCGCTTGCCGACCTGCAGGACGGCGATCTCAAGCACACGGTCGATTTCCGCAACGTCTATTCGACCGTGGCGCAAGGCTGCTGGGGGCTGCGGCGCGACTTCGGCCAGCGCCCGGTCCGGCCCCTCGATCTGTTCGCGTGAGACTTCGGGCCGCGGCCGGATGGGCGAATCCAACGCTACGATCGGCCAGTGACGCGATAGACCCGCGCGTTGCCCTCGACGCCGCGCAGCGGCGCGCCGAACTCCTTGACATCGTGGGCCGCCAGCAGCTCGCGAACGCCGGAGGCCGTATAGAGCGCTTCCGTCAGACAGATTTCGCCGGCATCGGCGAAGGACTGCACGCGCGCGGCTATGTTCACGGTCTGGCCGAAATAGTCGAGATTCTCGTTGAGTGTCACGGCGATGGACGGCCCGCAGTGGGCACCCATCTTGAGAATGATGGCGGGCTGGCCGTGGTCGCGGTTGAACTGGTCGATTTCCTGCAGGATGCGGAGCGCCGCCGCTACAGCGTCGACCGGCCGGGAAAACGCTGCCATCACGGCGTCGCCGATGGTCTTCACGATGGCACCGGCATGCCTATGGGCGACCGCGTCGAGCAGGGCGAAATGTTCCCTGACCAGGGCGTAGGCATTGAGATCACCGAGACGCTCGTAGAGCGCGGTCGAGCCTTTCAAGTCGGTGAACAGGAACGTCACCTGCCGGATGCCGAGGCCTTCTTCCTCGTCCACGCGCTCGGAGCGGAAGAGCTTGCGGAAGGTCTGCCGCGTCAGGAGCATGCCGCCGGAGACGTAGGGATCGAATTCGAGCGCCGGCTTCTCCGGCATGGCCACGATGTCAGGTGGCCAGTTGATCAGGAGCACCGCGCCGCGCTTGGGACCGGTGTTGCTGATCTCGAAGACCACCGGTCCCGGCGGCACGGCCGAAACGGCAGGGGTGAAACGCTGCCCGTCATAGATCACGCGAACGATCGTCGGAGTGTCGGGCGTCCGTGCAGGGGCGGCGGCGCCAACGACCGGAAGCATGAAGCCCGCCTGCGTCTGGACGTTGACGCCAGAGAGGGCGCCGGGCCCGATCTCAGCCTGCAGCATCGTTGTGGTACCGGGCGGCAGATAGGTCATGCCGCGCACAAGGCTGCGCAACACATCGACAAACCGGGTTTGTCCGCCGGGCAGCCGCCCGCTGTTGGCGAATTTCAGCTTCCAGTGCAAATCCTCGATCGAGAGATTGTCGACCTCGTGCAAGGCGAGGCGCCGGACTTGCGGTGAGACGGAGAACGAAACCTCGATGAAGTCGTCGAGCCCGGTTTGACCATCGATATCGCACAGTCCGCAGACGAAGTGGCTGCGCAGCGCGCGCAGCTTGCCGAAGCTTTCCAGCACCAGGCCCGAATGGGGGCAGAGAATGTCCCAATGCATATCGACCAGCCCGGCGCGAGCGGCGTGAAGGAAGAGGTCGATGGACTCCGACTCGGCCACGCCGCGATCGCGGGCAAAGGCCAAGGGATTGGCGCGGTAGACGCTGACCTCGTCACCGCCACGAATCAACGTCTCGAACTTGGAGATGACGCGAGGACTCCAGGCACGAGCCTGCTCGATCTGGGTCATCCTGCTTTCGAGAAGCCGTTCGTCAATGGATGTCATCGCGAACCCCCGAGATGGCAATCTATCAGCTTCTTCGGGTCGTCGCGAGCTACTCCGCCGCCGGCTCCCTCGCGAGATCCGGCAGCCGCGCCTCCTTGGCTTCGCCATAGCGCTCGACCAGCACGTCGTCGCGCCCCTCGACCTCGCCGGGCGCATCCATGCCCTCGCGGAACGCCTGCAGTTGATCAGGGGTGTAGCGTCGGGCCCCTGTCCCAGTGACCGGGCGAAACCTTTGTGAGAGGTTGGAAAGTCGAGGCCGTCGCAATTGGGCCAAGCCCGACCAACGACTTAACTAGCTGCACAGCGGCCGTACCTTCGACCTGAGAAATCAATCCTTCCACGCAGTCGCCGAACGTATCCCGCACCCCAGCCGAGGCCGAGGAAGACTGCGACCAGCGAACCCAGCAACACACCAAGCTTCGCCGCGCCCAGGAGGTTTTCGTCGGCGAAGGCAAGCATGGCGATGAAGATCGACAGGGTGAAGCCGATCCCAGCCAGCAGCCCGATCAGGAAGATGCCTCCCCATGACACGCCTGGTGGCAACCGACTCCAGCGCAGCCGGACCATGACCCAGGCAATGCCGACAATGCCAACCGGCTTGCCCACAACCAGGGCAGAGGCTACGCCCAGTGTGACGAGTTGCGCTCCGCCCGCAGTGAGGTCGACACCGCCAAGGCTGACGCCGGCGTTTGCCAGCGCGAAGAGAGGCATGACGCCATATGCGACCCAAGGGTGCAGCGCCGTCTGCACGCGCACCGCTGGCGGCAGCATCTCCCGGCGGGTCCGGCGAAGCTGGCGCAGAGCCTGGACCAGGCGATGCTCATCCGATGCGGCGTCGCGACTTCGCAATTCCTCGGCAACGCGTGACACCTCCTCCACCGGCTGCTCGCGCACGGGCATGGACCGCGCGGGCGTCATCAACCCGAGCACGACGCCTGCGAGGGTCGGATGAGCACCGGTCATCAGCAGGCCGATCCAAATCACCGCTCCCGGAGCAATGTAGGCATAGGCCGAGCCAACGCCGATCCACTGCAGTCCCAGGACCAGCAGGATGCCGAGCGCGGCGATCATGAAACCGCTGAAATCGAACCCTCCCGAATAGAAGAAGGCGATGACCAGCACGGCAATGACATCATCGATGATGGCCAAGGCCAACAGGAAGACCCTGACATTGCCCGGAATTGAGCGGCCCAGCAGGGCAAGCACGCCTACTGCGAAGGCGATGTCCGTGGCGGTGGGCACGGCCCAGCCTTGGCCACGCACAGGATCAACGTTCAGCCCCAGATAGATCAGTGTCGGGACAATGACGCCTCCAATAGCCATCACCACAGGCAGGACTGCCTGGCTGAGCTCGCTCAGCGCCCCTTCATGGATCTCGCGCCGGATCTCCATGCCGACGACCAGAAAAAAGACGGCCATCAGCGCGTCGTTGATCCAGAAGTGCAGCGGCTGGGAGAAAGCCAGGTTCCCGAGTCCGACCGAGAGCGGGACATGCCAGAGGGCGTGGTAGCTGTGGGCGAACGGGGAGTTGGCCCAGATCAGTGCGATGGCGGCCGCGGCCAGCAGGGCGACGCCGCTGGCGGCCTCGACATGCAGGAAGCGTTCCAGAGTTGCAAGAGCTCGCTCGGCCAAGCGTTGGGCTCTCGGAAGATCAAGGCGGGAGGATCGTCGATCCATGGGCGCGCTCACTCGGCGTGGCGGCCCGACCAGCGCACGACCCTGCCTCGCTGCAGGATGCAGCAGACACCCGGTGGCCATTACGCACGGCTGCACCGAGGAGGCAACTGCATTCGACACTCGCGTCAGACCCGGTCGTCGGCCCTAGCCCCGTCCGGTCAACTCCTTGCGCACGGAGCCGCGCTCGGGCTCGACCGCGATGAACCAGGAGAGCACCGCGGCCACGATCTTGATGGCCACCGGCATGACTATGTAGACGACGATCAGGGCCGACGTGTTGTATTCGCCTCGTGCCGGGTCGAAGCCGAGGAGGGCCGATACCGGCAACGAACCGGCGGCGCCGATCGCGGTCGCGAGCTTGGTCGAAAGCGCCCAAAGGCCGAAGTAGGTGCCGGTCTTGCCGCGCGTGTCGCCGCTCTCCGGCGCGTTGATGATGTCGGCCAGGATCGACGGCGGAAGACCGTAGTCGGCGCCGATCCCGACACCGGTCGCGATCGAGAGAACCAGGAACCAGTGGAAGTCGCCCGGCCCCACGAACACGGCGAGTGCCATGGCGGCGGCGGTCAGCAGCATGCCGAAGAACCAGGCCGCCATCTTGCCGACGCGACGCGACACCACGAGCCACATCGGCACGCTCGCCGCGCCGGCGATGAAATAGACGAGCAGGATGACCCCCGCCTGCACCTTCGTGCCCACGAGCACGTGCTCGACATAGAACAGCATCACCGTCACCGCCACGCCCAGTGCCGAGCCGTTGACGATGAAGATCAGCAGCAGGCGCCGGAACAGGCGGTTCTTGAGCGGCGCGAAGAAGGCGACGAACGCATTGCGCTCGGCATGGACGACCGGCGGATGCACCGAAGGGCCGGCGCCGAGCAAGGTGGGCGCGGAGAACAGGGCGGCGACGGGGATGAACAGCAGCCCCAGGATCGTGTATCCGTGCGCGTCGTCGAACAGGCTCGTGAGCACGGTCGGCAGGACCACCGCGACCGTCATGCCGATCAGGCCGAACACCTCGCGTCCGACCGTCACTCTCGTCCGCTCGTTGTAGTCGTCGGTCAGCTCCGCGCCGTGCGAGTGATAGCTGATCGACACGCCGGAATAGCCGAAGTGGACCAGGAGCAGTGCGGCTACCAGCCAGACGGCCATCAAGGTCTGGTTGTCCTGCCAGCCCCCGGGGGGCGCGAACAGCATCAGGAACCCGCCGGCAAGGACGGGGACCATCAGGCCGACGAAGGTGAGCCGCCCGCGCGGTCCGCGATGCGTGAAGCGGTCGCTGATCAGTCCGATCAGCGGATCCTGAATGGCGTCGATCACGCGGGCGAAGATGAAGATCGCGCCCATCAGCTCGAGCGGAACCCGCAGCACCTCGCCGTAGAAATGGCTGACATTCAGCACGACCGGCAGCGCCGCCATGGCGAGCGGGAGCTGCAGGGTCGAATAGGCGACCAGACGGTCGAATTTTATTCGGGCACTGCCGGCGGCGCCGATACCGGTCGGTCCTCTATTCACCCACGAGCCTTCCTGTTTTCTTTCCTTGCGCGCTGCGGGAGGGCGCCATGCTGCCGCCGGTTATATAGGGCCGGCCCCCGACTGCCAAAGGTCTTGCGGCGACAATCCTGAGTCCGATTGGGCGCCTTGGATCCGGCCGGCAGACCGACGCTCGGCGCCATAGCGCGATCCATGCGGCATGAGTCATTTCCTTCCCGGCGATGCTGGGGAGGCACGTCCATGTCAACTTCGACGGACCCTGCGCTAGGAGCCGGGACAGGTGGGGGCCTTGTGCATCTGCAGGTCCTGCAGGTCGGCGCCGACCTTCAAAAGCCCGGTATCGACCGTCAGGCGGTCCAGAACGCCGTTGTCATAGATCTTGGCGCTGACCGAAAAGAGCGGCTTTTGATCCTGCTCGCGGCCGCGCGTGAAGCTCATGAACACCGGCCATGAGTGCGAGGCCGGCACCGCGACCGGCTTTTCTGCCGGCGCCGCCGGCCGCAAGGTCCCCGGATCGAGCGCGGTCACATCGACCAGGAAGGCGTCGCCCAGGACCTCGGCGTCGAACATCAGGGCCGGGAACGCGCTGGCCTTGGCGCGCAGCCGGTCGACCAGATGGCCGATGGCGGCGACCGGCATCAGGGTCTGCGGCGGCAGGACGAAATGCGTCGGCCCGGCCGGCGTGACGATGTCGGCCCGAAGCTGGCCCTTGCTGCGCTCGATCTTGCCTCTCGTATCGCGCTCGTCACCGTTCTGTATCTGCACCATGCGATAGCGGAAACCGCCGCCGTCGCGGGCTTCCTCGCCGGCGAGCTTCGAGGCAAGGCTGAGCTTCCAGGACGAGGTGATGGCGATCTCCGTGGAAATGTCCCGTTTGATGTGCCAGCCCGCGCAGTCGAGGGTGATGTCCTGAACGGCAGTGCCGATGCGCGGTGCGTTGGCCGCCGTGCCGAGCCGCAGGACATACTGGGCGCGATGGGGCTGCATCTGCGCCGACGCCCAGTGAGGAACGAGCAGCGCCGCCGCCACCAGGAAACACACACCTCGACTCATCGAGCCACCTTGCGTAGAGGACTGCGGAAGGTCAATCGTACCGGCGATGAGATGGCGTGACTTCGTGGCGCTGACATGGCGCAGGCCGGCCGTGGCGCCGGCGATGGCGGCGGCCGGCTTGCAGGCCGATCTGGTAGAGATCTTCAAGGGTGCGCGCCGCCTCGACCTCAGGCGTGGGGGCACAGTCGTCAGGAGCTATCGCGTGGCGCTGGGCTTTTCGCCGCAAGGACACAAGGAGCGGGAAGGGGATGGGCGCACGCCCGAGGGCACCTACCGGATCGATGCGCGCAATCCGCAAAGCTCGTTTCACCTGTCGCTGCGCATTTCCTATCCCGACACGGACGACAAGGCACGGGCCGCGAGGCTGGGTGCTTCGCCCGGCAGCGACATCTACATCCATGGCCTGCCCAATGGGCTGCGCAGGCTGATCGTGCGCCATCCGGCCAAGGACTGGACGACCGGCTGCGTCGCCGTTACCGACGGGGAGATTCGCGAGATCTGGTCGCTGGTGCCGACGGGCGCGCGCGTGGTGATCCATCCATGAACGGCTTCGAATTCCTGTGCGCCGGCGAGCGGCTGGAGGCCTTGCCGTCGGGCGCGCTTCATTGGCCGTCCCGCCGCCTGATCGCCGTGGCCGATCTTCATCTCGAGAAGGGTTCGTCCTACGCGGTCAACGCGCTGAAGCTCCTGCCTCGGCACGATACGCGCCAGACGCTGGCGATGCTGGGCGCCCTGATCGACGGACTGCAGCCGGAAACGATTGTCTGCCTGGGCGACTCCTTTCACGACCGCAACGCGATCGCGCGGCTGCCGGGAGTCGAGCGGGCGGAGATCGAGCGTCTGACGCGCCTGGCGCGGTTCATCTGGATCGCCGGCAACCACGATCCCGGGCCCCCGCCCGACGGCTGGGGACATGTCGCCGAGGAAATCGCCGATGCCCCGCTGATCTTTCGACACGAGGCGCAGTTCGGCCCTGCAGAGGGCGAGATATCGGGGCACTACCATCCCGTGGCGGCGCTCAGCGTGCGCGGCCGCGGTCTTCGCCGGCGCTGCTTCCTGACCGACGGCCGCCGCGTGATCCTGCCGGCGTTCGGCACTTACGCCGGCGGGCTCAATGCGCTCGATCCGGCGATCGCCCAACTCTTCCCCGACGACTACGACGCGCTGGTCGTCGGCAAGGATGCCGTGCGCCGCCTCTCGTGGCGTCAGCTCCGCCCGGACGCCTCCTTGGCGCCATTCGCCTGGATCCGGGAGGCGGAGTGACGGCCGGTGCTATCTGGGCAGGTCGTATTTCAGCGTGACCTCGCCCAAGCCTTCGATCTTGCCGACAGCCGTGCTGCCCGGCGGCACGAACTGGCAGGCGACCATGCTGCCGGACGATACGATCATGCCCTTCCTGAGGCGCTTTCCGTGCTCGCCGAGCTTGTTGGCAAGCCACGCCAGCGAGTTGTAGCAATGGCCCATCACGTCGCCGGAATGACCAGTGCGCACCACCTTGCCGTCGAACGAGATCGAGCCGTCGAGATTGGCGAGGTCGAGGTCGCGCCAGTTCCGGTTCGCCTTGCCGAGCAGCGACCCGCCGTTCCAACCGAGATCCATGATCAGGGCGAAGGCCGAGAGCCGGCTGTAGTCGGCGCCGCGATCCTCGATCAGCTCGAAGCCGGCTCTGGCGTCGCCGACATAGGGAGCGATGGACTCCTTGTCGTAGGCCGTGTCCGCCGGCGCCGGCACGTCGGCATTCACCGTGAGGATGATCTCGAGTTCGACGCCGAGCCGCGTCCACCGGTCGGCGCGTACCGAGGTCTTCTCGTGGAAGACGCGCTTCTTGCGAATCGGCCCGTAGGCGGGGCTGCGCAACCCGGTCTGCTCCCAGATCTGCGGCGCGGTCAGGCCGATCTTGTAGCCCGCGACGGGACCTTGCCTGGGAACGAGCTTCTTCAGGAAGGCGTCCTGGACCTTGTATGCCGTTCGCTCGTCTTCGGGCATGTACTGGGCCGGCCACCAGCCGACCACCGCCCGCGCCTTGTCGACCGATTGCAGCCAGTTGGCGACCTTGGCGACGCTGATTGCCATGTGTTCCTCCCCTTGCGTGTCGTCCAGCGCTTCGCATAGTGCGCCCATGGCGGTCAACGCACTCCAAGATCTCGGCCCGGTGCGCGCGGCGGCGCTGGTCGGCGTCGTGCTGGCGGGAGGCGAGGGCAGGCGCATGGGACCGGGCGCGCCCAAGCCGCTGCGCCGGCTGGCCGGCAAGCCGATGCTCGCCCACGTCGTCGAGCGTCTGGCGCCGCAGGTCATGGATCTGGTCGTGGTGGCCAACGATCCTGCCCCTGAGCTGCGGACGCTGAACGTGTCGGTCATCCCCGATCCGCCCGAGGTCCGGCGTCTCGCCCGGCAGGAAGGGCGACCGCTCGGACCGTTGGCGGGTATCCTGGCAGGCATGGAATGGTCGCGCGAACACCATCCGCATGTCGGCTGGATCCTGAGCGCTCCGGCCGACGTGCCGCTCCTGCCCCTCGACCTGACCGTGCGGCTGTGCGGCCACATGCACGTGCCCGAGCCGGAGGTGCTGATGGTGCGCCACGGACGCCGCCGCGAGCACGCGCTGGGTGTCTGGTCGGTGACGCTCGTGGCCGATCTGCGGCGCGCCGTCCTGAAGGAAGGAATCCGGCGGGCCGAGGACTTCGCGCGCCGACACGATTTCGCGGAGCTTGCCTGGCCGGACGACGATCGCTCGTTTCTGAACGTCAATACGCCCGAAGACCTCAGGCTCGCGGAACGTCAGGTGGCCCTGGATCGGCAGCGACGAGCTCGATCACGTTCCCGTCGATGACCACCTTGCCGGCGTTCTCGAAGTTGACCGTGATGCGGTGCCCGATCATCGACTGGATCTGGCCCAGGCCCCAGTCCGGCCGGTCGGGATGGCGAACGAACTCGCCGGGCGACAGCATGGCATTTCCGGCTTTTTCGGGCATGACGGGTTCAAGTTTCTGTGAGAGGCAAGACCTCGGCCGCTGGCCGGTCTGTGACAGGCTGGGCGGCCAAGTTGGCGTATAAGCGTAATCACTCAATGGAGCATCGCATGAGTACGACCCGGATCGCCATCGCCGCCGCGCTCGCCGCCGCCATCGCCGCCCCGCTGCCGACGCAGGCGCAAGGCAACGTCGAGAAATGCTACGGCGTCGCCAAGGCAGGCAAGAACGACTGCCAGACCGATCATTCGTCCTGCGCCGGCACGTCGAAGAAGGACGGGCAGACGGACGCCTGGCTCGCCGTGCCGAAGGGCACGTGCCAGAAGATCGTCGGCGGCAAGCTGACCTCGAGCTGAGCGATGGCGCCGGTCGCGGGCATCGGCCTGCGCGCGCCGCATCTGGCGGCAATCGGGCGCGACCGGCCGACGACTGCCTTTCTGGAAATCCATGCCGAGAACTATCTGGCGCCGTCACCCGCGCTCGAGGCGGTCGAGCGGCTGCGCGACGACTATGCCCTGTCCGTGCACGCCGTTGGTCTGTCCCTGGGTTCGGCCGATGGCCTCGATGAAGCCCATCTGGCGCGTGTCGCGAGCCTGATAGACCGGCTGCAGCCCGCTCATGTCTCCGATCATCTGGCCTGGAGCGTATCCGATGGCCGCTATCTCGACGATCTCCTGCCGCTGCCCTACACCGAGGAGGCGCTCGGGATCGTGACAGGCAACGTGTCGCGGCTGCAGGAAAGGCTTGGCCGGCAAGTCTCCCTCGAGAACCCGTCCAGCTACCTGGCCTTCACCCACTCGACCCTGTCGGAACCGGAGTTCCTCTCGGAAGTGGCTCGGCGGAGCGGCTGCGGTCTGTTGCTCGACGCCAACAACCTTTACGTCACGGCCTGCAATCTGCGGCTCGATCCGAAGGCCTGGCTCGACGGGCTTCCGATGGAGGCCATCACCGAATATCACCTTGCCGGCCATACGGTGAACGACGCCGACGGCGCGCCCATCCTGATCGACGATCACGCAAGCCGGGTCGGCGGGCCGGTGTGGTCGCTGTTCGGAGAAATCGTCGCGCGTTTGGGTCCGCGGCCGACCCTGATCGAATGGGACGCCGACATTCCGGCGCTGGAGGTGCTGCTCGACGAGGCCGCGTGCGCCGACCGGGTCGTGGCCGAGCAAGGCAGAGGCCATGCTCGCGCTGCGTGATCTGCAGGCGGCGATGGCCGCCTACCTCGTCTCGGGCGACGCGGCCGGAATCGTCGGATCGGTCGTCGGCGATTCGATTCCCGCCGCGGCACGTCTGCGCATTCATCGCCATCATCTTCACGCGAGCCTCGCGACGGCTCTCGCCGGGACGTTCTCGACCGTCCGCCAGCTCGTGGGCGAAGGCTTCTTTCGTGCAATGGCCCGTGCGTTCATCGCGACGAACCTGCCGACGCAGCCGGTGCTGAGCGAATACGGGCAAGAGTTCGCGGATTTCGTCGAGAGGTACGAGCCCGCGCGTGATCTGCCTTATCTTGCGGACGTCGCCCGACTGGACTGGGCCCTCAATCTCGCCTTCCACAGTCCGGCAGACCCTCGTTTGTCCGCGGCCGATCTGACGACCGTTCCCATCGAGCAGCTTCCTTCGAGAACGGTCCACCTCGCCGCGGGAACGACCGTCATTCGATCGATCTATCCGCTCGACCGGATCTGGGCTACTTGCCGGCCGGACGCGCCGGCAGACACGGTCGACCTCGACGAGGCAGATGCCCGCCTGTTGGTTTTCCGGCGTCGCGACGATGCGGGGTTCGTCGCGGTGAGCGAGGCAGAGGCGGCGTTCCTGCAGTCTCTTGCAGCCGGCGCCTGTCTCGAAGAAGGCGCGCTCGCCGCTTTTGCGGCCGATGCCACCTTCGATCTTTCCGTGACCTTTGCACGGTTGCTTGATCTGGGCGTCTTTGCTGCGATGCAGCATCAGGTTTGGAATGACTCCGTAATGGGCCGCCCGCGGGCGGCTTTTGCCGCTCAAAGTTTTGCTGCACCGCACGACAAGAGTCCGTGAGGCATGCAGGAACGAACTTGCAGCCGAATGGTTGCTCCCTATACTCCGCGCGCTTTTGAAAGTCCGCCTTTCCCCCGGGCGGAGATGTAGTGGCTGCGAGTGGAGTTGCCGACGATGTCGATCACGTTGCCGCAGAATTACCGGCCGACTGACCGCGAACCGTTCATGAATGCGATGCAGCAGGAATACTTCCGCCAAAAGCTGCTGAAGTGGAAGGCCGAGCTGATCGAGGAATCGAACCAGACATTGCAGAACATGCAGGAAGAGAGTCTCGCCCAGCCCGATCTCGCCGACCGCGCCACGGCGGAGACCGATCGCTCGCTGGAGCTAAGGACCCGCGATCGCTTCCGCAAGCTGATCTCCAAGATCGATGGCGCGCTGAAGTCGATCGACGAGGGGACCTACGGCTTTTGCGAGGAGACCGGCGAGCCGATCTCGCTGAAGCGTCTCGAAGCCCGGCCGATCGCCACGCTGTCGGTCGAGGCGCAGGAGCGACACGAACGCCTCGAGCGCACCCGGCGCGACGAGGGAGCCGACTGAGAAGGACCTGTCGAGACAGGTCCTTCGTTCGTTGGCCCGGTCCGCCCGATGAGCGAGCGGGAGGCTCGCGGTCCTGAAGATCGCGCCATTCGATCCGGCCGCTCATGCTCATATGGACCGCGAGCGTCTCGCTCGCTCTCGCGGTCCTGAAGATCGCGCCATTCGATCCGGCCGCTCATGCTCATGTGGACCGCGAGCGTCTCGCTCGCTCTCGCGGGATCCGCGACGGGAGGGACGGCCATGTCAACTTCGGCGGGCTGCCTTACGCCGAAGCCTTCGCCTCCGCCTGCAGGTCCTGCCGCCGGAGCGCGCGGCCCGAGCGGCCGCCGCCGGGCTTGCCGTCGCGCCACACGACCTGGCCGTTGCACAGCACCGTGTCGATGCCCTTGGCCGGCGAGATCGGCTTGTCGAATGTGGCGGTGTCGATCACCGTCGCCGGATCGAAGACGCAGAGGTCGGCGTAGAAGCCCGGCTTCACCTCGCCGCGTCCGGTGAGATGGAAGCGCTGGGCCGAGTAGGACGTCATGCGCCGCACGGCGTCCTCGAGCGGGAACAGCTTGAGATCGCGGGCATAGTGCCCGAGCACGCGCGGGAACGTGCCCCAGAGACGCGGATGGGGATGCGTGTCGAAGGGAATGCCGTCCGATCCGATCATCGCCCCGGGATGAGCCATGGCGGCCTGCACGTCCTTCTCGTCCATCATGAAATAGATCGCGCCCGCCGGCTGCAGGCGATCGGCGGCCTCGTGGATCGAGCAGCCCATCTGCCGGGCGATGTCCTTGAGGTCGCGGCCGCTCACGCCCTGCACGGTGTCGGACCACGTGATCAGCACCTTGTCGGCGCGGTCGAGCATCTCCTTGCGCAGGATCGTGGAGCCGGCGATGTAGGGATAGACGTCGAAGGCGATCTGCTGCTGCTTCATGGCTGCGCTGAACTTGGGCAGCGTTTCCTTCATGCGGCCGAAATTGCTGCGGCCCGAGCATTTGTGGTGCGAGACGATCACCTCGGCTCCGGCGCGGCGTCCGATCTCGAAGGTCTCGTCCATCGACTTCAGGATGTCGTCGCCCTCGTCGCGCATGTGCGCGGTGTAGACGCCGCCCCATTTGCCGAGCGGCCTCGCGATCTCGGCCACCTCGTCGGTCGAAGCCGCCATCGCCGGCGGATAGAAGAGACCGCTCGACATGCCGATCGCGCCCTGTTCGAGACTCTGGTCGAGCAGATCGCGCATCACGCCGATCTCCGACGCGCTCGCCTTGCGGGCGAGATCGTCGCCCATGGCGTTCATGCGCAGCGTCGAGTGGCCGATCAGGAAGGCGCCGTTGATCGCGGGCTTCGCCGCCTCCACCTTGGCCGCGAACTCGCCGAAGGTCCTGGCGACATTGGCCTGCTTCTTGACGATCAGCGTCAGGAAATGGCCGATGTCGGGGCGCGTGAACGGCGCCGCCGAGGCGCCGCAGTTGCCGCACACCACCGTGGTCACCCCCTGGCTCGCCTTCATCGCCATGGTGGGGTTGTCGATCAGTGCGGTGTCGTCGTGGGTGTGCACGTCGATGAAGCCCGGCGCCACGACCTTGTCTCTGGCGTCGATTTCGTTGTCGCCCTTGAGCGTGCCTGGTGCCTGCACCGCGGCGATGCGGTCGCCCTTCAGGGCGACATCGGCGGCAAACAGCTTCCTGCCCGTTCCGTCGGCCACCTGGCCGTTGCGGATGACGGTATCGTAACTGGCCATGGACCTACTCCCGGGCTGCGTTGCGGCCGAGCCGCATGTCGAGGTCGAACGGATAAAGCGGCCGCTTGACCCTGGTGTACTTGAAGAGCTTCAGGTCGGACGCGGTGCAGCCGTCGCCGTCGCACATCACGATATGCCTGGCGATCGGTTCGAAGCCGGCGCGGAAATGCTGACGCGACTTGATCAGCACGAACTTCTTGGCGCGTGGATCGATGCCGCAATGGGTGAAGACGCCGAGGTCGTAGGGCTCGGCGCGCTTCTCCGAGACCACGATCAGCATCCTGCCGGTATCGATTACGGCGGTGCGGCCCATGCGCACGGTCGTGCCGGTCGCCATCGGGCCGGTCACGACGAACTCGCCGTCGGTGACGGCCTTCACCTTGCCGGAAACCTTGAGCGGCTTGCCCTTCAGTCCCATGGTCGGCATGTCGACCTTGCCGCCGAGCTCGAGGGCAATCTCCGCGCCGACCCCGGCCTTGATCATCTGCGCAACTGAGGCGGGATCGCAGATCGGGCCGGCGCAGGCGTCCTCGAGGCCCTGCTTGATGGCTTCCTCGATCACGCTCATGACGTCCTGCGTGCCGCCGGATGCGGTGTTGTCGCCATGGTCGGCCATGACCACCGGACCCTCGGCATAGGACTTGGCGCGCGCGACCTGGACCGACAGCGCCTCGGGATGGAAGAGAAAGCCCTCGCGCTTCTCCCACGCCGCATCGAGAATCCTGTTCAGGAGGACCTCGCCTTCCGCCGTGCGCCGGTCGCACACGATCACGGAAGAGAGGGCGAGATGCGGGATGTCCGCCTGTGGGAAGCCTCCGAACACCGAGGCATTCAGCACCTCGCCGCTGTCCTCGGCCTCGTTGGCCATGCCCATCAACGTCTTCATCGGCTCACGCGAAGGCGTATGGACCAGGGAACTGCTCATGATCGGGCGATTGCCCCAGACCATCCTGGGCTCGACCTCTCCCGCGAGGGCACGGATCAGGGTCCGGCCGGCACGGCGGGCCGTGTCGGCCATGTCGATGTGCGGGTAGGTGCGATAGCCGGTGATGACG
>NZ_DATBFE010000077.1:0-4244 GCF_036558665.1 Reyranella sp. | reverse complement strand
GGAATTGCTGGTCGGCTTCTTCGATATCGGCGGCTTCCGCCGCTTCGCCGAGACCACCGAGCCGCAGCGCGTGCTCGATACCATGTCCGGCTACTTCGCCGTCACCGGCCGCATCGTCGCGGATGCCGGCGGACGCCTGGTCAAGACGGTGTTCGACGCCGGCCTCGCAGCCTTTCCGGGCGAGGATGTCGACGCGGCGGTGCGCGCCTTCCAGGAAGTGAAGGACAAGGGCGAAGCGTGGCTCGCGCAACGCGTGGGCAAGTGCCCGGTCGTGGTGAAGCTGCATCTCGGTCCGGTGGCGATCGGGCGGGTGGGCAGCCCGGGCGAGGAAGTGATCGACATCTACGGCCAGCCGGTGAGCGTGGCGGCGACGCTGCCGGGCACGGGCATGACCATGACGCCGTCGGTGTTCCGGCGGCTTCAGCCGGCGACGCGCAAGCTCTTCAAGAAGCACACGCCGCCCATCACCTATATCGACGTCGCCGACTCGCGCCCGGCGCGCCGCGGATAGGCCGGCGAGGCCCGGGGCCGCCCGAAGTCTTGACGGACCGTCCCGCTGCTCCGTACGGTTGCAGTCGCGCCCGCACTCTAGGCTAGGGGGAGAGGGCGATGCCTGAAGTCAATCGCGAGCGGGCATCGGACGCGCAGATGGGGCTGCACGGCGTGCTGCCGGCCGGCACGGCTCTGCGCGGCTACGAGCTGAGATCGGTCCTGGGTCAGGGCGCGTTCGGCATCACCTACCGCGCGCATGACACCACCCTGCATCGCGACGTCGCGATCAAGGAATACCTGCCGACGACGCTGGCCCTGCGCGAGGGTCGCACCACCGTCGTGCCGCGCTCGGCCGATCACGCCGAGCAGTTCGCCTGGGGCCGGGAGCGCTTCATCGACGAGGCGCGGACGCTGGCGAAGCTCGATCGCGTCTCGGCGATCGTGCGCGTCTTCGATTTCCTCGAGGCCAACGGCACGGCCTACATGGTCATGGCCCTGGTCGAGGGCGAGACGCTGAACAAACGGCTGCTGCGCGAGAAGACCCTGAACTCGGAGGCCGTCGAGCGGCTGCTCTATCCGCTGCTGGAGGGGCTGGAGGAGTTCCACGCCACGCGCTTCCTCCATCGCGACATCAAGCCCGCCAACATCATGCTCGACGACAAGGGCCGCCCGACGCTGATCGATTTCGGCGCCTCGCGGGCGGCGATGGCCGAGCGCTCGACGACCCTGACCGCGATCTTCACGCCGGGTTACGCCGCGCCCGAGCAGTTCGTCGCCTCGGCCAGGCTCGGGCCGTGGACCGACATCTACGGCCTGTCGGCGACGCTCTACCACGCGATCACCGGGCAGATCCCGCCGAGCGCGATCGAACGCATCCTGAAGGACACGTACGAACCGCTGGGCACGCTGCAGCCGCCGGGTTTTCCGGCGACGCTGCTGGCCGGCATCGATGCCGGGCTGACGCTGCACGCCGCCGACCGGCCGCAGACGATCGCCGAATGGCGCGAGATGCTGCGGGACGACGCCCCGGGCGAGGCACTGACCCAGGCGATGCGCAAACCCGGCCGGCGCGCAGGCGCCGCGGGCCGCAGCCGGCGAGCGCCCGGTGCGCCGGGAGGGCCGGCGCTGTGGGGCGCGACGGCCCTGGCTCTCCTGGTGTTGTGCGGCGGCTACTACTACGCCTATCGCGCCAATGCGCCGACGTCGGTGAGCACGGCGGCGCAAAGCCTGACCGCGGAGCAGCTCGAGCAGGCGCTCGCCGAGCGGCGCCAGGCGGACGCGCTGGCGGCCGAGAAGCGGCGTCTGGAGGAGGACGCACAGCGCAAGGCCGATGCCGATGCGGCGGCCAAGCGCCAGGCCGAGGCGGAGCTCGAGCAGGCGCGCCAGGCGCGGCACAAGGCCGAGCAGGAGCTCGAGCAACTGAAGGCCGACATCGAGACGCGCCGGCAGGCCAATGCCGGCCAGCAGGACCAGGCGGAGGCCGCCAGCCGCCGCGCGGCCGAGGAAGCGGCGCGGCAAAAGGCCGAAGCCGAGGCGGCGGCGCTGCGCCAGGCCGAGGAGGAGGCGCGGAAGAAGGCGGCGGCCGAGGCCGAGACCAAGCGCCAGGCCGACGAGGCGCTCGCCCGCGCGCAGGCCGAGCGCCAGCGCGCGGAAGCGGAGGCGCGCCAGAAGGCCGAGGCCGAGACGGCCAAGCGTCAGGCCGACGAGCAGGCGCGCCAGAAAGCCGAGGCCGAGACGGCGGCGAAGCAAAAGGCCACGACCGATGCGGCTGCCCAGAAGAAGGCCGAGGCGGCCGAGAACGCGCTGCGGCTGGAGCCGGCCGACCGCCAGCACATCCAGGTGGCGCTGACCGCGCTCGGCTTCGACACGCGCGGCAGCGACGGCGTGTTCGGGTCACGCTCGCGCGAGATGATCGCGGCCTGGCAGCAGAAGGCGGGTGCGCCGGCCACCGGCTTCCTCGATGCCGGCCAGCGCGACGCGCTCCTGAGTGCGGCCGCCGCCGCAGTGGCGAGATTCGACGACGATGCCCGGAAGAAGGCCGGGGACGACAAGCGCATGGCGGCGGAGGCAGCCGCTCCACGCGCCGCCCCGGCCGCTGCGGCCTCCGCGTCGACGCCAGCGGCGGATGGCCTGTGGCGCGGGACGTACAGTTGCGGTGTCGGCGCGGCCGTGGGGTTCCAAGCCCCGCACATCTCGCCACCATTCACGATCGATCTGGAGATGCGACTGGCTAATGGATCGGGCTCCTCGAAGGACTACTTGCCCGTTCATCTCCAGGGAGATACGCGCAAGATTGTGGTGGTGGTCGACTCCTCCGGAAGCGTGGAGACCACAGTCTTTCGTGCCAAATCCTCCACGAAACTGACCGGCCGCTTCGAGGGCAACGTCATTCGCGCCAGCGGCAGGGAAACCGTCGTCGATCGCGAATGCACGCTCGCCATGACACGCGAGGCGTCGCCGGCGGAGCAGGCCGCCGCAACGTCCGCACTGGCGAAGTTCAATGGGGCCTACTCCAGCTACACTGGCTCCAGTGGGGCGGCAATCACCAATAGCGGAAGCGTGAAGTTCGCGTTGACCCTCGACAACGGCCGCGGGACGGTCACCCTGAACAAGGCAGGCTGTGCGCCGCAGGTGTTCGCGGTCGACCTTTCTGCGACGGGTCAGGTGAGCGGCAAGGGAACCTTGACCTGTGTATTTCAGCAAGGACAGGACATCATCGTGGGACCGGCCACGATTACCGGCCATCCCAGCGGCGAGCGCCAATTTGCTCTTGAATTGGCGACAAATCGCGGAACGATAAGAGTCCAGCTTCGCGCCGGCAATTGACGCCGGCGACGCGATCCTCGCGGGCGGCTGGCGTGCCGTCTCAGGTGATTGCGGCGTGGATCTCGGTGCAGTGGCGGACGAGATTGGGGTGCGCCGACACGAACTGCTTCAACGGCGTATCGATGGCGTAGAAGTGGATGTTGGCGATGAACCCGTAGATCGCGGCATCGACGGCGCCCGCCTTGGCGCCATGCACGAAGCCCGACGCGGGCACGAGGTTCGCCAGCACCGCGAGGTCGGCGAGGCCGCGGGCGTAGGCGGCGTCCGGCGCGTAGCGGCCGATGCCCTGGAAGTGGTAGCGCTGGGCGTTGTACTCCCTCGCCTTCAGCAAGGCGGCCTCCGTCACCTGAGGATGTTCGCGGCGGAGCGCCGCCGCGAACAGCGGCCAGTAGCGCTCGTCCTTCCAGCGCGAGTAGGACATGACCCAGTAGAGATCGTCGAGCAGGCGGCCCACCAGGTGGTCGGTGTCGCGCTCGGCCTGCGTCAGGCTGCGGTCGATGTCGGGGCGATACCTGGCGAAGAGATGAGCGATGATGGTGTCGCTGTCGCCGATCGTCTTGCCGTCATCGACGATGTAGGGAAGCTGGCCGCGCGGCGCCGCCGAGGCGTCGAACAGGTGCTCGTGCACGAAGCTGATCCCCGCCAGCTTCAGGAAGGCATAGACCTTCAGCCCATAGCCGTTGTTGTCGGCGACGCCGAACAGGGGGGATAGCAATAGAACGTCAGTACGATCGCCCTGTCGCCCCCGTGTTCTCCGCTCTGGCCTACAGCGCCTTATTGCTCTCCTTCACCTTCTCCGCATCCAGATACACCTCGCTGCCCATCTCGGTGAACTTGGCCGACATCTCCGCCATGCCCGCCTGCTGGTCGTTCAGCGCCGCATAATCGCGCACGTCCTGCGTGATCTTCATCGAGCAGTATTTCGG
>NZ_DATBFE010000076.1:0-31740 GCF_036558665.1 Reyranella sp. | reverse complement strand
GGCCGAGCCGATCGCGTCGGCGAGATTGCGATAGGTGACCGTGACGATGTCCTTGACGTCGGCGGGCGCGGCTTCGAGCAAACCGATCAGGCCAGGCGCATGCGGCGCGCCGGCCGCAAAGACGATCTCTGCCATTTCCGTTCTCCCGTAGCGTTTCAAGGCTGGTCCGTCGTTCCAGGAGTGTCAATATTCTTGCCGGTCTTCGATCCATTGGCCTTGACCGCCCGCGTGGGTCAAGGTGCGTGGAACGAACCAGGGGGAAGGACATGGCGAGCAGGTTGTCGAGCTTCGAACCCCGGCTGTTTGCGTGCCTTGCCGAAGGAGCGAGGATCTACGAGTTGTCGTACGCGATGGCTCCGTCGATGCCGGTCTATCACCAGCACATTCCCTATTCGCTGGCGTTGCATCGGCGGCACGGCGATCCGCATCCGGCAAAGCGGCCCGATGGATCAAGTTTTGCCAACGAGGTCATCGTGACGTCGGGCCATTCCGGCACCCATATAGATGCGCTCGGTCATTTCTCCCGCAACGGGTGCCTGCATGGCGGCATCAAGGTTTCCGAGATCGAGACGCGCGATGGATATCGCGAGCTCAACGCGGCGGATATCCCGCCGATCCTGCAGCATGCCGTCATCGTCGACGTCGCGTCGGCACGGAACGTCGATTGCCTGGAGCCTGGCGAGGAGATCGCGGTCTCCGACATCGAGAAGGCCCTGACCTTGACCGGTGGCGACATCGCGGCAGGAGACGCCGTCCTGATCCGGACCGGCTGGTCGAAGCACTGGTCCGACGCCGAGACGTTCATCGGGCGTCGCGGCGGCATGCCGGGACCCGGCGAGAAGGCGGCCCGGTGGCTGGTTTCGCGGGGAGCCACCCTGGTCGGTTCCGATACCCCCGCTTTCGAATGCCTGCCGATGCCTGGTGTCTCGGTTCACGCCATCCTGCTGGTCGATGAAGGCATCCACATCATGGAAAACCTCAATCTGGACGAGATCGCAGGGCTGCGAAGGCCGCGGGTGATATTCGTGGCGTTGCCTCTGCGCCTCGTGGGATCGACGGGTTCGCCGATCCGCCCGATTGCCATCGCCTGAGCCTCTTTCGGCTGACCTGTCGACAGGGCGCGATCCAACGTTTCGACCATCCGGTCAAACCCGGAAGATCCGTGAGGCACGGCCGCCTCACTCACTCATCGCCAGCCGCAGGCCCGACAGGTAGAACTCGCGCTGCTCCGGATCGCGCCAATGATCCGCGCTCGGGAGCACTACTGGCGTCAGGGCGCGCAGCCGCGTGATCATCGTTCTTGCCTCGTCCAACTCGCCCAGGTGCGCGTAACAGGCAGCGAGAAAACGGTTCGTCGGGACCCAATCCGGGTGCCCTTGTAATGACTGCAACAACATGGTCCGCGCCTGGTCCAGGCGCCGCGCGAAGAAATGGGCTACGCCGTTCGCCATCAATGTGCGGCCACCACGATCGCGTGGATCGAGGCGCAACGATTTCTCGAAATGATCGATCGCCACGTCGGGCGAGCCCGCCCACATTCTTAGCCACCCGCTCCAATGCCATCCGTCGGCGAAGCTCGGATTGATACGTAGTGACTGATCCATGAGGGCTGTTACGACATCAATATCCTCGCCGAAGTAGGCAAGGACATAGGTGGCTCTGCCGAGGATCACGGCATCGTCGCCGGCGTTGCGAAGGGCGCGGCGGGCAAGCGAGGTAGCCTTTTGACGGGTCGCCTCAGGGTTGTCGGTCCAACCAGCGCCGATGAGCGCCATATGGCACCACGCGGACAACGCGATTGCCGGGCCGTAGGCAGCGTCCAGCCTGGTCGCGTGGCTCAGCTGATCGAGCGCCTCCATATGACCCTTCCTCTCCCACGACTGCATTGCTCGCAGCGCGCGGAGATAAAGATCGTAGGCTGTCGGATCGTTCCTCGGCCGATCCAGCGCTCGCCGGATTTCCGCAGCCTCCAATTCTGGCTCAATGACCGCGGCGACCCTGATCGCCACCTGGTCCTGCAGGTCGAGAACGTCCTCAAGCGAGCCGTCGAAATGGTCGGCCCAGAGATGAGCGGCGCTCTCGGCGTCCAACAATTGCGCCGAGATCCTGACTCGCCCTCCTCCTTTCCGGACCGAACCCTCGAGCACATAACGCACCCCAAGCTCGCGGCCAACTTGCTTCACATCGACCGCTTGCCCCTTGTAAGTGAAGCTCGAATTGCGCGCGATCACGAACAGCCAGCGGATGCGGGAAAGCGCAGTGATGATTTCCTCGACCATGCCGTCTGCGAAGTATTCCTGATCGGGATCGCCGCTCATGTTCGCAAATGGCAGCACCGCAATCGACGGCTTGTCGGGTAGCGGCAGCTGCGGCGGCAAGGAGTCTTTGGCCCATTGAGCCGACCGCAAGCCGGTCAGATCCGACAGTCGATAGCCGCGCCCTGGGACAGTGACGACAAGACTGTGCCCTTCGCCGTGGTCGTCCAACGACTTTCGGAGAGCCGAGACATGGACGTGGAGGTTTCCCTCTTCGACGATGCGACCGGGCCATAGGCGGGACATCAGCTCGTCCTTGCTGACGATCTCGCCCTTGGCCTCGGCCAGGGCACACAGGATGCCAAGCGCGCGCGGGTGAATCCGCACCGGCTGACCATCGCGTCGCAATTCGGGGCGCCCGAGATCGAGCCTGAAACGGCCGAAGCGGATCTCCTCGTTCTCCATCGGAGGCGCGGTCTCGATTTTTTAGACCCTCAAACAAGGACCTTAAGGCGGCTTCGCCGGTACCGTCCAGCACGATCGCGGTCACTGCCGGCCCCTGAATATGCGCAAGGTGTGCCCGTGTGGTGATCAAGAGGTTCGCGCGATCGAATTGGGAGGCGGCTGCGATGCGACCCAATCAGAGCGGCCTTTTGCAGGTCACCCGACTGACGGGCGTGATGTTCAGCGACGGGCAGTTCCCTGACTGGACCACCTCCGCAGGGTACAAGACCACAAAGCCGACAAGCACCTGCATCGAATTCGATCGAGCGCTGGACAATCATCTGGCGACGGCCCGGGCAGCGCGCGCGATGGTGATTGGCGACGTCGTGGAGAGATTCCGGCCCCGCCGGGTTCTTTTTCTCGGCATGACCGTCGGCGGGCTCCTGGTCTATGCGCTTGCCTTGAAGCAGTTCCACGCCCCGTCGATTTCAACCTTGGCGATGTTGGCGGTGTTCTTTGCCGCGCTCTTTTCGAGCATCGCGGGCTTCGCTTTCTCGGCGATCTGCGGTGCAATGCTGTTCCATCTGATCGACCAGCCCGTAGAGGCGGTGCAGATCATGATGGTTTGCAGCGTGGGCGGTCAGGCGCTCATGGTCTGGCACCTGCGTCATGCCATCGACTGGCGCGCGCTTGCACCGTTTGTGCTCGGCGCCGCGATCGGGCTGCCAATTGGGGTCCACATCCTGCTGCACACGCCCACTGACGTGTTTATGCGAATTATCGGCACATTCATCGTGCTCTATGCGGCCGTCATGATCCTGCGCCGACCGGTGGTGGTGGCGCGCCAGCATGCCGTGTTCGATGCATTGGCCGGTGTCCTCGGAGGCGTCACCGGAGGCATGGCGGCCTTTCCCGGAGCATTCGTTACCGTCTGGTGCGGGTTGAAAGGTTGGAGCAAGGAGCGCCAGCGTGGCGTCTATCAGCCCTTCATCCTGCTCGTACAGATAGCAGCGATCGCGCTCATAGCGATGCCGGGACTTCGGCTCGCCCACGGCCGCAGCTTCGACTTTGCCGGCATCGAATACCTGCCAGCGATGTTCGGCGGCTGTCTCTTCGGCATGGGCGTGTTCAGGAAATTGAACGACCGGCAATTCGCATTCGGCGTCAACACGTTGCTGCTTGTTTCAGGGGCAGCCCTACTCGTCTAGCGGCGCCTGACCGATCGAGTAACGGAAAATCACCACGTTGAGAACAACAAGTGCGCCTTACCCCGGAGAGCGACATTCGGGGACCAGCCCTTGGCGATCGTCTGCGCGTCGGTGTTCGAGGTCCCGCTATCACGACACCGACTTTTGCAATGGATGAACTGGTAACGGCAGAATCCTGGGTATGAGAACAAGCCGGAGACGGCAACCACGTCACGAAGTGGGCAACACAGCACCTGAACAGGGCGCGAGGGAATAAACGGCTCTCGCCGCAAGGGCCGGAAACGTAAGCGGCTCTCGGTGTACGTGTGAGCTTAAGCCGAGCGAGCGCGCGCCTGGCGGGGGCCCGAGGTCGGCGCGCTGCCCATACGGGTCACGACCGTGTCGGGGCGGGTCCAGGCCAGGTATTCCGCCGCGAAGTCCGGCGGCAAAACCTCGACCATCGTATCGTTCTCGACCCACACCTCGATCACGTGGAACGGCCCGCGATTGCAGGTCACGCAATGCCAGCCGGCGCGCTTGGCGATCTGTTTCACCTTGCTTGCGTCGGTCGCGACGCTGAGCGCGAAGTGCGTGGCGCCAAAGCCGCGCCCCTCCCGGGGCTTCCTGACAAAGCTGCCGCCTTCCTCGCCGGCGGGCTGCAATTCCGTCCCCGCGGGATAGACCTCGACCCCGGAGCCGTGGTCGTCGAGCTGCAACGCGAAAAAGCTGCCCGGGTTGGGCGGGAACGGTACCACCTTGCCGCCCATGATCTCCGCCAGCACCTCGGCGGAATGCTTCGGGTCGCGCGCGGCGATCGACAGGTGATGGATCACGGTGTCCTCCTATTCAATGAGCACTGCAATAGTGGTTGCGGCGACAGCCGTACCACGCCGGTTCCGCACCTTCAGGCGTTTGCGTATTCCAGGCGGAAGCCGTCTCCCCAGCGCTTGATATGGCCGACCGACGGCGAGGGGAAGTGCATTGTGCAGCACAACGTCTCGGTGTCGCAGTAGCGCTCGAGGAAATTCCGCCGCGTCCGGACCGCCTGGTCGCGGTCGGTGTCGACACGCATGACCAATTCGGGATAGCGGGCCTGGATCGGCGAATGGATCAGATCGCCGGTGAACACCGCGGCGTCGCCGCCCTTGCCGGCGCAGACCGCGAAGTGGTCCGGCGTATGGCCCGGGGTCGGGCTCAATCGGATATGGTCGTTGAGCGCATGATCGCTGGTAACCAATTCGGCGCGATTGGCCTCGATGATCGGCAGAACGCTGTCGGTGATCTGGTCGAGCGGCGTCTTGCGATGGATCTCGCTCCAATAGGTGTATTCCTTCCTCGAAAACAGGTAGCGCGCCTTCGGAAAGGTCGGGACCCAGCGGCCGTTCTCCAACCTGGTATTCCAGCCGACGTGATCGCCGTGCAGATGCGTGCACATCACGAAATCGATGTCCTCGACCCCGAGGTCGGCAGCCTTCAGAGCGGTCATCCAGTTGCTGTCACTCTTCTTGTTCCAGGCCGGGCGCAGCGGGAAGTTCTTGTCGTTGCCGATGCAGCTGTCGACCAGGATGTTATGGTGCGGCGTCTTGACGACATACGACTGGAAGCACAACACGACATTGCCGCTCGCGCTGTCATAGCCGCCGGGCGCCAGCCAGCCGAGATTCTCGCCAAGGGTTTCTTTCGACAATGTCGGCAGGAAGTCGAGCATCGGCGTGAAGCCGCTCTCCTGCTCGACAATGCGGTGGATGGTCATGTCGTCAACGGAAAAGCTCGTGCGCACCGCTCCGTCTCCTCGCCCGTGGGTTATCCGAACTTGCTGCTCTATCGTAGCCCAGCCCGGGGCCGATGACGAAGAGCGCCTTTGCCGCTATGCCGCCCGCCTTCGTGGCGCCCGCGTCACGAATGATTCCGGCGTGGTGCGGCTCGCCAGGGCGTGAGCCGCGGAATCCAGCGCGGGACATTGGCCCGGAAATCCTCGTACTCCGTTCCGAACCTATCAACGAGCACCGGCTCCTCGTACGCCACGACAAACGCGTGAAAGGCGACCCACATCAACACACCGTACCCAAGAAGGCGCTGATCGCCGAACAAGACCGCTTGGCCCAGAATGACGGCGACAAGGGCAACGTAAATAGGATTGCGCACATGGCGATAGAGACCCGTCACCACGAGGTTCTGCGTCGGTGCGATCGGCGCGGGCGTGCCCAATCCTTGCAGCGCAAAGCGTGCGAACGAGTCGACGAGCCCGGGTAGACCGGCGACGATCAACAGGATCCCGACGGCGCGCGTCGCTTCGAGATCAAAGAAGGGCGGCTGGAACTCCCAACGCGTTATCCACCAGGGAATGAGCCCCGCCAGCGAGCTGGGCGCAACCGCGAAGAAGAGGGCAGAGCCCAATACCGCGAACGTTTTCCGCACGACACCTCCTTCCCGTCCTGTCGCAATGTTAATGCGGCCATGTCCGGTCTGCGCGTTCCTTGCGAAAGCGTCTCGACCAGGCCCACTGTCCAGCACATCGGGCATCCGCGTAGCGCGACGAGGGCGGCAACGCCCGCGCCCAGGGATAGCCAGGGGTGCGCGGCCTGGTGGACGATGGCCCAAGCGAGTAGCGCCGCCGCAGCTGCGCCGCGCATCAGGTGGCCGCCCAGGAAGGCGCTCCCGAACATGCCCACTCCAAGAAAGTAATTCATGTGCTCTCTCGTCCGCTGTCTTTTGTGCCGAGCAGGTATTCGCGCACCAGTGCGCGGGCGCGGCGCAGGCGGCTTTGGTCGCTTCGCGCGTGACGCCGAGCCGCCCGGCGATTTCCCCAATCGTCAGATCTTCGAGATCTCGCAGCAGCAGCACTTCGCGATGGGACGGCGAAAGCGACTCGATCGCATTGACCAGGTCCAAGCGTAACTCGTCCGGCGGGACCTTTGCGAGCTCGCGTGACTCTTCCAGGCTGGCGAGCTCCTCGACTCCGCGCATCAGCATCAGCGCCGGCAGCATGCAAAGGCGCGCGATGACGGTCACCAGCCAGCCGGCGAGTGCGGCTGGACTGCGGATCGTGCCCACGCGCCGGTACACGACGATGAGTGCTTCTTGCACCACATCTTCGATGACCGAGGTGCGGTGGCAAAGGCGCCGGGCGTAGCGTCGAATGTTCGGCTGCAGCGCCACCAATAGCTGTGTCAGGGCGTGCCGGTCACCCGACTGTGCCGCGAGCAAGAGATCGTTTGCTACGCGCGCCAAGGCAGTCACTCCTTCAGTGGCTCGCGTCCGGCGATGGCGCAGGCAGGGCAATAGCCGAACACGCCGGTGACCAGCGTCACGACACCCGCGCCGCTGAGCAGTAGCCCGAGCGGCGAAGCGTGCAGCGCTGCCCCGCCGCACATGAGCATCAAGCCCCCGCCGATCAGCCTGGCCGCGCGCTCCCACCCGCCAACGTTCTTCCTGTACCGCATGGTCCTGTGCTCCGGTTCGTGACGCGCCGCTATGGCGCATTCACCAGACAAGAGGGCGCAAACCCGGCGCCGGGGTCGCGGCACAAAAAATAATTTGAGGGGGTGGCAGCTTCAGGAAGTGTCCCACTCCAACGCAAGGATTTGGAATGGAAAGGGAATGGTGCCCAGGGGCGGAATCGAACCACCGACACTGCGATTTTCAGTCGCATGCTCTACCAACTGAGCTACCTGGGCGCGCCGTCCGGTTGGCGGCGGGCTGTATAGGATGCGTCAGGGCCGGTGTCTAGGTCGGCTCTCCTAGCCTTCCCCGGTTCCGTCGTCCGGGGTTTCGTCGGTCGGCACGCGATAGCCCTCCTTGAGCCAGCGGCCGAGATCGATGTCGGCGCAGCGCTTGCTGCAAAAGGGTCGATATCTGAGCTCGGCGCGCTTGCCGCATACCGGGCATCTGGCGTCGATGCGCACGGCCCGCAGCGGCGGGGAGGATCGATCGGACGGCGTCATGGCTGCTGGTCGGTCGGTTCGTCCGTCTGTTGATGATGCAGCGCCTCGAGCTCGGCGGCGAGCGTCGCGCCGCGGCGCGCGCGGGTCAACTCGAAGAGGCCGAGCCGCGTGAAGCCGTAGAGCTGGGTCGGCACCGGGTCGTCGGCCAGCGCCTCCGCGAGCGCGGCCTGCACCTTGTCGCGATCGTAGGCGCTGCGCATGGTGACGAAATCAATGACCACCGCGCCGCCGAGGTTGCGCAGGCGCAGTTGCTGGGCGATCGCGGGCGCGGCCTCGAGGTTGACCTCGACCGCGCGACGCGGCGCGCGGCCCTGGCGGCCGCCCGCGCCGGCGCTGTCGACATCGATCGCGAGCAGCGTCTCGCCCGGCTCGAACAGCACCTCGACTGCGCTTTGCAGCGCGATTCGCCGCGCCAGCGCGGTGTCGATCTGGCCAGCCACGTCGTCGATGTCGAAGATCGGCATCGGCCCGCCGTGCCAGCGCACGCGGATCTTCTCCTGGCGGTGGTCGAACTGGTCCTGCAGCGATCGTGCCCGGCCCCGGTCATCGATGATCACCTCCTCGAGACCGGCGCCATGGTCGCGCAGCGCACGCTCGACCGGATCGCCCCAGCCGGGCAGGCGCGCCGTCAGATCGGCCGGCGGCGGGGCGTTGAGCGCGTGACGCCGGATCGCCTCCCAGCGCTCGAGGACCTGCGTGGCATCGGCGCGCAGAAGATCGCTGGATGCGCCGGATGAGGCAGTACGCAGCACGAGGCCGCCTTCCAGCAGATCACGCACGTGACCGGCCAGCCGCTCGCGCTCGGCCTCGCCCTCGATGCGGCGCGAGAATGAGACGCCCGTCCGCAGCGGATGATAGACGAGATAGCGCCCGGACACGGCGATATCCATCGACAGGCGTGGTCCCTTGCCGCCGCTGCCGCCCTGGCCGCTGCCCTCGCCGTCGTTGCGGACCTGCACCAGCACCGGCGCGCCGGCCGGCGGCCAGCCGTCGATGCCGGCGCGATCCTCCGCCCGCAGGAAGGCCGAGCGGCCGATGCCGATGTCGACGAACGCCGCGTCGAGCTCGGGCATGACCCGCTCCAGTCGGCCGAGGAAGATGCTTTCGGTCAGCGACGGCCGGTCGCGCCGGGCAATGCGCAGCTCCACCAGCCGGCCGTCCGCGACAAGCGCGAGCAGGAAGGCGCGCGGCATGACGTGGCAGATCAGGCGGTCGATCCGGCTCACGGCGCGCCTGCCGGGCGGCCCATGGAGTTCAACAGTGCCGCCGTCTCGAACAGCGGCAGGCCGACCACATTGCTGTAGGAGCCGGACAGGAAGGAGACGAAGGCGGCGGCCCGGCCCTGCACGGCATAGCCGCCCGCCTTGCCGCGCCATTCGCCGCTGGCGAGATAGTCGTCGATCTCCCGTTCGTCGAGCCGCTTGAAGCGGACCGCGGTTTCCACCAGGCGCATGCGGACACTCCCCTTTGCGGCGACGGCGACGCCGCCCAGCACCTTGTGGCGGCGGCCCGAAAGCAGGCCAAGGCAGGCGCGCGCCGTATCCTCGCTCTCGGCCTTGGGCAGGATGCGCCGACCGACCGCGACGACGCTGTCGGCGGCGAGCACCACCGCCTGTGGATGACGCTCCGCCACGACCTCGAGCTTGGCGCGAGCCATGCGCAATGCGTAGGCGCGCGGCAACTCACCCGGAAGCGGCGTCTCGTCGGTATCGGCCGGATCGATCTTCGTCGGCTCGATCCCGATCTGCCGCAGGAGATCCAGGCGGCGCGGCGAGGCGGAAGCCAGGACCAGCGGCAGCGCCAGCGGTGCCTACTTGAAACGGAAGGTGATGCGTCCCTTGGTCAGGTCGTAGGGCGTCATCTCGACGGTGACGCGGTCGCCTGCCAGCACGCGGATGCGGTTCTTGCGCATCTTGCCCGAGGTGTGGGCGAGGATCGTATGGTCGTTGTCGAGCTTCACGCGGAACATCGCATTGGGCAGCAACTCCTCCACGACCCCGTTGAACTCGATCAGATCTTCCTTGGCCATCCGGCCTCCGGTTGGAGTGGGTACAAAAACGAAAGCGGGCGGAAAATGGGCTGGGACCGGGGGATAGTCAACGCCTACCCTCTCGCCGGGAAAGCCATTCAGAGCCCTTGCAACGAAGCGAAACGTGTCCACTCGGGCCTCGACCGCATCCTTCGGTTGAGGCAGGCTCCGCCCCGCGCGGAGGCAAGCAATCGCCAGCGGGGAGGCCAGGAGGAATGACGGCGCTGCTCTTCGGCTTCGAAGGTCGGATCGGACGCGGCCCTTTCTGGGCGGGACAGGCCGTTGTCCTGCTGCTCGCCTGGCTCTACGTGAGCTATGCCGACCGTTTGCTCGCGGCCTGGATGCCGGGCAGCATCTTCATGGGCTCAGGCATCGCCCTCGTCCTCGCGATGCCGATCATCTGGGTGCAGGCGGCCATCACGATCAAGCGCTGTCACGATCGCGGCAAGACCGGTTTCTGGTCGATGCTCCTGCTGCTGCCGATCGTGGGCCAGATCTGGCTCGTCATCGATTGCGGATTGCTGCCGGCGGCGGGATCGGCGGTCGCCTCCGGCGCGGCGCGCCGGTCGGCCTGAGGGACCAAAAGAAAACGCCAGGCCGCCGGCTGACGCCACGGCACTCGAAGCGGCGCCGGCAAGGCAGCCTGTGCGCCGGCGAGCCACGCAGGCTGCCTTTCGCCGCCTCGCCGGGAGAGCTATGGCGTCGGACCGGCCGGCGTCCCGAAGCGCGCCTTGAGGCGGGCCAGGATCATGTCGCGCACGCGGCGATAGGCGTCGAGCCGCATCTCGCGCGACCCTTCCACGGCACTGGGATCCGGGATCGGCCAGTATTCGACATCGGTCGCGGTGTTGCGCGTGAATTCGAGAGCGCTGTGATGTGCCTCCGGCGATAGACTCACGATCAGATCGAAGGAGCTGGGCTCGACATCGTCGAACGTCTTGGTCCGATGCGCATGACTGTCGACGCCGATCTCGTCCAGCACGGCGGTGGTGAAGCCGTCGAGCTCGCTTGCGTGCACGCCCACCGACTCGATATAGGCGGCCTGGCCGTAGAGGCGTCGCGCCAGCGCTTCGGCCATGGGCGAGCGGATGGAATTGTGCGTGCACGCGAACAGCAGGCTGTCCGGGGGTCCGCCGTCCTTCATGCTCAGGCCTTGATGTGCAGGGCGCAAATCAGGGTGAACAGCCGCCGCGCCGTGTCGAGGTCGAGGTCGATCTTGCCGGTGAGCCGTTCGCGCAGAAGCTCCGATCCCTCGTTGTGCAGGCCGCGGCGGCCCATGTCGAGCGCCTCGATCTGCGCTGGCCCCAGCTTCTTGATGGCGGCATAGTAGCTGCCGCAGATCAGGAAGTAGTCCTTCACGATCTTGCGAAACGGCGTGAGCGACAGGATGACGTCGCGCAGCTTGCGGTCGTCCGCCGAATGGACGCTGAAGACCAGGCGCTGCTCGAAGATGCCGACATGCAGCTTGTAGGGACCGGCCTCGCCGCCCACCAGCGCGAAGTCGTTCTCCTCCAGGAGGTCGAACAGGGCGACGGCGCGCTCGTGCTCGACCTCGGGGGAGCGCCGGGCGACCGATTTCTCGTCGAGCACGATATCGACGACCTGTCGCGCCTTGGAAACCGCATGGGATGATGGCGGGTGCGCCATGGCCATCAGCCGCGGCGATTGAGCCGAATGGAAACCGAGCGGCCGTGCGCGCCGAGACCTTCCGCCTCGGCCAGCGCCAGCGCCGCAGGGCCGAGCTGGGCCAGCGCATCGGCCGTGCAGGCCACGATCGAGGTGCGCTTGAGAAAATCGGCGACGCCGAGCCCGCCCGAGAAGCGCGCCGCCCGCGAGGTCGGCAGCACGTGGTTGGTGCCGGCGACGTAATCGCCGATCGCCTCCGGGGTGTGGCGGCCGATGAAGATGGCGCCGGCATGGGCGATCCTGCCACTCAGCACCTCGGCTGCCTCCGGCTCCATCGCGAGCTCGACATGCTCGGCGGCAATGCGATCGATGATCGGCGCCGACCGGGCGAGGTCGCGTACCACGATGATGGCGCCGTGGTCGCGCCAGCTCGCACCCGCGATCTCGCGGCGGGGCAACGCCCCCAGCTCTGTATCGACGGCGCTTGCAACCGCATCGGCGAAGGCCGTGTCGTCGGCGATCAGCATCGATTGCGAGGACGCATCGTGCTCGGCCTGGGACAACAGATCGGCGGCGATCCAGGCAGGGTCGTTGTGGCGGTCCGCCACGACCAGAATCTCGGACGGGCCTGCGATCAGGTCGATGCCGACCTGCCCGAACACACGGCGCTTGGCGGCGGCAACGTAGGCGTTGCCGGGACCGGTGATCTTGTCGACCGGCCTGATCGAGGCCGTGCCATAGGCAAGAGCCGCCACCGCCTGCGCCCCACCGATGCGCCAGATCTCGTCGGCGCCCGCGATCTCCGCCGCCAGCATGACCAGAGGATTGAGACTGCCACCCGGCGTCGGCACGACCATCGCGATGCGCTTCACGCCGGCCACCTTCGCCGGAACGACGTTCATCAGCACCGACGACGGATAGGCCGCCGTGCCGCCCGGCACGTAGACGCCGACCGAATCGAGCGGCCGGTAGCGGGCGCCGAGCCGCGTGCCGGTATAGTCGGTGAATTCGACATCCTTGGGCAGCAGCGAGCGATGGAACGCCTCGATGCGCCGGGCGGCGAATTCCAGCGCCTCGCGCTGCGCAGCGGGCACCTTCGCTGCGGCCGCGCGACGCTGGGCGTCGGAAATGCGCAAGCCCTTCGCGTCGGTCTCCACCCTGTCGAACTCGCGCGTGTAGTCGATCAGGGCGGCGTCACCACGGGCGCGCACGTCGGCCACGATGTCGGCGACAATGCGGTCGACATTTTCGTCGCTGTCCCGATTGCGCCCAAGGAAGGCCGAGAAGTCCTTTTCGAAACCCGGCGCCGAGGCATCGAGCCTAAGCGGCACGGCGCACCTCGCGGAAGCGATCGACCCAGTGACCGACACGCTCGGGCTGCGTCTTGAGGGCGGCGCGATTGACGATGAAGCGCGAGGTAATGTCGGCGATGTGCTCGATCTCGACCAGTCCGTTGTCGCGAAGCGTACGACCCGAATCGACCAGGTCGACGATGCGATGACTGAGGCCGAGCGACGGCGCGAGCTCCATGGCACCCGAAAGCTTGACGCATTCCGCCTGCACGCCTCGCGCGGCGAAGTGGCGGCGCGTCACCTCGGGATACTTGGTGGCGATGCGCACGTGGCTCCAGCGCCTCGGATCGTCGCTCCCCGCCATCTCCGCCGGTTCCGCGACGGCCAGCCGGCACTTGCCGATGCCAAGGTCGATCGGTGCGTAGATCTCCGGATAGTCGAATTCCATCAGGACGTCGTAGCCGGCGATGCCGAGATGAGCGGCGCCGAACGCCACGAAGGTCGCGACATCGAACGAGCGCACGCGGATGATGTCGAGATCGGGGTGGTTCGTCCCGAAGCGCAGTTGCCGCGCGTCGGGGTCGGCGAAGGCCTGCTCCGGCTCGATGTCGGCGGCGGCCAGCAGGCTCGCGGCCTCATCGAGGATGCGCCCCTTCGGCACCGCCAGGATCAGCTTCTCGTTTGCTTCACTCGACAAGACCGTCGCTCCAGTAACGAATGCCCGCCCGTGGCCGGGCCGTGAGGGCTATTCGACCGGATGGGCGGGCTTCCACGGGGTGGGCCAAGGCTCCCCGACATCCCCCAAATGACACGCAAGCCGGCCGATTTCCAGCCGTATGGCGCGGCCGGCGGCAAAGCCCAGCGAAACCGAGCCATCCTCTTGCTGGCTCACCGCCAGCAACTCCAGCATGCGGTCGGGCTGCCGAAGCGGGATGTCGTGATGGTGGACGGCGTTTACCTCGTTGAAAACAAGGGCGGAATGGGTCCGCCAATGGGCCGTGTCGACGGTCGCATCGGCTTCCCAGCGGAAGCGGTTGAGGAGGAGAACAAAACGTTTCTCGCCGGCAAAGAAGGCGCAGTCGCGGACCGCGACCAGCGAATCCTGCACCGCCGCCGAGATCACCGATAGATCTTCGGCATCGAGCGCCGTGAGCTTCAGCTTTTCCATCATGGTCGCGGGCCGCTCATCGTCAGCCCTTCAGCCGCTCGATCTCGGCGCCGCAGGCGGCGAGCTTCTCCTCCAGCCGCTCATAGCCGCGATCGAGATGATAGACGCGGTGCAGGGTCGTCTCGCCCTCGGCCGCCAGACCAGCGATGGCAAGGGACACCGACGCGCGCAAATCCGTCGCCATCACCTCCGCGCCGCGGAGTTTCGGCACGCCGCGCACCAGCGCGGACTCGTGATGGATCGTGACGTTGGCGCCCATGCGCATCAGCTCGGGCACGTGCATGAAGCGGCTTTCGAAGATCGTCTCCGTGATCATCGAGGCGCCGTCGGCGCGGGTCATCAGAGCCATCATCTGCGCCTGCAGGTCGGTCGGGAATCCCGGATACGGCTCGGTCATGACGTCGACGCCGTGCAACTCACCGTTGGCGCGGCGCACCCGGAAGCCGCGATTGGTCTTCTCCAACACGACGCCCGCCGCGCGCAGGCTCTGGGCGGCCGCCTCCATCAGGTCGAGACGGCCACCCAGGAGTTCGACGTCGCCCGACGTCATGGCGATGGCCATGGCGTAGGTCCCGGCTTCGATTCGGTCGGGAATGACGACATGCGTGGCGGGCTTCAGTTGCTCGACGCCCTCGATCGTCAGCGTCTCGCTGCCGATGCCGGCGATCGGTACGCCCATTTTCGTCAGGCACTCGGCGAGATCGATGATCTCGGGCTCGCGCGCGGCATTGTCGATCACCGTCGTGCCCTTGGCGAGCGCCGCCGCCATCACCAGATTCTCGGTGGCACCGACGGAGACCTTCGGGAAGGTGAAGCGCGCTCCCGTCAATCCCTTGGGCGCCCGGGCGACGATGTAGCCGCCGTCGATGTCGATCCTGGCACCCATGGCCTTCAGTCCCGCGATATGCAGGTCGACCGGCCGGGCACCGATCGAGCAGCCGCCGGGCAGCGACACGCGCGCCTCGCCTTCGCGCGCCAGCAGCGGACCGAGCACCAGCACCGACGCGCGCATCTTGCGGACGATGTCGTACGGCGCCGTGGTGGAGGTGATCTTGCCCGCCTTGAGCGTGAGCCTGGTCCCGTGGGCGTGGCCGTTCTCTCCCGGGGCCGCCTCGATCTCCACGCCGTGCTGCCGCAGGAGCTGCATCATGGTGGCGATGTCGGCCAGCCGCGGGACATTCTTGAGGACCAGCGGCTTGTCGGTGAGCAATGCCGCCGCCATCGCCGGCAGGCAGGCGTTCTTGGAGCCGGAGACGACGATCTCCCCCTTGAGCTGGCGGCCGCCCCTGATGCGGATACGATCCATGTCCGTCCTCCCGCTCAGATCTTGGGCAGCGTGACGCCGCGCTGACCCTGGTACTTGCCGGCCTTGTCGCGATAGGAGACCTCGCAGGGCTCGTTGCCCTGCAGGAATAGGAACTGCGCCGCGCCCTCGTTGGCATATATCTTCGCCGGCAAGGGCGTCGTGTTGGAGAATTCGAGCGTCACATGACCCTCCCATTCGGGCTCGAGCGGTGTCACGTTCACGATGATGCCGCAGCGGGCGTAGGTCGACTTGCCCACACACACGACCAGCACGTCACGCGGGATGCGAAAATATTCGACCGTGCGGGCGAGGGCGAAGGAATTGGGCGGGATGATGCACACGTCGGTCGTACGGTCGACGAAGCTGTTCTCGGCGAAGTTCTTGGGGTCCACCACGGCCGAATCGACGTTGGTGAAGATCTTGAAATCGTTGCCGACGCGGGCGTCATAACCATAGGACGACAGACCATAGGAGATGATGCCGTCCCGCTTCTGGGCGTCGATGAAGGGCTCGATCATGCCCTTCTCCTGTGCCATGCGGCGGATCCAGCGGTCGGAAAGGATGGTCATTCTTCTTTTGTTTCCGAGAGGGGGGAGAGGCTCGCCCTCCAGGGAAACCGTGTCATTGCGAGCGCAGCCGGGGATCCTTCGGGTTGTCGGCAAGGATCCTTCGCTTCGCTCGGGACGACACAGCAGCCCGGGATGACCGGAGAGTTTTAGACGAGCCGGCTCCGCCGCTCAATCTTTGGTCGACTCTTGTCCCTCGTTCCGTTGCTTGGCGCGCGCCTGCGCCTTGCGCCGCTTGAGGTTTTCCCGCAAGGCCGCGGCCAGGCGCTCGCCCCGCTCGTCCTTCGCCGCAGGCGGCATTGACAGGGGCTTTTGAGGCTTGTTCATGGGCGCGAAGATACACGATCGGGGCCAATCTTGCCTGACCCCGGCCTGACACTCGCCGCCTCGGCCAGCAACCAGGTGCGGAACGTCTCCATCGCCACGCTCGGTCGCTTCGAGTGCAGTGACGTGAGCCAGTAGGCGCCGAGCGCGACTTCCGCCTTGAATGGCCGCACCAGTCGTTTGCGCTTCAGATCCTCGCCGAACATCATCGCCGGCAACAGCGCAACGCCCAGCCCGCGCGCGGCCGCTTCGGCCATCGCCACCGAGGAGTCGAACATCGGTCCCTGCTTCCTGGGCGCCGCACTTCCCGTCGCTTCGAACCAGCACGCCCATTCCTCCGGCCGGTAGGAGCGCAGGAGCGTCTGGCGACGCAAATCCGCGGGTTTGCGCAACTTTCCCGCCAGCGCCGGCGCGCAAAGCGGTGTCAGCGGCGCTTCGAACAGCCGCTCGGCATCGGTCGCATGCCAGGCACCGTCGCCAAAGCGTACGGCGCAATCGAGCCCCTCGCCTGCAAGGTCCACGCGATTGTTGTTGGTGCGCAAGCGCACGTCGATGCGCGGATGCATCCTGGTGAACCGGGCCAATCGCGGCATGAGCCAGCCGGTCGCGAAGGTACCGACCACGCCGACGGTGATGACGTCGTTGAAACGGCCGTCACGGAAACGTTCCAGTGTCTCGCTGATGCCGCGGAAGGCGCGTTCGATCGCGGGCAGCAAGGCCTGGCCTTCATCCGTGAGTGCGAGCCCACGCGGCAGGCGAATGAACAGGCGAGCGCCGAGACTGGCCTCCAGCCGCTTCACCTGCTGGCTGACCGCCGCCTGCGTCACGCGCAACTCGAGACCGGCGCGCGTGAAACTGAGATGCCGCGCCGATGCCTCGAAGGCATGCAAGGCATTGAGCGGAAGCTGCGACAGCCGGAGCGGACGGTTCAACCTTTTCTGTCCCAAGTTTCGCTTATGGTTCGCGTCACCAACGATGGTTTGTCAACGGCGTCCCGGCCCTGCGACGAAGAAGGCCCCTCTCGAAAGGACCGGACACATGATCGACAGAAGGAATTTCCTGGCCGCGCTGATGCTGGCCGGCATTCCCGGCCCCTGCCGCGCTGCGACGCGCTTCGAAGAAGAGCTGAAGCGGCTGGAGGCCGGCAGCGGCGGTAGGCTAGGGGTGGCGCTGCTCGACGGCAGCGGTGGGCGGATGCGGGGCTGGCGCGGCGGCGAACGCTTCCCGATGTGCAGCACCTTCAAGGTGCTCGCCGCAGCAGCACTCCTGCACCGAGTCGATGCGGGACAGGAGAGACTCGACCGGCGGGTGACATACGCCAAGGCCGATCTCGCAAGCTATTCGCCGGTGACCGCAAAACACGTTGGGACGGGCCTCACCCTGGGGCAACTTTGTGAAGCGGCGATAACCCTGAGCGACAATACCGCCGCCAATCTCCTGTTGGCCAACATCGGCGGGCCTGCCGGCCTTACCGCCTTTGCCGCCGGCCTGGGCGATCACAGCACCCGCCTCGACCGCACCGAACCGACGCTGAACGAGGCACTGCCCGGCGACCCGCGCGATACCACCACGCCCGATGCGATGGCAGTCACCCTGTCGAAACTGGTGCTCGGCTCGGCGCTGGCGCCCGCGTCGCGCGAACAACTGGCAGTATGGATGATCGCCACCCGGACGGGCGATGCGCGCCTTCGCGCCGGACTGCCACATGGCTGGCGGATCGGCGACAAGACCGGTAGCGGCGAGCATGGCACGGCCAACGACATCGCCGTGATCTGGCCGGTGGGCCGCGCGCCGGTGATCGTGACCGTCTATCTCACCGGTGCCACCGGCAATGGTCCGGCGAAAGATGCCGTCATCGCCGACGTGGGACGCGCCGTCGTGTCGGCGCTCGGCTGATCAACCGGCGCCGCGGTCACTCCGCCGGCGCCGGCAGCGCTTCCTCGCCATGGCTTTCCTTGTGATGGTCGGCGGCCAGCATGACGTAGACCGCCGGCACGACGAACAGCGTGAAGAGCGTGCCGAGCGAGAGGCCGGACGCGATCACGAGGCCCATGCAGAAGCGCGACAGCGCACCCGCGCCCGTGGCGATGATCAGCGGGACCACGCCCAGCACCATCGCGGCGGTGGTCATCAGGATCGGCCGGAAGCGGATGCCGGCGGCGGAAACAACGGCCTCGCGCTTGGACTTGCCGAGCGCCTGCTGCTCGTTGGCGACCTCCACGATCAGGATGCCGTGCTTGCTGATCAGGCCCATCAGCGTCACCAGGCCGACCTGGGTGTAGATGTTCATTGTGGCGCCCAGCACACCCATCGTGCTCAGCACCATGAGGAACAGCAGCGCGCCCGCGATCGACATCGGCACCGAGAACAGGATGATCAGCGGATCGCGGAAGCTTTCGAACAGCGCCGCCAGCGACAGGAAGATGATGATCAGCGCGAAGGCGAAGGTGGTGACGAAACCGCCCGATTCCTGGATGTACTGCCGCGACGAGCCGCCATAGTCGACCGAATAGCCGGCCGGCAGCGTGCGCGCGGCGAGGTCCTGAAGGTACGCGATGGCATCGGCCTGGGAGACGCCGGGGTAGGCGACGCCCTGGATCGTGGCGCTGTTGAGCTGCTGGAAGTGGTTCAGCGATTCCGGAATCGCCTTGGTGACGATCTTCGCCACCGTGGAGACCGGCACCGAGGACCCGTCCGACGCCTTGATGTAGTAGTTCAGGAGCTGGTCCGAGTTCAGGCGCGAGCGCTGCTGCACCTGGGGCATCACCTTGTACGACCGGCCGTCGAGGTTGAAGTAGTTGACGTAGCCGCCGCCCAGCATCCAGGCGAGCGCGCTGCCGACGTCGCTCATCTTGAGGCCGAGCTGGGCCGCCTTGTCGCGGTCGATCTGCACGGTGGCCTGGGGCTGGTCGATCTTGAGGTCGGTGTTCAGGAAGATGAACCTGCCGCTCTTGAGGGCTTCCTGCAGGAAGTTCTGCGCCACCTCGTTCAGCGGCCCGAACCCGCCCGTCGTCGTGATCACGAACTGGATCGGCAGGCCCGTGCTGCCGGGCAGCGGCGGAAGCTGGAAGGCCACCACCTGCGCGCCGGCAATGCCCGCCACCTCGTGCTGGATGATCGGCTGGAGCTGGTTGGAGGTGAGCGTGCGCTTGTCCCAGGGCTTCAGCACCATGCCGGCGATCGACTGGCCGGGCACGTCGAGCTGGAAGACGTGGTCCGTCTCGGAATGCTTCTTGAAGATCTCGTAGACCTGCCGCGCGTACATCAGACGCTGGTCGATCGTCGCCGTGGGCGAGTTCGTCGCCAGCGTGATGACGACGCCCTGGTCCTCCTGCGGTGCCAGCTCGGCCTTGATTGACGAATAGAGAAAATAGATGCTGCCGAGCACGATCACGGCGAAGACCGCCGTCACCGGCAGGTAGTTCAGGCTGCCGTTGAGCCATCGCCCGTAGCCGCGCCGCAGCCGATCGAAGTTGCGGTCGATGAACCTGATGAAGCCCGCTTCCCAGCGGGTCACGCCCTCACCATGCGGTTTCAGCATGCGCGAACACATCATCGGCGAGAGCGTCAGCGCCACGATCGCGGAGATGGTCACGGCGCCCACCAGCGTGAAGGCGAACTCGGTGAACAGCGCGCCCGTCAGGCCCTTCTGGAACCCGATCGGCACGTAGACCGCGACCAGCACCACGGTCATGGCGATGATCGGACTGCCGAGCTCGCGCGCCGCCTGGATGGCGGCGGGAATGGGCCTCATCCCCTCCTCCAGATGGCGGTTCACGTTCTCGACCACGATGATGGCGTCGTCGACCACCAGGCCGATGGCGAGCACCAGCGCCAGCAGGGTCAGCAGGTTGATGGAAAAGCCGAAGACCAGCATCATCGAGAAGGCGCCGACCAGCGACAGCGGGATCGCGATTGTCGGGATTAATACCGAGCGCAGCGAGCCGAGGAACAGGAACACCACGACCGTGACGATCAGCAACGCCTCGACGAGCGTGCGGATCACCTCGTCGATCGCGCTGTTCACGAACTCCGTCGAGTCGTAGACGATCTTGCCGTCGAGCCCTTGCGGGAGCTGGGCGACGATGTCCGGCCAGATGGCGCGCACGCCCTTGACGACCTTGAGCAGATTGGCCGCCGGCGCCACCTGGATGCCGATATAGATCGCCTGCTCGCCGTCGAAACCGACCTCGCTCTCGTAGTCCTCCGAACCCAACGTCACCCTGGCGACATCGGAAAGGCGCACGATCGCCCCGCCCTCCTGCTTCAGCACGAGGTTGCGGAACTCCTCGAGCGAGCGCAGTGCAGTCGAGGCGGTAAGCGTCATCTGCACCATCTGGCCCTTGGTATAGCCGAGGCCCGAGATGTAGTCGTTGCTGGAGAGCTGGATCGCCACGTCGGCCGCGGTCAGGCCGTAGGCGGCGAGCTTCTGCGGGTCGAGCCAGGCGCGCAGCGCGAAGTTCTTGCCGCCCAGTATCTCGGCGGTCTGCACGCCTTCGACGGCCTGCAGCTTCGGCTGCACCACACGCGTGATGTAGTCGGTGATCTGGTTGGGCGCGAGCGTCCTGCTCGAGAAGCCGAGATACATCGCGTCGATGGTCTGGCCGACCTTCACCGTCAGCACCGGCTGCTGTGTGCCGGCTGGCAGGCGATTCAACACCGAATTGACCTTGGCGTTGATCTCGGTCATCGCCTTGTTGGCGTCCCAGTTCAGTCGCAGGTAGATGGTGATGGTGCTGGCACCGCTGATCGAGGTCGACGTCATGTAGTCGATGCCGTTGGCCTGCGCGATCGCCTGCTCGAGCGGGGTGGTGATGAAGCCCGCGATGACCTCCGGATCGGCACCGTAGTAGGTCGTGGTCACGGTGACGACCGCGTTCTCGGTCTGCGGATACTGCAGCACCGGCAGCGTGAACACCGAACGCAGGCCGACGACCAGGATCATGAGGCTGACCACCGTCGCCAGCACGGGACGGCGGATGAAGATGTCGGTGAACTTCATGGCGCGCCGTTCCTCAGTGGTCGACCGGCTTGGGGTCGGGATCGTCCTTGGGCACGACCGTGTTGTTGATCACGACCGGCACGCCGTTGCGCAGCTTCATCTGGCCGCCGGTCACGACCATGGCGCCTTCCTTCAGGCCCTTGGTGATCGACACCTGGTCTCCGCGCGTGGCACCGACGGCGACGAAGGTCTGCTGCGCCACGAGATGCGGCTTGCCGTCCGGACCCTTGCCCTTTTCCTCGACGACATAGACCAGATCGCCGTAGGAATTGTAGCTGATCGCCGTTTGCGGCAGCGTCACCATCCGCCGCGGCGTGCCGGTCACGGCATCGATCGTCACGTACATGCCGGGCGTCAGAAGCTTGTCGGGGTTCCTGATCTCGGCCCGCACCTGCACGTTGCGCGTGGACGTATCGACCTTGGGATTGATCGCGGTGATCTTTCCCGTGAAGGTCCTGTCCGGATAGGTGTCGACCTTGGCCGTCACCGGCTGGCCGACCTTGATCTTGTCGAGCGCCTGTTGCGGCAGCAGGAAGTCGGCATAGATCGGCGTCAGTGCCTGCAGGGTGACGATCACCGTTCCCGGCGCGAGATACTGGCCGAGATCGACCTGGCGCAGGCCGAGGTGGCCGGCGAACGGCGCCCTGAGCGTCTTCTTGTCGACGATCGCCCGCTGCTGCTCGGCCAGCGCCTGGCTGTTCTTGAGGTTGGCGGCGTCCGTATCGATCGTCGCCTGGCTCACCGCCTGGGCCTTGAACTGCTTGAGGTCGCGGTCGTAGGTCACCTGGGCGAGCTTGGCCATGGCCTCGAGCGATTCGAGCTTGGCCACGTCGTCGTCGTTGCGCAGGCGCAGCAGCACCTGGCCGGCCTCGACATCGTGGCCGGATTCGAACTCGATCTTGTCGACCACACCGGCAAGCTCGAGCGACAAATCCGCGCCCTTCACGGCGCGCAGCGTGCCCACGGCCTCGACCTGCTGCTGCCAGTCGGTCACCACGGCCTTGGTGGCGGACACCGTCTGCGGCACGTTGCCCATGCCGGACATGGCTTCCCTGATCTTGCCGTCGACGAAGCTCTTGAAGCCGAACACCCCGAAGAGAGTGGCGCCGACCAGAACCAACATGATGAGCATTCGCTTGATCATAGCCTTCGTCCTTCAGTGCCCCGCGCGGGGCGGCTTGACGTCTTGCACCGGCGGCACGTTGACCACGCCGCCCGGCTTGCCTTTCGATTCGGGTCTGACGTCGGTTCTGTTCCACCAGCCGCCGCCCAGCGCCTGGAGCAGCGCCGCTGTGTCGGCGTAGCGCTGTCCCTGTGCCCGCACCCGGTTGACCAGAGCGCTCTGGTACTGCTGCTGCGCGTTCAAGAGCGTCAGGTAGTTGACCGCGCCAAGCTGATACTGCTGCTGCGCGAGGTTGAGACTGGCCTGCGCCGTCTGCTCGGCCGCCACCGTGGCCTTGAGCGTGTCCGCATCGGACTGCAGCGCGCGCAGCGCGTTAGCCACGTCCTGGAACGCCGACAGCACGGTGCTGCGGTATTGCGCGGCCGCCTTGTCGTAGGCCGCCGCCGCCGCCAGCTTCTTGTGTTCGAGCTGCCCGCCGTCGATCAGCGTCTGGGCGAGACTGAGGCCGAGACTCCATACGCCGGAGCCTGGCGCGAAGAAGGTGCTGAACCCTGCGGACGCGACGCCCCACAGGCCGCTGATCTGGAACTGCGGCAGCTGCGCGGCCTCGGCGACGCCGACATTGGCGCTGGCGGTATGGAGCTGCGCCTCGGCCGAGCGCACGTCGGGCCGCTGCTCCACGAGTTGCGAGGGCAGGCTGAGCGGCAGCTCCTCCGGCAGGTGCAGCGTGGAGAGCCGCAGGCCCTGTCCGGCATCCTCGGTCGGCGGCTTTCCGAGCAGTGTCATCAGCTGATTGCGCTGCTGCGCGAGCTGCTTTTGCAGCGGCGGGAGCTGCGCCTGGGTCGCCGTGAGCGCCGCCTGTTGCGTCAGGACGTCGGAGCGCGCCGCGCCGCCCAGGTCGAACTGGGTCTGCACCACGCGCAGCGAGTCGGTCTGGATCCGGATGATGTCTTCGGTGGCCGCGATCTGGGCGCGCAGCGAGGCGAGGTTCACCGCCGCCACGACGACATTGGAGGTAAGCGTGAGATAGGTCGCCTCGAGCTGGAAGCGCTCGAACTCGGCCTGTGCCGCCTGCGCCTCGACCGACCGCCGCGTGCCGCCCCAGACGTCGGGGCTGTAGGAGATGTTGAGCGAACCGGTGGTGACGCCGAACACCGACGCGGGGCCGACCAGTCCCGTCGTCGCGCCGTTGAACCTCTGCTGCTCGGCCTTGCCGTTGGCACTGATGGTCGGGAACAGCGCGCCTTGCTGGGCGTACAGAAGCTCGTTGGCTTGCCGCAAAGACGCCTGCGCAGCATCGAGATCGGGATTCGCCTTGAGCGCCTGATCGATCAGCGCATTGAGTTCGCTCGAGCGATAGAGTTCCCACCACTGGCCGGGAATGTCCGCGCCGGGATCGAAGGTCTGCGCGGCGCCGCCGTCGGCGACGCCGGCCGACGCGGTCTTGGGCGCCAGGCTCTCGGGCGTATAGCCCGTCTCCGTGGGCTTGGCTGGCCGCTTGAAATCTGGACCGACCGTGCAGCCGGCGGCGGTCAGGCTCGCGAGGACAAGCGAGCCGAGACCGGCGCGGCGCGCCGCACGCGACAGGAAGGAAGAAGAAAAACGTGTCATTCGACTAGTGTCCGTCCGGAGATTCGGTCCGGCACGAGGCCGCCATGGCATCGCGCATGATGGCTTTGCTGTGGGAGCGCACGAGCGCCTGCACGGCGCGCACGCGCTCTTCGCTGAAAAGATCGAGGCCGAGCGCCTCGCGCACACCGCGATTGCAGAAGATCGTCACCTGGCCGATCAGCGCCACGGTGCGCAACACGATCGCCTGATCCTCCGTCGACCGGCCGAGCAACCGCGCGACCAGCGCCAGACAGGGCTCGAAGATCTGGCGCATCCCCGTCTTGTGCAGAAGCTCGAGGCCCGCAGTGCGCTCGATCTCCGCGCGGGCGTAGAGCAGCCGCCGGCTCTCGTTTTGCCGTCCGCCGGAGATCAGGGCGACGAACGCCTCCAGCATCTCGCACAGGAGTTCGAGCAGTTCCTCCGCCGCCGTGTCCGGATGGGCCAGCGCCGCGCGGACCTTGACCGCCAGCGGCGCCATGTGCGCCTCGTTGTGCTGCACGATGTGCTCGATGACAGCGCGGTAAAGGCCTTCCTTGCTGCCGAAATAGTATTGAATGGCGGGCAGATTGACGCCGGCACGTTCGGCCAGATGCCGCGTGCTCGCGCCCTCGTAGCCCTCGGCGGCGAAGATCTCGAGCGCCGTTTCGAGGATTCGCCGGCGAGTATCCTCGCCGCGGGCGTAGGCTCCCGATCGTTGACGTAGTGTGCTGTGGGTCATCCGGTCCGCTCTGCGGTGCAGCAGCGCGGCTCTCTATAGACAAGGCGAAACTATGTCAATCGACCGATATTATTTGGTCGATACGAGAATAATTTAGTGAAAATTGTTTCGCATTGGTCGCGCAAACAGTCCTTGCAACGGTGCGAAACCGGAACCGGCACCTATCTGGTTTGGCCGCAATGGTTTCACAAGAGGCGCCGCACCACCGGCAGCTACTTCCTCCTGTTCCTGCGGTGAACGAAGTCGGCCATGGGCTCGACATGACCGCCCTCGGCGACCGATTGGGCGAAAGCGTCGATGCCGGCTTGCACCGCCTCATCGAGCGGCAGCCGTTCCCAGCGCCTCATCAGCCGCTTCTGGCTGCGCACCGCGGCCGAGATCCCTTCGACAACCGCCTGTACCGACCGCTCGATCGCAGTATCGAGCTCGGCCGCCGGAACCACCTCCTCGACCATGCCCCAAGCCGCCGCCCGGGCGGCATCGATGGTTTCGGCGGTAAGCAGAAGACGCGAGGTGCGCCCCCAGCCGATCAGGCGTGGCAGCAAGGCGGCCTCGACCACCGACGGCACGCCCACCCTGACCTCGGGCATGCCGAAGAAGGCATTGTCGGCCGCGATGCGCATGTCGCATGCCGCTGCCACCTCGAGTCCGGCGCCCAGCGTATAGCCTTCCATGCGGCAGATCACCGGCACCGGGCAGTCGCGGATCGACTGGCAAAGCTTGTGGATCAAGGTGATGAAGGCACGGCCCTCCTCGCCCTGGCGCAGTGCCGCCATGTGGTTGATGTCGGCGCCGCCGATGAAGGCGCGGCCGCCGGCCCCCGCCAGCACGACCACTCGCAGGTCGTCATCCTTGGCCAGCGTGTGGAAGGTGTCGGCGAGGTCGCGCAGCGCTGCGGGACCCAGCACGTTCAGCCGCCGCGAATAGTCGTAGATCACGTGGACGACGGCGCCCCGCTCGCGCTGCTCGCGGCGAACCTCGATCTTGTGCGCGGCAGACGTCATGCGGTTTCGCTCCGTGGCTCTTTGTCGGCGAGAGAATTTTCTTCTAATAGAGCGCGCTCGCGAAACTTCACAAGAGCCGACCGGAATGCCTGACGCCGCCGCCCCCGCTACCATCGATCTTGCCTGCTATTCGACGTTCGTGCCGCCCGATCCGTTCGAGGATCACACCGGCCCGTTCTACTTCCGCATCGAGGGCGATGCGCGCGCGAAGGACAGCGTCCATTGCGTGCTGCCGACCGAATCACGCCACGCCAACTATGCGGGCGGCGTGCATGGCGGCGCGATCCTGACCTTCGCCGACTACGCGCTCTGCCTCGTTGCCGGCCGCGCCGCCGATGGCGGCAGCAACAGCTCGTTCGCGATGACGGTGAGCATCGCCGTCGAGTTCCTGAGCGCGGGCCGCGTCGGGCCGTCGCTGGAAGCGCGCGGCGAGCCGCTCCAGGTGACGGGGCGGCTCGCTTTCGCGCGCGGCAGCATCACGCAGGAAGGCCGCGTGATCGCGCTGTGGTCCGGCGTCTGCCGGCACGTCGCCCGCGACAAGGCGATGGCGCGCAAGGCTGCCTCGCATCCGGCGCTTTCGGGCATGCCGCGCCAGACGGTGCCTGCGGGCTTCGAGCTCCTGGCCAATGCCAGCGTCTATTCGCGCCATATCGGTCCTTCCTACGTGCGCAAGGAGGTGGACGGCGCCACGCTCGTTCAGCCGACGTTGCCGCATATGTGCAACTCGGGCGGCGTGCTGCATGGCGGCTATATGATGAGCTTCGCGGATTCGGCGGTGACGCGGGCGGCCGCGTCCGTCACGGGCATGGCGCCCAGCACGGTCTCGTTCGCCGCCGAGTTTCTGGCCGCGGGCGACGCCCTGTCACCGCTCACGACCCGGGTCGAGGTTCCACGCCACGGCAAGACGCTCGCTTTCCTGCGCGGCCTTCTGGAACAGAATGGCAGGCCGCTGCTTTCCTATTCGGGCACGATCCTGCTGCGTCCGCGAAAGTGACATGCGTCCATCTAACCTGCCATAAGCCCGGCTTGCGTGGCGACGCGCTGGACTTCGCGGCGGAACACGTCGCGCATGCGGCGCACGCTGAGGAGATCGTGTGCCTTGGCCGCTCGCTCCACGGCTTCGGCGATCTCGCCCAACGCGGCCGCGCCGATCATGCCGGAGGCGCCCTTGAGGCGATGGGCGGCTCGGGCGATGGTAGCGAGGTCGTCGGTCGCCTCGATCTCGTGCTCGGCGCCACGCGCGGTGTCGAGGAATTCGCGCTCGACCTCGGCAAGCGTCTCGGGATCGTCGCCGAACAGTTCGACGAGCCGCGTGCGATCGTATGCCTCGCTCATGTCGTGTGCTCCGTGCGGGCGTCCTTCAGCCAGACATCGAGGGTCGCCCGCAACTGCTCGATTCCGATCGGCTTGGTGATGAGGCCGTCCATTCCGACCGCCCGCGTCTTGCGCTCGTGCTCCTCGAGCGCGCTTGCCGTCACGGCGAGGATGGGGGTGCGCTCGCGCCGGTCGGCCTGCTCGCCCTGGCGGATACGGCGCGCCAGCTCGAAGCCGTCCATGCCGGGCATCTGCAGGTCGGCCAGCACCAGGTCGTAGCGCCGCTTGCCCCACAGCTCGAGCGCCTCGTCGCCGCCGGCCGCGGTGTCCGTCGAGGCGCCGGCCAGTTCGAGCTGACGTGCCAGGATCTTGCGGTTGACCGAGTTGTCGTCGACCACCAGCACATGGCCGCCGGTCCGCACCGGCGCGGCTGCCGCATCGATGCCGCGGGCGAGTACGGGCGCCCGGCCCGCTGCGCGGGTCACCGCGCGGACGAGAACATCCCGCCGCCACGGCCGGACAAGGCCTTGCAGCAGGCCGCCACTGCGCGGCGCCGGACCGTCGATCAGAGCGACCCGGCGCTCGGGCGCACCCGCCTCGATCAGGCTGATACCGGTGAAGGGCGTGCCCGACGCGCCCAATCCGACACGCGCCCCGGCCGCGGTGAGATAGCGCGCGATGGCCCGCGATTCCTCGGGATCGGCCAGTGAAAGCGCCAGTGTCAGACCTTCGAGCGGCAGCGGGCCGGCCGCAGGGCACGGCGCCTCGTCGAGCCGCATGGTAACGGTGAAGGCCGAGCCGACGCCGGGCGAGCTCTCGACCGTGACCCCGCCCCCCATGGCTTCGGCCAGGCGCTGCACGATGGAGAGGCCGAGCCCCGTGCCGCCGAAGCGGCGCGTCGTGGAGTTGTCGGCCTGGACGAAGGGCTGGAACAGCTTCTCCCGCTGCTCGGGCGTGAGGCCGATACCGGTGTCGGCGACCCGGATGGAGAGCGTGCCTTCGTCCGCCCGCTCGAGCGTGAGCCGCACCGACCCCTTTTCGGTGAACTTGAGCGCGTTGCCGAGCAGATTGAACAGGATCTGTTGCAGGCGCAGCGGATCGCCCATCACGCGCGCCGGCGCGCCCGCAGCCACATAGGCGATCAGCTTGACGCCCTTGGCCGCCGCTTGGGGCGCGAGCGTCTCGGCCGCACCCTCGATCAGCTCCACGGTCGAAACCTCGATGCGCTCGAGATCGAGGCGGCCGGCCTCGATCTTGGAGAAGTCGAGAATGTCGTCGATGATCTTCAACAGCGCCGAAGCCGAGTAGCGCACGGTGCCGAGCGCGTCGCGCTGCTCGGAGGTGAGCGGCGTGCGCTCCAGCACGTCGATCATGCCGAGGACGCCGTTCATCGGCGTGCGGATCTCGTGGCTCATGGTGGCGAGGAAGATCGACTTTGCCTGGTTGGCCTTCTCCGCCTCGGCCTTGGCCGCGAGTGCGACGTCACGCGCCAGCCGCTCCTCGTCGTAGGCGACCTGCAGGCGCTGGGCCAGCTCCTCTTTCTGGTAGGCAAGCGCGATATTGTCGTACTGCCAGCGATGCACATCGCGCACATAGGCCATGAGATGGCCGACATAGGCGCCGCCCGCGATGCCGACGAGCTGGTAGAACGGATCCGCCGAGATCAGCAGCACGAACAGCAGCGGCGCCGTGGTCGCGACCGCGAAGGTGTAGAACGTCGGCGGATGGGCCGAACGGATCGGCACGGCAGTGGTGATGGTGGCGAGCAGCACCAACCCGAGCAGCATGCGCTGCAGCTCGTAGTCCTTCGACGCCAGCATGTAGCCCGCCACGCCCCAGCAGGCGCCGGCCAGGAAGGACAGCGTGGCGAACCACCAGCCCCAGCGGACCACCTCCTCGTCGGGCGGATTGGCCTGGGCGAAGTTGCGGCGCAGGATGTCGAAAGCGACCGTGACGGCGAGATGCGCCACGAACGGCGGCACCAGCTCCATCAGATCGACCTGCCGCCAATAGATGGCGGCGATCACCGGCCACAGGACGAAGGAGAAATAGCGCGACTGCTTGGAGCCGTCGAACAGCCGGCGGATCAGCTCGGCGCGGACAAAAGCTTCCTGCTGCGCGGGATTGGCGACCTCGAGCGGCGAGAGAGGCGCGGCGCCTGCCGGTTCAGGAGCGAGCGACATACGATACCGGCTGGGGAAAAATGGATGCCAACATGTTGTGTTTGGCCCCCTGGGAGACCCATTACTGTATCAAAGACCTTAAGAATCGACTATAAATTGTTGCAAAAGCTTGGTATTTTACAGGCATAGACTTTATTCATTTCCGGATCAAGCCATGCAACAACCTTCCGTTTTACTGGTCGAGGATGACGCATTCCAGCGTAAGGCCGCCGAGACCTATTTAATGAACCACGACCTGCGGGTCATCGCGGTCGAAAATGGGGCCCAGATGCGCCGCCAGGTGTCGCGCGCCATGCCCGATCTCGTGCTGCTCGACGTGCAGCTTCCCGGCCAGGACGACGGCTTTGCGCTCGCACGCTGGCTGCGCGAAAGCAGCACCCGGGTGGGGATCATCATGCTGACGGCCGCGGGCGATTCGGTCGACAAGGTGCTGGGCCTGGAAAGCGGCGCCGACGACTATGTCGCCAAGCCCTACGAGCCCCGCGAGCTGCTGGCGCGCTGCAAGAGTGTGCTGCGCCGGTCGGCCCACAAGGCGACGCCGCCGCGGATCGAGCGGGTGCGGATGGGCCGCCACACGCTCGACCTCACCAAGCGGGCGCTGCAGGACGACGGCGGCCAGGAAGTCCCCGTCACGGCCGGCGAATTCGACCTTCTGAAGATCTTCGCCGAGAACCCCAACCGGCCGCTCAGCCGGGACTGGCTGCTGGAGACCACCAGCCATCGCGCCCGCGACCCGTTCGACCGCGCCATCGACCTGCGGATCACCCGAATCCGACGCAAGATCGAGCCGTCGCCCGACAAGCCGACCGTCATTCGCACCGTGCGCGGCATCGGCTATATGTTCGTGCCGCCCGCCGAATGAGGTAGAAAGCGGGCCCCGGCCGGCGCTGGTCACCGGAGGGCCCGTAGTTCAGTGGTCAGAACGAGCCGCTCATAACGGTTATGTCGCAGGTTCGAATCCTGCCGGGCCTACCGACCAGCTGAGATCGTTTTTCCATCCGACGTAAGGAACCGGAAAGGGCCGCGAACGCGGCTCTTTTTGCTTCTCGACTATCGACTGAAACCGACCATTTGCGGGGAAATGCCGGCAATTCATGCGCCTTCGGCACCAGTGTTCTCCGGGAGCCCAAGGAAGATCGACTCATAACTCTCCTTCTAGAAATCCTTATTTCGAATGCCGCCTGCTTAGATGCCCGTTGGCCTCTCGTGATCGTCTCGAAGATCAGGCGACATGGTCTGCCCTGCTCGGATCGGTCAAAATAAAAGGTGACTCGGCGAAAACCGGCCATCGCGACAGCCTTGTCATTGAAGGAACGGGTCACATGATCAAGCGATTTCACGCTCTGTACGTGGGTCAGATCGATCTCGACAATGTCGGTCTCCATGGCACTCCGGCGAATGACCGCCGATATTCCAACCAACGCCTGAGTGAGGTCTTTGCCACTGCCCGCGATGTCGCTCGGCTCATGGACGACCTTGGCTACCACGCGCTTTGGACAGCAGAGCACCATTTCCAGCGCGAAGGCTATGAATGCCTGCCCAACCTGGTGCAACTGGGCCTCTGGCTCGCCACACAGACCAAGCGCCTGAAATTTGGCTGCGCCTTCAATATCCTGCCGATGTGGCATCCGATCCGCCTGGCCGAAGACTATGCCATGGCCGACATTGTAACCGATGGCCGCGTGATCATGGGCGTGGGCCGCGGCTACCATAGTCGCGAGGTGGAAACCTTCGGGGCGCCGCTGCTCGATGCCGAGGCGAACCGCGAGTATTTCGAGGAGCAGCTTCAGCTCCTGCTGAAGTGCTTCAACGAGGAATCCTTCCACTTCAAGGGCAAGTACTTCGAGTGCCCGCCCCGGATCGACTACCGGGGCTACCCGCTAAGGGAAATCACGATGGTGCCGCGCCCCAAGCACCTGCCCGTCGATATCTGGATGCCCATCGCCAGCGGTCGGACCATCGACATGATGGCGCGCTACGGCCTCAAGGCCATGGTGGACCTGAATGGCGAGAAGATCCTCGACGATGTCGTGCGCGCGTACCACGCTGCCTGCACCCGCCACGGCCGGCCCAAGCAGCTCGGCGAGGACATGATCTGGGGGGCAGGCCTCTATCTTGCCGACAGCCAGGAAGAGGCGATCAGGCGTATCGAGCCGGCACATGACGAACGCTACAAGTGGTTCGCGCCGTTCGGCTTCGTGCGCTATGCGGACGATCAGGGGCGGACCTGGGGCACACCGGGCGCGCCGGCCACGATCCCTTCGATCCGAGATGGCGTGAAGCAAAGAGCGTGGCTTTGCGGCACGCCAGCCCAGGTCATCGAAGCCATCAAATCAATCGAAGCCAAATACCCCGGCCTGGAGGACTTCATGATCCACTGGGCCGAAGGGCTGGCCGCCACGGAATTCAAGGACCAGCTGCGTTGGTTCGCGCAAGACATCATGCCGGCTTTCGGAGAAGCGAGGATTGCCGCCGAGTAGCACAATGCAAACTGACGGCATATCGACGGCCTCCTGTTCCAGAAGCAGCGCCGCCATCACGCCCCGCGCATGAGCGCGGCGCCCTTGTCGAGCAGGGGGAGGATCTTGTCCCTGGCTTCGGGCGGAATGACGAAGACGACACGGTCGACGCCGGCGTCACGGGC
>NZ_DATBFE010000075.1:0-33138 GCF_036558665.1 Reyranella sp. | reverse complement strand
TCGACGGTCCCGGATAACCGAAGACAACGCACCAATCATCGGCGGTTTCCAGCACCTTCAGCTTGTCGGATGGATGCGACGACGGATCGTTGGAGAAGATCGGCATCGGCTTCGGCACCAGGTTCGGGAACAGCGGATGATCGTATCCGGTGCTCGCCTTGAAGGCGTCGGTCCAGTTGGCGCAATAGTCCTTCAGGAAGGCGGTCGCCGCCTCCTTGTTCCGTGCAAATTTCCAGATGATGTAGGAATTCGGGGCGCCGGCAGCGAGGCGACGCACCGGACCTGCCGGCGTTTTCGCCACGAAGATCTTGTCGGCGAGGGCCGGATTGGACTTCTGAATTGTACGGTAGGCCGAGATCGGATTATGGATGAGTGAGCCGCGGCCCGACGCCAGGAAGCGGTTATTGCCGGCGTCGTCCCAAGACAGGACCTCCGGCGTCTCGGCTTCGGTGTAGAGCGCCTTGACGAACTTCACGACCTCGAGGGTCTCCTTCGAGTCGAGGGTGACGTTCTTGCCGCTCTCGTCGCATATCGAGGCGCCGTAGCTCCACAGCATGCTGTTGTACGAATTGTTCGGATCGACCGAATGGCCAAGGCCGATGCCGACCGGGAAGCCCTTGGCCTTGAGCTTGGCGCCACCCTTGCGGACGTCTTCCCACGTGTCCGGCATCATGCCGATCTCGCCCCACAGGTCCTTGCGGTACAGTATCGGGAAGTCGATGTAATAGTCGGGGAACGCCACCCACTTCTTCGTCGCGGTATCGAAAGCGACCTGCTGCCCGATCTTCCCGACCTTGCCGTACTTCTTCTCGAGCTCCTCGACCAACGGCGTCATGTCGAGCGTGCTCTTTTCGAAAAGATGCGGTCCGCCCGATCCGTTGAAGCCGAAGATGTCGTGGCCGGCCTGGGCGCTGACTTCGGCCGCGGCACGCGCCGGCAACTCGAGATGCGGGATGTGGTCGATCGTGGCGTTGACGCCGTTCTTCTTTCCCCAGTCGCGGACGAATCCATCGAGCCACGTGTCGTACTCCGGCACGAAATGGCTCCACTGGATGATCTTGAGGGTCTTGGTATCGGCCAGAGCCGTCGAGACGAACGGTGCTCCTATTGCCGGAGCGAGACCCAAGGTGCCGGCGACAGCGCCGGACTTCTGCAGGAACACTCGCCGTGAAACGGTGCGACGGCCCGTCTTTTTTCCGATGCGCATGCGTTGCCTCCTATGTTTTCGTTATCGCCGTGCGCGCTTCCCTTCACTTCGCGAAGATCGAGTTCGACCACGCCGATCAGCTCGAATCGGCAAGCGCCTCCCCAGTTGGCCGACGCACGCTGCCGCATCGCGAAAGGCCCCGCTTTAGCTTAGATCATTGATATAGATCAAAGGCCGCACCCCCAGTAATAGTAGGTTAGAGGCCGGGAATACGCAGCCTGCCGAGATTGGCGCCGTCGAAGTCCGAGACGCGGGAAAGCGCGGAAACATCCAGGCAGGTCACGCGCGAGCCTTCGATGGAAATCAGCCCGTCCTCGCGGAGCCGCCGAAGGGTGCGGTTGATATGCGGCACGCTCAAGCCCAGCGTATCGGCCATCAGCTCCTGTGTCATCGGCAAGGCGTAGGAACGATCGTCCTCGGCGAAGCCGGCGATCTGCAGGCGGAACAGCAACTCGAGCAGGAGATGCGCGACACGTTCATACGCCGATTGCCGCCCGACTCCCACCAGATGCTCGGCGTAGAGTGCCGCCTCGTGGCCCGCCAGCCAGAACATTGCCGTGCCGAGCCGCGGGTAGCCCTGGAACAGATCGAACAGGATGCTGAACGGAATGGAACAGCAGACCGCCTCGGTGAGACTCGCGATCGAATAGAGACAATTGTCGAACAGTCCTCCCGGAAGGCCGACGAAGTCTCCCGGCAGCACGAGGCTCAGGATCTGCCGTCGGCCATCATGGAGCACCTTGTATCGGATCGCCATGCCGCGGTTCAGGGTGAAGATGCAGCGATAGGCATGACCTGCGGTCATGATGTCGATGCCCGGCCGGATCTTGACGAAGTCCGTCTGGAGTTCTTCGAGGTGCGCGCGCTCGCGCGCAGTCAGATCGACGAATCGCGAGAGCTTGGCGATCAACGGCGCCCTGAGGGTACGCAAATCAACATGACTCGAGGTCGTCATTGACCTTTCCCGCCGATGCGTTCCCCGGGCCTTGAAGGCTAATCTAGATCAATGATGCTTGCAAAGCCCGGCCTTTACCGCCGGATGTCGGGAAAAAATGCAGGCGGCCCTAGGCGTTGGGCCGGGCGCGCCTCGCTTCTTCCTCGGCCTTGGCTTCGATCGCTTCCATGTCGTCGTCGCTCAAGCCGAAGTGATGGCCGATCTCGTGGATCAGCACGTGACGCACGATGTGCGGCAGGTCTTCCTGCGACTCGCACCAGTAGTCGAGGATCGGACGACGGTAGAGGAAGATCCGGTCGATGTCGTTGGCGACGTGGCCCGCGCCACGCTCGACCATCGATACGCCCTGATAGAGACCGAGCACGTCGAATGGCGTGTCGAGCTCCATCGCCTTCTCGACTTCGTCGGACGGAAAATCATCGACCTGGATGCGGACGTTGCCGACATGCCGACGAAATTCCTCCGGGATCGTCGCCAGCGCTTCGGCCGCGATGGCTTCGATGTCCTCCAGCGATGGCGCAAGACTGAAACTTGGCGTGCGCCGCGGATTGGTGAAAACCGGCATTCTTCCCCCATATCGCAGCCGCGGGCGCTCGCCAAGGTCCTGAGGTGACCGATTGTTCACTGTCCGCGCAGCCGATTCCGGCGCGGAATTTCGCATGGTCGCGTTTCCCGTCGAACCGCCCTAGATTCGCGCTCGCCGGGACTGATGAATGTCGTCCTCCATTCGGGTCTGCACATCGCACGAGCTTCGCGGCGGTGGACATGAAACCAGGCGTGGCCGGAGGCAAGCGTCGAGCCAGCAAAGGAGAAACCGATGACCGCCAAATTGACCGGGAAGGCACGCGGCGATGCGCTCGCAGCGCTCGATGGCTGGAAGGAAGTCGCCGGCCGCGACGCCATCCAGAAGAGCTTCAAGTTCGCCGACTTCAATCAGGCCTGGGGCTTCATGAGCCGCGTGGCGCTGGCCGCCGACAAGGCCGACCATCATCCCGAATGGTCGAACGTCTATAATCGGGTCGAGATCGTGCTCTCGACCCACGATGCCGGCGGCGTGACGGACAAGGACGTGGCGCTGGCAAAGTTCATCGACCAGGCGGCCGCTTGACGGCATGGGCCGGGCGGCCGCATAGACGCACCATGTATTGCCCGGTCCGCTCCGTCGCTTCGCGAATGCGTCCGGCCTCCCGACGGGATGGGCCGGAACGATGACGCGCGGACACTGACTTCCCGCCCGACTCTCCCGGCCCTTCCTCGCGAAGGGCTTTTTCATGTCGCCCGACACGATGGAGAGTTCGATGGCGAAGTTCCTGATCACGAGTGCACTGCCTTATATCAATGGGGTCAAGCATCTGGGCAATCTCGCGGGCTCGCTCCTGCCCGCCGATATTCATGCCCGCTTCCGCCGACAGACGGGACACGAGGTCCTGTTCCTGTGTGGGACCGACGAACACGGCACGCCGGCCGAGCTGGCGGCGCGCGCCGAGGGTCTCCCGGTCACCGACTACTGCGATCGACAGCACGCGCTGCAAGCCGACATCTATCGCCGCTTCGGTCTATCCTTCGATCATTTCTCGCGCACATCGGGCGCCGCCAACCGCGCGTTGACGCAGGAGATCTTCCGCCGTCTCGATGCGGCGGGCTGGATCGAAGAGCGCGTCCTTCGGCAGGCTTATTCGGCAGGCGACAGACGCTTCCTGCCCGATCGCTATGTCGTCGGCACCTGCCCGTTCTGCCAAGACTCCAATGCGCGCGGTGATCAATGTGAGAGCTGCACGCGCTTGCTCGATTCCACGGAGCTGATCGACCCGCGGTCGGCGATCTCTGGAACGCACGACATCGAGTTTCGCGAGACGCGCCATCTCTTCCTGCGCCTGTCTGCCTTCCAGGATCGACTGCGCCACTGGATCGAGGGCCAGGACGAGTGGCCGCTGCTGGTCCGGTCGATTGCCCTGAAGTGGCTCGACGAGGGCTTGCGTGATCGCTGCATCACGCGCGACCTGTCGTGGGGCGTGGCAGTGCCCAAGGCCGGCTTCGAGCACAAGGTCTTCTATGTCTGGTTCGATGCGCCGATCGGGTACATCGCCGCTGCGGTGGAATGGGCCGCGGCAGGACCGGGCCGCGATTGGCGGGAGTGGTGGGAAGGCGGCGCGCAAGTGCGCTATCTCCAGTTTCTCGCCAAGGACCAAGTGCGCTATCTCCAGTTTCTCGCCAAGGACAATGTACCGTTCCACGCCGTCAGTTTTCCCGCGACGCTGCTCGGCTGCGGCCTGCCGCTGAAGCTTCCCGACGTGATCAAGGGTTTCAACTGGCTGACCTTCGAAGGTGGCAAGTTCTCCACCAGCGGCCGGCGTGGCATCTTCACCGATGCGGCGCTTGCCGCCTTGCCGGCAGATACCTGGCGATGGTGGCTCGCCGCGAATGCGCCAGAAGGTGCGGATTCGAACTTCAGGATCGACCGCTTCGTGGCGGGCATCAACAAGGACTTGGCCGACACGTTCGGCAATCTGGTCAATCGCTGCCTCTCCTTCGTCGGCAACCGATTCGACGGGATCGTGCCTTGCGCCGGAGCGCCCGGATCGCCTGAAGACGAAGTCGGCCGCCGATTGTGCGCATGTCTCGACCGCTTGCGCCGCCATCATGAAACCCTCGAATTCCGCAAGGCCGCCGAGGAGGTTCGCGCCATATGGCGGCTCGGCAATGCGTACTTGGCCAGCCAGGCGCCGTGGGCAGCGCTCAAAAGTGATCCCGAACGCGCTGCCGTCATCGCGAGGACCGGCGTTAACCTCGTTCGTGCCGCCGCGTTGGCCGCATGGCCGTTCATCCCGACCGCAGCGGCGGCCGTCCTCGAAGGCCTTGGCGAAACAGCGGAGACCGTGCCGTGGCCAAATGATGGCAGCGCCCTGACCGCAATACCGGGCGGAAGGCGGATAGCCGTGCCCCCACTACTGTTCCGCAAGATCACGGCGGCGGACGTCGCCCCTCCCTGAAGATGTGGTGGAACAACCTCCGGGCGCCCCCGTTCTAATGCTCACGATGGAGGCCGCCATGGAAAATCCGACCGGCACACTCGACAAGTTTCACCTGGGCGTGAGCGCCGACGGCCAGAGCTGCGTGATGGTATTCATCGACGAGGAGCGGCACAGCATCAACTGCGTCGCGGATTACGCCGAATTCAACGCCTTCATCTCCAGCCTCAATCACGCTGCGAACGAGATGGCGCGCCGCCGCAACGCGACCGGCGAGGAGGAAACGGGCACGCGTCTCGACACCATGAACGTCGCGTCGGCCGCCTTCCAGTTGAACCGGGACGCGGGCTACATCGAAGGTGCCCTGGTCGGTGATGCCGGCGAAATCGTGGGGATCCGCATGTGCCCGGAGGTTGCCTGTCAATTGACGCGCGCCATGTTGATGTCGGCACCTGCGGCCAGCAGCTGCTGAAAAAAAACGCCTCCACTCGCGGAGGCGCTTTTTTGTTCCGGTCCCCCTCAGCGCGGCTTGTCCTGGCCGCGCGGGTCGCCCGCCTTTCCTTTGGCTTCGGCAGATTTCAGATCAGCCGCTTCGCGCGAGTCCATGGCACGCTTGGCTTCCTTCGCCGCCTTGTCGACCTTGCCGTCCTTGATGAACCTGGCGGTCGCTTCGTCATAGGCCTTGGTGCCGCTATAGCTGCCCTCGCCTTCGATCCCGCCCTTGGATTTTGCCTTGTCCTGCATGGCTGGCTCCTCTGGTTGCACCCAAAGAACGCAGCGGTCAGAGCAAGGTTACGCGATCAATCCCGCCCCCGGTGGTAGCCCAGCACGCCTTGGATGCAGCAGCGAAAGGTCGGGAATCGCTGACAAGCGCCTCCCGGCGCCTCATGCACCACTTCGCCCTGTACCAGCGCGATGTCGAGCGTGCATGAGCTCAATGCACACCGGCGCAACGATGGACCTCGACCGTGATGTGGCTGAGATGCGGCAGATCGTCGAGCCGGGCCTTGTAGTGGGCGACCGGCTCCGGCGCGTGCGCGACCAGCGAAACGATGGCACCGTGATGACCGGGACCGAGGCGCCAGACATGGAGGTCGGCTATGCGGTCGTCACCGACCTCCAGCCGCTCGCGGATCGCTTCGTCCAACTGGCGATTGGGCACGGCATCCAGCAGGACGGCGCCGGCATCGCGCATCAAGCGCCACGCCCAGTGCGCGATCACGCACGCACCGACGACGCCGATCGCGGGATCGAGCCAGTTCCAGCCATAGAAGCGCGCCGCCAGCAGCCCGGCGATCGCCAGCACCGAGGTCAGCGCATCGGCCAGCACATGCCAGTAGGCCGCGCGTAAATTGTGGTCGTGATGAGGGGCGTGATGTTCGCGATCCTCGCGATCATGGGGGTGCCGATGAGTGTCCGCATGGCCATGGTCGTGGTCCGCTCCCAGGAGCCACGCGCTCGCCAGATTGACCGCGAGACCGACCGCGGCGATCGCCGTCGCCTCGCCATAGTGGATCGCCACCGGCTGGAACAGCCGACCGATCGATTCGTAGCCGATCAGCAAGGAGATCAAGGCGAGCACGATCGCGCTGGTGAACCCCGCGAGATCACCGAGCTTCCCCGTGCCGAAGGCGAACCGCGGATCGTGCGCGTGATTGCGCGCGTAGCGATAGGCAAAGGCGGCAATGCCCAGCGCGCCGGCATGGGTCGACATGTGCCAGCCATCCGCCAGGAGCGCCATCGAACCGAAGATCGTGCCGCCCACGATCTCGGCCACCATCATGGCGGCGGTCAGCCCGACCACCAGCCACGTCCTCCGTTCGTTGCGATGGTGCGCCGCGCCGAGAAAAACATGGTCGTGGCGCCAGTGGGCAAGCGTGTGGCTGTGCATGCGACCTCTGTCACTTCTGAAAATAGGGCTCGACCCTGCCGGTAAGCTTGACGGTCAGAGGATTACCCTTGCGATCGACCGTCTTGCCGACAGCGACCCGGATCCAACCCTCGCTCACGCAATACTCCTCGACGTTGGTCTTCTCCTGGCCGTCGAACTTGATGCCGACGCCCTTCTGCAGCAGCGCCTCGTCGTAGTACGGGCTGCCGGGATTGGTGGACAGGCGGTCGGGAAGCGAGTTGGTCTCGGTCATGCCTGGATCATAACACGGCGAGGCGAGCCTCAGGGCGCCGGGCGCAAGACCTGGATTGCTGCAGGCTCCCGGAACGTCGCACGTTCGGCGACGAATAACCGGTCGAGCTCCGGCACGAACAGCGAAGTGCGCGCGCCCGACGCGGTCGAAACATGTCCGACTCGCACATATCGATCCGCTTGCCACTCGAAGACGTCCACGACGCCCTCCCCGCAACTCGCGTACAACCGATGTCGCTTGGCGTCGACGAACAAATCGTCGGCATCATCACAGAGATCGAGAGCGGCCGCGATCCTGCCGTCAGTGACGTCGAACGCGACAAGTCGCGCCGGGCGGCGATAGCCGACAAGCACCTGTTTTGCCGCAATGTCGAACGCCATCGGAAAATTCGCCTGTGCGTGCGAGAAATGCCATGTCGCCGCCTGCCGGCCGGAAGCGAGATCGACGACAGCGACCTGCCGTGCGTCCGGCACGTTCACGAAGGCGCGCCCGTTGTCAGGATCGAGCTGAAACGATTCGGGGTGGCCGGCGAGCGGAATGTTGCCGACCTTCGTGCGATTCGCCGGATCGATGATCGCAAGCGCGCCCCGGCCATAGCCGACAAAGACCCTGCGGGTCCGCACATCGATGCGGACATTATCGGCATCGTCGCCCAGCTCGACTGCACCCGCGGGAATGAGGTCCGGCCCCTGGAACAGGCGCACCGACCCGTCGGCGGCGTTGGCGACATGGAGGGTGTCGGTCGTCAGCTCATAGCCGACGCCCTGCGGCTCGCGCAGGCCGGCCAGGGTGCGTTCGGTCTTCCCCGCGCCGAGGTCGACGACGCCCACGCTGTCATTGCCCAGCTCGGCCACGAACAGGCGCTTGCGCTTGAGATCGATCGCGAGATGGTCGATGCGGCCGCTCACCGGGCCGAGCAGGATCTTCGTCTCCGGGGAGAGAAAGGAGGTCGGCTCGCCGGCCCAACTGCCGGAAGAGACGGCAAGACTTGCCACCGCGACCAGCCTCCCGATCCGTTTCATTTCAGCATGACCCAGGTCGGATGGAGCAGCGGAAAGGCAACGAGGCCAACCACCGCCGTCACGGCGATCAACAGCGGATTGCTGACCTTCCAGCGAAACAGCACCGCGAGGGAAAGCAACCCGACCAGCGCCGTCAGCCAGTCGCCGATCGCGATCTTGCCCAGCAACACGGAGGCGCCGAGGATGGTGCCGATGGCCGCCCCGTAGGCGCCCTTCACGAAACCCTGGACGTTGGCATTGCCGCGATGGCGGGCGAGCATCGGGGCCGCGACCAGCACGAGGATGAAGGAGGGCAGGAAGATGCCGATGGTCGACACGAGCGAGCCCCAGAAACCGCCGACGAGGTAGCCGACAAAGGTCGCCGTGATGACGACCGGACCGGGACTGATCATGCCAATGGCGACGGCGATCAGGAATTGCCGCTCGTCCAGCCAGCCATATTGCTGCACCAGGCCCTGCTCGAGAAACGGCACGATCACCAGACCGCTGCCGAAGGTGAGCGAGCCTGCCTTGAGGAAGAACAGCAGGAGCTTGGCGAGAACGGAGGGGCTGGCGGCAGGCGCGAGCGGCATGACGGCCGGCACGCCGAGCGGCGCAAGCCCCATCAGGGTCTGGGCGGGCGGACGGCGGAACAGGCTGCCGTAGTAGAGGATTCCCACGATGCCCGCGCCGATGAACAGGAGGGCCACCTCGGATTTCAGGATGATCGTGACCGCAAAGCAGACCGCCGCGATCATCCATTGCAGCCAGTCCTCCATGCCGAGCCTGGCAAGGCGCCAGCAGGAATGCAGGATCAGGGCGATCACGGCGGGGCTGACGCCGTAGAAGATCGCCGTAACCGGCTGCAGGTCGCCGAGATAGACATAAAGCGCGCCAAGCGTAGCCACGATCAGGAAGTTCGGCAGGATGAAGGCCCAGCCGCCGGCCCAGGCGCCCCAGAAGCCGCCGCGCAGATAGGAGATGTAGACACCCACCTGGATCGCGAGCGGTCCCGGCAGCGACTGGCAGATCGCAATCGCCTCGCGCATCTGTTCCTTGCCGAGCCAGCCACGGTCGGCGACGAGCTCGCGCTCCATCTGCCCGACTAGGGCCACCGGACCGCCGAAGCCTAGTACCCCAAGCCGCAGGAAATAGAGCACCAGCTCACGGATGCCGCCGAGCGGCGCTTCATTCGTGGTCGCCATCTTTTCCACCTTCCGGCGCGGCCGGCGGATCACGCTTCCCTCTTGAGCGCGAGGGATTCGTAAAGCCCGTCGAGGAGAACGGCGCCGCGCGCCAGGCGCTGGTCGTCGTCGACGCCCGGCGCCGCGATGCCGGCGATCAGGCTGCGCACGCCAGCGGTTTCGGCATGACCGTACTTGTCGTCCTTGAGATCGATGTCGTGCACGATCTCGCCGATCGCGGTGAGCGCCGGATCGACCAGCCCGGCATGCGCCACCAGCACCTCGAAGGTGCAGCGGTCGCCCTCATGGGTGAACTCGCCCTCGAACATGTCGAAGCGCAGTTCGCCCGGTTCGGGCTGGTAACCGCTGCTTGGCACGAACTTGAAGCGCGCACCCTTGTCGATGAAGCGGCGGATCAGCCATGCCGAAGCGATACGATCGACCTGCACGCCGCGGCGCGTGACCCAAGCGCGATGGGCCAGCAGGCCCGGCGCGGGTGTCGTCTGCGGTGACTTCATGGCATCCCCTCCTTGCAAGACCGCCTCGAGCCCCGACACCAGACCCTGCGCGGCGAGGCGTCCGTTGGCGCCGAAGAAGTCGATGGCGACGACGCCTTCGAGCTGCCTGCGCAGACGCACCGTCTGGCTTGCCAGTTCGGCCAGTTCGCTGTCCGGCGCGTCCTGCTTCAGTCGTGCGCTGATCTCGCGCGCCTCCGCTGCAATGCGCGCATAGTCCTCGTCGCGCGCCGAGTCGAACAGCCCCTGCACATCGCCGTCGGACATGCCTGCGACCACGACCGCTTCGCAGATCATCGCCTCGCCGCCGGCTTCGCCGATTTCCTTGGCGAGCCACGCGAAGTCCTCGCGCGTGTCCGCATTTGCCGGCAGGGCGTAGACCGCACCCTTCACCGTCGCCGCACCCAGCGCCTGCAACCGTCGCCAGATCTTGACCCGCGCGTAAGCGGGCTTGGCGGGAAGCTGATGAACCAACAGCAGCCAACGCGCGCTCGTGTCCGCTGACATGATGAACTCGTATCACACTACTTCGTGATATGCAACGTATGTATCAAATTTGATTTGCTTGCCATTTTGGTTAGGCATATGGAGCTGAAACAAGTATATCAAAGAAAGGAACAACGATGAAATGGGTTACCAGAGAACGCCCGAAGATCGATCGCATCGCCTGCCCATGGCTGATCAGGCACTTCATCGACAAAACACCCGAGTTTCTCTACGTGCCGCCGGCGGAGGTACTGCCGACTGCAGAGAGGACGGGGGCGACCCCCTACGATATCCCGGGCGTGAAGTTCAGCCATGTCGGCGAGAAATGCAGCTTCGACGCCTTTGTCGTGGAGTACAAACTCGATGCGCCCGGCCTGGACAGGTTGGCCGACATCGTGCGTGGGGCCGACACCTCGCGGCTCGATCTCACCCCGCAATCGGCCGGTCTTTTCGCCATTTCACTCGGCCTCGGCCATGTCTACGAAGACGACCACGAGATGCTGAAGCACGGCTTGGTCGTCTACGACGCGCTCTACGCCTGGTGCCGCCATCTGGTCGGCGAGACCCATGCCTGGCCGCCCAAGATGTGAGGCTGCCGCAACCGCCGTGTCGGTGAAATCGGGACGGCCGGCAGAATTTCGTGCGGTGCCTTTCGCCTCTTCGCCTCGCCTGAGGGTGATTCCATGCCTTTGACCCCAACCGGCCATGTCGCTCTGCCCGAACACAGGGGCGGCGGCGGCTTCGACCACGCCGCCGTGCATGCCGCGAGCGGTCGAGTTTACGTGGCGCACACGGCCAACGACGCCGTCGATGTGTTCGACGACCGGCGGTACCTGTTCTCGGTGCCGAATCTGAAGGCCGTCGCGGGAGCCCTGGTGAGCGACGAAGCCGACCTCGTGTTCTCCTCGAACCGCGGCGAGAACACTGTCGCGATCTTTGGCCCGGGCCCCGATCCCGAAGTGGCCAAGGTGAAGGTCGGACTCGGTCCCAACGGCTTGGCCTACGATCCTCGTCGCCGCCTGTTGCTCGCAGCCAATGTCGGCGATCCCGCGATCCCGCACTCGCGCACGCTCACTGTGGTCGACGTCGGAGACCGTGGCGTACGGGCGGAGATAGCGGTACCCGGCCGGACGCGGTGGACGGTGTTTGATCCTGAGTCCGAGCGCTTCTACGTGAATATCGCCGATCCCGCGATGATCGCGGTCGTCGAAGCATGCAAGCCGGACGCCCTGGCATGCACCTTCGCCATTCCCGCGGCTGGTCCGCACGGCCTGGATCTCAATTGCAGCACGCAGCAACTGTTCTGCGCCTGCGATGCCGGCACCCTGGTCATTCTCGATGCCCGCTCGGGAAAAACGCTGGGCGAGCGGGCGCTGAGCGGCGCGCCCGATGTGATCTTTTTCAATCGGCAACGCCGACATCTTTACGTTGCCGTGGGTGATCCCGGCGTGATCGACGTCTTCGACACTGCATCGATGGACCGCCTCGGCCGGATCGAAACGGAAAAGGGCGCACATACACTCGCTCTCGCGCCGGCGGGCGACTGTCTCTATGCCTTTCTGCCCGCGACCCATCGGGCGGCGATCTACCGGATGGGCGTGCCATGAGGCCGATTTCTGGCAGCCTGCTCATTCTGTCGCGCGCTGACGTGGCACGGCTGATGGATTTCCCCGCCTACGTCGACGCGGTTGAGGCCGGCTTCCGCGCCGCCGCCTCAGGCCATGCGCTCGGACCGCCGGCGACGGGGTTTGCCGTGCCGGGCGGTTCGTACCATGCCAAGGCGGCGGCACTGCTCGGCGATCCGGACGGCATGGTCGCCATCAAACTCAATGGCAACTACCCCGGCAATCCGGCAGCCCGTGGTCTGCCCACGATCCAGGGTGTCATCTATCTCGCTGATGCGGGCGACGGCAGGCCGCTTGCCCTCATGGACTCCATCGAGATCACCATCAATCGCACAGGGGCAGCGACCGCACTGGCCGCACGCCATCTGGCCCGCCCCGGTTCGTGTGTGGCCACGATTTGCGGTGCCGGCGTCCAGGGCCGGATCCAGGCGCGTGCGATCGCCCGGGTCGTCCGATTGGATCGCATGTACATCTGGGATATCCGAGCCGAGGCGGCACAGGCGCTGGCCGACGAATTGTCGAAGGAGCTGACGTTCGACATCCGACCCAGTGCCGAACTAGCCGTTGCGCGGCGGAGCGACGTCATCGTCACCTGCACGTCCTCGCGCCAGGCTTTCTTGTCGCCCGATCTTGTCCGACCCGGCACCTTCATTGCCGCCGTCGGCGCAGACAACCCCGACAAGCAGGAGATCGACCCGGCTCTGTTCGCGTGCGCGACGGTTGTAGTCGATTCGTTCGAGCAATGTGCAGAGATCGGTGATCTGCACCATGCGTTGACAGCAGGTGCCATCGGCCGCGAGGACGTGCGGGCAAGCCTCGCCGAGCTGGTGGCGGGTTCGAAGCTTGGTCGGTGCAATGCCGAGGAGATCACGCTGTTCGACTCGACCGGCCTTGGGTTGCAGGACGTCGCTGCCGCCGCTGCCGTCTATCGCCGGGCGCTCGAGGCAGGCATCGGCGAACGCTTCACCATCAACTGAAAAGGCCACGCAGAGGAGAACTGTCATGACGCAATTTCGCCTTGCCCCGCTCTATTGCCGACCATGGACCCTCAACGGCATGACGCCGCGGCTGATCGAGAGCCACTACGAGGCCAACTACGGCACCGCGCTGCGCCGTCTCAACGCGCTCACAAAGGAGATCGAATCGCTCGATTCCACGGCCGCGCTGCCTGGTTCGCTCAACCGGCTGAAGCGCGACCAGGCGCTGCTGCTCAATTCGACGCTCCTGCACGAGCTCTACTTCGCGAGCCTGGGCGGCGACGGACGCACCGTGCCGGAACCACTGGCTACCGCCATGATCCGGGACTTCGGCTCGGTCGATCGCTGGCGCCAGGAGTTCGTGGCGCTGGCGCAGGGCCTGGCCGGCGGCTCGGGCTGGGTGATCTTGACCTATGTGCCGCGCGACGGCGCGCTCATCAATCAGATCGGCACCGACCATACGCAGAGCGTTGCGGGCGGCGTGCCAATCCTGGCACTCGACATGTACGAGCACGCCTACCATATCGACTTCGGCCCCAACGCACAGGCTTACATCGCCACCTTCATGCGCAACATCGACTGGAACGCCGTCCTCGGCCGCTACGAAGACGCAATCAAGGTTCTGCCACCGCGGCCTCTGATCCAAAGGGAATTCGCCGACGTGCCGGCAATCTCGCCCGAGGAGGTGAAGGCGATGCTGGAGACGGGTCAGGACCTGCAGATCATCGATACCCGCCCGCGGCACTACACGACCAAGTCGACCGAGATCATGGAAGGCGCGGTATGGCGCGATCCGGAGCGACTCGACGACTGGATCAGCGAGCTCTCGAAGGAAAAACCCGTCGTCACCTACTGCGTCTACGGCTTCCACATCGGCTGCCAGACGGCGACCGCGCTGCGCCAGGCAGGATTCGACGCGCGCTACATGGCGGGCGGCCACTATGCCTGGAAGGCGATCGGCGGCAAGGTCCGGCTGTTCGAATAGCCTTCGCCGCAATCGCGGACTTGATCAGGCGGCGAGGCTTGCCATCGCCGCGGGCGCCGCCGCGAGCCAGTGGGCCACACGAGCCCATGCGCCGTGCAGGGTCTCCGCGCCGACGAACAGGCTCAAATGGTTGCCGGGCTCGATCGCGCTTTCGATGTCCTGCGGCGGAGTGCCGACGGTGCGCCGTACCGCCAGAAGCTGCTCGGGCGGCACGACCTGATCGTCGTGGGCGGCGAGCAGGAAGAGCGGATGAAGCACTTTGCCCAGATCGACCTGCTGCCCAAGCGCGACGAACCGGCCTTGCACCAGTCGGTTCTCCTTGAACAGCCACAGCACGGACTGGCGATAGAAGGCGCCGGGAAGATCGAGAGGCGCGTCGGACCAGGCACCGAACCGTTCGCGCAGCACCGGCTGCCGGCTCAGTTCATCGGGCGCGACTTGTAGCGCAGCGGCAATCTCCTCGCTTTGCAAGGCGGGCTCCCACAGTTCGACCGCACGCCGGCCCAGCACCCGGCCGTCGCCCAGCCGGGTGAGTTCGTCGAACACGCCGAATGGCAGAAACTGCGCCGCCACCGACAGCCGCGAGGTGCCGGCGTCGGTATCGACCGGAGCGCCGGCCAGCACCAGCCTGCGCACCTTGCCGGGAAACCGAGCGGCAAAGACCAGGGCCATCCAGCCACCCTGGCAGAGACCGACCAGATCCACCGGCGCGCCGATCTCGTCGATCGCCACATTGAGCTCGGCGAGATAGCTGTCGATGGTGAAGAGCCGCATGTCCGCCGTGGCCGAGCGCCAATCCGTCAGGAAGAGCCGCCGGCAGCCATTTCGGGCCAGCGTCTCGATCAGGCTGTGGCCAGGCGCGAGATCCGCGATCGTGGCGCGATGCAACGCGAAGGGCGCGCAAACCAGCACGGGTACCTCGCTGCCGGCACCGGCGTCGGAGAAGTCGCGCAAATCCATGGTCGGCAGCTCCAATCGCAGCCGGTTCGGCGAGCACCAGTCGAGCTTGGCGGGCTGCCGCGAATCGGCCGGCGACCCGCTCAGCACGCGGGCCATCTCGCCCGCCTGGGCGGCCAGCGCATCACCGGCGGCGGCCGCGGCGATGAAGGGCCAGATGAAGAAATTGGTCGAAAAGACAGACCCCGAAGCCATCTCGCGATGGCCACCCGTGCGCTCGTTCATGTCGGCCCCCTATCGCTTGCGCGGCCGCTTCCCGGCGGCGCCCAGCGCCGCCGATGCCAGGCCAGATGGCTGACGACATCTCGCACAATTCGAGCTCCTTGCCCCGTGCGCAAGGGCAAGGCTTGATGAGGGGGCAACGTGCCGCGCGTCGAATGCGCGGCCTCGAGTCCGATACTCCGTCCGGATGGGAACGGCAAGACAAGAGAGAGCGATCGGATCCCTTGGTGCGAATTGGCGCCGTGACGATCGCTATGCAGTCACTTCGGCGCCATGCGGATGGCACCGTCGAGACGGATGGTCTCGCCGTTCAGCATGCGGTTCTCGACGATCTGCATGGCGAGCTGCGCGTATTCCTTGGGATCGCCCAGCCGGGATGGAAACGGCACTTGCGCGCCGAGGCTCTTCTGCGCTTCGGCCGACAAGCCCATCATCATCGGCGTGAGGAAGAGACCGGGCGCGATGGTGCAGACGCGGATGCCCATGCTCGAGAGATCGCGCGCGATCGGCAGCGTCATGCCGACCACGCCGCCCTTCGAGGCCGAGTAGGCTGCCTGACCGATCTGGCCGTCGAAGGCGGCGACCGAGGCGGTGTTGACGATGACGCCCCGCTCTCCGTCCTCCAGCGGTTCCGCCTGACTCATGGCCCATGCGGCAAGCCGGATGATATTGAAGGTGCCGATCAGGTTGACCTGGATCACCTGGGCGAACATGCCGAGATCGTGCGGGCCGTTCTTGGAGATAGTGCGGGCGGCGCGGCCAATGCCGGCGCAGTTCACCACGACCCGTGGCGCGCCGAGCTTCTCGACCATGGTCTTCACCGAAGCCTCCGCGTTGGCCGCATCGGCGACGTTCGTCTTGAGGTAGAGACCGCCGATTTCCTTGGCTTTCTTCTCGCCGAGCTCGTCCTGCAGGTCGAAGATTGCGACCTTGGTCCCTGCCGCCGCCAGCGCCGATGCCGTCGCCCCGCCCAGACCGGATGCGCCGCCGGTGACGATCGCCGCTTGCCCCTTGACGTTCATTCCCGTCCTCCTTGGTTGCGCCGCTTTTAGCATGGCGAGCCCTCTTGCCAAGCGGCCGCCGAAGCCCGACCTTGAACCCATGACGGATCTAACGCGGTTCGAAAGCGACCAGAAGCGCGTCCGCGAGGGCTTCTGGCAGAAGGCGCGCCGGACCCTGGGCAAAGTCCCTTTCACCGAGGACGCCGTCGCTGCATTTTATTGCGCGACGGACACGGCGACGCCGTTGCCGATTCGCGCCACGCTGTTCGGGGCATTGGCTTATTTCGTGATGCCGTTCGATATCATTCCCGACTTCATCGCCGGCCTCGGCTATACCGACGATGCAGCCGTTCTGCTGGCCGCGTTCACGGCCGCGGCCTCGCACATCACCGAAATGCACCGGCAAAGGGCCAGGGCCTGGCTGCTCAAGGAGCAGGACGCGCCGCCGGGATAGCGCGCGCTTCGGCCCGCCGCTCGCGCACGAGCTGGCTCTCGCGATAGGCGATGTAGAGCGCCGAAGCGATCACGATCGATGCGCCGATATAGGTCCAGATCTCCGGCATCTCGCCCCAGATCAGCCAACCCACGAACACGGCGAAGGGCAGACGCAGGTAATCGAACGGTGCCACCGCCGACATTTCGCCCGCGGCGAAGGCCTGCACCCAGAAATACTGGCCAAGCGTCGCGGTGACCGACACGCCCACCGCGAGCGCCCACCCGTAGGCGGACGGCCAGCGCCAGAACCAGATCGCCGGCAGCGCGAGCAGCAGGGTCGAGAAGATCGCGAACTGGGTCAGGATCATCAGCGGTGGCTCGGAGTCGGACAGCCGCCGCACCAGCAGGATCGAGATGCCGACCGCGAGCGCGTTCAGGAGCGCCACGATCGCGCCGGGCTGCAGGCTGCCGCTGCCCGGTCGCGCCATCACCAGCACGCCTACGAAGCCGATGATCGTGGCGCTCCAGCGCCGCCAGCGCACCTTCTCGTGCAGCACGACCGCGGCCAGCACGACCGAAAACAGCGGCTGGGAGAAGGCGAGCGCCGTCGCGTCGGCGAGCGGCAGCATCGAGACGGCATAGAAGCCCAGCACCATCGAGCAGGTGCCCATGAAGGTGCGCCAGAAGTGGCCCTGGATGCGCTTGCTTCGCCACGGCTGCACGCGGCCGCTCAGCACCACGGGCATCAGAAGCAGGACCGAGAAGAAGGCGCGGAAGAAGGCGGTCTGCACGCCTTCGATCTCCGCCGAAAGCAGGCGGATCATCGCGCCGTTGGTCGTGAATATGAACCCGCCGCTCACCAGCCACAGCGCGCCCTGGACGTTGGGCGGCAGGCGTCTGAAGGCGGCAGTGCCGAGTTTCACGTCTCAGATCTTCCGCTCGCGGCCGGCCCAATAGGTAGCGCGCAAATCCTTCTTCAGCACTTTGCCGACGGGGCTGCGCGGCAGGGTGGCGACGAAGTCGACCGACTTCGGCGCCTTCACGCCGCCGAGCTTTTGCCGGACAAGCGCCATCAGCTCGGCCGCCTCGGTCCTGGCTCCGGGCTTCAGCTCGACCACCGCCTTCACTGCCTCGCCCCACTTGTCGTCGGGCACGCCGATCACGGCGCAATCCTGCACGGCGGGATGGCTCCACAGAACCTGCTCGACCTCGCTCGGGAAGACGTTGAAGCCACCGGAGATGATCATGTCCTTCTTCCGGTCGACGATATAGACGAAGCCGTCCTCGTCGATCACGCCGATATCGCCGGTGTGATGCCAGCCGAAGGTCGAAACTTCTGCGGTGGCCTGCGGATTCTTGTAGTAGCCCTTCATCACCAGGCCGCCGCGTACCACGATCTCGCCACGCTCGCCGCGCGGCAGCAGACGCCCCTCGTCGTCCATGACCTCGACGCGCATCAGTGGCGTGGCCTTGCCGCAACTCGCGAGCCGATGACGCTTGTTGTCTTGCAGCGCCGCGACGTGATCCCGGGGCGAGAAGAAGGTACAGATCATCGCCGCCTCGGCCTGGCCATAGGTCTGGGTCAGCACCGGGCCGAACACCCGGATCGCCTCGACGAGCTTGTCGACCGACATGGGCGCGGAGGCATAGACCAGATTCCTGAGCGAACCGTAGTCGTATTTGCCGATGTCGGGATGGGCGAGGAGCATGTAGATCAGGGTCGGCGGCATGTAGATGTGCGTGACCCTGTGCTTCTCGATCGCCGCCAGGATCGCGCCCGGATCGGACGTGCCCATGAAGATGTTGGTGCCGCCGTAGGGCAGCAGCGGGAACGAGCAGACGCCGGCGGCGTGGGTCATCGGCGCTACCATGAGATGCACCGGTGGCGCCTCGACCGGCATGCAGGCCCAGAAGATCGAGTTCATGGTCTCGATCGCGCGGTTGGTGATCTGCACGCCCTTGGGCCGTCCGGTGGTACCGCCCGAACTGATCAGCATGGCCGCGTCGTCCGGCGCATCGGGCAAATCAGGCGCGAGCGGATCGAACCGCGCCAGCCAGGTCGCGAACTCCGGATCGTCGATGCAGACGAAGGTCCTGATCTTGGGGCAGGCCTCGCGGATGCGCGGCACGTAGGCGGCGAAGCTCGAGTGATAGAACAGGAACTCGACGTCGGTATTGTCGAGGATGAACAGGTTCTCCTCGATCGCGTTGCGTGCATTGACCGGCGCCCAGATGAGGCCAGCCCGGGCGATGCCCATGAGAGCGGCATAGGCCATGGCGTGATTCGGACTGTAGACCGCGGCCTTCGCATCCCGAACGAGCCCAGCCTTCAGGAGCGCGTTGGCGATGCGGTGCGTGGTTTCGCGCACCTCGGCATAGGTCCAGCCCCGCATGCCGTCATGCAGGCAATGCCGCTCCGGAAAGAGATCGGCGCCACGGTCGAAATAGTCGATCAGGCGCATGTCAGTTCGCACCCGGCGCGACAGTATCGCCCGTGCCGAGCGGCCGCTGCATCAGCACGCTGTCGAGCCAGCGGCCGAACTTGAAGCCGATGCTCTTCAGCGTGCCCACCATCTCGAAGCCGCAGGCGGCATGGAGTCGGATCGACGGCGTCTGCGCAGAATCGCCAATCACCGCCACCATCTGGCGCTTGCCGAGCGCCGTGCACTGCTCGATGAGGACCGGCAGCAGCGCCCTGCCTACGCCCTGCCCGACGGCATCCTTGTCGATGTAGATCGAGTCCTCGACCGAGAATTTGTAGGCCGGCCGCGGCCGCCAGTTGCCGGCGTAGGCGTAGCCCAGGACACGCCCGGCGCGTTCGGCCACGATATAGGGAAGGCCGAGGTCGAGCACCGCCGCGCGGCGCCGCTTCATCTCTGTCAAGTCGGGCGCCTCGACCTCGAACGAGGCAGTGCCGTGCAACACGTGATGCCGGTAGATTTCCGCACAGCGCGCGACGTCCGCCTCGGTCGAGGCCCGCACGATCAGGCTGCTCACGTCGCTGTTTCCCCGCGCCGGTCCATGCAGCGGTTATAGCGCGTCAGTTCCGATTGCCGTTGAGAATTTGTCCGGCATCAGGGCCGTCGTATTTGAACAGCGAATCGGCGAGCTGGATGCCGGTCTGCACCTGCGTCAGTGCCACATCGACCTTGTTGCCGCGATTGTCGATGATCGACCAGCCGCGCAATGCCATGGGATTTTCCGCGAAGCGAACGATCACCTTGCCTTCCTGCGGCTTGCGTGTCTGCACGATCGTGACCTCGAGCAGGCCATCGGCGGTGCGGTTCACGGCTTGCGCGGTGAGATCTCCCGAGAGCTTCAGCGGTTCCTTCACCAGGAACGATGCTGCGGTCCAGCCGATCGGCCACTGCCCAAAATCGTGCGTCGCGGGATCCCACATCGTTACCTGGGTCCCGTCGGCCACGATCTTGAGCTGCGACGGCGGATCGTACTGGAAGCGCATGCGGCCCGGACGACGCACGTAGAGCGTGCCTTGCAGAACCGACCCGTTCGGATTGCTCTGCACGAAGCGCGCCTGCAGCGTGCGGATCGAGTTGATGTAGTTCTCGATCTGCGGCACGCCGACCTGCGCACGGCTGGCGGAAGAGGCAAGACCCAGAGCAAGAAGGGCCAGAAGACCCGTCAGGACAGAACGCATCGGCGGGGTATGACCGGCGATTGGGGCGGATTCAAGCACGCGCCGGGCCTTCCCAAGCATATGAACGACTGTTTACCATGAACCGAACGATAGTGAGGAACGTTCATGCATGTCGGAATGGCCGCCGTCTTCCAGAATCCTGGTCGCAAGCTCGCCGACCGGCAGGTCTATCTCAACGAACTCGCGCTGGCCGACATGGCCGAGCCGCTGGGCTTCGAATCGATCTGGTCGGTCGAGCATCATTTCACCGACTACACGATGTGCCCCGACGTTGTGCAGTTCCTGTCCTATATGGCCGGCCGCACAAAGAGCGTCCGTCTCGGCTCGATGGTGGTCGTGCTGCCCTGGCACGATCCGATGCGGGTGGCCGAGCAGATCTCCATGCTCGACCATCTCTCGGGCGGTCGCATGATCCTGGGATTGGGACGCGGCGCGGGCAAGGTCGAGTTCGACGGCTTCCGCCTCGACATGGGCGACAGCCGCGAGATGTTCATCGAATACGGCGAGGCGCTGCTCAAGGGCCTCGAGACCGGCAAGATGGACTATCAGGGCAAGCACTACAGGCAGCCACCGGCTGCCATCCGCCCTGCCCCGTTCAGGTCCTTCCGAGGCCGCACCTACGCGGCGGCCGTAAGCCCCGAGAGTGCCCGCATCATGGCGCGGCTTGGCGTCGGGCTCCTGATCATCCCGCAGAAGCCGTGGCGCGAGGTGGAGAAGGAGCTTGCCGAATACAACGTGCTCTATCACGAGATCAACGGCTGCGACGCGCCGCAGCCGATCTCGGCCGGCTGGACGTTCGTCGACGAAAGCGCCGAACGGGCGCGCGAGATGGCGATGAAATATATCGGTGGCTACTACCGCACCGTCCTCGACCATTATCAGTTCGCCGGCGCGCACATGAAGAACCAGCGCGGCTACGAATACTACGCCAAGATGAACGAGAAGCTCGCCGTCTACGGCGACCAGAAGGCAATCGAATTCTTCGCCGATCTGCAGGTCTACGGCACGCCCGAGCAGGCGTACGACAAGATCATGGCGATCCACCGCCAGACGCGGAACAGCGCCTATGTCGGTGTCTTCTCTTATGCCGGCATGCCGCAGGAGGAAGCGGCCCGCAACGTGCGCCTGTTCGCGAGCGCGGTGATGCCGGAACTCAAGAAATTCGACTCAGGCGCGCCGATCGACCGGTCCGAGCTACTGCCCGATCACCGGCTCGCGGTCGCGGCGGAGTGACGGCGACAGGAGCGACGCGACCGCGGCGACCGCCAGCCGCACGGGGCGCAGGAGATAGTAAAGCGGCCACAAAGCCTGCGGCAACGGCCATGCATGATAGTCGCCGGGCGTCGGTGTGAGGGCGAGCCTGATCGCGACCTTGATCCGATCCCGAACGTTGTCGCAGAGATCGAGATCCATCAGATGGTGACGACCCGTCCCCGCGGGTCCGGCGCGAAGTCGACCGGCGATGGCGGCGGCAAGTCGGCCGACTCTCCTGTTTCCCTCCAGCTTGCTCGCGAGGTCGCAGGGGACTGCCACGTCAAGCAGTTCGGCGGCAAGAGCATATGCCAGCAACAAGGCGTCGCCGCAGCCGCGTCTGCGCGCGCGCTCGTACAAGCCCAACCAGTCGAGATCGGGCCGGCGATGCGCAAAAGCGGCAAAATCGCAGAGCCAACCCAGACTCCTCCAACCCTCCTTCGTGCCGTGGCCCGCAAGCAGCAGGGCTACGTCCGGATCGGAGAAGGTGGGAATCGCGCGTGCGCCGACAATGACGGACCTGAGGTCCGACCAAAGCTCGTTGGCCTGCAACGGAAACGGCAGCCTCGCCGCAGTAAACCCCCAATGCAAATCGACTGTTGCATCGATATCGGCGCGCGTGAACGTATATTGCCGCTGATACGCGCGAAACATCTGCCGAAACGCGCGGTCGCCCTGATCACTCATATAGCCCAGGCCTGCCAGCGCCGTCTCGGCCGCCGCCATTTGCCCGGGCGCGACGATGAGATCGATGTCCGCGTATTCGCGGTGGGCAATGTCGCCATAGAGGTCGATGGCGAGGGCGGCGCCCTTGAACGCGGCGAAGGCGATGCCGCGGGACGCAAGAACCTCTGCCATCCGACATAGCTCCTCGGCGAGATAGAGCACCCGGAGCACGTGAGCCCGCCGAAACTGTTCGAGCCTCGCCTTGCATTCGGTCGACACTCCTTCCCAGGCCAGAGCCGACATCGTCGAAAGCAGTTGCGGCTGAACGTAGTGTTGGCGCGCCAGGTCCAGAGCCACGGGCAAATCCATGGGCCCACGCAAGAGTCGGCGCGTGGTTTCGAGATCGGGACAGGGCTTCGCGGCGGCGCAGAGCAGATCGAACTCCGCACTGCTCGTCGCTGGATGAGCGCCCATGGCTGTCTGACGACTAGACCTTTGGCCGGTCGAACGGAACGAGAGACCAGGTGCCGGAATTCATCATCAACGAGTCCTGCTGACGAGGCCCTTGCCGCCGTCCTTCTTGCCGATTGGACCATTCGCCAACGTCATGTCCTGCAGCGTGCCCCAGTCCTTGAGGACGGGCGCTTCATATGGCTTTTTCGCCGCCGGCTGCGGCGTCCTATTCTCGTCCGCGAGGCGGTCGGTCTTCATCCCAAATGCCTCTTTCTTCATCAAGAACGCAGTATTCTACCACAGGCTAATCCACCACCTCAACGAGGCCCGCCTCCTGCAAACTGGCCAGGAATGCCAGCACATCGCTACGCCAGCTTGCCGGCGCGACATCGAAATGGTCGGCGACGGAATCGCAGATTTCGCCGACCGACCGCGGTCGCTCGAGGGACAGCCAGATATGAGCGCCAACGCCGGCGAGCCCGAAATATCGGGCCCTCTGCAGATGGAGGACAGCGATCTCCTCATCGAGGTTGCACGACACCTGTGCGCTCGATCGCTTCAGAACGCTCGACGTCTCAAGCACTGCGGCGCTCTCCTAGCCCTTTCTGTAATTGTACATGATCCAGTGATCCAGCGCATGAACCGCGATGAGCGCGGACAAATCGTCATCAACGGCTGTCGCTCTCGGCACGCTTTCAATGTCGACGTATTTCTCGATAAAGCCGTCGGCTTCGAGATCTCCCAATCCGAGTTCGCGGATTGGTTTTTCGATCGGAGAGTCGGCCAGCGGAGTTTTCGGACGATCGAGGATTTCCCGGGGCAACCGTCCCTGCATCGCCTGCCGCATCAGCAGTTTGTTCCGGGCCCATGGGACCGGCGGCACCGAGAGCATGAACTCGAGAACGCGAAGGTCGAGAAACGGATGTCGCCAAAGCAGGGGCGCGAGGGTCTCCTCGAGATCGCGCTCGGCAAACAGCGCCTGCCAAATGGGATTGGTGAAGGATCCAATGGCACGAGGATGCCAGCTGTGGGAGCGGTCGATGATCTCGCCCGCCTCGCGCGCCCGCTCCTCCAGCCGCAGCTTGCTGACCAGGTCCCGATCGAGCCATTGGGGCAGCCCACCGGTCGTCGGCCGATCGGCCGGCTCAGCGACGCTGCGGCGCATGCCCCTTGCCCAAGCTTCGCGTCCCTTGATGCCGAGGTAGTGGAGGCTCGCGCCGATCAGCTGGCGCCATTTGCGCCGCTTCAGGAGCCACGACAGATACACATCGCGCTCGAAGTGGAGCGCATTGTCGGGCCCCTCGCCGTAAAACCAGACCGGCGCCGCGTCTGCCATTTCGCTCATGATCATGCGGGTCCAGTGAGCAAAGACGATCGACCGCGTAGGCTCGGGGGTATGCAGGCCACGTCTCCGCCAGTCGCGATCGTAGGTCATGTCATCGACCGCCCGCCGGCGGAGCGAAATACCGAGACAGTCGGCGGCGAGCGAACTGAACCGGGCTTCGTCGTCCGGCATCAGCCGTTCGTAATGCACGCACTCGGCAACGACACGGGCTGGATCGCCTGTCAGAGCGACGGCAAAGGCGGCCACCGTCGTCGAATCGAGGCCGCCGCTCATCGACACCCCGACCTTCGCCGACGCCGGCAGTCGATCGGCGACCGCCGAGTTCATCAATGCGTGAAAATGCTCCGCGTACTGTCTGCCGTCGCGATAGTGCAGTGGCTCCGGGACATCCAGTCGCCAATAGGCCTTCGCGCGGGCGTTGGCGCCGGACAGCTTGAGCTTGTGCCCCGGGGGCAGCCTTGCGACCCCGGCGAAGATGGTACGATGAAAATCGAGGCTGTGGCCGACCGCCAGGAAGTCGGCGACCCAGTAGTCGTCCAGGGCACGAGTTATCTCGGGCCGCGAGGCCATCCAGCCAAGCGAGTCGGAGACGAAATGCCGGCCACGGACCGTGGCATGAAACAGCGACCGTACACCGAGCTGATCTCGGGCGCATATCAACTCATTGGCCCCTTCATCCCACAGCACAAACGAGAAATCGCCGGCGATCTCTTCGAGGAAGTGCTCTCCCCGCGCGGCGTAGGCCAGCAGGCAAAGATCGGCGTCTGACGATTCCCGGGTGGTGCCCAGCCGATCCTGCAGCGCCCCCCGCCGATCGAGACGCAGCCGCCCGGCGATCCAGAAGCGATTGGCCAACGAGGCGATGCCTCGCCACTCGTCGACCTGTGCATCGCGAGACGCAAGTAATGCCAGGCGCCCGCCTCCCGCCATCGCGACCTCGAGCCCGTCGGTCGCTGAGAGTTGGCCGGGCGGCGGGTCGATCGGGACTCTGTCGGTGCTCAGGATCGCGGCGAACATCCTCAGTCGTCGTCCGGCACGGCGCGCCAGGCAACGAGGTGCGCATAGTCACCCATCTCGGTTTCGCCGATCAGGGTCTCACCCTGGCACACGACCCAGGCATGCGCGGCAAGCCCGGCCTGGCGGCGGGCGACGCCGATATGAAGCTCCGAGGCATGGCCTTCCCTGGACAGGATCCGCTGCAGGGCAAAGGCGGAGACGAGACAGGTCGATCCGGGCAGCCGCCGAGTGCACGCCGACACCGCCCACGTGATCCGCCCGACCGACTGCGCGCCTGACCCGGGACGTGTCGCCCAGGCACGCAACCATCGCAGCGGTACGATGCCGAGCGCCAGGCGGACGAAGGCAAGCGTCGCAAGCGCCCTGAGCACCAGCAGCCGATCGCTGTTGGAGAGCGCAAGAAAGGAGGAGCCGGCCTTCATGCCGCGACGACCGCCCGCAGCGCCTCGGCGACCTCAGGAAGTGCGGCGTAGTCGCGGGGATATCGCAGCGCGAAGATGGACACGGCTCGCGCCATGCGTTCGGCGAAACGCAACTGCCGCTCCAGCCGTTCGGGTGAGGCATATCGTATGTCCATGGTCGATCGGGTGAGTATCTTCACGCGTTCGATGCCCGTCACCTGCCTCACCGAAACCGAAGGCCGACTTTCCGCCGATCCTTCGTCGCCCAACCAGACAAGTGCCGAAAGCGACGTGCCGCTCTCGTTCGGCGCCGGCGCGTCACGGGGTCCGAACATCGTCTTGCCGCTCAGCCGGTTGAAGCTGCCCTGCCGCGATGCATCGGGCAGGAAACGCTGCGCCGAATCGTCAAACAGCTTCAGACGACGGGGACCCGGATGCGGCACGACCTCATCGCCGGGAAACGTCACGCGCAACAGGTCATCGGTGACTAGCGACGCGCCCTGTGTCAGCAGGAAAGCCGAGAGAGTGGATTTGCCCGACCCGCTGGGCCCCAACAGGCCGATGGCGCGCCCACCGAGCGCGACGACCGTGGCGTGCAGGCATTCCTCGCCCTGGAGCGTCAGCGAAGCGGTGAGCGCGAAGTTCACGAGATTGGCCTCGAAGGTCCTGTCGTCGACCGTGGCCAGCTTGCGGCTCGCCACGCGGCGGCCGTCCGACGCCACGATCGCCTCGAATACTCCGTTCACTCTGATATATAGGCTGCCATCGGCCAGCACCGTGTGCCGGATCCACTCCTCGCAGTCCTGCCGCAGGCCTGCAGCCCTCTCCTCGAGGAAGTCGTCCCTCGCACGAATGATGGTGACCGCCGGAGCCCGCCCGTTGTCGCAGCTCTCGACCGATGTGAGCGGCAGCTCGCTCTCCACGACCAGGCCGTAGATACGGTACTTGTGGCCGCCGCAGCCCAACGCTGAATCAGGCATCCCGCTGTCCGCTTCGCCACGCACCGCTTTTCCCCAATCCGCTTCGACATCGAAGTGTGAACCGCCGACATTATATTCCTATTTGTGCGTGTTTATTCTTATTTCGGTCCGGTATCGCCGTCGGGTACCCGAGGAGCGATGAGCGTGATCGTGAGGCGGGTTGCGGACGAGGGCGGACCCTGGGCGGACCCACCCGACGATGGGCTCACTGGCCGATATCGGGAACGCCTGCAATCGGACGAGATCGCGCTCGCCCTGATCGCAGCGATCATGGGCGCCTTGGCACCTCCGACATCTGTCTGATGGCCTGGCGGTAGAGCTGCTCGAGCCCAAAGCGAGGCGGATATCCCTCGTTCTTTAGCTTGTTGGTCGCAAACAACATCTGTCCGAAGGTGAATCGAACGGGAAGGGCACCGAACCGGGCGAAGCTCACGAGGCGATCGGCGATCATCGGGGCAGGAAGCACCTCGAACTTCCGATCTCCCGTGCTCTTTCGCAGCTTCCTGAATATCGCTGCGTACGAGCACTCGGGAAATTCGTCTTCCGCCACGTTATAGGTCGATACATGGGCCGTCGGTCCATGCCGGATCAGTCCGCGTTCCACCAGCGAGACGATGACATCGGCGACGTCGGCGACGTAGATGTAATGAGCATGCCGTCGGGCCGTAAGGCTCCGGCGGATATGACCGAGGTCTCCCAGCCTCAGCACGTCGTCGACGTCGACGACCATTGTCGGGCGAAGGATGACGTATTCAGCCGAACGCGCTTCTTCACGGAGAGCAATTTCTCCGAGCAGCTTCGTTCGGCCGTATGCGCGCAGGAAATCTGGAGCGCCATACTCGCTCTTGATATCCCTGTCAGGCGTCAGGGTCGGGCTTTCCTCGGTGACGATCCGTGACAGGCTGTTGCCATAGACGGACGCCGAACTCGTGTAACAGAACACCGCCACCCCTGCGCGCTCGCTCGCGCTTGCCAGCGCACGCGTCGCCTCGACATTGACGCGCTGCATTCGCGATCTTTCGGCAATCTCGGCAGCCAGGTGAATGACAGCGTCGCAGCCTTCGAGGTCACAATCGAAATCGATCGAGGTGGAAAAATCCTTGCTCCGCCATTCAACCCCTTCCGACCGCTCATTGTCGGCACGTCGTCCGGACGAGATCGCCCGCACCTTGAAGCCCCGTCGCAGCAACTCATTGACTACGTGTTTGCCGATTCTGCCGGTGGCTCCGGTAACCAGAACCAAACGCCCGCCCGCCCTTGCGTCGGTCGTTTCACACATGATCGCTTACCCGAGCGGGGCTCGGCTGAAGATGCATTCGTCCCGCTCCGGCATGCCTCGCCCTGAGCATGTCGGCCGCTCTGATCGCCAATGCGACGATCATCTGGGTCGGGTTGGCATGCCCCGCGGTGGGAAACACGGAACTTCCCACCACGAAGAGCCCCTCGACTCCATGCACCTGACACTGTGCATCAACGACCCCGGTCGCGGGATCATCCGACATTCTGGTCGTTCCAATTGGATGCCCGACATCCTCAAAAGCCGGCCGCGGCGCCTCCGCCTCCGTCACCCATGGTTCGAGCTGCGGGGCTTCGTAGCCCAGTCTTGCGACTTCCGTTGCGATGAGTGCCGCGATGCGCCGAATGCTTCGCTCCTCGACTTCGCTTATCTTCCAGTGCACGCGTGAGATCGGCATACCCAGACGATCCGTGCGATCCGAGAGCGTGATCCGGCTCTCGGGGTCAGGAACCTGTTCCGTCGTGCAGATCAGGTTCAGCGCGCCGAATTTCCGGGTCAGCCCGCGTTTGTGGACAACCAGATCCACCGTGCCTTTCAGTATCTTGTCCGCGTTGGAGACGATGGCGCGGATATCTTTGACGGTACGTGACTGGCTACGGAGAATTCGATTGAGAGCCCGCCATGGATCATCCTCAAGCACGGATTCTTCCGGCCAAGCCGCGCAATTCAAGAGGCCTTCTTGCCGTTGAATGGCTGGACTCAGGCGAAAACCGTGGCGAAACCGGTAACTGCGCGAGCCAAAGCGCACATGGTGCAGGCCGAAGCGCCTCATGATTTCCGCCGATCTCGCCTTGGCAAAGATGCCCGCGACCGTACGCGGATGATCCATCAGAAAACGGCCGACCAAATCGCGCCCGTTGCCGATGCCGGGTCGCTCGACCTTGTTCGAGCAGAGCAGGAGCCGGGCATTCTCGATGCCTCCGGCGCAGAGGACCACCGTCGGAGCCTTGATCGTGTGCCGCCGCCCATTGAAAGAAGCAACTTCGACCGACTGAATTGCGCGGCCGTACGGGTCCAGATTCAATTGAACGACCGTCGCATTAGTCAGGAGCCAGACGTTCTTGGGAAGATTGGCGACCAGCTCGGGCCCGACCCGCATGATGTCAAATCGGTTCTCGCGCGCCTTGCTGTACTGCCACAGGAAGGGCATGAGGACGTCTTCGTTCAACGATGGCCGAGGGATCGGCCGGTGGGCAGTGACCCAGAGCCTGTCGTCCGTGTAGTCGGTCGCCACGCCGAGGCCAAGATAGTGGGGCGTCCGCCGGAGATAGGGCAACAGCTCCTCGAGACCGAATGGCCATCCGGAGTAGGGCACCCACTCTCTCTTCTCGAAATCGATCGCATCGAAAGGAGCGCACCGACCCGTCCAGGTATGTGAACTTCCCCCTATGATTCTGTTTCTCAGCGGCCATTGGTCCAGCTCCCGAGGCCGGCCGATGTTCTCGATCTCGTTGAGCTCGTCCGCCGATGGCTGGCGTTCCGCTCCGCCGCTTTCAAGCAACACGACCTGCGCCGAGCTCTGTGCCAACTCTCGCGCTATGGTTGCACCCGCCGGACCGCTGCCGATAATGCATATGTCGCATGTGAATTCGGCGTCCGGCAACAGCTCATGAAGATCAGCCCTTGGCAACGAGACCTCCCCCAATTTCCTTGATCCGTTGCCGTCAACTCGCTGCCGGCACGCGATCCAAGGCCCGCCCCACCAGATATCAGCCGTCAGCGCAGTTGTTTCTTCTCGGAGAGGGGCATCGCAGCCTTGTAGTAATCGGCGTACTTGAAGCTCCAGCTGCCGTCGCGGTTGTATTTGTGGTATTTCGTCAAATCCACCCGATTGAGCATCGTCACGCCAACCGCCTCGCCATTAGACCGGCGCAGTCGATTGACGGCATCCAGGACGGTCGACCGCCTGGTCCGGCCCCACCGTATGACGTGCAGCACGACGTCGGCCGACCGCGCAAGGACCGAGGCGTCGGCGACAACCATGACCGGAGGGCTGTCGATGATGATGGCGTCGAACTGCAGTTTTGCCGCCTCTAGGAACGCGCCGAACTGCGCCGACAGGAATACCTGTTGCGCGTTCTCGTGCCCCTCGCCGCCCCGGATCGCATAGAAGTTCTCGGCGACGGCAGTAGCGGCCTGACACCCCTCGCCATCGGCCAGGATCGCAGCCAGGTCCCGTGAATGGGACACGGCGTCCAGGTAGCCTCCGACTTGGGGCCGGCGGAGATCGGCATCGATCAGAAGAGTCCTCGAGCCGCGCGCAGCCAGGGCTGTCGCGAGGGCGACGCTCGAAACGGTCTTTCCCTCCTCGGGCAAGGCGGACGTGACCAATACGACGCTGCCCGTCTTCGCCTTCTTGAGGCCTGCTGCCGCATCCATGGCGATACAGACCGATCTGACCGCCTCCCGGAACAATCGGGTCTCCTGGCCGGAGAGATCGCCGCGGATCGTGCGGCGCAAGGCGCGGCCCATGTCGGGCAGGACGCCGAGACATGCCAGGCCGGTGGCTTCCTCCAGCTGCGGCGGCGTCCGAAAACTCTTGTCGGCGAGCTCAAACAACATGGCGACGGCGGCGCCCGCAGCGGCACCAAGCAGCAGGCCGACCGCAAGCACGAACGGCACATTGGGCCACGAAGGAGCCGGCTGCGGCGTGGCGGCGGCCACGACACGGGCATCCGCATAGACGCCGTGCAGCAGGGCCGAGGTCTCGACATAGCGCTTTTCGAGGGCGGCATGGAACGCCCTGCGCGCTTCGGCCCGGCGCTCGAGATTGGCCAGCTGGAATTGCAAGCGGGAGACTTCGCCGACGTCCTTGCGCAGCGACTCGACCTTCGCCGCCAGCTCCTCCTCTCGAACCTTCGCGAGCTGGGCGTTGGACTCGAGGCTCGAGACGAGCTTGCCGACCTCCAGGTTGATGGTTCCCCGCAAATGCGACACTTCGCTGTCGGCGGCCCTCAAGTCGGGATTCAGCACGCCCAGCCGACCATCGAAGCTTGCCCGCCGGGCCACGGCGCGCGCTTCCTCGACACGCAACTGCTGAATGAGCGGAGAGGCGAGGACTTCGGGAACGGCATAGATGTCTTTTGCCGCCACCAGCTTGCGGGCGGCCGCAAGCCGCGTCTCCGCCGCGATCCGGGCCTCGGTCGCGGCAGCCAGGAGCGCGTTGACCTGGGTGAGCTGCTGGGCCGCCGCCACGGAGCTGCCGGGCACCAACTCGATGATCGCGTTGTTCTTGGCGCGGAATTGCTCGACCGCCGCCTCGGCCTCGCGAAGCTGCTCGCCGGCCGTGTCGAGCTGGGATTTCGCCCACTCGTTCGCCTTTGCCGTGATCGCCGTCTTGGCATCGACCTGACTGGCCAGATATTGCTCGGCAAAGGCGTTCGCGATCCTGGCGGCCTTGTCCGGGCTGGAAGCCGCGAAGCCGATCGTGACGATATAGGAGCGGCCGTCGGCATCGACGAACAGACGCCCTCTTACCTGCTTTGTCGTCAATGCCAATTCGTCTTCGTTCGAGACGTCGTGAACGAGGCCCAGTGACAGGAGGAACCGCCTCACATCGGCCATGAGCCCGTTCCCCGCCAGCGCCGAATGCGACCGCGGCTTGAATTCCGGATCGGCCGTCAGATCCAGTGCCTTGACCACCCTCTCCGCGATGGCTTCCGAGCGCAGGACCTCGACCTGCGTCCGGATGGCTATGGGATCACCCTCTCTCGGACTGGTGACGACGCTGTCGAAGTTCGAATACTTGCTGTGCGTATCGAGCTGAACCAGCGCCGTTGCGCTGTATTGAGGCTTGGCATAGGTAAGGTAGACGGCTGCGCCGCCGAGGCCCGCGAGGGAAAGCGCCGCGACGAGCCAGACGCGCCGGATCATCATCGCGAACGCCGACTTCACGCGCTGCTCATGCCACTTCGCCGCTGCATCGTAGGAGACGACCCTCGCCGCACTGCGGTCGACCAGGGCGAAATTTTTTCGTTCGCTGATCATTGCCGTCCCCCAAGAGGCCGCCAGCGTCCTCCAAAGGAGCGGCGCTCGGACGAGTCCAAACCCTGCGCCAGCCTACGGGCACGGCAGGAGCGGAACAATCTGCTGCTATGGGATTACCCCTTCGGCGCATCGAGCCCTTCGGCCCATCCGCAGCTAAGGCTCCGGCGTTAGCCGAGCGATGCATCTGGAAGGGAGTGGTGCCCCGAGACGGAATCGAACCGCCGACCCCATCATTACGAATGACGTGCTCTACCAGCTGAGCTATCGGGGCACGGCGGCGGGTTTAAGGGAAAGGCCAAGGGGACGCAAGCCGGTCCCTGCGCTGGCCTTTTCCTGCGGTGCCAGTCGAATTCCCCGGCGACACGACGCGCCCAAGCAAGACGATAGGTGCCCTCATGTCGACGGTGACCGGCTGCTCCTGTTGGTCCTCGCCATGCCGGCCTCCGGTCATGCCGGCGCGCTGGTCGCTGGCCTCGTGCTCCTCGGCGCAACGGTCGCTTTTCCGACTCCTTGGCGGGCGGCCGCATCAGCGACGCCGGTTGCCTCAATCGGGGTAGCCCGCGGCGGCTGTGGACGCTTCGCTTCCTGGTCGCACCGTTCACCGAGCCGGTGACGGGGTTCGGCGTTGGCTGCACGATCGCGCTCGGAGTCCTGCTGCATCCGGGCTGACCGGGCTGCCGCCCTGCCTACGGCACGGCAGCAGGCGCGACCCTCGGAGGTCTTACGTCCAACGAGCCCGGTCCGCGTTCGCCGATCCCGCAGGTGCCGATCCATATCCGCCGAAGCCGCTGGCCTCGCCGTGCCGTTTGCGCAGAACTGCGACGACCTCATTTGGAAGCGCTTCTCCTGCTGGCGAAGTCGAGAGCGTCGGCGCCGCACTTGCGGCGTGACGAGCCGTTCGACTGCGCACGCTTCGCAAGGGCGCTGAGTACATCGTGTCGCGCGTCTGTTGCTATCGCTCGACGCGCTTCGGCCCTTGTGGGCCTGAATTCGTTCGAGAACCAGCCCAGCTGCGCCGATCTCAGCATGCTCTCGCCGATCGGCGTTTCGACGGGCGCCGCAATCCCTGGGTTGAAGGTCTCAAATGCCGAGCTCGATCGCCGTGCCTGGCCACTTGCCTTGCTCTCGATGATTGTGGGATTTGCCGCAATCGCATTGCTTCTCGTCGCATCGAGCGTCTAGCGAGGCGGCTCTGGCATCGCCCCGAATTGGTTCTATGATCGCGCGTAACGCACGACAGCATTGGGAGCAAGCGATGGCCAAGGTGGCGTTTCTGGGTCTCGGCGTGATGGGCTTTCCGATGGCGGGCCATCTCGCCGCGAAGGGACACGAGGTGGTGGTCTACAACCGCACCTTCGCCAAGGCCGAAGCCTGGACCCGGAAGCACAAGGGCACGACTGCCCGCACGCCCAAGGAGGCG
>NZ_DATBFE010000074.1:0-65640 GCF_036558665.1 Reyranella sp. | reverse complement strand
GCTCTGCACCGCGAAGACGGGCACATCCGAGGCGCGTGGCAGGGCATAGTCCATGTAGGAGCCGGTGAGCGGCTGTCCCTGCGCGTCATACACGGTGCGCTCGAAGATCGCCTGGCCGATGCCCTGCACCACGCCGCCATGAGCCTGGCCCTCGACCAGCATCGGATTGATGATCGTGCCGAAGTCGTTGACCATGAAGTAGCGCACGACGTCGACCTGGCCGGTCTCGCGATCGATCTCGACCTCGGCGACATGGCAGCCGTTGGGGAACGAGAAGGGCGGATTGTCCGAGATGTGGCTGACGTCGAGCGACTGCGGGATGTCCGCCGGCAGCTCGAGTCCCGAGCGAAGCTTCTCGGCCAGCTCCAGGATGCCGATGCCTCGGTCGGTTCCGGCGATGATGAAGCGGCCGCGCGAGAACTCGATGTCGACCGCCGACGCCTCGAGCACGTGGGCCGCAATCTGCCTGCCCTGCTCGATCAGCTTGTCGGCGGCCTCGATGAAGGCCTGGCTGCCGACCAGGGCCGACTTCGATCCACCGGTGCCGCCCCCGACCTTGAGCTGATCCGAGTCGCCCTGCAGCAGCCGGAAGCGGTCGAAGGGAATACCTGTCCTCTCGCTCAGCACCTGGGCGAAGGGCGTGGCATGGCCCTGGCCATAGTCCAGCGTGCCGCTCAGCATCGTCACGGTGCCGTCGTCCTCGAAGCGGATGCCGCCGTATTCCTTGCTGGGTGGTCCGGTCACTTCGAGATAGCAGCCGATACCGCGGCCGCGCATCTTGTTGCGCTTGGCGCTTTCCTGCTTGCGCCGCTCGAAACCATGCCAGTCGGCGGCGACCAGCGCCTTGTCGAGCACAGCGGTGAAGTCGCCGGAATCATAGTTCATGCCCGAGGGCGCCTTGTAGGGCATCTGTCGCGGCCGGATGTGGTTGCGCCGACGCAGCTCGACGCGGTCGACGCCCATCTCGCGCGCCGCCATGTCGATCAGCCGCTCCATGTAGTAGTTGCCTTCGGGCCGTCCGGCGCCGCGATAGGCGCCGACAGGTGTCGTATTGGTGAACACCACCTTGGAATTCACTTCCATCGCCGGCGTCTTGTAGACATCGATCAGGTTTTTCACGGCGTTCGTCGTCGCCGGCATCGGCGGATAAATGTAGGCACCGGCGTTGCCGTAACCCGTAAGCCGCACGGCGAGGAAGTTGCCTTCCTTGTCGAGTGCCAGCTCGGCGATGCGCTGATGATCGCGCCCGTGATGATCGCTCAAAAAGCTCTCCGAGCGCTCGTCCGTCCATTTCACGGCGCGGCCCAGGTGCTTCGAGGCGAGCAACAGGGGACCGTACTCCGGATAGACCTGCGACTTCATACCGAAGGAGCCGCCGACATTGCCGGTGAGCACGCGCACCTTTTCCGGCGGCACCTTCAGGACGTCGCGCGCCAGGCCGCCGCGCAAGCCCATCACGCCCTGACAGCCGACATGCAGCGTCCAGCGCTCGGACTCCGGATCGTAGCAGCCGATCGCCGAGCGCGGTTCCATGGCGTTGACGATGATGCGGTTGGAGACGATTTCCAGTCTCGTGACGTGAGCGGCCGCGGTGAAGGCCTTCTTCACCGCCTCGGCGTCACCGTAGTGGAAGTCGAGCGCCAGGTTGGCCGGCGCCTCGTCGTGGATCTGCGGCGCGTCGGGCTTCAGTGCTTCGACAGGCGTCGTAACGGCCGGCAACTCGTCGATGTCGAGCTCCACGGCTTCTGCGGCATCCTTGGCCTGGATTGCCGTCTCGGCCACGACGCAGGCGACCGGTTCACCGACAAAGCGCACCTTGTCGCTGGCAAGGCACGGCCGGGGTGGCGTTTTCATGGGCTTGCCGTCGCGATCCGCAATGTTCAGTGGGCATTTCAGCGACCCGAAACCCGCCGCCTCGAGATCGGCATGCGTCAACACCATCAGCACGCCTGGCATGGCGCGCGCGCCCTCGGCGTTGATGCCCCTGAGCCTGCCGTGCGCGATCCTGCTGCGCACCATCACGGCGTGGGCCTGACCCGGCAGATCGATGTCGTCGGTGTACCGGCCCTCGCCGCGCAGCAGCGCAGGATCCTCCTTGCGCGATACCGGCTGGCCGACGCCGAATTTCATCAAGGCAAGATCGCTGTCACTCAACGCGTCCATAAGCTACTCTCCTCACAGGAGCACGCCACTCCGGTGGCGCATTCATGAAGCGCCACTTCAGCGCGGAGGCTACTCCACGCGTGGTGGCACGCTGCCCCGATTTCATTTCAAGGGCGAATAGTTGGTCGGGATCAGCAGGGTCGAATGCATCTCGGCCAGTAACGCCGGTCCCTTGGCGAGATAGGCCTGCCAGTCGGGATCCTTCATCGCCGCGGCCCGCGCCTCGAAGCGCTCCTGCAGGTTCTTGTAGCGCCAGAGATGAATCCATTCGTTGGGCTGCGGGAACTCGCCGGTCCAGGCGCCCCAGATTGGCGAGTACTTGTCGCGCGCCGCGCGGACCTTCTTGAAATTCTCGCCGTATTGCTGGGCGCCACCGATGACGGTGCGATACATGCGCAGCTCATAGACGTTGCCTGCCGTGCCGTCCGACGGCCGTATATCGACGACGGCATTCATCACACGCAGATCCTGGCGCTGGATCAGCGGACGGATGACGGGAACGTAGCCTTCGATCCAGGGCTTGTGCCGGGAGAGATCGCCGCGCAGCCGCTCGCGATCGTTCAGGCTGTCGTACTGCCAGAGATGCCAGATCTGGTTCAGCGCGCCAAACTCCGCGGTCCAATAGCCGTGATTGACGCCGAAGTTGTTGCCGCGCGCCGGCCGGCCGATCGTTTCGGCCGCCTTCAGATACTCCGGCATCTTGCCCGGAAAAAGGGTGTAGCAGCGAAGCTCGTAGACCATGGGGTATCCTCTCAGGGATGCGGGTCAGGGATGCGGATTCTTGGGCGGATGCGCGCGCACCGCTTCCTCGTTGATGTCGGCGCCCCACCCGGGCCGGGTGGGCACAATCAACTCGCCATTCTGGATCACCGGCGGATGAGTCACCAGATCGTCCTTCCAGGGCACGTCGTCGATGTCGATTTCCATGATGCGGAAGTTCGGCATGGCCGCGCAGAGATTGGCGCTCATCAGGGTCGACATGTGGCCATAGAAATTGTGCGGCGCGCAGTTGATCTCGTACGGGTCGGCCATGGCCGCGATCTTCAGCGACTCCATCAGCCCGTTCCACGGCACGTCGATGATCGAGACGTCGACCGAACGGTGCTCGAAATAGGGGCGAAACTGCCGCCGTCCGAACAGCGACTCGCAGGAGGCGATCGGCATCGAAGCGCGGTCGCGGATCAACCGCAGCCCTTCGGGGTCGTAGGAATCGATCTCGAGCCAGAAAAGATTGAACGGCTCGCAGGCGCGCGCGACCTTGATGTAGCCCTCGGTCTTGAAGTTGAAGTTGGTGTCGAGAAGGATGCCCATGTCGGACCCGGCACCTTGTCGGAAGGCGGCGAGTCCTTCTGCGATGGCAGCAAGCGCGGCGCCATCGGCATTGAGTTCCGGTCCGCCGGCGCCGCGGCCGAAGCCCGGTTGATGCATGTTCGGCGGATCGAGATCGAAGCGGAAGATGTTGGTCTTGAGCGCCTTGAAGCCGCGCTCCTTCACGTGCTTGCCGAGCTTCACCAGGTCGTCGAGGGAGCGTACAGGCTCGACCTTCATCATGTCCGCGTTGCGAAAGCGGTAGCTGCCGCAATGTGACCAGTAGAGCGACAGGCGATCGCGCACCGGCCCGCCGAACAAGGCGTGGACCGGAATGCCCAAGGCCTTCGCCTTCACGTCGAGCAGCGCGTTCTCGATGGCGGCCATGGCCTGCTGGTTCATGCCGCCCGGCGCCTGGCGTGTGACGGCGTACAGGGTGGTCATGATGCGCTCGATCGGCCGCGGATCCTGGCCGATCAGGCCAGCCGCCATGCGGCGAATCACGGCGGTCAGGCCTGCGCTGCCATAGCCCTCGTTGTATTCCGACCAGCCGACCAGTCCGTCATCGGTGGTGATCTTCAGGAAGGAGAAGTCCCGCCAGCCCGCATCACAGTGCAAATCCTCGATCTTGGCAATTCTCATGCTGTTTCCTCCGCAACTGAAGCCAGCATAGACTGGAGCCACGCCACGGGGAGATGAAACATGGCGCTTCGCGGCAAGGGAATGCTGGTCGTGTTCGCCGAGGTGAAATCACGCGACGAGCGCGATTTCAACGAATGGTACAACCGCGAGCATATCGACGAGCGGGTCAATCTGCCGGGCTTCCATCGAGCGCGGCGCTACGTCGCGGTGCGCGGCTCGCCGAAATATCTCGCCACCTACGAATGCGACAGCGTGAACGACCTCGCGACGCCGGGCTATCTCGCCCTGCTTGCCAATCAGACGCCTTGGACCCAGGCGGTGATGGCGCGCTTCACGCATTTCAATCGCCTGACGATGCGCATGCAGATCGACCTGACGCACGGTATCGGCGGTGCGGTCACGATCGTGCGCTTCGTACCGGAGCCCGCGCGGCGGCGTGAGTTGATCAAATGGTTGCGCGAAACGGCGCTGCCGCGCGCCATCAAGCGGGCCGGCATGCTGGGTGCGGCGATAGGCGAGAACGACCTGGAGATCGCCAATGCCCCGGTGCAGCAAAAGAGCATGGATCATCCCAGGGCCGATGAAGCCGAATGGGTGGTGCTCCTCGAAGGCGCCGAGGCGGCCGCCACCAGCGCCGCGGCCCGGCTCCTGTTCAAGGCGACGGCACTCAAGCCGTTCGGCGTCGAGGCAGCGCCGACAATCGGCACATATCGGCTTCTTTATGGCAACCAGCGCTAACGCAAGTTTGACCTGTCAGTGAGCCTTCGAATCCCTAAGTTGAGGTCGTGTCCACCCAACGGCTGATCTTCTGGCTGCGCCAGGCGACACTGGTCCTGCTGTGCCTGCCGGCGCTCCATCTCGCCTGGCGCTGGTACACCGACGATCTCGGCGCGCGCCCCGTCACCGAAGCCACGCACGTCACCGGCGACTGGACCATAGTGTTCCTGCTCTGCTCGCTGGCGCTGACGCCTGCGCGCGCCACCTTCGACTGGATGCCGCTGGTTCAGATCCGCCGGCGCATCGGCGTCGCGGCCGCGCTCTACGCTGGCCTCCACTTCATGATCTACGTCGCCGACCAGAAGTGGAACCTGATCGTGGTGGCGCTGGAAATCGCGAAGCGCTTCTACCTGACGATCGGCTTCGCGACGCTGCTGATGCTGGTGGCGCTCGCCGTCACCTCGACCAATGGCTGGCAGCGCCGGCTGAAGCGGAACTGGAAGCGCCTGCACTGGCTGATCTATCCGGCCGCGGTGCTGGCGATCTTGCACTTCTTCATCCAGTCCAAGGCCAACGTCGGCGAGCCGACGGTGGCGGCCGGCCTGTTCGCCTGGCTCATGATCTGGCGTCTGATGCCCGCGAAACTGCGCACCCGTTTCCTCGGCCTGTCTCTTCTGGCTATTGGCGCGACGCTTGCGGCCTTTCTGTTCGAAGTCGGATGGTACGGGATCGTAAACCACATCAGCCCGCTGCGTCTCCTCGACGCCGACATCGATCCCGAGCTTTTCCCGCGGCCGATCCACAAGGTGCTGATCGTATCGCTCGGCGCGATCGCGCTTGTCGCCGCCCGCCGTGGCACGGTCCTGCTGAAACGCCACTGGACGCGCCGATATATCCAGACGACTATACCGACCTCGTAGAGGAGGTTGGCATGGATCTGTTGAGACGCCGCACCTGGCTCGGCCTGGTCCTGGCATCGGCGGCTGTACCGCTTTCCGCGGCGCGGGCGCAGGGGGCGGACCTGGTGATTTTCGCCGCCGCGAGCCTCAAGAATGCACTCGACGAGATCGCGACGGAGTGGGCCAAGGCCACCGGCAAGCCGACGCCCAGGATCTCCTATGCGGCAAGCTCGGCGCTGGCCAAGCAGATGGAACAGGGCGCGCCGGCCGATCTCTTCATATCGGCCGATCTCGACTGGATGGACTATGTCGAAAAGAAGGGGCTGATCCGGCCCGAGACGCGCGTGAACCTGCTCGGCAACAAGATCGTCCTGATCGCACCGCGCGATTCGACGACCACGATCGACGTGAGGCCGGGTTTCGACCTCGCCAAGGTGCTGGGCGACGGCAAGCTTGCCATGGCCAATGTCGACGCCGTGCCCGCCGGCAAGTACGGCAAAGCGGCCCTGCAGAAGCTCGGCGCCTGGGACAGCGTGAAGGACAGGATCGCCCAGGCCGACAACGTGCGAGCGGCCCTCGTGCTGGTCGCTCGCGGCGAGGCACCATTCGGCATCGTCTACAGTACCGATGCCGCCGTCGAACCGACCGTCAAGATCGTCGGCACCTTCCCCGAAGACTCGCACAAACCGATCATCTATCCGGCCGCCTTGACCAAGGATGCCAAATCGGCCGACGCGGCGCCGTTTCTTGCCCGTCTTAAGGGCCCGCAAGCCGGGTCCGCTTTCGAGAAGCAGGGCTTCACGGTACTGGTGAAGTCCAACTCGGCCACATGACGGCAGAAGAATGGACGGCGGTGCGACTGAGCCTGCTGGTCGCCGTCACCGCAACCGCCGCCAGCTTGCCGCTGGGCGTTGCCGCCGCCTGGCTGCTGGCGCGCGGGCGCTTCTGGGGCAAGAGCCTGGTCGACACGGTCGTACACCTGCCGTTGATCCTGCCGCCCGTCGTGACCGGTTATCTGCTGCTGATCCTGTTCGGCAAGCGCGGGCCGATCGGCGAATTCCTGAACGACGCCTTCGGCATCGTCTTCGCCTTCCGGTGGACGGGCGCGGCGCTCGCCTGCGCGGTGATGGGCTTTCCCCTGATGGTGCGCGCCATCCGGCTGTCTATCGAAGCCGTCGATACAAGGCTGGAAAGCGCCGCGGGAACGCTTGGCGCCCATCCGTTCCTCGTGTTCGCGACCATCACCTTGCCGCTCTGCCTGCCGGGCGTGATCGCGGGAGCAATCCTCTGCTTTGCCAAATCCATGGGCGAGTTCGGCGCCACCATCACCTTCGTCTCCAACATCCCCGGCGAGACCCAGACCCTGCCCTCGGCCATCTACACCCTCACCCAAGTGCCCGGCGGCGATGCCGGCGCGCTGCGGCTGACCATGATATCGGTCGTGATCTCCATGGCCGCCCTGCTGGGCTCCGAGCTGCTGGCGCGCCGCCTCGGTGCCCGCCGTGTCGCAACATGAGCCTCGACGTCGATATCGAACATCGGCACGGCACCTTCCGGCTCTCCGCCCGCTTCGTCTCGCAGCCGGGCGTGACGGCTTTGTTCGGTCGCTCGGGCTCGGGCAAGACGACGCTGGTCAACATCGTGGGCGGCCTCATCAGGCCCGAACATGGTCGGGTGACGGTCGACGGCAAGGTGCTGGTCGACACCGAGCGCCGCCTGTTCGTTCCGAAGCACCGTCGCTGTATCGGCTATGTGTTCCAGGACAGCCGCCTCTTTCCCCATCTCAGCGTGCGCCAGAACCTGCTCTATGGCCGCTGGTTCAGCCACGGCAATGCTGGCGCCGTCGCGGACTTCGGCTCGGTCGTCGACCTCCTGGGCATCGGCCCCCTGCTTGAACGCCGGCCGCTATCGCTGTCGGGCGGCGAGAAGCAGCGCGTCGCGATCGGCCGGGCTCTGCTCGCCCATCCCCGGCTGCTGCTGATGGACGAGCCGCTCGCCTCGCTCGACGAAGCACGGCGCGCCGAGATCCTGCCCTATATCGAGCGGCTGCGGGACAAGGCGGGTGTGCCGATCCTCTATGTCAGCCACTCCGTGGCCGAGGTCGCACGACTCGCGACCACGGTCGTGATCCTGGCGGACGGCAAGGTCACGGCTGTCGGGCCGGTGCTCGACATCCTGCCGCTGGCCGATGCGAGTGACGGCGGCAGCGTGCTCGACGCCGTGGTCGCGCGGCACGACGAGCAGTTCCAGCTCACCATACTGGCCTCGGTTGCCGGCGAATTGCAGGTGCCGCGGCTGTCGGCGCCGTCCGGCGCGCCCGTCCGCGCCTATATCCGCGCACGCGATGTCATGCTGTCGCTGCATCCGCCGCAAGAGATCAGCGCGCTCAATGTGCTGGCGGGAAAGGTCGGTCAGATCACACCGGCCGGCGCGCAAGCCGATATCCGCCTCGACTGCAACGGCGCCACCCTGATGGCCCGGCTGACGGCCAAGTCGGTGCAGCGCCTTGCGCTGGCGCCGGGCCGGCCGGTCTACGCCGTGATCAAGAGCGTTTCGTTCGAGCGCAGCTAGGAGTCTTGTGATGCCGCATCTCAGCATCAGGATCGACTTCGACGACGAGGGCCGGCTCGGCCCGGGCAAGGTGATGCTCCTCGAGCGCATCGCCCGGGAAGGCTCGATCTCCGCCGCCGGCCGGTCGATGAACATGTCCTACAAGCGCGCCTGGGAGCTGGTGGCCGAAATCAATCGCAGCTTCGAGAAGCCGCTGGTGACCGCCCAGACGGGAGGCCGGGCGGGCGGCGGCGCGACGCTCACCGAGCGCGGCCAGCAACTGATCCGTCACTACCGCGCCATCGAGCGCAAGGCGCTGTCGGCCACCGCGGCCCATCTCAAGGCCCTGCAGGCGATTTCCCGCAGCCCCAGGCGCGGCTAGGCGTTATCCCTTCCCGTGCCAAGGGAGAACGCCATGGCCAGGATCAAGGTCCGCAAGGGCATGCCGAGCGTCACGCTCGACAAGGCCGCGTTCGCCGACCGCCTGCGGCGGCGTTTCTACGATCCGGCGTTCGATTCCCTGCAGGTCGAGATCGACAGGATCATCGATGCGGCATGGGATGCCTATGACCACAGCCGGAAGGCGCCGCGCACCCGGCGCGCCGGTTCCGGCTATGCCGACCCGGGCTACGAACTGTCGGTGGAATGGACAGCCACGCGCGACGCCGTGGCGCGGGCCGAACGGAGGCAAAAGTCCGCCGCCTCCCGATCGCGCATCCTCCTGATCAGCGGCTCGCCGCGCAGCGACCAGACCTGTCCGGGCGAAATCTCGAAGACCTATCGGCTGGTGAAGATCGCTGAAGAAGTCTTCAGGACCGAGCGTGGCTTCGAGATCGAGCTGCTCGACCTCAGTAACCTCACCTCCGAGTACGGCCGCCAGATCCATCCCTGCAAAGGATGCGTGTCGACAGCGATGCCGCTCTGCCACTGGCCCTGCTCCTGCTATCCCAATCACGCGCTCGGCCAGGTCAACGACTGGATGGCCGACATCTATCCGATGTGGGCGGCCGCACACGGCATCATGATCGTGACCCCGGTTCACTGGTACCAGGCGCCGACCACGCTCAAATCGATGATCGACCGCCTTGTTTGTGCCGATGGCGGCAATCCCGATCCCAGCTCGACCGGCGGCAAGGACCCACGGAAGGCGAAGGACCTCGAGATGAAAGGCTGGACCTATCCCCGCCATCTCGCCGGCCGGGTCTTTTCGGTGGTGGTGCACGGGGACGCTGCGGGCGCGGAGACTTTGCGGCGCTCGCTCAGCGACTGGCTTTCCGACATCGGCATGATCGGTGCCGGCCACAAAGCCGAGATCGACCGCTATATCGGCTACTACGAGCCTTATGCCAGCAGCCACCTGGCACTCGATCGCGACACGGCCTTGCAGGAGGAAGCGCGCAATGCGGCGCGCGCCCTGGTGCAAGCCGTCAAGCTCCTGCGCCGCGGTGAACTCGAGCAGCCCGATGCGCGGGTGAAGGATCCTCGGCCCAAATGAGTCGAGGACAGAGCGCACGTTCGTTCCGCGCCGTGGCTCCAACCGGCCAAAAAAGTTGCGAATCGTGTGGTCTTGCCTCAGCAATGCGAAAGCCCAGCACGCTCGGGGAACTGCCATGACCGCACCATTCGATTTCGCGCCATTGCTAGCGCCCGGCACGCCCGCGCCGGCCGTCAAATGGAACGGATTCCCGAGATACAATTTTATCGGCGGCCACAACGACGCCAGGCACGTGCCGGTAGATGCGCTGATCGAGGCGGCAACGACAGTGCTGAAGCGCGAGGGCGCCACGCTCGCCACCTACGGGCTGAACAGCGGGCCGCTCGGCTACCGGCCGCTGCGCGAGTTCCTGGCCGGAAAGCTCAAGGGGCATGCCGGGATCGCGTGCTCACCGGACGAGATCCTGATCACGTCGGGCTCGATGCAGGGACTGGAGCTGGTCAACAGCCTGCTGGTGGCAAAGGGCGACACGGTGCTGATCGAGCAGGAGACCTATGGCGGCGCACTCACCAAGCTCGCCAGGATCGGCGTCAATGTGGTCGGCATCCCGCTCGACGCCGAAGGGCTGCGGCTCGACGTGCTGAGGCAGAAGCTCGGGGAGCTACGGCACAAGGGCATCAAGCCGAAATACATCTACACCATTCCGACAGTGCAGAATCCAACCGGCGCCATCATGGGCGAGGCGCGGCGCAAGGACTTGATCGAGCTTGCGGCCGATCACGGCGTGATGATCTTCGAGGACGAATGCTATTCGGATCTGGTGTGGAACGGCAAACGACCGAAGTCGCTTTACGCGCTCGCCAACGGCGAAGGCGTGATCCATGTCGGCTCCTTCTCCAAGTCGATCGCGCCCGCGTTGCGGGTGGGCTACATCGTCGCCAAATGGGAGGTGCTGTCGCGCATCCTCGCCCTCAAGCAGGACGCCGGCTCGGGCGCGCTGGAGCAGATGGTGTTGGCGGAATTCTGCACCAGGCATTTCGCCGACCATGTTCCCCGGCTCAGCAAGGCGCTGCACGCCAAGCTTCAAGTCCTGCGCGAAGCGCTGGCCGAGCAGTTCGGCACCGTCGCCGAGTTCGGCGATCCGCCGGGCGGCATTTATCTGTGGATCAAGCTGCCCGACAATGTCGACACGGTGAGGCTTGCTCAGGCAGCGCTGGCCGCGGGCGTTTCGCTCAATCCCGGCGCCGAATGGTCGACCGACAAGAACTATGCCAAATGCCGGCTGCGTCTCTGCTTCGCCAATCCCGAAGCCGAGACGATCCGCAAGGGCGTCGAGGTTCTGGCCGAGGTCTGCCGGCGCGAGTTCGGCGTCCCCCTGCGCAGCGCCAATGTGGACAACCGATAGGCTTTCCTGCTGAACAAACTGGTGTCAACCCAAGGCGAAGCCGAAGGATCTTCGATCAGTCATTTGCCAAAGATCCCTCGCTATCGCTCGGATGACATATACGTTGTCGAACGAGCAGATATCGACACTCAGCCCATCGCCTTCGGGTTGAGCACCATCCAGGCGACGCCGAACTTGTCCGCGCACATGCCGAAGCGGTTGGCAAAGAAGGTTTCGGTCATGGGCATCGTCACCTGACCTCCCTTGCTGAGCGCATTGAACAACTTGTCGGCGTCGGCGGCGCTGTCGGCACTGACCGCGAGCGACATGCCGGAGAACGTCGGCTTGCCGGTGCAGCGGCCGTCGGAGAGAAGGACCTGCGTGTCGCCGATCTTGATCGCGGCATGCATCACCTTGTCCTTGGACTCCGGGCTGATCATTGCCTGCTGGTCGGCCGGTGCCTCCTTGAAGCGCATCATCATGTCGACTTTTGCACCGACTGCATTCTTGTAGAACTCGATCGCTTCTTCGGCGCGGCCCTCGAAGGACAGGTAGGATTGAACGTTCATCGTCATTCTCCTTCTGCTGGTCAGTCGTCAATCGCCTGATAGGCCGAGGTCCAGAAGTCGCGAAAAACCCGCGGCGGCACCGGCGAGTCCATCATGCGCTGAGTCATCAAAATGCCGATCATCCGCTCGGCGGGATCGAGATGGGCCGACGTGCCATAGCCGCCGTCCCAACCGAAGCGGCCGGGTGTGGCGAAGACGTCGGTACGGCGCGTCACCACCGCACCACCCATTCCCCAGCTCGCCCCGTGACCGAAGAACAGCTCGGCACCCTGCTTCTGCGAGGCCGTGAGCTGATCGGACGTCATCAATTCCACGGTCGGCCGCGCGAGGATGCGTTCGCGGCCGTGCCGGCCCTTGTTCAGCAGCATGCGATAGAAGGCATGGAAATCGTCGACCGTGGAGACGAGGCCGGATCCACCCGCGGCAAACGGCGGCGGCCTGCTCCAGCGGCTGTTGCTCGCGTCATCGAAGAAAGTGAGCGTTTTCTTCGCCGGCTCCAGCATGTAGGCACCGGCAAGGCGATCGAGCTTGGCGGCCGGGACCTGAAAACCGGTATCACGCATGCCGAGCGGGGCGAACAGGCGCTCCTGCAGGAAGGTTTCGAGCGGCTGGCCGCTTACCCGGGCAATAAGCACGCCGAGCACATCGGATCCCGTGTGATAGAGCCAGCGCTCGCCAGGCTGGTACATCAAGGGTAGCGTCCCCAGCCGCCGCATGAATTCGTCGGCGTCGATATCGAGCTGGTTCGGTCCGGGCGCGAGGCCGAGCTCGGCCGCGGCCTTCTGGATCGGATATCTGGGCGGCCACACCATCACCGCGCCCATGCCCAGGGTGAAGGTAAGCAGATCGCGCGCGCTGATCGCGCGGCGCGCCGGCACCGTATCGTCGACCTCGCTCTCCAGGCTCTTCAGCACCTTGCGGTCGGAGAGCTCGGGCAGGAAGGCATCGACCGGATCGTCGAGGCGGAGCCTGCATTCCTCGACCAGCAAGAGCGTTGCCGCCGCGATCACCGGCTTGGTCATCGAAGCGATGCGGAAGATCGTGTCACGCTTCATCGGCAGGCCGCCGAACGATTGCGCACCGATCGCCTCGACGACCACCGACTCGCCGCGACTCACCAGCGCCACCAGACCGGGCATGTCGCCCACGGCGACGTGCGCCGCCAGCGCCGCATGCAGGCGCGTCAGCCTCGTGTCAGACAGGCCTCCGCTTGACATGACTTCCCCTTACGCAGGAAGGACGAACGCCGCGAAGCGGTCGAGGCAGCTCACCCAGCCGCCCTCGTGACCGACGCGCGAAGCCTCGGTCCGGAAGGCCGAATGGCGCAGCGTGAGCCGGGTGCGGTCGCCCAGGTCGGTAAATGTCACCGTCACCAGCGTCTCGGGATCGACGCTCCCGTCGGCATATTCCGTGACGTAGGTGAAGATCAGACGCTCGGGGGCCATGACCTCGCGATAGATACCGTGCTTGGTGATCACGGTGCCGTCGGGGACCCGCATGCGCCGCCGCCAGATACCGCCGGGGCGCACGTCCATCTCGCAAGACAGCGGCGTGCAGTCTCGGGGAGCCCACCAGAGTTCCGCCTGACGTGGATCGGTCCACGCAGCGAATACGCGATCACGCGACGCCTTGAGGTCGCGCGTGAGAAACAACTCCTGCTGAACGGACTGGAGAGCCGTGTCCATCGATTCCTCCCGATATCACTTCTCGGCAACGGCCTTGAGAGCGGCGAGGCCTGCTTCGAAGTCGTTGCCGATCATCTTGTCCATATCGAAAACCGTACCCATGACTTTGGCGATATAGGGGCTCGGACCATACATCGCCCATGTGACGGCCGTGTTGTCGCCGGCCGGCACCATCGTGAATTCGGCCGTGTTGTGACCTTCGAACGGCTTCAGGAAATCGAGCTTGATCGCGATCTTCGACGGCGGTGTCGCTTCGACGATTTCCATGCGGCCCCGGCCAACATCCTTGTTGCCGTCCCATTCGTACACGGCGCCTTTGCCGCTGGCTGGTCCGCTGAAGGTCCGTTTCATGTTCGGGTCCTTCCTTTCATAGGGCGACCACACCGCCCAGCCCCGCAGATCCGCGATCAGCCCGAAGATCTTGTCGGGCGGCGCCTTGATGGTGGCGGAGCGTTCGACCCGGAAGGAATCGGGTTTGGTTGCGGCGTAGACGAGGATGCCGCCTATCGTGATCACGACGGCCATGACGAGGGCGACGAGGATCTTGAGCATCGACGGGCTCTCTCAACACTTAACTCTATGGTTAAGCTTTATGTAGACCGCGGCGTGCTGTCAACCAGGCCCTGGCCCCAAGAAATTTTCACATCAGGCACTAAAGGTCGGCCGTCGCGTCATGCATCAAGCGGCCCAAGGCGGTGTCTTGAGGCCAAGCCCGTGCCCGCCGCCATAAGCGGCGATCTTCGGCGATGCCCAGTCCTGCAGCAGCTCAGGGGCGAGCGCATGCACTTCGACGCCAAGCGGTCGGCAGACGGTGAGCGGATCACGCGCCTCCGGCCCCCAGAGAGGCACCGACAAGTCCCCGCCCGGACAGGTCGACAGTGCGCACAGGAGGTCGATCTCGGCGAAGAATTCGAGATGGTCGCCTGTGCGCGCCGGGCTCGCCCGCATGAAATATTTGTCCTCGCGGTTCAGGCCGGTGCACTGGAACACATTCAGGACATCGTGGACGTCGAGCTCGGTCAAACCGTACGGCGCGACCGCCCGCACGAGGTTGGAATGGCAGCAGAAGTCGAAATCCTCGCCCGTGAGCATGCGATTGACATAGGGGTCGCAGCGCGTGCCGAGCAGATCGTGGATGCGGCCGCCGAACTCGTCGACGCCATAGCTCGCGAGGCTATCCGACGTTATCGTCGCAATGGGCCGCAGATAGGGCAACGTCGACCACAGGCGATCGAATGTCGTCACGTGCGACGCCTGGAGCTGGCGCGTACGCGACGCCCACAGGCGCTCGCGCGGATTGTGGAGGTTCCAGAGATTGAGGTCGCCGACCTGCGGGCCCTCGACCGTGACGATCCGGAACACATGACCGGCCGGCACCTTCCAGGCCCGGCCGGCGCGGATCGGAATGACGAACTTCTCGACAAGCCGGCGTCCAGGGTTCTCGGCAATGCGCCGATAGAAGGTCCTGTCGACGGCCAGCGCCGAGCCTGCCGTCGACTGGTAGGCAGCGGGAAAGTCCTTCATGGATCACCGCCTTGCTGACATTCCGTGCTTAGCCGATCGGCGGATGTTTCCTGTCCATGCCCGATGCCTTCTCCCAGGCGCCGGCGACGCGAAACAGCATCGCCTCGTCGAAATAGCGGGCAACGAACTGCACCGAGAGCGGCAGACCGGTCGAGGAGAGGCCGGACATCATCGCGAGCGCAGGATGGCCGGTGACGTTGAACGGCGTGCGCGCCTGGCGGGTGTAGGTGCGATCGACGTCGGCCGGCCGATCGATGCGGCACGCCGGATCCATCGAGCTGGCACAGAGCAGCACGTCGACCTCGGCGAGTGCCGAATTGACGGCGGCGATCATCTCGCCGCGGCGTCGATTGGCGGCGACATAGTCGCCCGCGCTCAGAAAGGCGCCGGCGAGAAGCCGCCGCCGCGCCAGCCGGCCGTAATCGCCGGGTCGCTCGCGCAGCCAGCGCGCGTGCACCGACCAGGCCTCGCTCTGCAGGATGACCCGGTTCACAGACGCGAATTCCCCGAGCGACGGCAGACGGATAGCGCGCACGTCGGCGCCCATCATCTGCAAGGTGCGCGCGACATGCTCGAGCGCGGCCGTCACTTCGGGCTCCGCCGGCAGGTCGGTTTCATGGAAATGCCGGACGAAGCCCAGGCGCAGGCCGCGCACGCCGCGATCCATGGCCGCCGCGTAATGGCCATTGCCGGCCGCGGCGCTGCCGGGATCGCGTGGATCGTGGCCGGCGATGGCCTCGAGCATCAGCGCATTGTCCGCGACGGTGCGCGTCATCGGGCCGACATGGTCGAGCGAGAAGGAAAGGGGAAAGACGCCGCGCCGCGAGACCAGCCCATAGGTCGGCTTGAGGCCGACGATACCGCAGCAGCTTGCCGGATTGCGTACGCTGCCGCCGGTATCGGTCCCGAGGGCCATGGGAAAGAGGCCGGCGGCGACGCCGGAGCCGGATCCCGACGACGAGCCACCCGGATGATGGTCGCGATTCCAGGGATTGCGCGCTGGCGGCCAGGGCAGGTCGAAGCTCGGCCCGCCGATGGCGAATTCGTGCGTCGACAGCTTGCCCATCACGATGGCGCCGGCCTGGCGCAGCTTGCTCACGCAGACGGCGTCCGATGTCGCTATGTTGTCGGCCAGGATCCTGGAATGGCAGGTCGTGGCGAGCCCGGCGACATCGATGATGTCCTTGATGCCCACCGGCACGCCATGCAGCGTGCCGCGGAGGCGACCGGCGGCCGCCTCCGCCTCGGCCGTGCGCGCGGCGGCCAACGCCGCGTCCGCATCGAGATTGATGAAGACATTGAGCGTGGGATCGAGTCTCGCGATGCGGTCGAGGTGTGCCTCCATCAGCTCGACGGGCGAGAGTTCGCGCGCCGCGATGGCATGAGCGGCAGCCGCGGCCGACAGGAAATGAAGCGGCCCGTCAACGAGACCGAGACCCGCGTTCACAGCCCGGCTCCCGGGCGCATCGGCGGCCACGTTTCGACGCGTACATCGACGGGCGCGGCCAGCTTCTGAGCGACGGTCGCCGCCTGTTGCGCGGCAACGAACACGTCCTCGCGAAATTCTGCCAGGGTCTTGTCCAGCCCCGCGCGGCGCGCCAACAGCTCGACAATTTCCTTGTCCATGCGTGCATCCCTCCCGACTTCCGCCCGTTGTTGAGGTCAGCACGAATCGCGTCGGTCCGTCCATCGGACGATTCGCAGGGGGTCTTCTTGATCTTCAATCACACGCTGGCGACCTTCGCCGCGGAGCTGATCCTTCTCCTGCTGGCAGGCCGCCTTCTGGGAGAAGGCATGAGCCGCCTCGGCCAGCCAGCGCTCTTCGGCCAGCTTCTGGCCGGCATCCTGCTCGGGCCCTCGATCTTCGGCGCGGCCTTTCCCGAACTGCGGCGGGCGCTTTTCCCCGATTCGCAGACGATGAAGAGCATGATCGATGCGATCGCGCAGACCGGCATCCTCCTCCTGCTGCTGCTCACCGGCATGGAGACCAATCTGGCGCTGATCCAGCGCCGCCGCAGGGCCGTCGTTTCTTCATCTCTCTTCGGCATCGCCGTCCCGTTCGCCTGCGGTGTGGCCCTTGCCTACGCGCTGCCGGGAGATGCGATCCCGGGCCATCAGAACCGCCTCGTGACGGCACTCTTTCTCGGCACGGCGCTCTCGATCTCGGCGGTCAAGATCGTCGCCATGGTGTTGATGGAGATCGGGGCGATACGGCGCGACCTCGGCCAGCTCATCCTCGCCACGGCGATCCTCGACGACACGATCGCCTGGATCATCATCGCGGTCATCTCGGGAATCGCCGCGCACGGCACGATCGATATCGCGAGCATCGGCGCCAGCCTCGCCGGGACGGCCCTGTTCCTCGCCTTCAGCTTCACCATCGGCCGGCGTCTGGTGACCGCGCTGATCGTCTGGGCGAACGACAACCTCACCATCGAGGTGCCGGTGATCACCACGATCCTGATCGTCATGCTGGCCATGGCGCTCACCACCGAGCTGATCGGCGTGCACACCGCACTGGGCGCCTTCATCGCCGGCATCCTGATCGGCCGATCACCGATCCTCACTGAGCATATCGAAGGCCAGTTGCGCGGCTTCATCATGGCCTTCTTCAGCCCGGTGTTCTTCGCCGTGGCCGGCCTCGGAATGGATTTGCGCACCTTGCTCGATCCCACCCTTGCCCTGTTCACCCTGGCCGTCGTGCTGGCGGCGAGCCTCGGCAAATTCTCCGGCGCGCTGATCGGTGGACGGCTGGGCGGACTGACCACGCGCGAGTCGTTGGCGCTGGCGGTCGGCCTGAACGGGCGTGGGTCCACCGAAGTCATCATCGCCAGCATCGGCCTGTCGATGGGCGCGCTCGGCAACCAGCTCTATACGATGATCGTGGCCATGGCGGTGATCACCACCATGGCCATGCCGCCCATGTTGCGCTGGATGATGGCGCGCGTGCCGCTCGGCGAGGAGGAGGCCAGGCGCCTGGAGAAGGAAGACGCCGAACAGGCCGAGCACCTGCCCAAGATGGAGCGCGCGCTGGTCTACGTCGACGACAGTCCCAACGGCCGGCTAGCGGCGCGGCTGGCAGGGCTGTTCGCGGCTCGCCAGCAGGTTCTGGCCACGGTGCTGGAGCCGGAGGCAGCCGAGGAGCGCGGCCCGGAGGAAGCGGCGGCGCGCAAGCACGTGGCGGAGGCCGCGAACGCGACGAGTTCGCTGTTGGAACCGAAATCCGGCACGGCGAAGCAACTGGTGACGGAACGTCCGCCGGCCCGCAAAGATGCGCTCGAGAAGGAGATCGAGCGCGGCTACGACATCGTGTTCGTCGGCATCGACCGGCCGGTCTCCGATGCCCACTTCGACCCACAGTTGCAGCGGCTGGTCACGCAATTCCACGGGCCGATCGCCGTCGCCGTGAACGGTGCCGGCGCGGCAGGGCCGGCAGATGTGCCGCTCGACATCCTGTTGCCGGCCGCCGGCACCCAGGATGCCCGGCTCGCGACCGAGGTCGCGCTCGCGCTCGGCCAGGCAAGCAAGGGAACGGTGACGGCGCTGCATGTCTTCGACCCGCAGGAGGATGTGGCATTGTTGCGCGGTCGCATGCGGCGCCTCGGCATGTCGGTGCTGGTCGACATCCATCGCTCAGGCAAGCGCGCCGGCGTAACGGTCAAGGGCATGACGGCGACGAACATCAAGCCGGAGAGCGAGATCCGGCGCGCCTTGCGCGGCGGCAATTTCGATCTCGTGGTGCTCGGTACCTCGTTGCGTCAGGGCGAGACCAAGTTTCTCGGCCCGCGAACCGCCGGCCTGCTGCATGCCCTGCGAACGCCGGCGCTGTTGATCGCACGCTGACTACCTCGCTGCCTCGGCTGGCGCGGGAGCGGAAAGATAGCTGCGGATTTTCCAGACCCCATCCTCTGGTGCAAACACGACAAGCTGATTGGAAAAGCTCGTGCTTTCGACGCCGCTCGAAAGCACTTTGAGGCGCGCCCGGGCGGTCGAGCGCAACCACCCTGTTTCGGCATACTTCGCGGCCTCGCGGATGTCGTATTCGAGATCGATCTTGATCGTCGCGAGCAGGCGCTGGTGGGCGGCGCGCAGGGCCTCGGAGCCGACCGCGGCCCTGCTGCCCGGCGCCATATACGAGCCGTTGATCGCAAACAGTCGGACCGCGGCCTCGGCATCTCCGGCGCGAAGCGCGTCGGCGTACTTGTCCAGGATTGGGCCCAGCTCGAGTGACGGCTCGGCCCTGGCACTTGCGGAAACCGTGCCGATGCCCGCGGCGGCGATGAGCAAACGGCGGGGTAGATCGGCGGCCAAAGGAACCTCCTCCGGTAGAGCATCCAGATAGGCCGGCAAGTTCGCCGCGGCAAGACGGAAACGCGACGCGGCGGTCAGTAGTCCCATTCCATCTTGGCGCCGACCTTGTCGTTCGAGTCGGTGCCGAACGAGCCTTCGAGCTTGGTGTGCGGCAGGACCTCGATCTCGACCACGCCGCGGCTGGAGTCGCCGCTCGCGCCCTGTTGCGCTCCGACATAAACGCCGGGCGCCACATAGCGGCCGCCCTGGATCGCTGTCGTGCTGCCCGCCGACGCGTTCGCCGCATTGCTCGACGACGAGTTGATCGAAAGCTGGTCGAGGCCAAGGCCCTTGCGAAGCTTGCCGAGGAGCCCGGTGCCCCCGGCCGAAGCCTGGCCCGTCAGCTCGGCCAGCGCCTGCGCCGCACTCAGGATCTCGAACGGGCTGAGCCCCGACGACGGCTTGCCGAACAGCAGCATCGCCATGGCCTCGTCCTGCGGTAACGGCGGCGTCGACGTGAGTGCGATCTTGGGTGCTCGCGAGCTGCCGGTGATGTCGACTTCGATGACCACCGAATTGACAGTCGTCGTCGCGGCGAAGTCGAGTTCGGGATCGATCTCGTTGGCATTCATCAGCGCGACGTTGCCGCGCGTGAAGTTGAGCTGATGGCCGGCCAGGTTGAAGGTGCCGCGTCGCAGCGAAAGGTTACCCAACACGGCCGGCGCCGACGGGTCGCCCGTCACGGTGAACTTCCCGCCAACCTCGGCATCGAGGCCGCGGCCGCGCACGAACACCGCCTGCGGCGCATTGATGTCGAGTGCGAGCCGCACGCCGTTGGCCTGTGGCGGCTTGGGCGCCACCTTTTCCGCAGGCACCGGCGGCGACTTGGGAGCGGCCGGTTTGGCCGCATTGCCGCCGTTGATCTCGGTGACCGCAATCGTCGGATAGTTCGCCACCTGCGTCCCGCCGATATTGATCTCGGCCCGATCGATGGTGACCGGTCCGGTAACGTCGAAGCCGCTGAGCGTCGATCCCCTGATCTTGATGTCGCTCGATGCGGCCGCGATCATGTCGGGCCGGTTCGCGACCAGCGCGTTGCGCGCGGTGATGGCGAGATCGACCGGGAAGCCCTGCGCCGGATCGAGCCGTACGGTGCCTGTACCAGAGATGGTCCCGTTGCGTGCCGTCTGGAAGGCAAGCGTCTGGAGCTGCAGGGTATCGCCCTGGACGGCGATGTTGGCCCGACCGCCCGTGAGCCTGAGGCCGCTCGCCGGCAGATAGAAGCTGGCATTGCTGAGTGCGACCGTACCCGTACCGCTCATGGCGTTGCCGTTCACGGTGAGAGTGAGGTTCGGGGTAACCGTGCCGGTGACATTGCGAATGCTGTCGCCGAGCGCCGGTGCAAACGGCGCGATATCGATGGCACCCGTGACAGCCACAGTCGCCGCAAGCGGCGCATTTCCCTGCGGGACCGAGGACTTGCCTTTCAGGCCGAGACGCGTGCCGCTGCCGGCCGTCACGGTCGCGTCGAATGCCGCCTGTCGTTCGACGACCGAGGCGGTGCCGCGGAAGGCCAATGCCGGTAGAAGCGCCGTCTCGGGCCGCTTGACACGCAAGCCGTCGGCCGAATAGCTCGCTTCGATTCGGGGATTGGCCAAGGCGCCAGTGAGACGCAGCTTGGCCTGCAGCGTACCTTCGAGCGCGGTGCCCGGCGCGAACGCCTCGGCCAGAGACAGCGGCAGGGCGGCGATATCGACAGACAGGTCGCTGGCCGTTTCATCGACCGTGCCGCCGACACCGAGCCGTCCCCCGCCCAGCCGCAGCGATGCCGCCTGGATGGTGACGCGCGAGCCGGCGACCGTCACCTGCGTCGGCGCACTCAGCGCAAGGGGAATTCCCTGATAGCGGGCCTCGAGCCGCTGCAGGGCGATCCGGATGGCAGCGGGGTTTGGTTCGACCCTGGCTGCCAGGTTGGCGTTCGTGGCGCGGCCTGCGACTTGCAGCGTCATGTCGAAAGCACTGCGGTCGCCCTTCACCGTCGCTGTCGCTCCGCCAATGTCTGCCACGCCCGCCAGACCGGCGGCCTTGATCGTCGCATCGGTGTTGGCCGTGCCGAACGGATCGGTGACCGAGGCGTCGAGCCGCAGGCTGCCCACGCCGATACTGGCCGCGCGCAAACCGTTACCACGCAAATCGACGGTCACCTTGCCGGCCGGATTGTCGGAGGCGGTGGCGATATCGAGCTCGATCGAGCCTGCCACCGGCGTGCCGATCAACGGCGCGAGATCCTCGAGCCGCGTCATCTTCACATGGCCGCTGCCCGTCGCGCCTCCGGGCGCGATCGCGAGGTCTTTGACATCGACCGACGCGCTGGCCCAGCTTCCCTGAAGCGTCGGCACATGCAAGCCGCCATCCGCACTGCGTGAAAAGTTGCCCGACAGGGAGAGAGGCTGACGGGCGAGATCCCCCTCGGCCGTCACCCGCCCTCGCGCTGCCTGTCCCTCGACCGAGGTATCGAGCAGGAGGGCGAGGTGCTGCGAGCTGAGATCGCCGCGGCTCAAGTTGCTGAGATCGACCGTCAGATGGAGATCGCCGCCGTCGGGCTTCAGCGTTACCTTGCCGTTGGCCGAGGCGCCGCCGCCCATGCCTTCCTGCAGAAGGCCGAGGCGCGCCGCATCGAGCGAGAGATTGAGCTCACCCGTTCGATCCCGGCCTTTGCCCGAGAGATTGAGCGTCAGGCCGTCGGTCGCCAACCGCACGCCGTCGAGCTGCCAGGCCTGATCCCTTTGCAGCGCCGCAGCGCCGCTGAGCTGCAGCGTCTGACGCTGCAGGGCGGGCGGCATGTTCGGCAGGCTGAGATCGTCCAGAGTTCCGCGCCAGGCAACGCGCGATCCCTGGGTCCTGGTCGAGAGGTCGAGTTCAAGGTGGCCGCGGCCACCCAGCGGCATGCCGACCACACCCGACAGCGGCGCGAAGTTCGAAAAATCGATGGAAATCTTGCCTTCACCGGCCTTGGTCGATGGCAGATACCCGGCATTGCCCCTGATGCCCAACAGCGGCGAAGAGGCATCGAGCGACTGCACCACCAGGCGGCCGTCCGGCTGCACGACGAGCTTGGCCGACAGCTCCAGGCGTTGCGGCGGCGGCGCGCGCGCGCCGAGGTTCTTTGCGACGACATCGTCGGCGGACGCAGAGAACGTCGCCGTGCCCTGCGGTTGCCTGGCCAGATTCACGAGCTCGGCCGTCAATTCGGCATGCAGGTTACGCCAATCCAGACCTCCTGCGAGGTCAGCCAGCGGACCTGCCTCTCCGGTCTGCATCTTGACCGTTGCCTGCAGCCGATCGCTCTGCGTCTCGTAACGCCCGGTCACATCGACGCGCGCCGGCCCGGCGACAAGAGCGAGCGACTGCACGGTCAGCGTTCCGGAGGCATCGAGCGTCGCCTCACCCTTGAGCGTTGCCGGCGTACGCAACAACCGCGCAATCGGGCTGTCGGGCAGCCCCGGTGCAACGGCCGACAGGTCCATCGTCAGTACGGTGGAACCGCCATCGCGATGCCAATGGGCCGTACCGTCGGAGCGAATTGCATCACCTGCCGAAGCCTCGAGACGGGCGTCTCCGTCGGCGCTGTCGCCCTTGGCGGTCAGCCTGAAGGCAACCTGTTCGAGATCGGGTCGGCCGATCAGGGCGGCGACGACTCCGCCCTTGCTCGATTCCTCGGCGAGGATTTGCCCGTCGACCGTGAAGCGATCGAGATTGAAGCCGAGATCCGCCGTCACGTGCGCCGTCGGTCCGTCCGTTCGGATCATGTCGAGCTTGAGGTGGCTCTGACCACGAGCCGCCACCGAGCCATCGCCCTGGAGTTTCCAGTGGGAGTCCACGCCGCCAAGGGGTGCACCGACGTGGAGGTCGCCGATGGCGAGCCGATCGAGATCGATGCCGAACGGGAGACGAGTTCCACCCGACGATGGTGGCGAGGAGGCCTCGTTGGTCGGAAGAGGCGGCCGCAGCACCTCGATCTTTTGTGCGGTGAGTTCGTCGACCTCGAGCTGGCCGGCAAAAAGAGAGGTGAACGACCAGGAAAGATGTGCCTGTTCGATGTTCAGCCATGCACCCTGGGCATCGGACAGCGCGATCTTCGCAATTCGAAGGTCGGTCGGGATAAATCCGCTGATCTCCGATATCTCGAGTCGACTGCCGGGCGAGGACGCCATCGACGAGACCAGGCCCGCCAGCGCACGCTTGCCGGGCACCGTCTGCAACGCCGCGAACAGCAGAACGACAATGCCGATGATGCCGCCCGCTATCCAAGCCGTGAGTCGCAACCAGCGCATCAGAAGGCCTGTCCAATGCTGACGTAAATGCCGAACGGCGCATCTCCCGCCCGCTTGTTGAGCGGAAACCCGACATCGAGGCGCGCCGGTCCGAAGCTCGTATAATAGCGCACCCCGACGCCGGTGCCGACACGCGGCGTCATTTCGGCGAAGTTCGGCAAGGTCTCCGAGTAGGCGCCGCCGGCATCGACGAAGACAACCGCACCGAAGGACTCGCCGATGCGCTGGCGGAATTCGAGGCTGGCCTCGACGAGGCTCGCGCCGCCGACCGGGTTGTTGAAGGCATCACGGGGACCGGCAGATTGATACGTGAAGCCGCGGATGGACCCGCCGCCGCCGGCATAGAACAGCTTGTCGGGGGGGACCCCGGCGTTGGTGCCGCCGGGAATGGAACCGAAAGCGGCCCGGCCGGCGATCACGCTGCGGCCATCGCCGCTCACGTCGAGGTAGGTCGTGCCGACAAGCTTGGCTATGGTGAACAGAGCGTTACCGTGCTCGAGGTCGGCGTAGGGCGTCAGGTTGAGCACGAACTTGTAGCCGCGTGTCGGCTCGAGATCGTTGTTTGCCTCGTTCAAGGTCGCCGACAGCGGCACGCCGAAGAGCTGATAGTAGGCGGTGGTGCCGGATTGTTCGATCTGGGAGGCTTCGTAGCTGAGCCCGCCGGACACACGCAGGTGCGGCGTGAGGATGCGGTTCAGTCCGGCGCCAAACAGGACCGCCTTGCGCGTATATGCGGGATAAACCTCACGCAGTGCCTGGGCCGAGGCCACGGCGTCCTGGCCGGCCACCCACCAGTCGGGCTTCAGGAAATCTGCCCTGAAGCCGTAACCGAGGTCGCCCGGGATGGCGCCTTGGCCAATATGGTTCACGATCGCGGACAGGCGCAGGCTCTCGGCCTCGCCGAACAGGTTACGGTGCAGCCAATAGGCATTCGCACTGAAGCCGAGAATGGTCTCGTAGGCGGCGCCGAAGCCAATACTGTGAGAGGGCCTGTCCTCGAGACTGACGTCGATCGGCAGCTCGCCCTGGGCGTCGAGCTGCGTCGCCGGCTTTATCCGCACCGCGCTGAACACGCCGAGCGCCGTCAGCTTGTCGCGCAACGCGCTCACCTTGTCCGGCGTATAGGGCTCGCCCTGCTTGAACGGCACGCGCTTCTGCAGATAGGTCGTGTCGACCTTGTCGGTGCCGGAGAAACGGACTGGCCCCATGGTCGCCGTCGGCCCCGTCTGCAAATGGTAAGTGACGCGTGCTTCGCGGGTGGCATGGTCGATCACGACCTCGCGCCGTGCGACCTTCGCGAGCGCATAGCCATGATTGCGGACCTGATCGAGTATCTGGTTCTCGGTGTTGATGATGGTGGCCGCATCGGCCGGCTGACCAGGTTTCAGGGCCAGCTTGCTGCGATCGAGCCCCGGATAGTCCACGACGTCCTTCGGACCGTCGATTTCCAGGTCGACCACACGGTAGACCGGCCCGGTCGCGACATTGATCTGGAAATCGATCTTCGCCGTCTCCGGCTGGCTGTCGATGGCGTCGAGCGCGCTTGCTTCGTCGACCGGCTGATTGCCGACCGTGGCGACCACCCGCGAATCGTAGTAGCCGCGCGAGCGCAGCGCGGACGCGATTCGGGCACGACGCGTCTGCGCGGCCTGCAGCAACGACAGGGCGTCCCCGGACAGCGGCTGATCCTTGTCCAGGTCCTCCGAGAGCTGCTTCAGCTCTTCCGCCATTTCCTTGTCCCCGACGACGGTCAGCGAAATCTGGCCTGTGCGCGCGCCAGCGGCGCCGCACGCCAGTAGCAACGCCGCCAAGGCGGCGAACAGCCGGCCGATCCAGAGGACTCCGGTTCGCCGTCGCATGATCTTCCTCGTTAGGCCGGCGAGCATGGCAACAGTATGCAGCCTAACGCGTAACGTGTGGACTGGATGCGCAAATTCAGCGACCGAAGACCTCGTTCCAGCTTCGCGCGGTGCCAAGCGTCCTCGCACGATACACACCGCGCGCGACAGCGCGGGCCAGACAGTCGGCTGCCAACGTCCCGATCTCGCCCAGCGCCAGCGGATCGACGCCAAGGTCATGGCGGCCAGTTGCGATGGCGAACACTGTATCGCCGTCCTGCGGGGTGTGAACAGGCCGAATCGAGCGCGCCAATCCGTCCTGGGCCATGATCGCGAGACGCTGCGCCGCAGATTTGTCGAGGCGCGCATTGGTGGCCACGACGGCAATCGTGGTGTTGGCACGCGGGTCATCGCGTGTCGCATCGGCCGGATCGTGGCTGGGATCCGTCCGCGCATGCGACACCGTAAGCCCGACACCGTGCGGCGGCGGGCCGAGGCCTCCGAACTCGCCCTCCTGTTCCAGCGCCCATGCCCAGAAATGCGGCATGTCACCCATGGTCGCGTAGCCGCGCGCATTGACCGCAACCAGGGCACCGATCTGCAGACCGCTCTGCGGATCGACGGCCGAGGCACTGCCGAGTCCACCTTTGAGGTGGCCGGCCTTGGCTCCCATGCCCGCACCCGCATTGCCAAGCGCGAAGTCGCGGGCAGCGCGGCCGCTTGCCTGGTAGCCGAGCTCACGATAGGGCGGCCAGTCCCACTGCTTGTTTCCGCCGTTCAACAAATCGAACAGGATGGCGGTCGGCACGATCGGCACCACGATTTCGCCGATGGCAACGCCCCGACCCCGTTCACGCAACCAGCGCATCACGCCGTCGGCAGCCGAAAGACCAAAGGCCGAGCCGCCGGAAAGACAGACCGCGTCGATCCGGTCGACGCGGCACGACGGATCGAGCAAATCCGTTTCGCGGGTGCCCGGTGCGCCGCCGCGCACATCGACCGAGGCGACAGAGGGCGTTTCGCACAGGACGACGCTCACCCCCGAGCGCAGCGTCTCGTCCTCGACGTTGCCCACGAGCAGGCCGTCCACGTCGGTGATCAGATTGCGCGGTCCTGCTCGCAGCATCAGTCGAGCTGGAAGGTAAGCGCCTTCAAGTAGGCGGTTTCGGGCAGACTGGGATGGACCGGATGGTCAAGGGCGGCGCCAGAACTCAGCAGGATGCGGCCAGTTCGCTCGGCATCGCGCAGCCCGTGGCGTACCTGGTCGGCGAAGACTGCCGACTCCACAAGATGGGAGCACGAGGCGACGAAGAAGAAGCCGCCGCGCGCCACCAGCGGCGCCGCCAGCCGTACCAGCTTGCGATAGCCTTGCGCGCCGGTCTTGAGATCCTTGCGGCTCTTCACGAAGGCCGGCGGATCGCAGATCACCACATCGAACTTGCGGGCCGACGTTCCGCTGAGCCGTTCCAGAGCCTCGAACGCCTCACCTTTCTGGAATGTCATCGCCTGTTCGACGCCGTTGAGCTTCGCAGCTTCCCGCGCCACATCGAGCGCCGTTGCAGAGCGATCGATGCAAAGCACCAACCGCGCGCCTTGCTTCGCCGCCAGCACCCCGAAACCGCCGGAATAACTATAGACGTCGAGCACGCGCGCGTCCTTTGCGAGACCTGCCACAAAACGCCGATTATCGCGCTGATCGTAGAACCAGCCGGTCTTCTGGCCGCCCGAGAGGTCGGCCACGAACCTCGCACCGTTCTCGATCAGCTCGATGACGCCGGTCAGCTCGCCCTTGGCGACCACCACCTCGCGCTTCAGGCCCTCGAGCTCGCGTACCGGGGAATCGTTCTTGAGCACGATCGTTCTGGGCGAAAGCTCGGCTTCCAGCGCCTCCAGCAGCACCGATGTCAGGGCATCCATGCCGGCGCTGTTGATTTGGACGACCAGCACGTCGTCGAAGCGATCGACGACCATGCCGGGCAAACCGTCGGCCTCGGCATGGACCAGCCGATAGTACGGAACGCCGATCAGCCGATTGCGCAGGGCTACCGCTCGGGCGAGCCGCCGGCCGAAGAATAGCGCGTCGACGGCCGCTTCAGGATTCGACGTCAGCAGCCGGGCCGCGATCAGGGAGTGCGGATTGAAGGTCGCGAGACCGAGCGCCTGGCCGCCAGCCGCGCGCAGAATCGAGAGCGATCCCGCCGGCAATGCCTTGGTTTCGGCATCCATCAGGATCTCGTTGGAGAAGGCCCAAGGGCGGCCGGCGCGAACACGGCGATCCTCGCCGGCGCGCAGCAACACGCTGGGCAATTTGCTGGCCAACCCTACTCTCCCTTGGCGACGCCGTCGCGCCGTGGATCGGCGGCCCCTTCCCAGCCGTCGCCGCTGCGGCGAATGGCCGTGAGACCGCCTTCGAGACGGCTGACTTGTACCTCGTGGCCAAGGGCGCGCAAGGCATCCGCCTGCGCCCTGAGCGACGGCACGTCCTCCAGGATGGTCGGCCCGTTCATGTTGAGGATGCGCGGCAGGGCGAGGGCCTGCTGTGGCGGAAGATTCCAGTCCAGCATGCCGATCAGTGCCTGCAGCGTATCGCCAATGATGCGCGCGCCGCCCGCCGATCCCGCCGCCAGCACGAGATCTCGGTGCTGGTCGAGGACGAGCGTCGGCGACATCGAAGAGCGCGGCCGTTTGCCAGGCTGCACGCGATTGGCTACCGGCCGACCATCGATCTCCGGCATAGCGGAAAAATCCGTGAGCTCGTTGTTCAGGATGAAGCCGCGCACCATCATCTGCGCACCGAAGGCCTGCTCGATGGTCGTGGTGAAAGAGATGGCGTTGCCCCAGTGATCGACAATGGTCATGTGGCTGGTGCCATGCTCGGGATAGCTGGGATCGCCCGGCGCGGTCTTGCCCATGCTCTTGTCGGGCGAGATCAGCTTGCGGCGCCGCGCGATGTAGGCAGCCGACAGGAGTTTGCCGGCGGGCACATCGACGAACGCCGGATCGCCGATGTAGCGGTCCCGATCGGCGAAGGCGAGACGGCTCGCCTCGGCGATGAGATGCAGCGAACGCAGCGCATTGGGTTTGTCCTGCGCAAGTTGGAACGGCTCCAGCAATTCCAGTGCCTGCAATACCGCGATACCGCCCGATGACGGAGGCGGCATGCCGCAAACGATCCAGACGCGATAGGGCCCGCACACTGCGTCGCGCTTGATCGCGCGATAGGCGGCAAGATCGGTCGTCGACAGGGTCCCCGGCCGCTTGTTGCCCTGCACGCGTGAGGCGATCTCCTCGGCCACCGGCCCTTCGTAGAGTGCTTTCGTCCCTTCGTCGGCCAGCAGGCGCATCATGTCGCCAAGGGCCGGATTGACCACACGATCGCCCACTGCCTTCGGTGAGCCATCGACGTTGTAGTAGATCTCGCGCGCCTCCGGATCGTCGCGGAAGGTCTTGATCGTCTTCAGCCAGTCGGCAAGCCGCGGCGAAACCGGATAGCCATTGCGCGCGAGCTCGATGGCGGGCGTGAACAAGTCCTTCCACGCGAGCTTGCCGTGCTCCCTGTGTGCCAGGTCGAGCAAGGCCACGGCCCCGGGCACGCCGACGGACAGCCCCGAGGCGACGGCCTCGCCAAACGGCATTCGTTGCCGGCCCGCCGTCGTCGGCAGCAGGAACATGTCCGGCGCGGCGCCGGCTGGCGCCGTCTCGCGTCCATCATAGACCGTAATCGCACGCGAACCGGCGTCGTAGTAGAGCAGGAAGCCGCCGCCGCCGATGCCGGACGATTGCGGCTCCACGACTCCCAGCGCCATCTGCACCGTGACGGCGGCGTCGATGACGTTGCCGCCCTGGCGCAGCGTCTCGAGCCCGGCCTCGACCGCCAGCGGATGGGCCGCCGCGATCATCGCCTTTGGCGGTGTCGGCTGCTGTGCCAAGGCGGAAAACGCCGGGACGCCTGCCGCCCAGAGGGCCAGCGCCGCGAGCAACTGCCATCGTGCGATCATGCGCGGCGGGCGACGATGAACAGCCGCCGGAAGGGAAAGAGCGTGATACCGTCGGCCCGCATGGGATAGGCCTCGGCCGTCATTCCGGCGTAGGTATCATAGAAGGCCGCGCGCTCGGCCGGGTCCAGCACCTCGAGGAATGGCCGCAGCCCCGTCGAACTCGTGTACTGCGCCACCGGATTCTCGCCGGTGAGCACCTGCTGGTAGATCGTCTCCCAGACCTCGAGCTCGGCGGAAAGGGGCTTCAGCACGTCGTAGTAGCGTGCCGGCTCGTGCACCCGCGCGATGCCGCCCACGCCGGCCAGCTTGTCGCGCCATGGCCCGGCCTCGGCCGCCTTGCGCATGAGCGCATGCGAGGGCGCGTCGTGATTGCGCGGCATCTGGATCGCGAGCTGGCCGCCTGGCGGCAGCAGCTTCATCAACGCGGGGAACATGTCGACGTGGCCGGGGAGCCACTGATAGGCGGCATTGCTGTAGAGAATGGACGGCGCGACCTCGGGCTTGAACTCGGACAAGTCACCCTTGGCGAAGGTCACGCGCGCGTCGGGTGTCTGCGATCGCGCCTTGGCCAACATTTCGTCAGAAGAATCGATGCCTATCACCCTGCTGTCGGCGAATCGCTCGGCCAGAATGCGCGAGATATTGCCGGCGCCGCAGCCCAGATCGTAGATCGCATGCCCCGGTCGCGCGCCGTTCGCGGGATCGAGCCGGCCCATCAGATCGAGCGCCGGCCGCATGCGGGCATCGGCGAACCTGAGATAGAGACTGGCGTCCCAGACGGTCGAGGCCGGCCGAGCCACGATCATTTCTCCTCGAATACCGGGTCGACGGGGACGCGATAGGCCATGGCGATCTTGTTGCCTTTCTGCGCGGCCAGCACCACGGCCATGAACTCCTCGTGCATTTCCTCGGTCATGCCCCTCCGGCGCGCCATCGTTCCGTGCGAGGCGATGCAATAGTCGCACTGATTGGTGATGCTGACCGCGAGATAAACTAATTCCTTGGTGAGGGGATCGATCTTGCCCGGCGCGAAGGCGGCCTTCATCTCGGCCGCGAAGCGCTCCATCACCGCAGGATGGCGCGCCAATGCCTTCCAGACGTTGTTGATGTTGGCCGGATCGATGCCGCGTGCCTTGGCGATGCCATCGACCACGGCCCTGGCGCGCGGATCCATATCCTTGTACTCGATCAACTTCGACATGAATGCTCCCGAACGAAAAGGGCCGGCGACGGGCCGGCCCTCATCTTATCCGCGAAGATCCGGCAGCGTCAGTACATGTGCTGGCCGCCATTGATCGACAGCGTCGAGCCGGTGATGAAGCCGGCATCGTCGGCGATCAGGAACAGTACGCCGCGGGCGATTTCATCGGCCTTGCCGAGCCGCCCGACGGGAATCTTGGCGATGATCTTCTCCAGCACGTTCGGCGGCACGGCGGAGACCATGTCCGTGTCGGTGTAGCCGGGCGCGATCGCATTCACGGTAATGCCCTTGGCGGCGCCCTCCTGCGCCAGCGCCTTGGTGAAGCCGTGAATGCCCGACTTGGCGGCGGCATAGTTGACCTGCCCATACTGGCCACCCTGACCGTTGATCGAGCCGATATTGACGATGCGGCCAAAACCGCGCTGGTTCATGCTGTCCCAAACCGCCTTGCTGACGTTGAAGCAGGAGCCGAGGTTGGTGTCGATCACGGCGTCCCACATGCTGCGATCGAGCTTGCGCATGGTCGCATCGCGCGTGATGCCCGCATTGTTCACGATAATCTCGATCGGTCCCAGGTCCTTTTCGATCTGTGACACCGCCTCTTTGACAGCGGCATAGTCGCCGACATCGAACTTGTAGACGGGAATGCCGGTTTCCTCCTTGAAGGCGGCGGCAGCCACGTCATTGCCGGCGTAGTTGGCGGCAACCAGATACCCTCGAAGCTTCAGCATCCTGGAAATGGCCGCGCCGATTCCACGCGTGCCGCCGGTAACCAATGCCACTCGTCCAGCCATCGTTTCCTCCCTGACTCAATCGCCGATACTGTAGCCGGAGTCACGGGGGCAGAGGCAAGCAATGCGATCAATCGCCGGCCATTTCCGGCTGCTGCGAGAGCGCCACGGCTTGTGACATGAGGATGACGAGCGCTTGCGCGGCAAAGCCTGCCACGGCGAGATAGAGGCAAGCCTCGGCGCCAAAGGTACCGCCGACCGCCGCGCCCAGCGCGGCACCCAGCGGCCGTGCGCCGTAAGCCATGATATTGATGGCCGAGACGCGACCGAGCAAGCGCGGCGGCGTCACCGACTGGCGAAGCGTCGTCGTGCTGATGACCCAGATGATGGGACCCGCGCCCAGCAGGAAGAAGCTGAGGCCCGCGAGGATGGGCGTGGGAAAGACGGCCGTGAGCGCCATCACGCCCGAGGCCACCACGCCGGTGACAGGACCAAGGCCGATCACGCTGCCGAAAGGCAGCCGGCGCATGACGCGCGTCGCCAGCAACGCTCCGGCGATCATGCCGGCGCCATACATGCCGAGTACGACGCCGACACCGGACGCGGAGAGCCCGAGACGATGCACGGCGTAAGGCACGAACACGGCCAGGATCAGGAAGAACGCGGTGTTGAAGATGAACTGGGTGACGAACACCGGTCGCAGCAGATCGTGCCTGAAGACGAAAGCGGCGCCTTCCCTGATGTCGTGGAGTGGATGCCGGCGCGGAACGGGCGCGCGTGCCGGCTCGAACAGGCCCGCCAGCAGGACGACGGCTACGATCGAGAGCGACGCGGCGCAGCCGAAGGCCGGTGCCGCGCCGATCCAACCGACGAGGAGGCCACCCAGAGCGGGACCGCCGGCGAAGGCGACGGTCCGGGCAAGCTCGATGCGCGCATTCGCCGCCGGCAACGCCGCCGGAGAAACCAGTGAGGGCACGAGCGCCGGCGCGGCGACGCTGTAGACCACCGTGCCGCAGACCGCGATGAAGCCCAGCACGGCCAGCAGCGGCAGGCCGAGAACGCCGAACCAGAGGGCAGCGAGTATGGCAAGAAGTGACGCCGCCCGCAGCGCTTCGGCGCCGGCCATGAGCCAGCGCCGCGACAGGCGATCGGCCAGCAGGCCGGCAGGGATGGCAAACAGGACGAACGGCAGGGTGAGCGCGGTCTGCAGCGCGCCTGTCTCGCCTTCGCCTGCGCCCAGCAACAGCACGGCCACGATCGGCGCCGCTGCCAGTGCCACCTGCTCGGCCGACTGCGCCGCGAGGTTCGACCACGCCAGCCGGTTGAACGTCGCGGGCAGCGATTCGGTATTTGCGGAAGACATTGCGGGCTCCTTGGTTCGCTGTGCACGAACCTAGGAACCCGCGCCTGGCCTCTCTATCCGCAAGCGGCGGCGTATTGCTCTTGGGCCCGACGAAATTCAGTCGCGCTGGACACACATGGCGATGCCCATGCCGCCGCCGATGCAGAGTGTGGCGAGTCCCTTCTTGGCGTCGCGCTTCTGCATCTCGTAGAGCAGCGTCGTCAGCACGCGTGCGCCGGAAGCGCCGATCGGATGACCGAGCGCGATCGCGCCGCCATTGACGTTGAGCTTCGCCGGGTCGAGGCCAAGCTCTTTGCCGACGGCGACCGCCTGCGCGGCGAAGGCTTCATTGGCCTCGACGAGATCGAGATCCTTCACCGTCCAGCCCGCCTTCTTCAGCGCGGCCTGCGAGGCGGTGACGGGTCCGATGCCCATGACCGAGGGATCAACGCCCGTGGTGGCCCACGACACAATCTTGGCCAGCGGCTTCAGGCCGCGCTTCCTGGCCTCGTCGGCCGTCATCAGCACCAGCGCCGCAGCGCCGTCGTTGATGCCCGAGGCGTTGCCGGCGGTGACCGAGCCGCCTTCCTTGGTGAAGGCCGGCCGCAGCTTGGCCAAGGCTTCGACGGTCGTGCCATGGCGCGGAAACTCGTCGCTGTCGACGACGACCTCGCCCTTGCGGGTCTTGACCGTGACCGGAACGATTTCGTCCTTGAAGCGCCCGCTCTTCTGCGCGGCCTCGGCCTTGTTCTGCGACGAAGCCGCGAAGGCGTCCTGCTCGGCACGGGTGATCTGGTACTTCTGTGCCACGTTCTCGGCGGTGTTGCCCATGTGATAGCCGTTGAAGGCGTCCCACAGGCCGTCCTTGAGCATGGAATCGATCATCTTCATCTCGCCCATCTTCACGCCGTCGCGCAGATGGGCGACGTGCGGCGCCTGGCTCATGCTCTCCTGGCCACCGACCACCATGATCGAGGCGTCGCCGTTGCGGATCGCCTGCCAGCCGAAGGCGACGGCGCGCAGGCCCGAGCCGCAGAGCTGATTGATGCCGAGAGCGGTCTTCTCGACCGGGATGCCCGAGTTGACCGCGGCCTGACGCGCCGGATTCTGGCCCTGGCCGGCGCTCAGGATCTGGCCCATGATGACCTCGTCGACCTCGTCGGGCTTCACCTTGGCGCGCTCGAGCGCGCTTTTGATCGCGACCTTGCCGAGATCGTGAGCCGGGACAGCGCTGAACGCGCCGTTGAAAGAGCCGATGGGCGTGCGCGCCGCGCTCGCGATGACGATGTCGGTTGCCATGAGTCCCTCCTTGCAGGCCGCCCTTGCAGTCCATGTTATAGACCGGATGACGCGGCCTGCAAGGAGCGCCCGACCGCTAGGTGAGCCGGGTGAAACCGTCGGCGCTCCACTCCTCGCTGCCCACGCCGTGATGGACGAAGAAGAGGCCGTCGGGATCGTACTTGCGCTTGACGGCCAGCAGCCGCGGATAATGCGGACCCCAGTAGGCCGCTTGCCACTCGCTCTCGAAGAAGCTGCTCTCTGCGACATAGGCGCCCGCTGCAGGAGCCACCTTGCGGAGCTCGGCCGCGGCCTTGCGAACCTGCGCGGCGTTGCGGCGCGCCCGCGCAAGATCCGGCTGGTGGCCGTTGAGGCCGGGATAGGCTGGCGGTCCCTCGCTGGCCACGATGGCAAGTGCAAAGGCATCGGCCACCGCCGGGTTCATCGCGGTTTCGCGCGCGGCGGCGATCGCCTCCTCGGCGGCGCCCGCCAACCCCTTCTGGAAATGGATCTCCACCGTCGAATGGTGTGCCGCCGCCACCAGCGCATCGACCAGTGCCGCGCGGCGGTCGGCCTGCAGCAGCGATGCCGGTAGCCACGCCGATTCGAAATCTTCGATGAAATGTCCAGCCTCGCTGACATTGGCCGTCCAGAAGATGTTGTCCGCCGGAGCGGCGGGCCGGTCGTCGGTCCGGACAGCAGCCGGCGCGAAGCTTCTCAGAAACGCGGGATCCCAGCGGTGACGCGCCGGCGCGACCCGAATCCGCACCGGCCTCTCGAAGATGAAGTCTCGAGATGCGGCCCTTACGCCCTCGAGGAACGGCTGCCACGCCGCTTCCGCTTCTTCCAAGGTCAGCCCCTGGAACGCCATCTGTATGTCGAGTCGATTGCCTGGCCGGACGTTGGCGATCTCGCCCCAGTGGCGATTGGCGAGGTCTTTCGCATAGAAGGCAACGAAGCGGTCGATCAGCTTGCGAAACGCCGCGTCGGACGCTGCCTTGATCGAAACCGAAACGCCGCCGAAAAAGGACGGCAACTCATGCGTGCGCAGGGTGACGCGCGTCACGACACCAAACGTGCCGCCGCCGCCGCCCTTCAAGGCCCAGAACAGGTCGGGATGGGTGCAGGCGTTGGCCAGACGCACGGCGCCGTCGGCCGTCACGATCTCCGCCTCGAGGAGACTCGCCGCCGCAATGCCGTAGTTCTTCGAGTAGCTGCCGAAGCCGCCGCCCTGGACGAGGCCGGCCACGCCGACCGTGCCGCATCCGCCGCCCTGCACGTAGCGGCCGCCGCGGGTGGTCACGGCATTATAGGCCTGCATCCAAAGCACGCCCGCGCCGATCGAGACGGCGGGTTGCGCCGGCTGCTGCCCTGCGCAGCCATGAGCAGCGAACGAGTCGTGCAACACGATCTCGTTCATGGGATGCGTCCAGATCATCAGCGAGTCGGGCGCGTTGGAAGTGCCGAGATAGCTGTGCCCGCCGCCCTTCACGACCAGCCGAAGCCGGTGCCGCCGCGAAAAGTTGACGGCGGCGACGACATCCTCGGTCCGGGCCGCAACGACGGCATAGGCGCTGGGCTGCGATGTCCAGGCATCGAGCCAGCCCAGCGTCTGGGTCAGGCTGACATCGTCGCCGATGAAGTAGGGATTCTTGAGCTCCCGGAAGAGGTCGCGACAAGCCGCTGCAGCGGGTTCGGCGCGGCACACATCGAGGGACGGTCGGACCTTGAGAAGCCGGTCGTTGACGCTCTTGCGCAGGTCGTCCCATGCCGCGTCTGAAGGCCATCCGGGCTGACCCGGACGGACCCGGGAGAGCTTTGGTGTCGCCGGGGCCGCGTCGGCGCGACCAGCGGCGGCGAGCGCCGCAAGCCCCGCGAGCAGGAATCGTCTTCGCATGACGTCGAGTATCGCGGGTTAGAGCCGGGTAAAGCCGTCGGCGCTCCACTCCTCGCTGCCCACGCCGTGATGGGCGAAGAACAATCCGTCTGGATCGTACTTCTTCTTCACCTCCTGCAGACGCGCGTAGTTGCCACCCCAATAGGCGCGCTGCCAGTCCTTCTCGAAGTAGCTCGATTCGGCGACATAGGTCCCAGCGTCGGGCGCCACCTTGCGTATCTCCATCAGCGATGCGCTCACGTCGGCGGCCTCGCGACGCGCCCTGCTCATGTCGGGCTCGTGCCCTGAGATTCCGACAAAGGCGGGCGGTCCGGCGGCCGCGCCGATGACCAGCGCGAACGCGTCGAGCACCGCCGGGTTCATGGACGTTTCGCGCGATGCGCCGATGACGTCGGCAGGGGCGCCGGCAAGCCCCTTGTTGAAGTGCAGTTCGAAGGCTCGACGCCGCGACCCAGCGAACAGCGCCTCGACCAGCGCCTGGCGCCTGCTATCGGCGAGCAGCGCGCGCGGCAACCACGTCGATTCGTAGTTGTGGATGTACCAGCCGGCCTCGCCCAGATTGCCTGCCCAGAAAACCGCGTCGTCCGGTGCCCCGGGCCGACTGTCCGCCAGGATCACCTGGGGCAGGTTCTGTTTGAGGAAGGCCGCGTCCCAAAAGAAGTGCGCGGGAGCCGCCAGGACGCGCAGCGGCGTGGCAATGGTGTAGTCTTGCGAAGACGCTCCTACCCAATCGATGAACGGCTTCCAGGTTGCCGCCGCCGTAGCCTGGTCGACGCCCTGGAAGACCATCTTGATCTCCAGCACGTTGTTGGGCTGGAATCTCACCGACTCACCCCAGGTCGGGTTGAACAGCGTCGTCTGGTAGAAGTCCATGAACCGCGCGATCAAGCGCTTGTAGGCCTCGGACGAACTTGCCTTGATTGCGCCAAACGCACCGCCAAGGAAATTCGGCAGTTCGTGGGTCTTGAGCGTAACCCGGGTGACGACGCCGAAGCTGCCGCCCCCTCCGCCCTTCAGGGCCCACAGCAGATCGGGATGGCTGCAGGCGTTGGCGACACGCACCTGCCCGTCGGCAGTGACGATTTCCGCTTCGAGCAGGCTTGCGGCGGCGAGGCCAAAGCGCTTGGAGAAGCTGCCAAAGCCGCCGCCCTGAACCAAACCCGGTACGCCGACCGTGCAGCAGCCGCCGCCCTGGACATAGCGCCCGGCCTTGGTCACGGCGGAATAGACTTTCAGCCAGACATTGCCGGCGCCGACGGAAACGGCGGCTTGCGGCGCGGTGTTGCAGCCCTGGGGCACGAACGCATCGTGCATGACGATCGATTCCATCGGCCGCGTCCAGACCAGCAGCGAATCGGGCGCGTTCGAGGCTCCGAGATAGCTGTGCCCGCCGCCGCGCACGACCAGGCGCAGCTTGTTGTCGCGTGCGAAGTTGACCGCGGCCGCGACGTCGGCGGCATTGCGCGCGGCCACGGCGTAGGCGCTGGGCTGAGAAACCCAGGCATCGGCCCAGCCCGTGGTCTGTGTCAGCGCGACATTGTCCCGGATGAAATAGGGATTCTTGAAGCCCTTAAAGACGGCGTCACAGGCCGCCTGATCGCCGCCGTTGCGGCAGGCGTCGAGCGGCGACTTCACCGCCATCAGCCTGCCTCCGACCCGGTCGTCGAGCTCCTGCCATTGGCCTTTGGACGGCCATCCGGCTTCGCCCGGACGGACCCTCCGAAAGGCTTCCCGGCGCGTCTGCGCGCTCGCGCCTCTCGCCATCAGGGACAGACCGCCGGCCAGCCTGAACAAGTCGCGTCGCATCATCGTTGCCCCCTGAGTTGGTTCGCTGTTTGCTGGTGTTAGGCCCCAACTGCTTGATATCGGGTCGATTTGTGATGACTGGCGGCGTGCTTGGGACGACCGGCGAGCGGCTGAGGACGAGCGGTCAGCTTCGCACCGGGGCCAGCGCCTCGAAGCGCTGGCGGTAGCGGCGGCTCAGGTTCACCTCGGCGCCATCCTGCAGGCGGATGCGCCAGTCGCCGCTGATCCAGGGAGTCACTTCGGCAACGCGACTGATATTGACGAGATGGGACTTGTGCACGCGCACGAACCGTTTGGGATCGAGGTCGCCTTCGAGCTTGCTGAGCGAGGAACGGATCTCGAACCTCTCGCCGCCGACATGGAGGATGGCATAGTTGCCCGACGCCTCGACCCAGTCGATATCCGCCACTTCCACCACGACCTCCTTGCCGCCGCGCCGGCGGACCGCAAAACGCTCCGGCCGGACAACTTCGACGGCAGGCAGAGCTGCCTCGGCGGCGGCGGACGGCGGCAGCGATTTCAGACTGTCGGCGCGCTCGAGCAGGTAGCGGATGGCGATGACCGCCGCGCTCAGCATGGCGTAGTTCACGATGTCCTTGGTGAACTCGTAGAATAGCCGGTTTGCCGTGAGCGGAAAGGAATAGCGCTCGCCCAGAATGCCGACGAACCACAGCAACCGAAGGCCGGTCATCCCGACCGTGCGGATGACGCTGAACGGCACGACGGCCGCGACATGAATGGCGAGATTGAGCGGCCCCGCCGAAATCGGTCGATGACGATGGAGCCAATAGAGCGCCGGCAGCATCGCCGCGATCATGAGATGGCTTGTCACCTCCTGCGCAACAGCCTTCGCCAGGGTGACCCGGTATCCTGTGTCGGCCACCTCGACATAGGCGTGGGCGAACACGGAAATCGTGAGCAGCACGATCCAGATGACAGGCACACGCAAGTCGACCGGGGGTTTTGACTCGACCATCATCTCGCCTTCAGCCAGTCGATCAGCGGCGTCCAGCAGAGAGCGCGGGCGCGACTGCTCACCACCATGCCGATATGGCCGAGCGGCACATCGAGACGTGTCGCATCCTTCAGGCCCCGGGCGGGGTCGGCGAGCGCGGCGGCCGACAGTGGCGGCACGATGCGGTCGCCCGACGGGATCATCACCAGGGAGGGAGTCTTGATGTTCGCCGGCACGATCGCGTGGCCATCCACGACCCATCCACCGGTGCCTGGCAGGTTGTCGCCATACCAGCCGATCAGGCAGTCGCGAGCAACCGGGCCGGCCAGCGGTGCGCCTCCGTTCAGCCAGTCCTCCAGGAGGACGAATTCCCGCGCCGGCTCGCCTTGCTGGTCGAGCCCGAGAAAGCGACTGAACTTCTTCATCGCCAGCCAGGGATCGAGCGACCAGAACAGCGTCTGCAGGATGTCGAGCGGCAGTTCGCCCGTCTCGTCCGCGACCCTGGCCAGCAGCGGGCCGGTCGACAGCAGGAAGGCGTGGCCTGTCTTGTCGGCATGGAAGTCCCACGGCGCGGCCAGCAGGGCGAGGCCGGCCAGGCGGCGCGGGCGCAACGCCGCCAACGCCACGGCGAGCGTGCCGCCCATGCAATAGCCCATCACCGCTGGGCGTCGACGGGCGCGCCTGGCGACGACGGCAAGCGCGCGGTCGAGACGCGCGACATAGGCGGCAAGATCGAAGCGCCGTTCCTCGCCATCGGGCGTCCCCCAATCGACCAGGTAGGGCCGCAACCCCTCCGCCGCCATGGCGCGCAGCAGGCTCTTCTCCGCAGTGAGGTCCAAGACCTCCCATCGATTGATCAAGGACGGCACGACCAGGACGGCGCGCGTGCCTTTCTCGCGCGCCGCAGCGTGCGTCCTGCCGAAATCCAGCACGCGCGTGTTGCCCTCACGCCAGATGGCCGGTGGATCTTCCAGGGTGCGATGGACGGGATGGCGACGGTAGGCGAGCACGCCGTCGGCCAGCCGTGCCATCCGTCGGCCGATCTCGCGGCGAAGTGATGCCTCAAACCGACCGCCGCCAGCCTGCCTCTCCAGGGCCGCCGCCTCGGCCATCAGGAGAGCGAGCTGTTCAGAAGGACCGGAGTCTCGCCTCGAGCCCGGCGATCCGCGCTTCCAGAGCTGCCATGCGCTCTCGCAACTCGCCCAGCTCATCAGCGCCGTGCCGAGATGCAGCGGCAGCGGGCGCGGTCCCAGTCGGGGGGCTCGAAGGGGCGGCGGCGGCATGCGCGCCAGATTGAGCGGCCTGTATGACGGACGCAACCTGCGCGTTCGCGGTCGCGAACAGACGCGCGATCTGCTCGGTGAGGGCCTGATCAGTCGCCAGGCCGGAAAGCTGGCTTTGCCACAAATCGAGGTAACGCCGGGCCAATTGGTCGAACTCGCCCGACAGGTCGTCCTTGTCCGAGCTCATGGTCTCACTATAGCGGCATTGCCGCAGCGGCGCTTCTTTCGCACGCGCTCAGCTTACTTGTCGCACTGCGGTATCGGCGCTAAGGTCGCGGAACTGGGAGTGAACGAGCGTTCAGCGTACGGCAAAGGAGTGCAGCGTATGGCCGATCAGGCAGCAGCACCGGAGAGCGGCCCCAAGCCAGCTCCCGTCGTCATCAAGAAATACGCCAACCGGCGGCTCTACAACACCGCGACCTCGGCCTATGTCACGCTCGACCATCTGTCCCAGATGGTCAAGGACAAGACCGATTTCGTCGTCTACGACGCCAAGACGGGCGAGGACATCACCCGCTCGGTCCTGACGCAGATCATCTTCGAAGAAGAGAGCAAAGGCGGCCAGACGCTGCTGCCGATCCCCTTCCTGCGCCAGCTCATCTCCTTCTACGGCGACAGCCTGCAGGGCGTCGTCCCGCAATATCTCGAAATGTCGATGACCCAGTTCGCGCGCAACCAGGAACAGATGCGGCGCTACATGCAGAATGCCTTCGGCTTCAATCCGTTCCAGCAGTTTGAGTCGATGGGCAAGCAGAACATGGCGATGTTCGAGCAGGCGATGCGCATGTTCAACCCGTTCGGCGCCGGGCAGGGCGCATCGTCGGCAACCGCCAACGGTACAGGCTCCAAGGCGGAGCCGGCGGCGGCGCAAGGCGACAATGTCGAAGCCATTGATGATCTGAAGCGCAAGCTCGATGAGCTGCAGAGCCAGCTCGCGGAACTCAGCAAGAAATCCTGACGCGGGATGCGCAGGATCGCGCCGCCGCCCCGGCCGCCGAGGGTGATGTCGCCATGCATCGGCGTGTGCACGATCGAGCCTGGCAATCCCTACTGCATCGGCTGCAAGCGCACGATCGACGAGATCGGCCGCTGGGTGATCATGGACGACGCCGAAAGGCGCAAGATCCTTGACGAGATCCCGAAGCGGACGTCCTAACGTCCCTTGAAGCGCGGCCGGCGCTTCTCGCGGAAGGCAGACGTGCCCTCCTTGTAATCTTCCGTGAGCCCGGTCAACACATTCTGGTCGGCATCCATATGGGCCGCGAGATCGTCGAGCGCATGGGCAAGTCGGTTCACCGAGAGCTTGGTCATGCGCACTGGAATCGGCGGCTGGCGCGCGATGCGTTCGGCGAAGGCCACGGCGGCCGCGAGCGCCTGACCGTCCTCGACCACTTTCTCGACCAGCCGCCAGTCGAGGGCCTCGGCCGCGCTGATGCGGTCCGAAGCCAGCATTACCGCCTGCTTGGTGCGCGCCGGCCCTGTCAGCGCGAGCAGGCGCGGGATCGAGCCCCAGCTCATGTTCATGCCGAGCTCGATCTCGGGAATGCGAAAATGCGCGCCCTTGCCGCAGAACCGGAAATCCAGCGCCACGACCAGCGCGGCGCCGCCGCCGATGCAGTGGCCTTCGATGGCGGCAATCGTGACCTGGTCCATGTCCTGCCAGGCCTTGCACATGCGGGGGCCGAGACGCTGGCGGTGTATGCGCGCGCCGATCGGCAGGGGCGTGCCCTGCCAGGCTTCAGGATCCTTGAGATCGAACCCGGCGGAAAAGGCCTTGGCGGAGCCCGCGAGTATCACCACCGACGTCGTGAGATCGTCCTCGAATTCGCGCGGCACGTCGCGCAGCTCACGCATCGCCTGCTGGCTGAGCGCGTTGATGTCGTCGCCGCGATCGAAGCGCACGACGGCGATACGACCTTCGGGGCCCAGCCCCTTCTCGATCTCGACGAAGCGGCTTTCCATGCGTTCCTCCCGTGTTCGCGCAAAAACTAGCCTGCCCGCTTTGCAAGGGCGAGCAACCCGGGCTTCACCGACCTCCATGCCGAAATCGAGCGACAGGGCGACGGCATCGTGGGCCATGTCGGCGGGCCGCTGGTCGCCGCTGGCGCCCCGCGGCCGATCAGCGGCATCGACGCAGGTCCCACCATAGGAAGGCGTAAGTATCGAGCAGCAGATCCAGGTTACGGGTCGTAGCCGAACAGCTTGAGGAGTTCGGGTGGCAAAGGCGCATCGAAATCATCGGCCATATGGGTCACCTTGAGGGCGCCCGCGGGCTTGCGCGGCCCCTTCCTCGCGGCCGACGCGGCACGAGCTTGGCCAACGGCCGCCCATGCTTGGCGACAATGATCTCTTCGCCGGAGGCTGCCCGATCCACCAGCGACGAAAGCTGGTTTTTCGCCTCGCAAAGATTGAACATCTTGGTCATTGGAATTTGGCCTACCTGGCCAAATTCTGCTGCGAACGGTCAAATCGTCCGCTCGACGAGCATCTTCTTGATTTCGGCGATCGCCTTGGCCGGGTTGAGGCTCTTGGGACAGGTCTTGGTGCAGTTCATGATCGTGTGGCAGCGGTAGAGCCGGAACGGATCCTGCAGATTGTCGAGCCGCTCGCCCTTGGCCTCGTCGCGACTGTCGGCCAGCCAGCGATAGGCCTGCAGCAGGATCGCCGGGCCGAGATAGCGGTCGCCGCTCCACCAGTAGCTGGGGCACGCGGTCGTGCAGCAGAAGCAGAGGATGCACTCCCACAGGCCGTCGAGCTTGGCCCGCTCTTCCGGCGACTGCAGGCGCTCGCGCGTCGGCGGCTGCGTGGTCGTTTTCAGCCACGGCTCGATCGAGGCGAGCTGGGCATAGGGGACTTCGAGGTCGGGCACCAGGTCCTTCACCACCGGCATGTGCGGCAGCGGGTAGATCTTGATGTCGCCCTTCACGTCGGAAATGTACCTGGTGCAAGCGAGCGTATTGGTGCCGTCGATGTTCATCGCGCAGGAGCCGCACACGCCCTCGCGGCAGGAGCGTCGGAAGGTAAGCGAACTGTCAGTCTCGTTCTTGATCTTGATCAGCGCATCGAGGACCATCGGACCGCAGCTGTCCATGTCGACCTCGTAGGTGTCGATCCTGGGCTTTTGCCCGTCGTCCGGAGTCCAGCGATAGACCTTGAAGGTCCTGATGTTCTTGGTACCCGCCGCCGCCCTGTAGGTTTCGCCCACGCCGATCTTCGAATTGGCGGGGAGTGCAAACTCAGCCATCGCTTCCTCTCGAACAGTCCTCGGGCTCAGTACACTCGCGCCTTGGGCGGGAAGGACTGAACGTCATTGCTCATCGGTTGCAGCTTCACGGGCCGGTAGTCGATCCTTGTCTTGCCGGTCTCGGGATCGACCCAGACGGCGGTGTGCTTCAGCCAGTTCTGGTCGTCGCGTTCGGGGTAATCCTCGCGGGCGTGCGCACCGCGGCTTTCCTTGCGGTTGGCCGCCGAGCGGATGGTCGCCTGGGCCAGCAGGATCAGGTTCTCGAATTCAAGCGTCTCCATGAGATCGGAGTTCCAGATCAGCGAACGGTCCTTGACGCGGACGTCGGACTTTGCCGCGAACACCTTGTCGAGGTTGGCGCAGCCTTCGTCGAGACTTTGCTGGGTGCGGAACACGGCACAATCGTTTTGCATCGTGCGCTGCATCTGGGTGCGAAGCTGTGCCGTGCCGCACTCGCCCGAGGCGTGGCGCAGCTTGTCGAGGCGGGCGATCGCTTCCTCACCGGCGTGCGGCAGCTGCTTGTGCGACTGGCCCGGCGTCAGCATTTCGGCGACACGATTGGCGGCGGAACGGCCGAAGACCACAAGCTCGAGCAACGAGTTGGAACCCAGGCGATTGGCCCCATGCACGCTGACCGACGCCGCCTCACCGAGCGCCATGAGGCCGTGGACCACGGTGTTCGGATCACCGTCCCTCACCGTCATGACCTCGCAGTGAAAGTTCGTCGGAATGCCGCCCATGTTGTAGTGGCATGTCGGCAGGATCGGGATCGGCTGACGCGTCACGTCGACGCCGGCAAAGATACGCGCGGTCTCGGCGATGCCCGGCAGGCGCTCATGGATCACCTTCGGATCGAGATGCTCGACATGCAGCTCGATATAGTCCTTGTTGGGGCCGCAGCCCCGACCCTCGCGGATCTCGATGGTCATCGATCGTGAAACAACGTCGCGCGAGGCGAGGTCCTTGGCCGAGGGCGCATAGCGTTCCATGAAGCGCTCGCCATTGCCGTTGGTCACATAGCCGCCCTCGCCGCGCACGCCCTCGGTGATCAGGCAGCCCGCGCCATAGATCCCGGTGGGATGGAACTGCACGAACTCCATGTCCTGCGTCGGCAGCCCGGCGCGCAGCACCATGGCGCCGCCATCCCCCGTGCAGGTATGGGCCGAGGTGGCGGTAAAATAGGCGCGGCCGTAACCGCCCGTTGCGAGCACGGTCCGGTGGGCGCGGAAGCGATGGATCGTGCCATCGTCGAGATTCCAGGCCATCACGCCGCGGCACACGCCCTCGTCCATGATGAGGTCGAGCGCGAAGTATTCGACGAAGAACTCGGCATGGTTGCGGAGCGATTGCTGATAGAGCGTGTGCAGCATCGCATGGCCGGTCCGGTCGGCCGCCGCACAGGTACGCTGGGCGATGCCCTTGCCATATTCCGTCGTCATGCCGCCGAACGGCCGCTGGTAGATCTTGCCCTCGAGCGTGCGGCTGAACGGCACGCCGAAATGCTCGAGCTCGATGATCGCGGGAATGCCGTCGCGACACATGTATTCGATGGCGTCCTGATCGCCCAGCCAGTCCGAACCCTTGACGGTGTCGTACATGTGCCAGCGCCAATCATCCGGGCCCATGTTGCCGAGCGCGGCCGAGATGCCGCCCTGCGCCGAGACGGTATGGCTGCGGGTGGGGAAAACCTTGGTGATGCAGGCGGTTTTCAGACCCTTCGATGCCATGCCGAAGGTTGCGCGCAGGCCGGAGCCGCCGGCGCCGACTACCACCACGTCGTATTCGTGATCGATGATGGTATAGGCGCGATCGCCGATATTGACTGTGCCCGGCGCCGCGCCGTTGCTCTTCTCGGCCATGTTCAGCCTCCGAATCCGATACGCAGGATGGCCACGATCGCGGCGAGGCCAAAAACCGCAGCGATGAACTTCGCCAGCACGATCAAGGCGACCCGCCAGGCGCCGTCGGTATAGTCCTCGAGCACAACCTGCACGCCGAGCTGGCCATGATGCAGGCCGATGCCGATGGTCAGGATCAGCAGCACCATGACCAGCGGCGAGCCGATCCAGGCGCGCGCCGTGGCGTAGTCGGCGCCGCTCAGCATGACGAGCGAAACCGCGAACCACACGACCAGCGGAATGAGCGCGATGGCGGTGAGCCGCTGCGCCCACCAATGGCCGAGACCGTCCTTGGCCGAACCGAGGCCGCGGGCGCGGGCGAGGGGCGTTCTGCGATCGTCCATCGGTGTCTCCCTCAGACCAGCCGCAGGCCAACGATCCACGACAGGACCGTGGCGATCAGCGAGACGACGACAACGGTCCAGCCGCTGCGATAGGTGTCCCTGAGCTCGAAGCCGTAGCCTGCATCCCAGAACAGATGCCGGATGCCATTGCACAGGTGGTAGAAGCCGCTGAACAGCCAGCCTCCCAGCAGGATGCGGCCCATGATCGAGGCATTGAACCCCTGAAACACCTCGTAGCCGCGCGGACTGCCAGCGGCATAGATCACCCAGGTCGCCAGATAGAGCGCGCCTACCGACAGCGCGATTCCTGTGGCGCGATGCAGGATCGACAGGCCCGAGGTGAGCTGCAGACGGTAGACCTGCAGATGGGGGGAGAGCGGACGGTTGGACGGCCGATTGGCGACGCTCATCGCGTGAAAACCTCTATTGTCCCGTTCATCTGGGCAGGCAGCGGAACTTTTTTAACGCCCGCCGCCCCCAAGTCAACGAAAGTCAGCCTTGCGCGGTCGGTAAGCCCCGGATTCTCCAGCGAAATTCGCAGGCCGAGCAGGCTCAGGCAAGACGTCGCGGCATCAGCAGCCAGTAGTCGAGATCGAGCACGACGGCGGGGTGATATTTGCCGTCGCTGCCTTTGCCCGGCCAGCCATCGCACGGACAGTCCCTGGCGGCGATGGTGCGCACCCGAAGCGCGCCGACGTCCGAACGGCCAGGCACCGCCGCAGGCTCAAGGATCTCGGACCAGGCATAGATCGTGTCGCCGCCGAAGGTCGGCGCGACGTGGCTGCCGGCATTGATGGCGGCGACGCGAAAGCCGTTGGCGAGGCCGTTGAACGAAAGCGCCCGCGCCAGCGAGATCACGTGGCCGCCATAGACCAGCCTTCGGCCGAAGCGCGTGTTCTTGCCGGCGACGGCATCGAAATGGACGCGAGCGGTGTTCTGATAGAGCCGCGTCGACAGCATGTGATCGGACTCCTCGAGCGTGATGCCGCTCACATGATCGATGCGCTCGCCAACCGCATAGTCCTCCCAGCGATGCGACGAGCCTGCCGCGACGTCGTCGTACCCCTTGATCGAAAGCCCGGCCGGCACGACGAGAGCTGCCGGCGCGACGGAGGTCGCCGTCTTCGGCACGGCCGGCCCGGCCACGGCAGCCGCGGGATCGCGCTTGTGGACCATCACCCAGCGAATGTAGTCCAGCACCCTCTCGCCGCGCTGATTGGCGCCGGTCGATCGCACCCACACCACGCCACTCGCGCGGTTGGAGTTTTCGCGCAAGCCCAGCACCCTGGAGGTCACCGACAGCGTATCGCCAGGATAGACCGGCACGCCCCAGCGGAACTCGGCATATCCCAGGTTGGCGACGGCATTCACAGAAATGTCGGGCACCGTCTTGCCGATGACGACATGGAACACGAGCATGTCGTCGAGCGGTGCGCGCGGCAGCCCCAGGCCGCGCGCAAATTCATCGGACGAGTTGATGGCGAAGCGAGAACCATAGAGCGCGACATTCAGCGCGGCATCGCCCTCGGTCAGCGTGCGCGGCGTCGCATGCCGGATCTCCTGCCCGACCTTGAAGTCCTCGAAGAAATTGCCCGCCTCGGTCTTGCTCTTGCTCATGCTGCCTGCAGTGCCTTGATGGCGGCGGCAAGCGCGAGCGCGCGCTCGGCCTGCTCGACATGGAGGTTCTCGATCATGCGGCCGTCAACGGTGACGACGCCCTTTCCTTCGGCCTGCGCCGCCCTGAAGGCGGCGACGATCCTCCTTGCCGTCTCGAGCTCGGCGGTCGATGGCGCAAAGATCTCGTTGCACGGTTCGATCTGGCTCGGATGGATCAGCGTCTTGCCGTCGAAGCCCATCTCCAGCCCCTGCCGACATGCCTCCCTGAAGCCCTCTGCGTCCGGGATGTCGTTGTAAACGCCATCGAGAATGGTGAGGCCGTGGGCGCGCGCGGCCAGCATGCCGAGCCCGAGGGCCGTTACGATCGGCAGGCGCATTGGCGTATGGCGTGCGCGCATATCCTTGACGAGATCGTTGGTGCCCATGACGAAGAGCTGAAGCCGCTTGTGGGAACCCGCGATCTCCTCGGCCCGCAGGATGCCCCTGGGGGTTTCCATCATCGCCCACACGGCCATCGATGGCGGCGCGCCGGATGCATCGAGCAGCGAGACGATGCTTGCGACATCGGCTGCACTTTCGACCTTCGGCACCAGGACCGCGTCGGCGCCGGAGGTGGCGCTTGCGGCCACGTCGGTCTTGCCCCAGGGCGTCGTGAGCCCGTTGCAGCGAATCGCGATCTCGCGTTTGCCATAGGTCCTGCTCTTCGCCGCCGCGACCACGTTGGCGCGCGCCGCATCTTTCGCGTCGGGCGCCACGGCATCTTCGAGATCGAAGATCAGCGCATCGGCAGACAGCGTGCGCGCTTTTTCCAGCGCGCGGGTGTTCGCGCCCGGCATATAAAGCACGCTGCGGCGCGGACGAACGGTGCTCGACATCTCAGGACCCCTCGTGGACGCGGCGGACTATAATGAGGGGTCTCCTTGTGGCAAGGTGGCGTTGGCCATGCGCTTTCTCTCGCTTCAGAGCCATGTCGCCTACGGCTATGTCGGCAATCGGGCAGCAACTTTCCCTCTGCAACGATTGGGCCACGAGGTCTGGGCGGTGAACACGGTCGAGTTCTCCAACCACACGGGGTACGGCGCCTGGCGTGGCCGCACCGCGCCTGCCGAACAGGTCGCCGACATCGTGCACGGCATCGAGGCCCTGGGGCTGCTGCCGCGGTGCGACGCCTTGCTGACCGGGTATGTCGGCGATGCCGCACTCGCCGACGTGGTGCTCGACACGGCAGCGAGGGTGCGCGCGGCCAATCCGAAGGCGATATGGTGCTGCGACCCGGTAGTGGGCGACGTCGATACCGGCATCTACGTAAAGCCCGGCATCGACGTCTTCTTCCGCGAGCGCGCCATTCCTGCCGCCGATCTGGTGACGCCCAACCATTTCGAGCTGGAGCATCTCACTCGGCGCAAGGTGGGCACGATGGTCGAGGCGCTTGCCGCCGCGCGCAGCCTGCTGAAGGGACCGCGGCTTGCACTCATCACCAGCCTGCGCCGGGCGGACGGGCCGCCCGATCAGATCGAGATGGTCGCCGTGACTGTCGATACCGCATGGCGCGTCGTGACGCCGCTGATCGGCTTCGACGTCATGCCCAACGGCACCGGCGACATGGTCTCGGCCTTGTTCGCCGCGCATTGGCTGGCAAATGACGATATCGCCGGGGCACTGGGATGCGCAGCATCGTCCGTCTATGCCGTGCTCGAGGCGACGCGCGAGATGGGCGAGCGCGAGCTGCAGCTTGTCGCGGCGCAGGATCGCATGGTCGCACCGCTGCGGCGCTTCACGGCCGAGAAGCTCTAGCCCGCGATGCATGTGCCCGGCTTCGCCTTCGACCCCGTCTCGCTTGCGATCGAGGGAGCGGTGATTGGTTTCGTCATCGCCTTGCCGGTCGGGCCGGCCGCCGCCCTTTGCATCCGCCGGGCGATCACGGTCGGCGCCGTGGCAGGCTATCTCACCGGCGTCGGCGCGGCGCTGGGCGATGCCGTCTTCGGCGCGGTCGCGGCCTTCGGCCTCTCCTTCGTCGAGACCTTCGTGGCACGGCACGAAGTTTGGCTGCGCGGTATCGGCGGCGTCATCCTCGTGGTGATGGGCCTGCTGACGATGCGTCATCGCACGCGCACGGTGGGCGATCCGGTGGCCGACGACCTGGAGCATCGGATCGCCACGCACTTCCACTACACCAGCTCGAGCTTCTTCATCACGGTCTTCAATCCGCTCACGGTGATGGCGTTCGGCGCCGCATTCGCCGGCCGCAATCTGGCGGGCGTCGGCTCCAGCCTTCCGGACGCGGGGTTGCTGGTGGCGGGCGTCTTTTCGGGCGCGCTCGCCTGGTGGGCGATACTCTGCTCGGTCGCGGCGTCTCTGCGCACGCAGTTCAGCCGCTCGGGCATGTTGTGGCTCAACCGCGTCTCCGGCGGCATCATCCTGGCGTTCGGCGTGGTGGCGCTTGTCTCGCTCCTGCCGCTGCCGTGGCGGCAGATTGCGGATGCGCTCGGGCTTTAGTGTTCAGGCGAGCGCGCAGGCCTCCTCGAAGGAGAGCCGCGGGCTGCGGTCGAACAGCTTCGTGGGATCGCCGTAGCCGATATTGCAAAGGAAGTTGCTCCTGAAGCGCCGGTCGGGAAAGAAGGCCTCGTCGACCTTCGCGTTGTCGAACCCGCTCATGGCGCCCACGTCGAGGCCGAGGGTCCGTGCCGCGATGATCAGATAGGCGCCTTGGAGCGAGCCGTTGCGGAACGCCGTCGTCTCGGCGACCGCCTTGTTCTGCGGACCGCTGAACCAGCTCGGCGCCGCCTGGTTGTGCGGGAAGAGCCTGGGCAGATGTTCGTAGAAGCGCGTATCGTAGGCGACGATCGCCGTTACCGGAGCGCTCATCGTCTTCTCCGTGTTGCCGGCGCTGAGCGCGGGGCGCAGCCTCTCCTTGCCTTCCCTGGTGCGCACGAAAACAATGCGCGCCGGCGACGAATTGGCCGATGTCGGCCCCCATTTCATGAGATCGTAGATCGCGCGGAGCTGGTCGTCCGAGACCGGCCTGGGCTGCCAGCCGTTGTGCGTGCGGGCATTGCGAAAAAGCGTATCGAGCGATCGGTCGTCGATCATTCGGCCCCCTGGCATCCGGCGAAGAAGGATGGCGCGGACCCTAACCAAGGGTCGACGCGAGGTCGAGCCGACAGATCGTAAGCGTTACCGGGCGGACGTCGCGAGCGGCATCTGCAGCTTCAGGAGCTCGACTTCGTCGCGCACGACGGCAAACACCGATTCCCAGTCGCCGACCCTTGGCTGGCGGAACAGCCGGGCCGTCGGATACCACGGCGCCCGAGTCCCGCCGAGTTGCCAGCGCCAATCCGGATGCGCCGGCAGCAGGACCCAGGTCTTGAGTCCCATCGCCGCGGCAAGATGCGCGATCGGCGCATCGATCGAGATCAAGAGATCGAGCTGCGACAGCGCGCTCGCCGCCTCGGCGAAGTCGAAGATGCCGCGGCCGACATCATGGATCAGGCCGCCGGCGCCGAACTGCTGGATGTCCTTCTGGCGGGCGCCCCCCTGCAGGCTGAAGACGAGCAATTCCGGGTCGCCGGTGAAGGCGAGGAATTGCGCGAACGGCACCGAGCGCAACTGGTCCTGCGGCTTCAGACCATTCGCCGCCCAGTAGATGCCGACGCGCAGCCGCGCCTTGTCGAGCCGCCCGAGCTTGATGAGCCGGTCCGACGGTGCGGTGAGATAAGGCTGCGACACGGCGTTGAAATCGGGCTCGCAGAGATGCGGCAACGACACCATCGAGGCATGCACGTCGAACGGAGGCAGGTTCTCGCCTTCGGCGACGACATCGTCGATATAGTCGGCGTTGGCGAGCAGGTCCTTGAGCGGCACCTGGCACAGCGCGAACACCTTCGCGCCGCGGCGCTTGAGCTCACGCGCAAAGCGCACGAACAGCAGCACGTCGCTCAGGCCCTGCTCGGCGTAAAGCAGGATCCGCTTGCCCTGGATCGGACCGCCGTCCCACGCAGGTTGCGCGAAGTCCGGCGTCGGCGTCTCGGGCAGACGCTTGCGCGCCTCGTAGGTGGCGAACCCTTCGCGCAGATCACCGCGCATCAGCAAGGCGATCGCCAGCTCGCTGCGCGCGCGCTTGCTGTCGGGGTTGAGCGCAAGCGCCCGCGTGAAGCAGCCGACCGCCTCCTCGATCCGGCCGAGGTCGCGCAGGCAAAGCGCCAGATTAAAGAAACCGTCGGCGTAGTCGCGATTGAGCGCGATTGACCGGAAATGATGCTTCACCGCCTCTTCCGGCCGGTTCACGGCCCGCAACGCGTTGCCGAGATTGGAGTGAAGCGCCGGATTTTGCGGATCTCCGGCAAGCGACAGGCGATGATGCGAGACCGCTGCCTCGAGCTTGCCTGCCTGGCGCAATGCCACGCCCAGGCTGTTGTGCAGTTCGGCGTGGTAGGGACGCAGCGCCAGCAAGCGGAAGTAGGAGGAGATCGCCTCGTCGAGCCGCCCGGCGCGAAGCGCCTGGCCGGCGAGACGCAATTGCTGGACAAACGTATCGACCGCCCGGCCGAACAAAGGGGTCGGCATCGTCGAGGCGCGGGATTCGTGCCGCAACGGATGGATGGTCGATAGATCGCTCACGGGCACTTGCTCGAACGGAAACTATTCGTTCCAATCGTATCTCAAGCACCATTGTTAAGCATCTGATATTTAAGGCGAAATTTGGAAGACTTCCTATAGTGAGAAAGATACTTCGCTACTACTAGATGTAGCCCTTGATCAGTTCCTCTGCGATCTGGACGGCATTCAGCGCCGCGCCCTTGCGAAGGTTGTCGCTCACGCACCAGAGCGACAGCCCGTTCTCGACCGTCGGATCGACCCGCACGCGGCTCACGAACACAGCGTCCTGGCCGGTGACTTCCTTGGGCGATACGTACCCGCCGGCTTCGCGGCGATCGACCACCAGCACACCCGGCGATGCCGCCAGGATGCGGCGTGCCTCGACGTCGTCGAGCGGGTTCTCGAGCTCGATATTCACGGCTTCGGCGTGGCCGATGAAGGTGGGCACGCGCACGCAGGTGGCATGAACCTTGATCCGGGGGTCGAGGATCTTCTTGGTCTCGACCACCATCTTCCACTCCTCCTTGGTCGACCCGTCTTCCATGAAGACGTCGATCTGGGGAATGACGTTGAAGGCGATGTTCTTGGCGAACTTCCTCGGCTCGAGGTCCTGATTGACGAAGAAGCTCTTGGTCTGATTGAGCAGCTCGTCCATCGCCTCCTTGCCGGCGCCGGAGGTGGATTGATAGGTGGCCACCACCACGCGCTTGATCCTGGCCGCATCGTGGATCGGCTTCAGCGCCGTTACCAACTGGATGGTGGAGCAGTTCGGGTTGGCGATGATGCCGCGGCGCTTGTAACCGGCAATGGCGCTGCGATTGACCTCGGGCACCACCAGCGGCACGTCCGGATCCATCCGCCAATGGGAGGTGTTGTCGATCACGACCGCGCCCGCCTTGGCGGCACGTGGGCTATGCTCGGCGGAGACCTTGGCCCCCGGCGAGCTGAGGGCGATATCGATGCCCTTGAAGTCGAACCTCGCAAGGTCCTGGACCTTCAGCACCGAGTTCTCGCCAAACGACACCTGACGGCCGGCCGACCGCGCCGAGGCGAGCGGCACGACATCGTCGGCCGGGAAGTTCCGCTCGGCCAGGATCTGCAGCATTTCGCGACCGACATTGCCGGTCGCGCCGACGACGGCGACTCTGAAACCCATGGCACCATGCGCGACGACGCGCATTCCCCTGACTGGAAGAACTGCAGGAGATAGGCGTCGCCTTCCGCCTTGGCAACCCGCGCTTGACCACCGCAGACGCCGCGTCGAGGCTCGGCGGCATGGAGTCCAACGGTTTCGAGGATCGATAATGGCCGAGTCATCCCTGCCGCTGGCGGGTCTGCGTGTGCTGGACGTCAGCTCCTTCATCGCGGCGCCCGCGGCGGCCGTCGTCCTCGGCGACTGGGGCGCCGACGTCATCAAGATCGAAGGCCCCGACGGCGACCCCAATCGGACCATCATGAACGACTCCGGCAACTACCCGAAAGCCGAGGTCAACTACCCATGGCAAATGGATTCACGCAACAAGCGCTCGCTGGTCCTCGATCTCAAGAAGTCGCAGGCGCGAGCCGCTCTCGACAGGCTGATCACGACGTCGGATATCCTGATCTGCAACTTCCCGCCGCCGGTGCGCGACAAGCTAAGGCTCACCTATGAGGCAGTGAAGGCGGTCAATCCCGGGTTGATTTACGCCTCGCTCACCGGCTACGGCGAGACGGGTCCCGACCGTGACCGGCCCGGCTTCGATGCCACGGCCTACTTCGCGCGCTCCGGGCTGCTCGATGCGCAGCGTTACGAAGGCGGGCCGCCCGGTGTGCCGGGGCCGGCACAGGGCGACCGTGCAACCGCGATGACGCTCGTATCGTCGATCCTGATAGCGCTCGTCCATCGCATGAAGACCGGGGAAGGATCGTGGGTCGGCACTTCCCTCCTGGGCAACGGGCTCTGGTCGTGCGGGGTCATCGCGCAGGCGGCACTGGTCGGTGCCTTCCTGCCGCCGCGACCGCCGCCGGACCGGCCGCGCTCGGCGCTCGGCAACATCTATCGCACCTCCGACGATCGGTGGCTGCAGCTCACCATTGTGCGCGAGGACAAGGTCTGGGGCTCGCTTTGCGCCGCACTCGGCCGGCCAGACCTCGTGGACGATCCACGCTTCGCCGGGCTGCAAGAGCGGCGCACGAACTCGGCGCCGCTGGCCGCGATCCTGCGCGAAGCCTTCGCTGCGCGCGATTGTGCCTACTGGTCGAAGGCGCTCGCCGCCCAGGAAATCACGTTCGGCGTCATCAGCCGCCCCCAGGACGTGCCCGACGATCCGCAGGCCACGGCCTGCGGCGCCATCGTCGAAACCGCGATCCCCGGCATGCCGCGCACGCTCAGCAATCCGGTTCGTCTCAGCTTCGCCGAGCAGCGAGTCGCTCGTCCCGCGCCTGCGCTCGGCCAGCACAGCGAGGAGATCCTGCGTGAGGCCGGGTTCTCGGCGCACGATATTGCCGAGTTGCGGGCAAGCGGAGCGATCCGATGAACCAACCCTCCGAGGCACCGGAGCCGCTGCCGCTTGCGGGACTGATGGTGCTCGATGTCAGCTCGTTCATCGCCGGACCCGCAGCGGCGGTAACGCTGGCCGATTTCGGCGCCGACGTCATCAAGATCGAGCCGCCCGGCGAGGGCGATCCGCATCGCCAGAACTACCGGAGTCCGAACTATCCGCGCGCCGAGAAGCAGGTGAATTTCCCCTGGCAGCTCGACGGAAGGCTGAAGCGTTCGCTCGCGCTCGACCTCAAGAACGAAAGTGCGCGTGCGGTATTCAAGCGTCTGGTCGGGCGGGCCGACGTGATGATCGTCAATTTCCCGACGCCTGCCCGGGAGCGGTTGAACCTGCGCTGGGAGGACATCGAGCCGATCAACCCGCGGCTGGTCTATTGTTCGCTCACGGGCTACGGCGAGAGCGGGCCAGACCGCGACCGGCCGGGCTTCGATGTCTCGGCCTACTTCGGCCGCTCCGGCATCCTCGACGCCGCCCGCTACGAGGGCGGGCCGCCGGGCTTGTCGTTGCCGGCACAGGGTGATCGCGCGACGGCGATGACGCTGGTGGCGGCGATCCTGCTCGGGCTGCGGCGACGCGACCGCACCGGAAAGGGCGGCTGGGTCGGCACGTCGCTTTACGCCAATGGCGTCTGGGCCAACGGCACGTCGGCTGCCGGTGCGCTGGTCGGGGCCAGGCTGCCGCCGCGCCAGTCACCGGACAAGCCGCGCAATGCGCTGACCAATCTCTACCGCACCAGGGACGATCGATGGCTGCAGCTCCTGATGGTGCGCGACGACCGGCTGTGGGCGCCGTTCTGCAGGCTGATCGGGCGCGAGGACTTGCTGGCCGATCCGCGCTTCGCCGATCGTGAAGAGCGCAAAAGCCGGGCCGCTGAACTCTTCAAAGAGCTCGCGCCGATCTTCGCCTTGAGAACCTATGCCGAGTGGGAGCGCGTGTTCGCCGGGACGGGCATTCCCTTCGGCGTGATCGAGCGGCTGGGCGATGTGGTCGAGGACGAGCAGGCACGCCATGCCGGAATCTTTTCCGACACCACCAACCCCGAGGTGCCGCGCACGGTCAACAATCCCATTCGGCTCGGCTTCGCCACGCCTCGCACCGCTGGTCCGCCTCCTTCGGTCGGTCAGCATTCGGCCGAAATCCTGCGCGAGCTCGCCTACAGCGACGCCGAGATCGCTGCCCTCAAAAAAACCGGAGCGTTGGGATAACATCCGCCATGGCCGATTTCCGGACCTATGCCGAGTTCTGGCCGTTCTATCTGCGAGAGCACGCGCGGCCCGCGACGCGCGCGGTCCACTACTTCGGGACGCTTGTTTCCGCCGCCGCATTGGTCGTGGCGGTTGCGACTGCCCACTGGTGGTGGCTTCTCGCGGTACCGCTCTTCGGCTACGGGCCAGCCTGGTTCGGCCATTTCTTCATCGAGAAGAACAAGCCTGCGACCTTCCAGGCCCCGCTATGGTCGCTCGTGAGCGACTACCGGATGTGTGGCCTGTTCCTTTCTGGCCGGCTCGGCCACGAATTGATGAAGTATCAAATCCGAAGCTGACGCCGCGGTGCAACGGGTCGTGCGCGGCGTTCGCCTTCACACCTGCCGAGGTCGCCGGCATCGTCGCCGAGGCGGACGACTGCTGAAAATCCGGGGCTCCAGGCGCCCCTTGCGTCGATTGGGGGCGGGGGCCACATTGCTGGCCGAATAGCAAAATCCCGCCGTAGAGCCGCAAGGAAACCCATGGAAACGATGCTGAAGGGCGCCGCGCCGCAGGCTGCCCCCGCCGACCTCATCAAGGACAGCGACCAGACGAAATTCGCCAAGGATGTGCTCGAGGCGTCGCGCACCGTCCCGGTCATCGTCGACTTCTGGGCACCCTGGTGCGGGCCGTGCAAGCAGCTGCAGCCCGCCATCGAGAAGGTGGTGAAAGAAGCCAACGGCGCGGTCAAGCTGGTCAAGATCAACATCGACCAGAATCAGATGCTGGCCCAGCAGCTTCGCATCCAGTCGATTCCGGCGGTCTACGCCTTCTTCGGCGGCCGGCCCGTCGATGGCTTCATGGGCGCGGTGCCGGAGAGCCAGGTGAAGCAGTTCGTCGATCGCCTCGTCCAGGCGGCCGGCGGCGCGCCCGGCGAAGGCGGCGGCAACGAGATCGCCGAGCTCCTCGATCACGCCAAGGCCGCGATCGCGCAGAACGACTTCGAGCTCGCCGCTCGCATCTACAGCGAAGTTCTGGGCGCCGAGCCGGGCAACGTCGCTGCGCTCGCCGGCATGGCACGTTACCAGATCCAGATCGGTGATCCCGACCAGGCCAAGGAGCTGCTGGCGCAGATTCCGGCCAAGGAGCGGACAGGTGCCGACGTCGTCGCCGTGCAGGCCGCCGTCGATCTTGCCGAGAAAGCCAAGGAGGCGGGTCCAATTGGCGATCTAAAGATCAAAGTGTCCGCTGATCCGAAGGACTTCCAGGCCCGCCTCGACCTGGCCATGGCTTATTGGGCCGGCGGCCAGAAGCAGGAAGCGGTCGACGAGCTCCTGTCGATGATCAAGCTCGATCGCAACTGGAACGAGGGCGCGGCACGCCAGCAGCTCCTGAAGTTCTTCGAAGCGCTGGGCTTTACCGATCCGCTGGCGGTCGACGGCCGCAAGCGGCTGTCATCGATCCTTTTCTCGTAGGGCACGCGCGGCCGGTGCGCAAATGACCGACCGCCCTTCCGACCGGATGCCGGGCCGCAGTCCGTTCGAGCCAAGCTTCGAGCAGCTCCCCGAGACGCTGCCGATCTTTCCGCTTTCCGGGGTGCTGCTCTTGCCGGGTGGCAAGCTGCCGCTCAACGTCTTCGAGCCGCGCTATCTGGCGATGGTGTTCGATGCGCTGGCCGGCCATCGCCTGATCGGCATGGTGCAGCCTACGCGGCCCGGTGGTTTCGCCGGCGACGGCCTGCCGACCGACGACGGCAGCCGACCCAAGGTCCATCGCATCGGCTGCGCCGGACGCATCACGAGCTTCAGCGAGACCGAGGATGGCCGGCTGCTGCTGGCACTCTCGGGTGTGTGCCGCTTCGAGATCGGCCGCGAGCTCGACCCGACGCAGAGCGGGTATCGCCGGGTCTCCTCGCTCTTCGCGCCCTACCGCGCCGATCTCGATCATGCCGATGAACTGGTCGAGCTCGACCGCGAGCGGCTGATGGCAGCCTTGGCGGCGTTCTTCCGCAGCCGCAATCTCTCGACCGACTGGGATGCCGTGAAGCAGGCGGCCGACCGCAATCTCGTGACGTCGCTCTCCATGGTTCTGCCGTTCGGGCCGGTCGAGAAGCAGGCGCTCCTGGAGGCGGCGGATACGACGGCGCGGGCCAAGCTTCTGGTCGCCTTCCTCGAGATGGGTGCCTTCGGGCAGCCGCCCGAAACCACGCCGCAGCGCGCCAACTGATGGCGTGGTATAAGAAGGCATCATGACGACCGAGAGCCCATCTGCGTCCCGCCGCAGCGGGGTCGACCCGAAGCTCCTGGAGATTCTCGTCTGCCCGGCGACCCATGGGCCGCTGGAATACGACGCCGAGGCCGGCGAGCTGATCAGCCGCAAGGCGGGCCTCGCCTATCCGATCCGCGATGGCATTCCGATCATGCTGGTGAGCGAGGCGCGGCACCTGAAGGACGGCGCATGAACGCCGACCGGTTCCCCAAGTCGGTACCCGACGAGGGCTCCTACGAGTCGGACGGCGCGCCCTGGCCGGACGAGCTGCGTGTGTTCAGGGGCGAGGGCCGTCTCGAGATCGATTTTTCCGATGGCAAGTCCTATGCGCTGCCGGCCGAATATCTGCGTGTCGAGAGCCCCTCGGCGGAGGTGATGGGCCATGGCGGCCCTGCGACCAGGAAGATCGTTTCCGGTTGCCGCCACGTGAAGATTGCGGCCGTCGAGCCGGTCGGCAACTATGCCATCCGCATCGTGTTCGACGACAAGCACGATACCGGCATCTATAGCTGGTCGTATCTGCACGAACTCGGCGAAACCCAGGCGGAGCGCTGGGCCGAGTACCAGGCGGCGCTGCTCCATCGCGGCCTGAGCCGCGACCCCTAAAGGCGCATGAAGATCATCGTCGCGGGCGCCGGCATCGGCGGACTGACGGCAGCGATGTGCCTGCATCGCGCCGGGTTCGAGGTCGAGGTGTTGGAAGCAGTGAGCAAGCTTCGGCCGCTGGGCGTCGGCATCAACATTCAGGCCGGGGCAGTGCGCATCCTTGCGGACCTCGGGCTCGAACCGGCACTGGCCGCGACCGGCATCGAAACCCGCGAGCTGCGCTATGCGAACCGCCACGGCCAGACGATCTGGGCCGACCCGCGCGGACGTCATGCCGGCCTGCCATGGCCGCAATTCTCCATCCATCGCGGCGAGCTGCAGATGATCCTGTTCGATGCTGGCCGGCGAATGCTGGGCGACGAACGGATCAGGTTCGGTCGCCGGCTCGCGGGTTTCGAGCAAACCGGCAAGACGGTGGTTGCGCGCTTCGTCGATCGCGACGGCAAGACGGTCGAGCGGCCCGCGGCAGACATCCTGATCGGCGCCGATGGCATCCACTCCGCCGTGCGCGCACATTTCTATCCCGACGAGGGTCCGCCCAAGTGGCAGGGCATCCTGATGTGGCGCGGCGTCACCGTGGGCAAGCCCTTTCTCGGCGGCGCCACGATGGTGCAGGCGGGCCACCATACGCAGAAATTCGTCTGCTATCCGATCAGTCGCAAGCACGCCGCGCGCGACGAATCCCTGATCAACTGGATCTGCGATCTGCATATGGGCGACCAGGCCATGCTGCCGCGGGAGGACTGGAATCGACCCGGCAAGCTCGAGGATTTCCTGCCGCGGTTCGACGACTGGAAGTTCGAATGGCTCGATGTGCCCGAGGTGATCCGGGCCGCGCACGCGATCTACGAGTTTCCGATGGTCGACCGCGATCCGCTGCCACGATGGAGTCACGGCCGGATCACGCTCCTCGGCGACGCCGCTCATCCCATGTATCCGATCGGATCCAACGGCGCCTCGCAGGCCATCATCGACGGCGAGGCGATCGCCCAGGAACTCGCGGCCGGCGACGATCCCGAGCAAGCGCTTCGGCGTTACGAGGCGCGTCGCCTGCCGCCCATGGCGCGCATCGTCGAGAGCAACCGGCGCAAGGGCATCGACATCATGCTCGACATCGTCGAGCAACGCGCGCCACGGGGCTTTTCGGATCTCGAAGCCGTGTTGCCGGCAGCCGAACTCGAGCAGATCGTCGCCGACTACAAGAAGCTCGCCTCCCAGGATCGCGAGACCCTGTTGAAGCTCGCTGCGGCAAGGGCATAGGGGGAGCGGAAACGAAAAACCGGCCCCTCTTCGGGACCGGCCGTGGCAGCGGTTTAAACCGGCCATCACATCGCCGGCCGCCACCGAAAGGAACCATGCCAGCGAACGATGACGGCATTGTGGCAGTAACCTTCGAGGGCCCGCTTCCATGAGCCTGGGCCGCTCCATCACCACGGTCGGCGGGTTCACGCTGCTGAGCCGCATCATGGGCTTCGTGCGCGACATCGTCCTGTCGGCCGTGCTGGGATCGGGTCCGGTGGCGGACGCCTTCATCGTCGCCTTCAAGCTGCCGAACCTGTTTCGCCGCCTGTTCGCCGAGGGTGCCTTCTCGGCTGCCTTCGTGCCCTTGTTCGCGCGCGAGCTGCAGGGCCATGGGCGCGAGGAAGCGGTCGTCTTTGCCCGCCAGGCTCATGCCTGCCTGCTGCTCATCCTGGTCCCCTTCTCGGTGCTCTTGATCCTCGCCATGCCGGGAGTCATCTCCCTGCTGGCGCCGGGCCTGTCGGGCGATCCGTTCACCTTCGATCTTGCCGTCCAGTTCGGCCGCATCACCTTCCCCTATCTGATCTTCATCTCGCTGGCCTCACTCTATGGCGGGATGCTGAACGGCATCGACCGCTTCGCCGAGGTCGCGGTGACTCCCGTGCTGCTCAACATTGCACTGATCGGTACCGTACTCGGCCTGACGCCGTTTCTGCCCAACAGCGGCTATGCCGCCTCGATCGGCGTCGCCCTGGGCGGCTTCCTCCAGTGGCTGTGGTTGCTGATCTCCTGCCGCCGCGATGGTGTCGGCATGAAGTTCGTGCGCCCGCGCTACACCCGGCGCGTGGCCCAACTGGTGAAGCTCGCCACGCCTGTGGCGATCGGCGGCGGCGCGCAGCAGATCAGCGTCATGCTGGACGTGGTGTGGGCCTCACTGCTGCCCGCGGGCTCGATCGCGGCGCTCTATTATGCCGACCGCATCGCCCAGCTTCCGCTCGGCGTGGTGGGCATCGCCATCGGCACGGCGCTCCTGCCGCTGCTCGCGCGCCAGCTGCGCGCCGGCCAGAACGAGGCGGCGATGGCCAACCAGAACCGCGCCATCGAGTTCGGCCTGTTGTTCAGCCTGCCCTCGGCCCTCGCCCTCTGGCAGTTGGCCGAGCCGATGATCCGCGTGCTGTTCGAGCATGGCCGCTTCGGGCCGGCTGACACGTCGCGGGCAGCGGGGGCGCTCGCCGCCTACGCCATCGGCCTTCCGCCGTTCGTGCTGGTGAAGGCGCTGACCCCCGGCTTCTTCGCGCGCGAGGATACGCGCACGCCGCTCTACATCGCGATTGCGTGCATCGTCGCCAACGTGGCGATGAATGCGGCCTTCATCTACGGCACGGCACTCGCCCAGGTCGGCATCGCCCTGGCCTCGTCGCTGTCGGGATGGCTCAACGCCGTCCTGCTGGCGATCGTCCTGCTGCGCCGGCGCCAGTGGGTGCCGGACAGGCGGCTGCTCTCGCGGTCCCTCCGCACGCTCGCCGCCACTGCCGGCATGGGCGCCACGCTCTGGATCGCGCTGATCGCCCTCAAGCCCGCACTTTCTCGTCCGGATCTGACGGGCTTCGCCGCGCTCCTTGGACTTTGTGTGCTGGGAGCCGCGGTCCATGGCGGCCTGGCCGTGCTGCTGGGCGTGCTCAATCTTGCCGATCTGCGCTTCCTGCGCCGGCAGCCGAACAGCGCTACGCCGCCAGCCGACCCAGCCTGACGACGGTGACCCCGGCGCGCAGCGGGCGATTGGACGAGGGCATCACCAGCACACAGTTGTCGTAGGGTGTCGTGACAGGCTGGTCGTCATCGTGGCCAAGCACCGTGCCGGCTTTGGCGATCATCTCCTGGCCTTCGAAGTGCCGCACCGGCCTGTAGTTGCCGCGCCTTGTCGCGATTGCATGCGTCACCTCGACGACGCGCTGCTCGGCCGGCGAAGGCTGCCGCCAGCCTGCCGGCAGGTCGCCTGCCTCCACGATCCCCGTCTCGGCCAGGAACCGGGCGGTCACATCCTTGGCGACGACGACCGACGAGGCGCGCCAATGCTGCCCGGTCTCGATCAGCAGTGCATTCTTCGGGCTGGCCGGATCGCCGAACGCGCCGTAATCGCGCATGCGCATGCCGGCCGCATGCCCGGCATCGCGGATGATATCGACCGGCGCGCCGATCTTCCTTGCGAAGGCCACGCCCTTGTCGAGGGCGCCGGCCAGCATCAGCGGCACGCCATCGTCATGCATCGAATGGAGGTCGAGCAGGAAGTCGGCGCGCTCGACGAACGGCTTCAGCACGTGCGCCCGGCGCGTCTCGACCGTGGTGGCTGGCTGATCGAGCCGGCCCCAGGTGCGGTTGAAGTCCTCGTCGATCATGCGCGACTTGAAGGGTGTGCGCGGATCGAAACCCAGATAGGCCTCGATATTGTTGAAGGAGAAGATCAGGGCGCCGTTGCGCGGCCGCAACCCCTTCTCCAGCAGGGTATCGACCACTACCGCGCCGGACACCTCGTTGCCATGCGTGAGCGCGGCCACCATCACCGTCGGCCCGGGCTTGCCGCTCTCGAAGATGTGGACATAAGGTGCGATGCCCTTCTCCCACCGGCGCAGCTCAGGAAAGGTGAATTCGATCGGCGGGAGCTCGGACATGCGATGGCGACCATTACGGGCAGAGGGAAACGCACGCTAGGCCAAGGGCGATGGGATCGCCAGTCTCGAAACGTGCGACGCGCATTGCCTGCTCGTGCGAGCGGCTCTAGCGTCGTCGGTGCCATCGGGAGACGACCTCATGACCACCCTCGCCGCCGTCGAGTCGGTCGACATTCATGTCCTGGTCGACAACGTCACCGACTCGCTCTCGTCAGTGCCCTCTTTCGTCGAGACCGAACTCGCCGGGCTCGGGCGGCGGCGCGGTGCTGCCTGGGTTCTGGGTGGTGCGTGCCTCTGTTGCGCGGCGCACGGCCTCTCCTGCCTGCTCACGATTCGCAGCGGCGACGAGGTACACACTGTTCTGTTCGACACCGGACCCGAGGATCGCGTGTTCGAGCAGAATGTCTCGCGGCTCGGCGTCGACCTCGGGCCGGTCGAAGCCATGGTGCTGAGCCACGGCCACTGGGATCATGCCGGCGCCATGCTGCGCGCCTTGCAACTCGTGCGCGACCGCAACGGTGGCCGAGAGATTCCATGCTACATGCACCCCGACATGTTCCGCAGCCGCGCCCTGAAGCTGCCGAACGGTTCGTTCCTGCTCATGGAGGACGTGCCTTCGGCGGCCGCGCTCGAGGCGAATGGCGGCCGCGTCGTGTGCTCGCGCGAGGCGCAGACGATCGCCGGCGAGACGGCGTTCGTGAGCGGCGAAATCGCGCGCGTGAGCGGCTTCGAGCCTGGCTTGCCCGGTCAGCACCGCCGCACCGCGGAGGGCACTGGTTGGGAGCCGGACGAGCTGCAAATGGACGAGCGCTTTCTCGCCGTCAATGTGCGCGGCAAGGGAGTGGTCGTGCTGACGGCCTGCAGCCATGCCGGCGTCGTCAATGTCCTGACCCACGCGCGCAAATGCTTCCCCGACGTGAAACTGCATGCCGTGTTGGGCGGCCTGCATCTGAGCGGCATCAACGAGCGCATCATTCCGCAGACCGTGAAGGCGCTGCACGGCTTCGGTCTCGAGGTCATTGCCGCCGGCCACTGCACCGGCTGGCGCGCCATGGCCGCGCTGTGCACGGAATTCGGGGACGCCCGGCTGGTGCCGCTCGCCGTGGGCAAGAGGCTGCGGTTCTGAGCGGATACCACTGCCCCGATATCGCCGATTTGTCGGCGCCGGATTGGGGATGCCCTTTTTCCTACTGAGCTGGCTGGGCGGTCTGGTGGCGGTCGCGACGGTCACAGCGGTCGTGCTGTCGCCGCGCACGCTCGCCCGTCCGCTGGCTCCGGCGGCGACGCCCGATCACATCGTGCTCGCCGTGCTCGAGAACCACAGCTACCCGCAGATCATGGACGGCGCGGAAGCGCCGTTCATCCACGACCTCGCCCGGCGCGGCGCGCTGTTCACCCGCAGCTTCGCGCTCATGCATCCGAGCCAGCCGAACTACCTCGCGCTGTTCAGCGGCTCGACTCAGGGCGTCACCGACGACCAGGATCACGAGTTCGACGCCGTCACCCTTGCCGACAGGCTGAAGGAGCGGGGCAAGAGTTTTGCCGGCTATGTCGAGGACGGATCGCCGAGAAAGCACAATCCGTGGGAATCGTTCCGCCGCTCGGCCGACGTGGAGCGGAGCTTCCGCGAATTCCCGCGCGACTTCGACCAGCTGCCGACGGTGAGTTTCGTCGTTCCCGATGAGCGGGACGACATGCACGACGGCTCGATCGGCCAGGGCGACCGCTGGCTGCGCGACAACCTCGGTCGCTACGTCGAATGGAGCCGGTCGCACAACAGCCTGTTCATCCTGACGTTCGATGAGGACAACGACCGTGCGAGAAACCGCATCGCCACGATCTTTGCCGGCGACGGCGTGGTGCCCGGCCGCTACCACCAGCGGATCGATCACTACAGCGTGCTTCGGACCATCCTCGCCATGTACGGCCTCCCGCCGCTGGCCCAGACCGCCTTCGCGACGCCGGTCGACAGCATCTGGGGCCCACACCGGTATCAATCCGGGCTAAGTCACTGATCAAGCAACGGAACTTGATGCTTGTCGTTATCGCGATCAGAGCAAGGCCTAGTTAGAAGTCACGGAAGCCAACGCATCGCTGACTGCACCGCCGCTAATCCGGGTCCATCGACCCCTTGGAACGGTCATGCCATAGTTATCGAGAGTGTCGGGGGAGCGATTTCGATGGGAGGATCAGTCACGCTAAGTCTTACGCCGGAGGTGCTCGCGACCAAGACCATCGACCAATTGGTTTCGTTCTTTGGCGACGGGAAACTTCGAGATAACAGCGAATGCTCTGATCAATTGCGCACCTTTTTGAAGGACCAGAGCAGCACGAAGCTGGACGAGTTTGCTACGTATTGCCTTGAAAACAAATTCGATAAGAGCGGACAGGTCTTACAAGACGTCATCAACGAAATTGGCCGGCGCCTCGGCTATCAGGTAGAGAGCGGACGGTATTCTGGTACGACAAAGGACATCGGGTTTGATGGCCTATGGAGCGATGGCCAAAATTGGTTGGTGATTGAAGTAAAGACGACAGACACCTACCGCATTAGCCTTGAGACGCCCGCTGGCTATTCAAGAAAGCTTCAAGCCGAGCGAAATCTTCCTCCGGCACGTCTATTCACGTTGATTGTGGTGGGAAGACAGGACACCGGGGATCTGGAAGCGCAGGTTCGCGGTAGCCGATATGCTTGGAACGTCCGGCTAGTAAGCGTCGATGCGTTAGTGAAGCTGATGTACGTCAAAGAAGAGCTCGACGATGATCAGTTGCACGCAAAGATAAAGCAGGTCTTACTGCCAATCGAATATACGCGGGTTGATGAAATCATTGATCTTGTTTTCGAGACCCAGCAGGAAACGGATCAGAAGGCCCAGTCCCTTCAAGAAATAGACGAAGTCCCCGGCGCCAAGAGCAAGCCCGCCGACGGGCGCAAGTTCATTCCGCAATTTACCGCGAAGGAAGAGCTTGAAGGCAAAAGGTCAGCAATCATCAAACGATTCTTTACTGACCGCGGCAGCAATGTCGAGGCCGTCACGAGATCTGCGTTTGAGGACGCCGCCACAGGCCTCCGAGCAGTCTGCATGATCTCCAAGCGGTATAAGTCGCGACCAAGCCTTCCTTACTGGTACGCGTTGCACCCCCATAGCCTGGAGTTTCTAAGGGGCGGCAAAAACGGATATGTCATTTTGGGCTGCGTTGACCAAGATGTGGCTTATGCGCTTCCGCTCGCATTCGTCGAGACCCATCTCGATGGTTTAAACAAGACGGAATTGGAGGATAGGCACTATTGGCACATCAAGCTGCAAAACAGCGGCGATCAGGTCGCGCTCAACCTGCCAAAGGCGGGCCAAAACATTGACCTCACGCCATACGCCTTCGCCATCTCAGGATAGAAGTGATTAGCATCCCGCCGCGCGTGGCCGCCTTGATTTCGCCGGCAAGGTGAGCAATACCCGCCGACCCCGCCTTCCACCGGCGGGGTGCGCGGAGGTCCACAGCCCGCGCTCCTCTGACAGTGAGCGGAGTCCACATCCATGCCTGACGCCAATACCACCCCGGCCGCGCCCAATCCGCATCTCGCCCCGTACCAGGCGCGCGGCCTCA
>NZ_DATBFE010000073.1:0-189200 GCF_036558665.1 Reyranella sp. | reverse complement strand
GCGCAAGGTGTCGGTCCACTCGCCCGTCGTCACCCCGGCCTGCGCGCAGGCGATCGACGCCGGCATGACGTTGCGGTCTTCCCTGGCGGCCGCCGCGAGGTCCGCCAGCGCCGACTCCACGACCTTGCCATCCCGGTTCGTCCGCCACTTCTGCAATCGCTCGACCTGCTCGCGCTCGACCGACGCATCGACGGTGAGGATGGCGCCTTCGCCGGCCGACAGGGGCGAAGGCTCGCCCTCGGTATAGGCGTTGACGCCGACCACCGTCTGCTCGCCGGCCTCGATCGCGGCCAGGCGCTTGAGATTGGACTCGACCAGGCGCTGTTTCATGTACGCCGCATCGATCGCCGCCACCGCGCCGCCCATGTCGGCGATGCGCTGCATCTCGGCGCTCGCCTCGGCCTTCAGCGCCTCGACCTTGCGGGCGATCTCGGTGCTGCCGTCGAAGATGTCGCCGTACTCCAAGAGGTCGGTCTCGAAGGCCACGATCTGCTGCAGGCGGAGCGACCATTGCTGGTCCCACGGCCGCGGCAGGCCGAGCGCCTCGTTCCACGCCGGCAATTGCACCGAGCGGGCGCGTGCGTTCTTGCTCATCACCACCGCGAGCATCTCGAGCAGGATGCGATAGACGTTGTTCTCCGGCTGCTGCTCGGTGAGGCCGAGCGAGTTCACCTGCACGCCGTAGCGGAACAGCCTCTGCTTCGGATCGCCGACGCCGTAGCGGGCGCGGGTGATCTCGTCCCACAGCTCGGCGAAGGCTCGCATCTTGCAGATCTCGGTGACGAAGCGAATGCCGGCGTTGACGAAGAAGGAGATGCGGCCGACCACCTGCGGGAAGTCGGCTGCCGGCACTTGCCCTCGCGTGCGCACTGCATCGAGCACGGCGATCGCATTGGCTAGCGCGAAGGCAAGCTCCTGCATCGGCGTCGCGCCGGCTTCCTGCAGGTGATAGCTGCAGACGTTCATCGGGTTCCACCTGGGAACCTCGCGGTAGGTGAAGCCGATCGTGTCGGCGGTGAGCCGCAGCGACGGCTCGGGCGGGAAGATGTAGGTGCCGCGCGAGAGATATTCCTTGATGATGTCGTTCTGGGTGGTGCCCTGCAGCCTGGCGCGCGCAACGCCCTGCGCCTCGGCCGTGGCGATGTAGAGCGAAAGCAGCCACGCCGCGGGCGCATTGATGGTCATCGACGTGTTCATGCGGTCGAGCGGGATGTCGGCGAACAAGGTACGCATGTCGCCCAGATGGCTGATCGGCACGCCGACCTTGCCGACCTCCCCCTTGGCGAGTGGATGGTCCGAATCGTAGCCGGTCTGGGTCGGCAGATCGAAGGCGACCGAGAGGCCGGTCTGGCCGCGTGTGAGATTGGTGCGATAAAGCTCGTTCGACCTGGCGGCCGTCGAATGACCGGCATAGGTCCGGATCAGCCAGGGCTTGTCCCTGACGGGTCCTCCCTGGAGGGGCTTGTCGCGCATGGCGCCGGTCATGGTGTAAGCTCCGATCCTGCAACCGATGTTGCATTGCAGCATAGAACGTTCCGCGATGCAGCCAAGAGGTAAAAGCCTGTCGTGAACGACTCTTTCGGGGGCACAGCCGACCTGCCTCCGCCCTTCCAACCACAGCCCACCGCGCCGCAGCCGGCGTCCGCGGGCGCGCCCACCCGGCCGGCCTATGACGGCAAGCTCAGCGAGCTTTACGGCATCTATTTGCGCCACCTGCTTTTGATGGTGGTTACGCTCGGCTGGTCGCGTTTCTGGGGCCGAACCCGTATCCGCCGCTATCTGTGGAACCACATGGCAATCCTCGGTGACCGCTTCGAGTATCGCGGCCGCGGCATCGAGCTGATGGTGGGCTTCCTCGTCGTGCTCGCGATCCTCGGCCTGTGGGCCGGCACCGTCTGGGCGATCTGGCATTTCGTCCTGCACGACCGCTCCGTGCCGGGCTTCGATCTCGTCAATCTCATCTTCCTGTCGATTGCGTTGATCGGCGTGCCCCTGGCTTATGTCGGCCACTATTCGGGGCTCCGCTACAAGCTCTCGCGCACGCGCTGGCGCGGCATACGCTGTGCCATGGAAGGCTCCGCCTGGAGCTATGGCGCGCGAGCAACGTTCCTCAACTTCGCCAATGCCATGACGGCGCGCCTGCTGACGCCCGTGGTGTCGGTGAACCTTGCCCGGCCGCGCATCGTGCATGCCCGTCTGGGCACGCAAGGCTTCGACTTCGCCGGCGGCGCCGGCGACATCTACGGCCGTTATGTCGGCTACTATTTCCTGAATATCCTGGCCTGGATCGCTGCCATCACGGTCGTCGCGTTTGTGGTGGGCGGCTTCGCCGAGAGATCCGGCCTCAGGCTGGAGGACATCAAGGGCCTCGGCGACCTTGGTCGGCTGCGCACGATCCTGCTGGTCGCGGCCCTGGCGGTCGGCGGGTACCTGCTGTTCGGCGTGATGATCCTGCCGCTGCGCTGCTGGTGGCGCGCCTACCTCTACCGCTACCTCGTGAGCCATACGCGCGCCGGCGGCGTGCTCTTCACGACCGGCATCACCACGCGCCAGATGTGGGGCTACCTGGTGCTGAACTACCTGATCGTGCTGCTCACGTTCGGCCTCGGCTGGCCATGGGCGATGCATCGCACGTTGCGGCTGATCGCGCGCGAGCTTTGGCTCTACGGCATGCCCGACGGAGGCGCGATCGGCCAGCCGTCCGGCAAGGGCCCGCGCTTCGGCGAAGGTCTGCTCGACATGTTCGACGTGAGCGGCATCTGATGACGCACGGGCACGCGACGATCCGCGGCCGCTACTACGACGGCCGCACGGCGAACGTGCGCGAGGTCACGGTCGCAGCAACCCCGGGCGAGGTGATCCTTCGCGATGCGGCCGACACGTCGGCGATCGCGCGCTGGCCCATCGTCGATCTCGCCGTGCTGGGCGACAGCGAGCACGAGGCGGTGCCGCTGCTCATGCGGCGCAACGACGAGGCGCGGCTTGCCATCGAGGATGTGGATCAGCGCCGGGCGCTCGCCGCGGCGGTGCCGGAGATCGCACGCCTCGGTGCGCCTCGGCCGTCGACCGCCGGGCGCATCCTGCAATTCGGCGCGGGGCTTGCCGCGGTGATCGGCCTGTTCTGGGCCGGGCTGCAGGCCGGCAGCGATGCGCTGGCCCCGATGGTGCCCCACACCCTGCAGGCGCGCCTGGGCGAAGGCGTCTACGCGCAGCTCGTGGGCCAACGCCCACTCTGCCACGGCAAGGCGGGACTGGAGGCCGTCAATCTGTTCGCCGGTCGGCTTGCGGCCCAGGGCGGGTATGATCGTCCAGTCAGCGTGCGCGTCGTCAAAGGCGGGCCGATCAACGCCTTCACCTTGCCCGGCGGAATCATCGTCCTCTATTCGGCCCTGATCGACCGGGCCACCGATGGTGAAGAGCTGGGCGGGGTGATCGCGCACGAGATCGGCCACGCCGTGCGCTATCACCCGATCAAGGGGCTGGCGCGGCAATACGGCACCGAGCAGATCCTGAAAGCGATCACCGGCGGCTACTCCGAGATCGGCACCCTGGGCTCGGGCGGGACACTGCTGCTGGCGCTGCGCAACGGTCGGGCGTTCGAGCGCGAGGCCGATGCGACCGGCGTGTCGCTTCTGGAACAGCTTGGCCTGCGTGCCGACGGCATGTCGCGCTTCTTCGAGGCGCTCTTGAAGATCGAGCCGCACGATCCGGCGGCCCTCGCCGGCATCTGGTCCGACCATCCGCCGACGGCCGAGCGCGTGGCGGCAACCCGCAGGCCGGCCACGGGCGCGCCGGACTTCAGCGCCGCCGACTGGCAAGCAATCCGGACGATGTGTCGCTGAACAGGACGACACGACGGGGGCTAGGTTGCCGTCGAGTCGTCCGATCCGGTAGTCGGGAAGGGGAGGGGCCATGCCCATTACGTGGACCATTTCGCATGCGGACCGGCTTGTGACAGTGAAGGCCGAGGGTCCGATCACGCTCAAGGAGGCGGAGGAATATCTCGACGCGATCGTCGTCAACGATGCCATGCCCTACCGCAAGCTTGTCGACTGCACCGCCATGCACACAAACGCGAGCGACGAGGAAATGATGCAGCTTGGCGGGCGCATGCGGGCCTATGTGGCGACCCTGGAGGGTGGCCCGCTCGCCTTCGTCGTGACCAGGCCCGACGTGCTCGACTATGTCAGGCGCTACATCAATCTCGTCATGGGGGCGACGCGACCGGTCAAGATCTTCGAGACTGTCGCCGAGGCGCGCCGCTGGCTGGAAGTGCAGACGGGTTAGGTCGCGCTACCGCCGCAGCCTCGCCTATCGGCAAGCCAGGTCACGATGGCGTCGATGTCGGCATCGGAGAGCGCGTGATTGCAGTGTAAACTACTCTGGACATGAGACATTCCTTCGGCGCTGCGAACCGGGTACGGCAGCGCAGCCGCATCTACATTTCAGAAACCTGCTATGGACAAAGATTAGGAGCTTCTCATGCTCGTTAGGCTGACGACTTTCATCGGTTTGTTTGTCTCGCTTCCAATTTTTGCCCAATCAGCGGCTGGTGACCAAGGCTTTGTCGTCATCAACATCCATGCATTGGATTGCCCGCCCTGCCTCCGATGGGAGAACGTTTACAAAACTGAGTGGCTCAGGTCGCCGGAATACAAGCTGGTCAGGTACGTGCAGATCGAGTCCCCCTCGATCAGTGAATCTTACCTGCCGACGCATTGGCCTCAGGATTTGCTGCCGGTCCTGGCGCAAACAGGAGGAAGAGGCGTACCCCGTTATCTCATCGAGAAAGACGGCAGAATCATCTCGGACCGGTATGGCGTCGATAATTGGCCGAACACGGTGAGTGATCTCAAGAAATTTCTTGCAGGTGCTTCCGGGAGTGTCTCGGCTCCTGTCCCGGGAACTCCGGGATCGTTCGACGGGAAATGGGCCGTCGTCCATACCTGCGCTCCGATTGGACAGGCCAAAGGTTACACGATTCGCTATGAAATGACTGTGGTGAAAGGCGCGGCGCATGCCCAATGGGGTAGCGAAGGGAAGCCGGACTCCTTCGCTCTGACGGGCAACGTGCAGCCCGATGGCAAAGCAGCATTTTCGGTTGCAGGCTACACGGGCGACTCGCGTTACACTGCTGGCGGCGTATCGGCTGGCGCTCCTTACGCGTATGCCATCGAGGGGCAATTCTCTTCCACTCAAGGACATGGAGACCGTACGAAGGAACGCCACTGCACGTTCGAGTTTACGCGAAAGTAAGTCGATTTCAGAGAGAGTAAGCGATAGAGCTGCGCCACCTGGCCATTGGCGTCGAGAGCTGTGAACATGAGCGCTACTCGAAATGCGCTCCGGATTTATTGAAACGGTTTGTTTTCGAGCCTCTCCAACCCTACCGGTGCTTCGCCTTGTAGGAAAGCCAGGTCACGATGGCGTCGATGTCGGCATCGGAGAGAGCGTCCGCGGAGAAGGCCGGCATCTTCTGCTCGGGCCAGTGACGCACGGACCTGGGATCGCGCAAGAGTTTCCTGAGCGCCTCCGGCTGGAAGTAGTCGACGGGGTTCATGGGCATGCCGAGGTCGGGGCCTTGCGTGCCTTCGCCCTCGCCCTTGAAGCGGTGGCAGGCCATGCAGACCGCCACGAAGCGGTCGAGGCCACGGCGGATCGGATCGGTGGCGGGCACACTCGCCTCGACACCGAGGGCGGGCCAGCGCTTGATCGGGCTGTCGGTCACGGTGAGCGCGGCGAGCTTGTAGACCCAGTATTCGCTGCTGATCCTTGCCGCGCCGCTCGTGCGCCAGACGATGTAGAAAGGGCCTGCGCTCTTCCTTTCCTTGTCCCGCGGCAGGGCAGGCCAGGGCGCGGCGGGACTCTCGATCGCGACAAAGGCCTCGGTGTCCGCCGTTGCCAGCTCGAGGAGTTGTGCCGGGATGGCGATGGAGAAATTGTCGGTGGCCCGGGCCTGCACGTAGTCGTCGTCACCGGCCGCCACCCGCTTCAGGAGTTCCGCCGTCGGGATCGCGCGATAGGTCATGGTGCGGCGATAGACGACGTCGTCCACCGTGACGTCGCGCGTCGCCGGATCGGCCAACAATTCCTGCACGGTATAGCGCTTGGAGGATTGCCTGTCGGCGAGGCTCAGCGTCTGCGCGGCGGCGGTTCCGAGGCTGACGGCGCAGACGATTGTCAGCGCAAGTAGATGCCTCACCCCTTCATCCTCTGCCCGCCGACGCGGTGATCCTTCAACACTTCCGGGCGGAACGCCAACCCGTGCCCGGGCCGCTCCGGTGGCGTCATGGTGCCATTCTTCGCCGGCAGGATCGGGTCGATCCAGAGATCGTCGTTCCAGTCCATGTATTCGAGGTAGCTGGCATTGGGGATCGAGGCGAGGAGATGCACCATCTGCTCGTGGAAGAGGTGCGGCGCGATCCGGATGCCCCACGGCTCGGCTGCGGCGGCGATCTTGCGCAGTTCCGTGTAGCCGCCGCGCATCGGATCGGGCTGCAGGATCGGCACGCACGGCGTCTCGAAGAACGGCCGCAGGTCCTGGCGCGTGAAATGGCTCTCGCCGCCCACGATGCGCGTCCTGAGGGCGGCGGCGATGCGACGGTAGCCCGCGAAATCCTCGGCGATCACCGGCTCCTCGAGCCAGTAGGGATCGAAATCGTCGATCCGGCGGCCGGCCTGGATGGCGGTGTCGGCGTCCCAGCCCATGTTGACGTCGATCATGATCTCGATGCCATCACCCGTCGCCTCGCGCATCGCCTTCACGTTCTCGACGTCCTCGCGCCACGGCCTGATGTGCGCAACCTGCATCTTGATGGCCGTGAGCCCCATGGCCGTGAACTCCCTCGCGCGCGCGATCATGCCGTCGCGGCCGAGGCCCCTGAAACAGCCCGAGCCGTAGGCCGGTACGGTTGGACGCGCGGCGCCCCACAGGCGGAACAGAGGCAGGCCGGCGCGCTTGCCGACGACGTCCCACAGCGCCATGTCGACCGCGCTCTGGGCGAATACCGTGACGCCCATGCGGCCGAGCCAGAAATTGCTCCTGTAGAGCTGCGTCCAGATCGCCTCGATCTCGGTGGCATCGCGCCCGATCAGGTGCGGCGCCACCAGCTCCCTCATCGCCGAGTCGATCGTCTGCAGCCCGCCGCGCAGCGGCTGCAGATAGCTCATGCCGACGAGACCGCCCTGGGTCTCGATCTCGAGCACATAGATCTCGCGGAACGGGTCGGAGAGGATGCCCGCCGCCGGCGGCTTGCCGCGCCATGGCACCTGCAGCAGCGTCGAGCGCAGTTCGACAATGGTCGTCGCTGTCGTCATAAGGCGTGTCTCCGTTTTGTCGGGCCCACTATGATGCCGCCGCCATGACCACGTCCAACCGCCTCTATCTGTTCGACACCACCCTGCGCGACGGCGCCCAGACGCAGGGCGTCGACTTCACGGTCGCCGACAAGGTGGCGATCGCGCGCGAGCTCGACCGGTTGGGCATCGACTATATCGAAGGCGGCTGGCCCGGCGCGAACCCGACCGACGACCGCTTCTTCGCCGAGCCGCCGTCGTTCGAGAACGCGAGGTTCGTGGCTTTCGGCATGACCCGGCGTGCCGGCCGCTCGGCGGCCAACGATCCGGGCCTGAACGCCATTCTCGCCACCAGGGCACGCACCGTCTGCATGGTCGGCAAGACCTGGGACTTCCATGTCGATGTCGCGCTCGAGCTCGACCGTGCCGAGTATGTCGGGATGATCGGCGACTCGGTTGCCCACGCCAAAGCACGCATGGACGAGGTGATGTTCGACGCCGAGCATTTCTTCGACGGCTACAAGGCCAATCCCGAGTACGCGCTCTCCTGCCTGTCGGCGGCGGACAGGAACGGCGCGCGCTGGCTGGTGCTGTGCGACACCAACGGCGGGACGCTGCCGCACGAGATCGAACGCATCGTGGGCGAGGTCTGCCGGAAGTTTCCCGGCGAGAAGATCGGTATCCATACGCACAACGATACCGAGAACGCCGTCGCCAACACGCTGGCGGCGGTGCGGGCCGGCGCGCGCCAGGTGCAGGGTACGATCAACGGCCTGGGCGAGCGCTGCGGCAATGCCAACATGATCTCGCTGATCGCCAACCTGGTGATCAAGATGGGCTACGAGACAGGCTTGAAAGAGGGCGCGCTGCAGCGGCTCACACATTTGTCTCGCCTGCTCGACGATCGGCTGAATGCGCCGGCCAACCGCAGCGCCGCCTACGTCGGCACACGCGCCTTCGCCCACAAGGGCGGGTTGCATGTCTCGGCGGTCGAGAAGGATCCCAGGACCTACGAGCACGTCGATCCCGAGACCGTCGGCAATCAGCGCATCATCGTGGTGAGCGATCAGGCTGGCCGTTCCAACATCATGGCGCGCTTCCGCCAGATCGGGCTGGACGTCGATCCGAAGGACCCGGGCGTGGCGCGGCTCCTGGAGATCGTGAAGGAGCGCGAGGCCGAGGGCTATGCCTATGACGGCGCCGACGCTTCGTTCGAGCTTCTGGCGCGGCACGAGTTGCACACCGTGCCCGACTACTTTGCGTTGCAGAGCTTCCGCGTTCTGGCCGAGCGGCGGGTCAACGCCCGTGGCCAGCTCATCGCTCTTTCCGAGGCCACGGTGAAGCTCGACGTGGCGGGCCATGTCGCCATGGAGGTGGGAGAGGGTAACGGCCCGGTGAACGCTCTCGATGCTGCGCTGCGAAAGGCGCTCACCCCGGTCTATCCCGAGCTCGGCGACATGCGTCTGGTTGACTTCAAGGTGCGCATCCTCGATTCCGCCGGCGGCACGGCCGCGACCACCCGGGTGATGATCGAAAGCGCCGACGCCAAGGGGCGGCGCTGGTCGACGATCGGCGTATCGCCCAATATCGTCGACGCCTCCTACAACGCCCTCTACGACGCCATCACCTACAAGCTGTTCCGCGACGGCGCCAAGCCGGCCGGGTCAAAGCAGGGCTAGGACCGGTACGGTCGGCAGTACCTATAGCGGAAGCTGGCAGCCATGCCGCGCCCTCGGTTGACGGTCGTGCCGGGCCGGCAGACCATATCTAGCGAATGGACGGAGAGGGAATACCGCTACCGGCATCGCCGCCTAAAATCGCCGTCGCGCCGCCACCGCGAATGCCGCGCTCCTATCGGCGCGGCTGGGCGCGTATCATCATGTGGTCGCTGCCCTTCGTCGTCGCCGCAGGCGCGCTTGCCGTCTGGCTGACCACGGGCCGCTATGTCGGTACCGACAATGCCTATGTGAAGGGCGACCGCGTCCTTGTCGCCACCGAGCTGAGCGGCGTGATCACCGAGGTGCCGGTTTCGGAGAACGAGCACGTCTCGCGCGGCCAGCTCCTGTTCAGGCTCGACGACACGCCCTACCGGCTGGCATTGGCCAAGATCGACGCCACCATCGACACGGCGCGCGCCGAGATCCGTGGTCTGCGTGCGCAATGGCGCACCAAGCGCGAGGAGATCAAGGCCGCGCTCAGCCAGCAGGTCTACGCCCAGGCGGACTACGACAGGCAAAAGGATCTCGCCGAACGCAAGTTCGCCTCGGCCGCCAAGTTCGAGGAAGCGCGCATGTCGCTCGACGTGGCGCGCCAGCGCATCTCGGCCGCCGAGCAGGATCTGACTCGCATCGAGGCAGCCCTTGCCGGCGATCCCAAGATCGAGGTCGATCATCATCCGAAGGTGAAGGAGCTTCTGGCCCAGCGCCAGGAAGTACTGCTCAATCTTCGGCGCACCATCATCAACGCCCCGCTCGACGGTGTCGTCTCCAAGACGCCGCTGCCGGGCAGCTACGCGACCGCGGGCCAGCCGTCGATCGTCGTGGTCTCCGACAAGGATCTGTGGATCGAGGCCAACTTCAAGGAAACCGAGCTGACGCGCGTTCGCCAGGGCCAGCCGGTGGCGATCAACATCGACACCTATCCCGACAACACCTGCACCGGCCGGGTGAAGTCGATCGCCCAGGCGACGGGCGCGGAGTTCGCCGTGCTGCCGCCGCAGAATGCCAGCGGCAACTGGGTCAAGGTGGTGCAGCGTATCCCCGTCCGCATCGCCGTCACCTGCAAGAACGACGAGTCGCCGCTGCGTGTGGGCATGAGCACCACTGTCGAGGTCGACACCGGTCACCACCGCACCTTCGGCGAGCTGCTGTCGATCTTCGGGCTGTGACCTCTTTCGGCGAGCCTGCATGAACGTCGATCCCGCGATTCTGCGCCGCCGCCGGCTGATCACTTTGGTGGTGATGATGGCCACCATCATGCATGCGCTCGACGGCACGATCGCCAACGTCGCTCTGCCCTCCATCCAGGGCTCGCTGTCGGCCACGCAGGAGCAGGTCTCCTGGGTGATCACCTCGTACATCGTGTCGTCGGCGATCATGACGCCGCTGGCGGGCTTCTGCGCGGTGCGCTTCGGCCTGCGCCGCATCCTGGTGAGCGCGGTCGTGGGCTTCACCATCGTCTCGATGTTCTGCGGCGTGGCGCAGACGCTGGAGCAGCTTGTGCTGTTCAGAGCCCTTCAGGGCGCCTTCGGTGCATCGCTGGTGCCGCTCAGCCAGGCGCTGATGATGGAGACCTACCCGCGCGAGGAGCAGGGCAAGGCGATGGCGATGTGGGGCGTCGGCACCATGGTCGGGCCGATCACCGGCCCGACGCTCGGCGGCTGGCTCACCGACCAGTACACCTGGCGCTGGGTGTTCTACATCAACCTGCCGGTCGGCATCCTCTGTGCCACGGGGCTGATGCTGCTGATCAGGAACCAGGTGAGCGAGACCCGGCGCTCCTTCGACCTGCTCGGCTTCACCTTGCTCGCCATCGCCATCGGCACGTTCCAGCTCATGCTCGATCGCGGCCAGCAGCTCGACTGGTTCGAATCGCGCGAGATCGTCATCGAGACCCTGGTGGCCGGCGTCGCCGCCGCGATGTTCGTGATCCACATGCTGACCGACGATCATCCGTTCCTGTCGCGCGACCTATTCAAGAACCGCAACCTGATGATCGGGCTCGTCTTCACCGCCCTTGCCGGCTTGATCCTGATCGTCACCTCGACGCTGATGCCACCCTTCCTTCAGCAGCTCAAAGGATATCCGGTGTTCACCACGGGTATCGTCATGGCGCCGCGCGGCATCGGCATGATGGTCGCGATGATGCTGGTGTCACGCCTGATCGGCCGCATGGATGCACGCTGGCTGATCGCGATCGGGCTCGGTCTCTGCGGGCTGTCGCTCTACGAGATGACCCTGTTCAGCCTCGAAGTCAGCGAAAGCCGCATCGTCTGGAACGGTGTCTATCTCGGCTTCGGGCTGGGGCTGGTCTTCCCGCCGCTGACCACGCTCGCCTTCGCCACCATCCCGGCGCGGCTGCGCACCGAAGGTGCCGCCATCAACGCCCTTCTGCGCAATCTCGGCGCCTCGGTGGGCATCGCCGTCCTGGTCTCGCTGCTCGCTCGCAACACCCAGACCAATCATGCCGAGCTCGCCGAGAAGTTCACGCCATTCGATCCGGGTTGGCCGCTCGGCTCGGCCTGGCCCGGTACCCAGCCGCAAATGCTCGCCGTGTGGGATGGCGAAATCACGCGCCAGGCGGCGATGATCGGCTACCTCAACGATTTCCGCGTCATGATGCTCTGCACCGTGATCGTCATCCCGCTCGTGGTGCTGATGCAGCGACAGGCCCTGCTGCCCCGTCCGTCGCGACGTTGATATAAGGCTCCATGGGACGAGCCTCGAAAGGGCGGCCGACCGACCGGCCGGCGCCGCTCATCGTCATGGTGCGGCCGCAGCTCGGCGAGAATATCGGCATGGCGGCGCGCGCCATGCTGAATTGCGGATTGTCGGCGCTCCGGCTGGTCGGGCCGCGCGACGGCTGGCCCAACGAGCGCGCCTGGCGGGCCGCTTCCGGTGCCGATGTCGTGCTGGACGAGGCCCGCGTGTTCGAGACCGTGGGCGAGGCGGTGGCCGACCTCGAGCATGTCGTGGCGACGACCGCGCGCAACCGCGAGCTCGTGCAGCGCATCGTGACGGCCCGGCAAGCGGCCCTCGACATGCGCGGCTGGATCGCCCGCGGCCGCAAGGTCGGCATCCTGTTCGGGCCCGAGCGTACCGGGTTGTCGAACGACGACATGGTTCATGCCGACACCGCGCTCACGATCCCGCTCAATCCGCAATTCTCCTCGCTCAACGTCGCCCAGGCCGTGCTGATCGTGGCGTATGAATGGGCGGCGGCCAACGATGCCACGCTGGCCGAACGGCTGGCCGATCACGCCACGCGGCCCGCCAGCAAGGAGGAGCTGCAGAACCTCTTCGATCATCTGGAACGCGCGCTCGACCAGTCGGGCTTCCTGCGCCACGAGGCCATGCGGCCGTCGATGGTGCTCAATCTGCGCGCCCTCCTGCAGCGCGCCGCCATGACCGAGCAGGAGGCGCGGACCTTCCACGGCGTCATCAAGTTCCTGAGCAAGCACAAGCACGAGGAGTAGGGATGTCCACCACCGCAAAAGTTTCCTGGGTCGAGGGCGCCCTGTTCGTCGCCGAGGCCGGCAGCGGCCATACCATCACCATGGACGGTGCGCCCGACATTGGCGGCCGCAACCTCGCCGCGCGGCCGATGGAGGTGGTTCTGATGGGCATGGGCGGCTGCACCGCGATCGACGTCGTCGCCATGCTGAGGAAGCAGCGCCAGGACATCGAGGGCGTGGAGGTCTCGCTGCTCGCCGAGCGGGCCGGGGACCATCCCAGCATCTTCACCTCGGTCAAGCTCGTCTACACCGTGCGCGGACGCAAGCTCAACCGGGCGCTCGTCGAGCGCGCGGTGAGCCTTTCCGACGAGAAATACTGCTCGGCGACGGCAATGGTGAAGAAATCGGCCAAGGTCACGCACGATGTCGTGCTGGTGGAAGTTTGACAGCCTGACCTGATTCGAATGGGGATTGTTTGCCTCAATTGTTGCTGGTCTGCTCCATCTCCCGCGGAAAGACGATGCTGAAGGACTTCAAGGCTTCACTTGTTCCATCGCCACGATCGAGCCTCAGAACGGTTTCCCAGATCTCGGCTTCATGTCCGTCCCAGGTCCGGAACGTGTGGTCGGCCATCGGCCGTGTGAGGACCGTCGGGATATCGGCCTCGAGGCAGTATCCCTGCTGGATATAGAGTCTCAGCACGACCGTGTAGCTTTCGGCGTCGCCGATGCGCTCGACGAGATCGCGAACGATGGTCGGATGGACGCAGGAGATCGAGCCCTTGAGGCGATCGCCCCGGTAGCCGAGCGGCTCGTTGCCCATCGCCGGGAGCGACAGCGACCAGATCGCGGTTGCTGCCAGGCTTGCCTCGAGCGTTGCGCGCATGATGGCCTCCTCGCTTCGTGCCGGATCACGATGCCGGCACGGTGCGAGACGCGCTTGAGGCGACCGTCAGCCCGGCCTTGTTTTTTCCTTGGGATTGCCTTGCTCCGATGGGCCGCGGTGTTAACCTCCCGGGCACCGTCAGAGACCAGCGACTTGCGCTATCTGTTCGATGTCTTTTCCCTCGATACCGACCGGCGCGAACTCAGGTGCAAGGACGGGCTGCTGCCGATTGAGCCCAAGGCTTTCGACCTGCTGGTCTACCTGATCGCCAACCGCGAGCGCGTCGTCAGCAAGGACGACCTCGTTGCCGCCATCTGGGGCGGCCGCATCGTTTCGGAAACGGCGCTGACGACCTGCATCAATGCGGTCCGGCGCGCGGTCGGCGACAGCGGCAAGGCGCAACAGCGGATCCGCACGCTGCCGCGCAAGGGCGTGCGTTTCGTCGGCGATGTCCGGCAGGACGACGATGCCGGCCGCGCCGGCGCCGGCGTCGGCGAGAGCGCCGCCGACGCGGCGCGACCCGCTTTGGCGCTGCCCGACAAGCCGTCGATCGCGGTCCTGCCGTTTTTGAACCTGAGCGGCGATCCCGGGCAGGAGTATTTCACCGACGGCGTCACCGAAGACATCATCACCGAGCTGTCGCGCTTCCACTCGCTGTTCGTGATCGCGCGCAACTCGTCGTTCTCCTACAAGGGCAAGTCGCCCGACGTCCGCCAGGTCGGCCGGGACCTCGGCGTCCGCTACGTGCTCGACGGCAGCATCCGCAAGTCGTCGAACCGGATCCGGGTAACCGCCCAACTGATCGACACGCTCACCGGCAATCACATCCGGGCGGAGCGCTACGATCGCGTGCTGGAAGACATCTTCGCGGTGCAGGAGGAGGTGACGCGAGCCATCGTCGGGGCGATCGCACCCGAGATCGAGTCGAGCGAGCAATCGAAGGCCGTTCGACGACGCCCGGGCAACCTCACCGCCTACGAAATCGCGCTGCGGTCCCGGGCTCACGCGCTGGAAGGATATGACAAGGGGGATCGAGCGCTTATCGATCGGTCGATCCAGGAGGCAAAGGAGGCACTTGCGATCGACCCGGGCTGCGTTCCGGCCCTGCTCGAACTTGCCCGCGCTCATGCAAACGCCCTGGTCCTCGAGTGGGCGGCGGATCGGGAACAGGCCCGTCGGGAAGCGACGTGGGCCATCGGGCGCGCGATCGAGCTCGACGACGCGAATGCGTTTGGCTACGCGCTGCGCGGCTATCTCGTGCTGCAGAGCTTCGAGAAGGATCGCTATCCGGCCGCACTCGCCGATGAACGGCGCGCGCATGGGATGAACCCCAACGATCCGATCGTGCTGCGATTTCTGGCGATGCTGGAAGCCGCAACTGGTGAACCCGGGCGGGCGATCGAGCACTTGCATCAGGCCTTGCGATTGAGTCCGCGCCAGTCGCGCAGCTACGAGATCTATCAGGTCCTGGCCCATGCGAGCTTCTTCGCAAGGAAGTATGAGGAGGGCATCGCCTGGGCGTTGCGCGCGCTGCACGACATGCCCTCGTTTCCCATCGCGCACGTCAACCTCGTGACGTGCCTGGTCGGCGCGGGAGAAATCGACAGGGCGAAGGCGGCCTTCGCCGTGGGGCAAGAGCTCGCGCCGGCGCTCTTCAAGAGCAGGTTGGGGGGTGTGTCGGTGGCGGCCCGGCCGGAGGATCGACGGCGGACCCACGTCTTCCTGCGCATTGCCGCCGGCCTCGAAGACCCGGGCGCGGCCGATGCGCTGCGCTGAGGGGCGGGGCGAAAAGTGAGAAAATTGGCCCGAAATGCCGATGCCATGGACAGCGAAGCCTTCTCATCTCGTTGAGAAACCGTGAGAAACTAGGGTTAATCCGGCCGCTTGACTGCGCCTGCTCCGCCAGTATGTTCCGCGCCTTCTCCGGAGAACGTGGTGGCAGGCCTTTTGGGGCTTCCTCCCGCCCCGAGTGGCACCCGCTGCAAGCAGCGGGGACTCGGATCCAGGCCTATCCGGACAACAGCGTCGCATGGCGCACAACGAAGGAGCGATCGCGTGAGCAAGCGCGAGAATTCGAAGTACAAGATCGACCGCCGCCTCAGGGTCAACCTGTGGGGCCGGCCGAAAAGCCCGATCAACAAGCGCGACTACGGTCCCGGCCAGCACGGCCAGGGCCGCCAAAAGCCGACCGACTACCGCTTGCAGCTCATGGCCAAGCAGCGGCTCAAGGGCTATTACGGCTCGGTCTCGGAGCGCCAGCTCCGCCGCTACTATCTCGAGGCGGTGCGCCGCAAGGGCGACACCGGCGAGAATCTGGTCGAGCTTCTGGAGCGTCGGCTGGATGCCGTCATCTATCGCATGAAATTCGCGATCACGCCCTTCGCCTCGCGCCAGCTCGTGAGCCACGGCCACGTCAAGGTGAACGGCAGGCGCGTCAACATCGCCTCCTATCTGGTGCGCGACAACGACGTGATCGAGCTCGCGGCCAAGGCCAAGGAGATGGTGCGCGTGCTCGAGGCGACGCAGAGCCCCGAGCGCGACGTTCCGGAATATGTGACGGTCGACCACAAGGAGATGAAGGGCACCTTCGTGCGCGGGCCGAAGCTCGCCGATGTGCCCTATCCGGTGCAAATGGAGCCGTCGCTGGTGGTCGAGTACTACAGCCGCTGATCCGTTCTTCACCCGCACAACGAAAGCGAAAGCCCGCCCTTTGTGGCGGGCTTTTTTGCACCGGCCTACTGTCTCGTCATCAGGGGGTGACGGATGACCGACGAGATCGGCGCCTTCGTGGCGGGGCCGCGTGTGCGCATCGAGGGACGCGCCGGCGGTCCGCTGTCGGGCCTCACCTTCGCCGCCAAGGATCTGTTCGACGTGGCGGGCGTGCCGACGGGCGGTGGCAATCATGACTGGCCGACGGGCCGGGCCGTGCCGCAGCGTCATGCCTGGGCGGTGCAGACGCTGCTCGATGCTGGCGCGACGCTGATCGGCAAGACGATCACGGACGAGGTCTCGCTCGGCATCCTGGGCGAGAACCCCTTCGACGGCACACCGGCCAATGTGCGCGCGCCCGGTCGCGTTCCGGGCGGCTCGTCCTCGGGCTCGGCCGCGGCGGTCGCTGCCGGGCTTTGCGACACCGCGCTCGGCACCGATACCGGCGGGTCGGTGCGCGTGCCGGCGAGCTTCTGCGGCCTCTATGGCATCCGCCCGACGCATGGCCGCATCGACATGGCCGGCATGCTGCCGCAGGCGCCCACCTCCGACACCACCGGCTGGTTCGCGCGCGATGCCGAAACCTTCGCCAGGGTCGCCGCGGTGATGCTGGGCGAGACGATCCCGGCTGCGCTGCCGACGCGCCTCGTGGTTGCCGTCGACACGTTCGGCTTTGCCGATACCGGCGTAGCCGCGGCTCTGCAACCGATGCTGAAGCGCCTCGTCGGTTTGATCGGCCATAGCCGCGAGGACATCATGGCGCCGCAGGGCCTGTCGGTCTGGGCGCGGGCGCAGCGCGCGCTGCAGCCGGCCGAGGCTTACGCGACGTTCAAGGATTGGCTCGACGCGCGCAATCCGCGCATGGCCTTCTCGGTGGCACGTGGGCTGCTGGCCGGCGCGATGATCCCGGCAAGCGAGCAGGGCTGGGCCAATCTCATGCGGCAGGAGGCGAGGGCCCGTATGGCCTATCTGGTGCCGCCGGGCACGATCCTCTGCCTGCCCACGACGCCGTTTCCCGCCCCGCGCGCAAGCCAGGCGCTGTCGGTGCTCGATCCGCTGCGCGACCGTATCACCTGCCTCTGCGCGCAGGGTGGATTGGCCGGCCATCCGCAGGTCAGCCTTCCCGGTGCGACGGTCGACGGGCTGCCGATCGGCCTGTCCATCATCGGTGCGCGGGGCAGCGATGCCGGCCTGGTTGCAGTAGCGCGCGCGCTCGAGGCCGCGAAGTGAGGGAAGGGAGCCGATGCAGGACCTGACGCCGAACATGCCCGAGGTCGTGGCCGAGATCAGGACTCTGTTCGAGCGCTACGAGCAGGCCCTGGTCGACAGGAACGTCGACGTGCTCGACGCGACCTTCTGGGACAGCCCGCACACCATTCGTCTTGCGCACAACGAGCACGGCTACGGGTTCGATCGCATCCATGCCCATCGCGTCGCACGACCGCCCGGCCCTGGCACCAAGGAGAAGCGCTACCGCCTCGACATCCTGACCCTGGGCCGCGACATCGCCAGCGTGAACCTCGTCTACAAGGTCCGTGGCAAGGACATGACCGGCCGCCAGAGCCAGACCTGGGTGCGCTTTCCCGACGTGGGATGGCGGGTGATTTCAGCTCACGTCTCGGCGATCAGCGAACAGCCCGTGCTGTAAGGCGAAGACAAGACGGAGGAAACGATGACGAATGCCTCGCCGCGCCTCGGCAATTCCCTCGCGCCGCCCGATCCGGCGTGGCTCGCGAAGGTGAGCGAGCCCGCGCTCGAGCCCGACCTCCCGATCGTCGATCCGCACCATCACCTGTGGGAGCGCGGCGACATGATCTACATGTACCGCGACCTGCTGGAGGATCTTCGCGCCGGCCACAACGTTGTCGCTACCGTCTTCGTCGACTGCCGCTCGATGTACCGCAAGAGCGGGCCGACTGAGATGCGTCCCGTCGGCGAGACCGAGTTCGTGAACGGCGTCGCGGCGATGTTCGCCAGCGGAAGTTACGGCCCGGCGCAGGCCTGCGCCGGCATCGTGAGCTACGCCGATCTTCGACTGGGCGCGAAAGTACGGGAAGTCCTGGAAGCGCAGATCGTGGCCGGCAACGGCCGGTTCCGCGGCATTCGCTACGCCACAGGCTGGGACAGGCACGAGGAGATCCGGCGCACCCACACCAATCCATCGGAAGGCCTGATGGCCGACAGCACGTGGCGTGAGGGCTTCGCGCAGCTCGGCAAGCTCGGTCTTACGTTCGACGCCTGGCTCTACCATCCGCAGCTCGGGGAGCTGGCCGATCTTGCCGGCACCTTCCCCGACACTCCGATCATCCTCGACCATGTCGGCGGCCCGTTGGGTTACGGACCCTACGGCCTGCGTCACAACGAGGAATTCGCGGCGTGGAAGAAATCCCTGGTCGAGTTGTCCAAGCGCGCCAACGTGACGGTGAAGGTGGGCGGGCTCGGCATGCCCATGGGGTGGTTCGACTTCTACGAACGGCCGGCACCACCCACGTCCCAGACGCTCGCCGACGCCTTCAGGCCGTGGGTCGAGACCTGCATCGAGCTGTTCGGCGCCGAGCGCTGCATGTTCGAGAGCAACTTCCCGGTCGACAAGGTGACGTCGAGCTACGCGATCCTGTGGAACGCGTTCAAGCGCCTGGCCGCGAACGCCTCGGCCGCCGAGAAGAAAGCGCTGTTCTCGGGTACCGCTGCGCGCGTTTACAAGCTTGCCTTGGCGTGACAGCGAACGCCCTCTAGACTTCTCTCCTCGCCTTTTGGGGGATACGTCATGCGTCGCTTTGTTGCCGCGTCGGCCATCGCTCTGGCCGCCGTTTTCGTCTCGTTTGCCGCCTCGGCTCAATCGGTCCTCAAGGTCGTGATGCATTCCGACGTGAAGACGGTCGATCCGATCCAGAGCGCCGCCTACATCACGCGCAATTTCGGCTACATGATCTACGACACGCTGTTCGCGGTCGACAGCAAGTTCGAGGTGAAGCCGCAGATGGTCGACACCTGGACCACCAGCAGCGACGGACTCACCTGGACCTTCAAGCTGCGCGACGGGCTCGAATGGCACGACGGCACGCCGGTCACGGCCGATGACTGCATCGCCTCGCTCAAGCGCTGGTCGGCACGCGATGCCATGGGTCAGAAGCTCGCAGCGGCGGTGGCGGAGTACAAGGCCGTCGATCCGAAGACCTTCGAGATCGTTCTCAAGCGGAAGTTCGGACCGTTGCTCGATGCGATCGGCAAGCCTTCGTCGAACGTGCCGTTCATGATGCCCAAGCGCGTGGCCGAGACCGACCCTTTCAAGCAGATCGACAGCTCCATCGGCTCCGGGCCCTTCATCTTCAAGAGGGACGAATGGAAGCCCGGTGAAAAGCTGGTCTTCGTCAAGAACGTCAAATACAAGCCACGCGCAGAGCCGATGTCCGGCCTTTCCGGCGGCAAGGTGGTCAACCTCGATCGCGTCGAGTGGGTGTGGATTCCGGATGCGGAGACCCGGGTCAATGCGCTGATCAGCGGCGAGATCGACATGGTCGAGAGCGTCGACCACGATCACCTGCCGACGCTCGAGAAGACCAAGGGGATCCAGATCCTGACGAGCAGCGTCTCGAACCAGTATGCGTTTCGCATGAATTGGCTCATTCCGCCCTTCAACGACGTCAAGGTCCGTCGCGCCGCGGTCTATGCCCTCAGTCAACCCGAGTTCCTCGAGGCCAATGTCGGCGACAAGCGCTACTACCGTACCTGCAAGGCGATGTTCACCTGCAACTCGCCCCTTGCCTCGACGGCGGGCATGGACGGATTGATCGAGGGCAATGTGGCCAAGGCCAAGCAACTGCTGGCCGAAGCGCACTATGACGGAACGCCGGTGGTCATGCCGCAGCCCACGGACCTCGGCGCGATCAAGCAGCTCGCGCCCGTCGCAAAGGCGCAGCTCGAGCGGGCCGGCTTCAAGGTCGATGTGCAGCCGATGGACTGGCAGAGCATGGTCGCGCGCGTGACCAAGAAGGGACCACCGTCCGAAGGCGGCTGGAATGCCCTGGCGACGAGCTGGTCGCAGATCGACATCCTGAACCCGCTGACCACGGCGTTCCTCATCGCCACCTGCGACAAGGCGCTGGCCGGATGGCCCTGTGACGCGGAGCTCGAGAAGCTGCGCGACAAGTACGTGGAGGCCAACACGCTCGAGGAGAAACGCGCGGTGGCGGATGCCGTGCAGACCTACGCCATGCAGGTCGTCACCCACGTTCCGCTGGGAGAGTGGTTCTCCGTCGGCGCCGCGCGCGACAATGTCGAGTTCCCCAAGCCCCTGCCGCCCGTGACGGTGTTCTGGGGCGTCCGCAAGAAATAGCGGCCGGCGCGGAACGGTTCAGCTCAGGCGTCGCGATTGAGGACCGTCACCCGGCCCTTGGCCGGCTCGACACGGAGCTCGTCGCCGGTGCGGATGAGTTCGCTGGGGCGGCCCTTTTCGAAGCGGTCGACCATCGCCAGATCAGCGAAGGCCGCGCCCTGCGCCAGGATGGTGTTGGCGTGGTCGAACAGGATGGCGAGCGGCGCCATGCCGCGGGCTGCCATTTCGCGCAGCATCCAGGCCGAGGCGACGCCACCCTTGGCCGTTTCCAGGACGAGGATCTTGCCGACATAGCTTTGGCCATAGAGCCGGTGGGCCTTGCGCGAGAAGACTCCCTTGACGCGGTCGAGGTCGTAGCGCGCCGAAAAATTGTCCGTCGCGACGAGTGCTGTGCCGGTCACCGCGGGGCCGATGCCCTTGTGGCATTTGAGCGTGACCGGCATCAGCGCATCTTTCCGGCGACGGCGCTCTCGACGCATCTTTCGGTCGTGGCGAGCGAGGGCCGGTAGCCGTAGCCGCCAATGATGTTCACCAGCTTCGCCGAATTTGTGAGGAGCCTCTGCCAGCCGTTGGCCTGCGCCATCTCGCGGGCATAGCTCTGGTAGAAACAGATGCCCGACGCCACGATGCCCCCGGCCTTTTCGATCCGGGTCGTCAGGCCCAGCCGGTCTGCCGCGAACTTGTTCTCCGGCGATGTGGTGACCAGAAGCGTCGTGTCGCGATGAACCTGCCGGCCGTCGAGCAGAACGGCCAGATGCTGCAGCTCGATCAATGACAGCTGCGGTGCGCCGAACACGACGACGTCGACCTTTGCGCCCTTTGCGGCGTAGGCCTTGTAGAAGCGCTCGAGATCGCGCCTGCCGATGCCGGTGGCGGGCGGGATGGCGGCCCCGAGGAAGGCTTCGGCCAGGGTATTGGCTTCCGGCGTCAGGCCAGGGATATGGAAGAGCGCGGTCGAGCCGAAGCTTGCCATGGCAGTGCCCAGATGCTTCAGCTCGTCGGAGTTGGGCGTGCGGTCGAAGCCGGTGATTACCGGCACTTCCCAGTAGCTGTTTGACGCACGTCCGATGACGCCGCCCAGCGCGCCCCAGTCGGCGAGGTCACGCGGCGTGTCCGTGACATCGAAATGCCGCGTGCCTTTGCGCTTGCCCGCAAGGTGATAGCCGTAGCGCGGCGTGCGGCCGGTCAAGGCGGCAGCCAGTGCCGAAGGACCGCCCTCGAAATTGCTGCGCGCGCCCATCACGCTGTTGACGTAGATCGCGACCCCGGTATCGCCCATCGCCAGATGCTCGCCACGGACGGCCGGCAGCACGGTCTGATAGTTGATGCAGGTATTGGTCATCAGCACGCCCAGCCCCTCGAAGGCGCGACTCGCACGTGCCTCGATCGCAGCCATCGCTTCGGTCTGGCGCAGCCGCTTGTAGGTGGCGATGTCGAGACCGCGCGGATCGGTGATCGTCGGCACGACGACTCCCTTGTCTTTGCCGAGCTGTCTGACCAGGCGCTCCAGCCATTCGACGCCCGAGGGGCCGAGGCTTTCGGTGTCCGCCATGATGTGAGCCTGACTTACCGGCACGAAATCCGGTGCGTCGAAGAAGTCCCCGACGGCGATCTGATGCCGCATCGCCCACTGGCGCGCGGGACCCGCATCGCCATGCAGCATCGCCGTCTCCTCGGGCGTGAGCCTCACGTTTCCGATCCTTCACGTCGTTGGCGGGATCGTAGACGAGACGGCGAAGCGCAGGCCAGCTACTCGGCAGCTTCCAACCTGCGCGCAGCGGCGTCCTCGGCCTGCCAGCGGATCGCAACCTCGGCAAGCTTGCCCAGCACCTCGTCGAGTTCATGGCCGCGCTTGGTCAGCGAATATGTGACCTTGGGCGGAATGGTCGCCTCGTAGTCGCGCCGGACCAGACCTGCCCCTTCGAGGGTGCGCAGCCGCTCGGTCAACATCTTGGCGGAGATGCCGGCCACGCGGCGTTTCAACTCGCCGAAGCGCTGCGGCCCGAACGTGCGGAGATTGTAGACGATGTATGTCGTCCACGGTCCCATCAGCATGCGCAGGATGAAGTCCATTGGGCAGGACGCACCGCCTTCCTTGCCCTGCGCCGAGAACGAATTCGCGTTCATTGGGAAATTCCCTTGGTCACTATTTGGTATCTACTAGCAAAAATATAGTACAGTGCCCAACTATTTCCAGTCACTTTGAGTAATCAACAAGCTCCGCCGCTTGCTCCGGCAGCGCAAAGCAGGCCCTTCTGGGAGACCAATCCTGCCGGGCGAGATCGCTCTATTGCTTCTTGCTGATGTTCCACATCACGAGCGCGGGGCCGGACAGCCAGCCCTGCAGCCGGTCCTTGCGATAGGCGCCGAACGCCTTGTATTGGCCAACTGGCGCATAGTAGGCCTGCTCCATCACCCGGTCGGAGATGGCGGCGGCCAGTTCCTTCTGCCTGACCGGGTCCGTCTCGTGCATGAAGGCGTCGCGCAGCTTCTCCGTCTCCGGATCACACGGCCAGCCGAACCATGCCTTTTCGCAGGCGGCCGATGCGAAGGGGTTGGTGCCGGGATTGTCGGCATCGAGCGTGATGGTAGTCGTGAAGAAGATGTTCCATCCCCCCTGGCCCGGCGGGTCCTTCTTGGCGCGCCGCGTCACCACGGTCTGCCAGTCCATAGACTGCAGGTCGACCTTGAAGCCGGCCTTCTCCAGTTGCTGCTTGGCGACCGGCTGCACGTTGTTGGACGATTGCAGGTCCGTCTGATGCATCATCACGACCGGCGTGCCGTCGTAGCCCGACTCCTTGAGAAGTTGCCGGGCTTTCTCGAGGTTCGGCTTGATCAGGAGATCGCCGTATTCCTTGCCAAACCTGGTACCGCAGATGAAGGGCGCATTGCAGACCTTGTAGATTGCCGGATCCCCTACCTGGGCACGCAGCAGGTCCTCCTGCGCGATCGCATACGTCGCCGCCTGCCGCGCCTTCACGTTGTTGAATGGCGGCTGGAGCGCGTTGAAGCGCATGACGATCTGGCTGCCCTGAGCGTTCCACGGGTAGAGCTCGACATTCTTGTCGGCCTTCAGGATCGGGAAGAGGTCGGGTGGCGGCGACTCGATCAGATCGATCTCGCCCGCCAACAGCGCGTTGACGGCAGTGCTGGGATCGGGAATGGCCAGCCATTCGACTCGATCGACCTTGGCTACCTTGCCGCCGGCCAGCATAGAGGGCGGCTCGGAGCGCGGCTTGTATTTGGGGTTCTTCACGAAGACGACCTTCTCGCCGGGCTTCCATTCGTCTTTCTTGAAGATGAAGGGGCCGGAGCCGGTAAAGTCGGTGATCTGCTTGTAGGGATCGGTCTCGGCCACGCGCTTGGGCATCATGAAGGGCACGTTCGACGAGACCTTGCCGAGCGCGTCGATCACGAAGCCGAACGGCCGCTTGAGGGTCAGGGCGAAGCTCTTGTCGTCGATCGCCTTGAGTTCGGCGGTATCTCTCATCAGAAGCTGGCCATAGCTGTCGCGGGCCGCCCAGCGCTTGATCGAGGCGATGCAATCCTCGGAAGTGACGGGTGTGCCGTCGCTCCAGACCAGCCCGTCGCGCAGCACGATCGTGTAGGTGAGCTTGTCGTCCGAAACCGTGTAGTGATCCGCCATCTGCGGCCGGATCTCGAGATTGGCGTCCTTGGCGAACAGGACGTCATAGATCATATAACCGAAGTTGCGGGTGATGTAGGCGGTGGTCCAGATCGGGTCGAGCACCTTGAGGTCGGCATGGGCAACGACGCGCACTGTCGTTTGCGCCATTGCAGGCGCGCCCAGGACGAACCATGTCGCGGCGACCAACGCCGCCAATTTGCGCCAACCCATCATGACTCTCCCTCTCTTTGTTGAACTTCATATGTTGTGCGAGGATTGATTCAATGTCGATGCCTGCCGTCTTCGTGTCGCATGGATCGCCCATGCTTATCCTGCAGGACCTGCCGGCGCGGTCCTTCCTCGCCACACTCGGCAGCCTCCTGCCGCGGCCGACGGCGATCGTCGCGGTGTCGGCACATTGGAACACCGAGCGGCCGACCGTTTCGACCGCGGCGCGACCCCAGACAATCCACGATTTCTACGGCTTTCCCGACGCACTGTATCGGCTGCGCTACGACGCCTCGGGTGCGCCGGAACTCGCCAATCGCGTCGCCGAGCTCGTCGGGGCGGAGCGCGATCCGGCCTACGGTCTCGATCATGGCGCCTGGGTGCCGGCAATGCTCGGCTGGCCGAAGGGAGACGTCCCGATCTTCCAGCTTTCGGTGCAGCCTTACCGTTCTCCGGCCGATCATATCGAGCTCGGCCGCCGGCTCGCACCGTTGCGCGAGGAGGGCGTGCTGGTGCTGGGCAGCGGCAGCGCCACGCACAATCTCAGGCGGCTGCGGCGCGGCGACAACGACGCGGCGCCCGAACCTTGGGCCCGGCAATTCGACGACTGGCTGTCGGAAGCGGTCGAAAAGGGCGACGAGGCGGCGCTCGCCAACTATCGCGCCGACGCCCCTTCTGCTCGTGAGGCCCATCCGACGGACGAGCACTTCCTGCCGCTCCATGTCGCGTTCGGTGCCGCTGGTCCAGGCGCGCGCGGCAAGGCGCTGCACCGCAGCTTCACAAGCGGGAATTTGTCGATGGCGTCCTACGCTTTTGCCTAGGGCGGGAGTAGGCGGCTGCTATGCGGCGCTGGCCAGGGCCACGCCCTTTTCCTTGAGGAGCTGCTCCAGCTCGCCCGTTTCGAACATCTCGCGCACGATGTCGCAGCCGCCCACGAACTCGCCCTTCACATACAGTTGGGGAATGGTCGGCCACTGACTGAACTCCTTGATGCCCTGGCGCAGCTCCTGATCGGTCAGGATGTTCACGCTGTGAAACCTGACCCCGAGCTGGCTCAGCACATCGACCACAGCCGCCGAGAAACCGCATTGCGGGAAAACCGGCGTGCCCTTCATGAAGAGCATCACGTCGCCCTTGGCAATCTCGTCACGGATGCGGCCGAAGACCTCGGGTTCGCTCATATCGTTCTCCTGGGGCCCCTCGTGGGTGCGGGAAAGGGTGCGAATTCCCCGAGAATATAGGACGCTCAGGGACGTTGCGCCATGGTGGTCAACTTGAGCGCATGAAGGACGCCACCCATCCGTCCACCCAACGCGCCATAGACCATCTGGTGCTGCTGGACCTTGGATTTGCCGGTAAAGGCGGCGGAAACGACGGTGGCGGCATAGTGGTCGCCGTCGCCCGCGAGATCCTCGATTTCGACTTCAGCATCGGGAATGCCCTGCTTGATCAGGCGGACAATCTCGTCGGCAGCCATAGGCATTGATCGTTTTTCCTGCGTTATTCGGCCGCGTTCATGTAGGTCGGCAGCCACGCCTCGTGAGCGGCCTTTATGTCGCTGAGCTCGACCGATAGGAAGCCCTTCACCGCAAGCGACTCGCCCCCCGAGTAGCCCAGCACAAGGGCCGGCACGCCGGCCGCACCGGCCGCGTGCAGGACCTGGTCCGGCGTTCCTGTCGCGACGAGATAGCGGGCCTGATCCTCGCCATACAAAAATGCGTGCGACGGAACGTCGGTCGGCGGCAGCGCGATTTCCGCGCCCGTACCGCCCGCCATGCACATCTCGGCCAGCGCCACCAGGAGGCCACCGTCGCTGAGATCGTGGCACGCGGCGACATTGCGAGCGTCGATCTGGGAGCGCACGAAATCTCCGTTGCGCCGTTCGGCCGCCAGATCGACCGGCGGAGGAGCGCCTTCCTCGCGCCCGCAGGCCTCGCGCAGATAGAGCGACTGGCCAAGCCAGCCCTTGGTTTCGCCGATCAGAATCACCGCGAGGCCGCCTTGCATCAGCCGCGAGCCTACTGCCTTGGCGATGTCCTGGATGACGCCGACCGCACCGATGGTCGGGGTCGGCAGGATCGACTGACCCTCGGTCTCGTTGTACAGCGAGACGTTACCGGACACGACCGGGAAGTCGAGCGCGTTGCAGGCCTCTGCCATGCCCATGATGGCGCCGGCGAACTGGCCCATGATCTCGGGCTTCTGCGGATTGCCGAAATTCATGTTGTCGGTCACGGCGAGAGGCATGGCCCCTGTGGCGGTGATGTTGCGCCACGCCTCGGCCACGGCCTGGCGTCCGCCGGTTTCCGGATGCGCCTGCACGTACCGTGGCGTGCAATCGGAGGTCATGGCCAACCCCTTGTACCCGCCATGCACGCGCACCATGGCGGCATCGCCGTCCTGCGGACGGATGGCGGTGTTCCCCATGATCAGATGGTCGTATTGGTGCCAGATCCATGCCTTGCTGGCGAGGTCGGGGCAGCTCATCAACGCGATAAGCGAGGCGTTCCAGTCTTCGGGCGACGGCACCTGCGAGGCCTCGAGCACGGCGGGCAAGGGCGTCAGGGTCCACGGCCGCTCGTAGACCGGTGCCTCGGTGACCAGCGGCGGGATCGGGATGTTGGCCACGACATCGCCACCCCAGGTCAGCACCATGCGCTCTGTATCGGTCAGCCGGCCGATGATGGCGAAGTCGAGCTCCCACTTCTCGAAGATCGTCCGGGCGAGCTCTTCGCGGCCGGGCTTGAGCACGATCAGCATGCGCTCCTGGCTCTCGGACAGCATGAGCTCATAGGGATTCATGCCCTGCTCGCGCATGGGCACCTTGTCGAGCTCCACGATCACCCCCAGTCCGCCCTTGGCCGCCATCTCGAAGGACGAGGAAGTGAGGCCGGCTGCACCCATGTCCTGGATAGCGACGATGGCATCGGTCGCCATCAGCTCCAGGCAGGCCTCGAGCAGCAGCTTCTCGACGAACGGATCGCCCACCTGCACGGTCGGCCGCTTCTCCTCGCTGTCCTCGCGGAATTCGGTCGAGGCCATGGTGGCGCCGTGGATGCCGTCGCGCCCGGTCTTGGAGCCGACATAGACCAGCGGATTGCCGACGCCGGCAGCAGCCGCATAGAAGATGCGATCCGTGGGCGCGATCCCCACGGTCATGGCATTGACGAGGATGTTGCCGTTGTACGCGGCGTGGAAGTTGGTTTCGCCGCCCACTGTCGGGATGCCCATGCAGTTGCCGTAGCCGCCGATGCCCGCCACCACGCCCGAGACGAGATGCCGCGTCCTGGGGTGGGAAGGATCGCCGAACCGCAGCGCATTGAGGTTGGCCACCGGCCGCGCGCCCATGGTGAAGACGTCGCGCAGGATGCCGCCAACGCCGGTCGCGGCGCCCTGATAAGGCTCGATGTAGGAGGGATGGTTGTGGCTCTCCATCTTGAAGATGGCGGCCTGGCCGTCGCCGATATCGATCACGCCGGCATTCTCGCCCGGGCCCTGGATCACCCAAGGCGCCTTGGTCGGCAGCCTCTTCAGCCACACTTTCGAAGATTTGTAGGAGCAATGTTCGCTCCACATGGCCGAGAAGATGCCGAGTTCCACCAGGGTCGGCATGCGGCCCATGATCTTCAGCAGGCGCGCATACTCGTCCGGCGCCAGTCCGTGCTCGGCGACGATCTGCGGCGTGATTTCGGGCTCGTTGGGAAGCTTGACCGGCGGATTCCTTTCAGCGGCGATCGTCACGACGACTTACTCACGAGAGAGCCTCGACGATGCCTTCGAACAGGGCTTTGCCGTCGGTGCCGCCGAATGCCGGTTCGACCGCGTTCTCCGGATGCGGCATCAGGCCGAGCACGGTCTTGGTCTCGTTGAACACGCCGGCGATGTCGCGGATCGAGCCGTTGGGATTGCCCGTACCGTCGACGGCGCCGTCGGGGGTGCAGTAGCGAAAGGCGACCTGGCCGCGCTCTTCGAGCCTCTTCAACGTCTCGGCATCGGCGAAATAGTTGCCCTCGGCGTGAGCCACCGGGACCTTGATCACCTGGCCTGCCTGGTAGCGGTTCGTGAACAGGCTCTGACTGGTCTCGACCTTGAGATGGACGTCCGAGCAAACGAACTTCAGGTTCTCGTTGCGCATCAGTACGCCCGGCAACAGGCCCGCTTCGGCCGCGATTTGGAAGCCGTTGCAGATGGCCAGGACCGGCACCCCCTCGGCTGCACGCTTCTTCACCTCGGCCATCACCGGCGACTGGGCCGCCATAGCGCCGCAGCGCAAGTAGTCGCCGTAGGAAAAGCCGCCGGGAATGACGATGAGCTCGGTCTTCTCGAAGTCGCCGTCGCCGTGCCACACCATGGCAGGCTTGCGGCCCGTGACCAGCTCGATCGCCTGCGCCACATCGGCCTCGCGATTGGAGCCGGGAAAGACGAGGACGGAAGCCTTCATCAGCCCACCAGCTCGATCGAGTAGTTCTCGATCACCGTGTTGGCCAGAAGCTTGCGGCACATCTCGTCGAGCCGGGCCCTGGCCTTGGTCCTGTCGGTTTCGACAAGCTCCAGCTCGATGAACTTGCCCTGGCGGACGTCGCCGACCTCGGGGAAGCCCAGACGATTGAGGGAATGTCCGATGGCCTTGCCTTGCGGGTCGAGGACGCCGTTCTTGAGGGTCACATGAACTCTGGCTTTCATCTCGCCTCTTACTGCAACGTTGTCGGGCCGCGTACATCGCCCGGTCCCTGATCGATCAGGATGCCAAGCCGCCGCGCCACTTCCTGGTAGGCTTCCTCGACCCTGCCGAGGTCGCGGCGGAAACGGTCCTTGTCGAGCTTCTCGTTGGTCCGCAGATCCCACAGCCGGCAGGAATCCGGGCTGATCTCGTCGGCCAGCACGATGCGGACCATGTCGTCCTCATATAGGCGACCAAACTCGATCTTGAAGTCGATAAGCTTGATGCCGCATCCCAGGAACAGGCCGAACAGGAAGTCGTTGACCCGCAGCGTAAGTGCCACGATGTCGTCGAGATCCTGTGGCGTCGCCCAGCCGAAGGCCGTGATATGCTCCTCGGTCACCATCGGATCGCCCAGCGTGTCGTTCTTGTAGAAGAACTCCATGATGGAGCGCGGCAGTTGCGTGCCCTCCTCCAGGCCGAACCGCTTGGCAAAGGAGCCGGCCGCGACGTTCCGGACTACGACCTCGAGCGGGATGATCTCGACCTGGCGGATGAGCTGCTCACGCATGTTCAGCCGGCGGATGAAGTGGGTCGGCACCCCGATTTCGCCGAGCTTGGTCATCAGGAATTCTGAAATCCGGTTGTTGATCACCCCCTTGCCGGTGATCGTCCCTTTCTTCTGGTTGTTGAAGGCGGTGGCGTCGTCCTTGAAATACTGAACGATCGTCCCGGGCTCGGGCCCCTCGAACAAGGTCTTGGCCTTGCCCTCGTAGATGCGGCGGCGGCGGGACATTTCTCACTCCTGTGCGGGCGGCCGGGGCCACCCACCCTTCGGCCAGAATATGGCGGAAACCCCATGCGCCGGGACTGGGGAAAAATCCATTGAAAAAGGTGACGCGATCGTCATATTCGCTCTCTCGGGAGGCCCTCAAATGGCCCAGCAAATCACCTACGACAAGGCCTACGATGCCGTCGCGCCGGGCGACTTTGCGGCGATGCTGGAAGTGCCGCGCTATGGGCGGCGCAGTGACGCCTTCGACAGCATCATCTCCGCGACCCACGACCATTTCTGGGACCCGCTCGACAAGAATTATATCGATTTCGACCAGCCGTTCGACATGACGGCTGCGCCGATCATGCCGCTCGACAACATCATCGAGCTTAGGAGTGCGGTCGCCGACCGGCTCGACGAACGCCAGAAGATCCAGCTCGCCAACGACGTAACCCACTGGTCGGTCTCGAACCTGCTGCACGGCGAGCAGGGCGCCTTGTCACTGTCGGCAAGCCTCTGTCATGTGCTGCTCGATCCCGGCGCGCAGGAATACGCCGCCAACCAGGCGCGTGAGGAGGCGCGCCATGTGGCGGGCTTCAGCCGGTACATCGCCAGGCGCTGGGGTGAGCCGCTGCCGGTGGGCAAGACCATCGCCACGGTGCTGGCCGACCTCGTCAGCACCGGCGAGGTCTACAAGAAGATCGTTGGAATGCAGATGCTGATCGAGGGCCTCGCCATGGGCTCGTTCGCGACGCTCAACGCGAGGACCAACGATCCGGTCCTGCGACGGCTCGTGCAGCTCGTGATGAGTGATGAGGCGTTCCATCATCGTTTCGGGCGTCTGTGGGCCGCCAAGACCATCCGGCATTTGAGCGAGGAAGAGCATCGCAAGGTCGAGGACTGGTCCGCGCAGCTTTTCCAGATGCTGCTGTTCAACCTCATCAATGCCGAGCAGAAGCATGTCATCTACGCCAAGTACGGCCTCGACTGGCAATGGGTGCGCGACGCGGTCAAGGAGACGTTCAGCGACGACGACCGCCGCGACCAGCTCAAGGACAGCACCAACATCTTCCGCGTTCTGATCAAGACGCTGCTCCACGCCGGGATCATCACGCAGCGTACCGCGCCGCTCTACGCGGTCTGGGTCGACATGAAGGAACTGGAGGCGGAAGGCGAGGGTATCCCGGGCGACGTCGTGGCCGAGGAAATGCTTGTCGTACTGCGCGAAATCAACGCCAAGCGGCGGCGGATCAGCAGCAAGGAACTGGCGGCGTAGGTTTTAAGGCTTTCTCGCCAGCACGAAGGCCGAGAGGCCTGCCAGCCGATTGACCCGAAACAGAGGCAGCTCGGCGGCGCAGATCGCCACGAGGGTGGCATTCGTGGCGGGACCGTGCTTCCTGAGGCTGCTCTTCGGCACCGCTTCGCCACGCGCCGCCAATCGGACCGCCGCTGCCAAGGGAAATACGAAACCGAAGAAGTACGATCCGCGCACGACCTCGAGGCCGGCCTCGCGCATGGTCGCTTCGATCTCGCGCAGCCGATAGCGGCGCTGATGCTCCAGGAAGACGTCGTGGCCGCTCCACAGAAAGCGAAACGCGGGCACGGTGGCGAGAAAATGCGCGCCGCCTGGCACTTTCGCCGCGTAGTGGCGCACCAGGCCGCGGTCGTCCACGACATGCTCCAGCACGTCCATCATCAGCACCAGGTCGCAGTCGGTCATGCCGCAGTCGCGGCGATAACGGACGGGCTTGCCGGCGACGCTGTCGTCGCGGTCGGTCGCATAGCCGATATCGACGCAGAGTGCAGTTTCGGCCGCGCTCCCGGCCAGGAGGTGACGCGAGAAGAAGCCGGAACCCGCCCCGACATCGAGCAGGCGACGCGGCGCCAATCCATCGACCATGCGATGCAGCGCCGCCGCTTTCGAGCGATAGTACCAGTGTCGGCCGATATCGGCGCCGAGGATGTCCTCTTCCTTGAGGTCCATCAGGCCAAAGTCGTCACGCTTGGGGCGGGCGCACGGCGCCCTCTTCGTATACGCCCTCGACGACGTAGATCGGCCGTCCCTTCACCTCCAGGAACAGCCGGCCGAGATATTCGCCGATGATGCCGATCGAGACGAGCTGGATCGCTCCCATCAAGAGCACGACGATGATCAACGACGCATAGCCCGGCGTGTCGATGCCGAGCAGCAGCACACGGCCGATGATGAACAGAGCGTACAGGACAGCGAATGCCGCGATCGCGAGGCCACCGTAGAAGGACGCCCTGAGCGGCACGGTGGAGAAGCTCACGACGCCGTCGAGCGCGAAATTCCACAGGCGCCAGAGGTTGAACTTGCTCGAGCCCGCGACCCGCTGCGGCCGCTCATAAGGCACACCGACCGCATTGAAGCCGACCCAGGCGAACAGGCCCTTCATGAAGCGATTGCGCTCCGGAAGCTGGCGCAACACCTCGATGGCGCGGCGGTCGACCAGGCGGAAGTCCCCGACATTGGCCGGGATGCGCACCGGCGACATGGAATTGAACACCCGGTAGAACCATCCGGCCGAGACACGCTTGGCGGCGGTGTCGCGGGCGCGGGCGGCGCGCACGCCATAGACGATGTCGTAGCCCTCGCGCCAGCGGGCAATGAACGGCTCGATCAGCTCCGGCGGATCCTGAAGGTCGATGTCCATGGGGATCAGCACATTCCCCTTGGCATGGTCGATGCCGGCAGTGAGCGCCGCCTCCTTGCCGAAATTGCGCGACAGGTTGACGACCCGGATGCGTCGGTCACGCATGCTGCAGTCGAGCAAATGGGCCAGCGTGTCGTCGCGCGACCCGTCGTTCACGAAGACGATCTCGAACCGCAGCCGGTCGCGCTCGAGCATAGGCGTTACGGCCTCAAGGAAGATGTCGATGGATTCCTCTTCGTTGAATACCGGCACAACGAGCGACAAGAGCGGATCGTGGGTCCGGCGGCCGCGCTGGTCGGCGAGCTGCCGTTCGAGGGTGCTGCTGCAGTGATGGGAAATGGGAAGGATCGATTCGGGCACGGAGTGCGGGTTTCCTCCAGCATGGTGTGACCCCTACATCCCCCAGCCTTCAGAAGGAATCAAAAGTGGAGGCTCGAATCAACCCCTATTTCACGCAGATCTGTGGCCTGCCGCGTGGGCGTACGCGTCTTCAACCGACGCATTGTCTGAAAAGCAAGCAGCGCGCGGAACCTGTCGTGAGTCCAGGCGTCGGGAGACATTGCAGCGAGTCTGATCGCCGCGATCAGGGCTTTGTCGCTCCAGGTTCGTTGGAAGTTTTGCTGCTCCGTGCCTCAAAATTGTCACCGGAGCACCTCATGCTCGCCAATTGCAGATCCTGCTGCAGATCAAGAAACGGGAAAACGATTCCTGCCGAGGATGCTCCCACACCATGAGGGTATTGCTGAAAGCCAACAATGAGCCGGCGCGCGCGCAGCCTGCGCCCGAAGGCGGTGCAAAGGGGCTGCTGGACGCGTTTGCGGTCGCCGATTCGCCCCTCGTCGCCCTAGTGCTGCTGGCCGGCCTGCCCGTGCTCGCGGCGGCTTGGGCGTTGCTATCGCCCGCCCACGTACTCTCGCGCACGATGACCTGGGATTTGCTGTTCAATCTCGCCGGCGCCTGGAACCTTCACTTTGCGCACATTCCCCACGTCGATTTCCACGAGCCGGTGGGCCAGCTCAACTTTCTGTTGACGGCTGCCGGCTTCCATTTTGTCGGCCCGTCGCCTCGCGCGACGCTCGTCGGGATGACGATCGTCGCGGCCGTGCTGTTCGCCGCCGCCTGCTTTGCAGCATGGCGCCGCTTGCCACTGTTGCCTGCTGCTGTCTTCGTCCTGTTCTGCTCGCTGTTGGTGTTGATGCCGGCCAATGTCGGCGAGGCGCCGAACGCCTATTCCTTCGCGATGTCCTACAACCGGTACTGCTGGAGTACGCTCTGCGTCCTGGCGTTGATTTTGTTCCTGCCGCCCCGCAATGGCCGCAACGGTGATGTTGCCGACATCCTGATCGCCGGTGGGCTGCTGTTGGCGATGTTCTATCTCAAGATCACCTATTTCGTCGTCGGGTTGGCGGCGCTGGCGCCTGCTTTGGCGCTGTGCCCCCATGTGCGTGCCCGGTGGATCGGCTGGACGGTGATGGGTCTCGTCGTCGCGGCCAACGCTGTCGCGCCCTACAACCATGCCTATCTGCTCGACCTGTGGGCCGTCGCGCAGGGCGGCGGCGTTCGCGACAAGCTCAGCCTCCAGCTCATGCAATACTTCACCAATTCAGCAGAGCCCGCGATCTATGTCGCCGGCTTGGCGGTGGCGATCTGGGTATGGTGGCGCGGTTATGCATCTCTGCGGCTCCCCGTCGCCGCCGCCTATCTTATCGGCAGCGGAGCGGCCCTGCTGTCGCAGAATGCGCAGACGGGTGGGATCCCGCCTGCCATGGTGGTCGCCTTCCTGTTGTACGATGCGATCCGCCAACGGTTTGCCGGCGAACGATTCGACGGCGCGATGGTGGCGTTACTGATACTGCTGGCATTTCCAATATCCTACATCGGCACCTCAACCCTCAGTCTTGTTGCGTACCACTACAATGCCGGAAGCGAGAAGGCGGTACGCGTCGTCGATCGCACCAATCTCAAGGGACTTGCAGTCCCGGTCGAAGAAGACGGGCTGCTGGCGGACTTCGCCGCCGGCAATGTCGGCTATCCGCTGCTGAACAGGTCTCGCGCCGTCTATTCACAATTTGAACTCTCGCCTTTCGAGTATGTCGAAACAATTCTCGAGGCCGCGGACCTCCTGACTGGAAGGCGATATCCGCGAGGTGGCGTCGCCGTACTCGACCAGGTCAATCCGCTGCCATTCGTACTGGGCTGGCCGCCGCCGCGGGGAGAGAACCTGTGGCAGGATCCCACGAAGCCGGTGCGGCCGGCCGAGCAGTTCTTTGCCGAGGTCGACTACGTCCTCATCCCGAAATTCTCGACCAAGAGCCCGTCAACGAAAGCGATTACGCGCGCCTACATGCCGTATCTGAACGAGCATTTTCGTAGGGTCGAGGAGAGTCCGAGCTGGTTCCTCCTCAGCCGTGGAAACAGGATCGATCAATAAAAGCGGCCTTGAGACTTGTATAGTACGCGGTCGTCGCATTGCGCGTCAGGTCACGGGCTCGACCGCACCGGAAAGTTCCATGATGCCGAGTTCGACTGCCAGATGGGGCTGCCGTTTTTGTACTTCGGACCGGAATTCGTGCAATGCCTTGACATGCATCTCGGTCTCGAAGGTCCGGTCCGTCTTGATGCGATCGCCATAGGCGACGGCCGCGGCGCCGCAATCGCGATGGGTGATGCCCAGCACTCGCTTGACCTCGTGGAGGTCGACCGTGATCGCCAGATTGTCCCAGAAGGTCTTGTGCCAGTCGGCGAAGACCGGCGCCACGACCCCGATCGGGCCGCCGGCGATATTGAACTGGCTGTAGAGGTTCTGCCAGCCGCGACTCGACATGTAGGCCCACGTGTTGGTCGTGAAGCGCGGGTCGATGCACTTCAGCAGCATCGCTTCATAGCCCTTGTCGAGCGCGCCGGCAGGACCGGCGGTGACGGCAAGAGCTGCTGCGCCGAGGCCCAGTCCCAGCAGACGACGGCGTTGAAACGTTGCCAAGCAATTGCAACCTGCGTGATGAGTCTGCGATTTCATTTGAAAACAGCCTTTCCTTGTTGCGCCAGACCGCCTTTGTCGTTGGCGATCCACGTGGTCACGGAACCATCAGTCTCCTTGCGTGCGCCGACCGTCAGTGGTGTGCCGGCGAATATCGGCGACAACGCGCGAAACTCGAAGCCCGCTGTAACTTTGCCGACGTTCGAACGTCGCGCCAACTCCAGTTGCAGCATGCCCAGAAGCGGCCCGTGCACGATAAGGCCCGGATACCCTTCGGCGCCTGTTACATACGGTTGATCGTAGTGGATGCGATGGCCATTAAAGGTGAGAGCTGAGAAACGAAACAGGAGGACCGGATCGGGGACGATGCGTTTCGACCATGTAGGGTCGGTCGGCGCGGGCTGGGACTCCCGCGGTTTCTCGCCCGGCTTTGCCGCCTGCCGGTAAACGATGTCATGCTCCTCGACGAAGGCATGGCCACGCGATCCGGAGATCGTGTGCCGCACGGTGACGAACACCATGGCACCGGTGGAACCGGTTTTGGACTCGATCGACTTGATTTCGGATTTGCGCGTGGCGTTCTCGCCGATCGAAAGCGCCGGACCGTCGAAGGCAAAGCGGCTGCCCGCCCACATGCGCCGCGGCAAGGGTACCGGCGGCAGGAAGTCGCCGCGCTCGGCGTGCCCGTCGGGGCCGATCGCGGACTGTGGCACGGCTTCGAGAAAGAACAGCCAGTGCCAGAGCGGCGGCAGGGGATCGCCGTTGCGGGGCGATGGATCCTTGTCGTCCAAGGTGGCGGCGAGGGCACGGACCGGCCAGGCGGTGATCTGGTCCTCGACGGTCCGCGCCTTTCCGACCCAATCCCCCAGCTTTTCCAGCGACATCTCTGCTTTTCCTCCGTGTGGCGGGGACTTTGCCATCGTGAGCGCGGGGTGGAAAGGGCCGGCGGCGATGGCTATAAACCGCCGCAACTTGCCTGATGGAGCAGCTGAAATGACGACGTTCGACGAGCGCGAAAAGGCCTTCGAGCACAAGTTCGAGCACGACCTCGAACTGCAGTTCAAGGCCCGGGCACGCAAGAACAAGCTGCTGGGCCTGTGGGCGGCCGAGCAGATGGGCAAGACCGGCGCGGCGGCTGAGGACTACGCGCGCGATCTCGTCATGGCCGACTTCGAGAAGCCGGGCGACCATGACGTCGTGCACACTCTGATGCACGATCTCGCCGCGGCCGGAAAGCCGACCGAGGAGCACACCATCCGACGTCAGGGCGAGCGCCTCCTGGTGGTGGCGATGAAACAGCTCATGACCGAGGTCAAAAGCTGAGCCTTCACCCGACCTTCGGACGTGCTCCTGCGCAGGGCTATCCGAACACGCGCCTGAAGATCGTGTCGACGTGCTTTGTGTGGTAGCCCATGTCGAACAGCGCCACCAATTCGTCGTCCGACAGGAACTCGCGGATGTCCTTGTCGGCCCGGCAGAGCGCCAGGAAGGAGGCGTTGCCTCGCCAAGCCTCCATCGCATTGCGCTGCACGGCAGCATAGGCGGCTTCGCGATTCATGCCCTTTTGCGTGAGCGCCAGCATCACGCGCTGGGAGAAGACGAGGCCGCCCAGGGATCCGAGGTTGGCCTTCATGCGCTCGCCATAGACCACGAGCTGCTCGACCACGCCGGTCAGCCGGCTGAGCGCGAAATCGAGCGTGACGGTCGCGTCCGGGGCGATGTAGCGCTCGACTGACGAGTGCGAAATGTCACGCTCGTGCCAAAGCGCCACATTCTCGAGCGCGGGCACGACGGTGCTGCGCACCATGCGCGAGAGTCCGGTCAGGTTCTCGGTGAGCACCGGGTTGCGCTTGTGCGGCATCGCCGAGCTGCCCTTCTGGCCGGCCGAGAAGAACTCCTCGGCCTCGCGCATCTCGGTGCGCTGGAGGTGGCGGATCTCCGTGGCGAGATTCTCGATCGAGGCGGAGCAGACTGCGAGTGCTGCAAAAAAGGCGGCGTGCCGGTCTCGCGGTATCACCTGGGTCGAGACCGGCTCGATCGCGAGTCCGAGTTTTCGCGCGACATGCTCTTCCACCGCCGGATCGACATTGGCGAAGGTGCCGACGGCGCCCGAGATGGCGCAGGTCGCGATCTCGGTGCGGGCGGCGACGAGACGGGCCCGGTTGCGCTGGAAGGCGGCATGGTGGCCGGCGAGCTTGACGCCGAAGGTCGTCGGCTCCGCATGGATGCCGTGGCTGCGGCCGATGGTCGGCGTGTTCTTGTGCTCGAGCGCACGCTTCTTGAGCGCTTCCAGCAGCCGGTCCACATCCTCGATGAGGATATCCGCCGCCTCCTTGAGCTGCACCGCGAGGCTGGTGTCGAGGACGTCGGACGAGGTCAGGCCCTGATGCACGAATCGTGATTCCGGCCCGATGAAATCGCCAAGCCAGGTGAGGAAGGCGATGACGTCGTGCTTGGTCACCCGCTCGATGGCGTCGATCTTCTCGACACTGCCTGCAGGATCGGCCTTGAGTGCCTCCATGGCCTTCCGGCCGCCGGCCCAGATCGCCTTGGCCGCCTCTTTCGGGATGACGCCCGCCGCCGCCATGGCATCGCAGGCATGGGCCTCGATCTCGAACCAGATGCGGAAGCGATTGGCGGGTGTCCAGATGGCGGCCATCTGGGGCCGGGAATAGCGCGCGATCATGGCCGGGCTTTTAGCGCCGATATGCGGCCGGGGCCATGTTAGAAGTGCCCGATATGACCCCTCTCGCTTCCTGTCCCCGGGACATCCTGGCCGCGATTCGCGGCGTTTTCACCGACATCGACGAAACCCTCTCGACCCATGGACGACTGACCGCCGAAGCCTACCTCGCCATGGAGGCGCTCAAGAAGGCAGGCCTGCTCGTCATCCCCGTAACAGGACGCCCGGCCGGCTGGTGCGACCACATTGCGCGTTTCTGGCCCGTCGACGCTGTTGTCGGCGAAAACGGTGCCTTCTGGATGTGGCACGATACGAAGGCGGGGAAGCTGCGCACGCGTTTCATCCAGTCCGACTCCGAGCGTGCCGATGGCCGCCATCGGCTGGAGGCTGTCCGCAGCGAGGTGTTGCGCTGCATTCCCGGCGCCGGCATCGCCTCCGACCAACCCTATCGCCTCGCCGATCTCGCGATCGATTTCTGCGAGGACGTGCCGGCGCTGCCGCGCTCCGACATCGAGCGCATTGTCGCGATCTTCGAGAAGCATGGCGCGCATGCCAAGGTGAGCTCGATCCACGTCAATGGCTGGTTCGGCAACTATGACAAGCTTACCACCAGCAAGGCGATGATGGCGGAGCTGTTCGGCGTCGATCTCACGCACGAGGCGGGGCGTTACGTGTTTTCCGGCGATTCGCCCAACGATTCGCCGATGTTCGGCTTCTTTCCGAACGCGGTGGGCGTGGCCAACGTATGCGACTTCGCAGAGGCAATGGCCCATTTGCCCCACTGGGTGACGACCGCACGTTCAGGTGCGGGTTTCGTCGAGCTGGCTCGGGCACTGATTGCCGCCCGGAAACAGCATACGCCCTGACGACTCGCGAGCGGGGGACAACGCACGTGCCGACGACATTCGACAACAGGTTCGTCTACGAATTCGTGACGCTTTTCGTCATCCTGGATCCTGTGGCGACAATACCGTTGTTCCTTCTCGTCACTGCAGGGCTCAGCCGCCGGCAATCGCTTGCGGTGGCCGGCTACGCGCTCGTCGTCGCATTCCTGGTGTTGTTGTTCTTCATTGCCGGCGGACAATTCCTGCTCGAGGCGCTGAAGATTCCGATGGCGGCGTTCCAGCTCGCGGGTTCGATCATCCTGCTGCTGTTCGGAATAAACATGGTGTTGGGCAGGATGGCGAAGGACGTAGAAGCCATTCCTTCCGACACCGCCTTGCTGGAACGCGCGATCTTTCCGCTCGCCATTCCGGGTATTGCCGGCGCGGGCGCCATGCTCACCGTCGTTTTGCTCACCGACAACAATTCCCGCACCTTTGCCGAACAGGCGTCGACGACCGGGGTCCTGGCTCTGTGCCTCGTCTGCCTGTTCCTCCTTTTCGCGCTGTCTGGCGTGATATTCCGGCTGGTTGGGCGGGCCGGCATCGAGGTCATCAGTCGAGTGTTCGGCTTGATTCTCGCCAGCATCGCCGTGAATGGCCTGATCGTCGCGATCAAGCTCAGCTTCCTGCTGAAGTGACCGGCCGTCAGGACGGCGGCGCCACCAGCAGCGAACCGAAATGGGTGATGCTGTCGGATTGGCTCCAGACTCCTACCGTGCCCGGAATCTTCAGGCTGCCGTCGTTCGCCGTGAAGAGCGCGGTATCGTCCAGCGAGACCTGGAACTTGTCGCCGACCAGGACGACCCGGAGTTTGTGCCAGCGACCGGTGGCGATGGCGGTCTCCTTCGCAGCGATCTGGGCGCGCCGGCCGCCCTGCATCCGGTAGAGCCGGACGGATCCGTCCAGTGCATTGGCGGCGACCACGTAGTAGTCGGTTGCATTTTGCGCGCGCAGTACGATTCCGGCGCTGCGGGCGGCGGTGCCCGAGACCGGCTTGAAGCGCAAGGTGGCGTCGACGTCGAGCGCCACGGTCTGGCCCGAGATGCAGAGCGGGAAGTGAAGCTCGGTCGTGTCGCCCGCGGTCTCGGCGAGCGCCCAGCCGCCCAATGCCTTCGGATCCGGTACGGCCTTCCAGGCTGGTGGCCGTCCGATGCCGGTCTCGCCTTGTATGCAGGCGATGCGCCCGTCGGAGGTCGTGAGCGGCGCCACGAGCTGGGCGGCGGCCGGCTGCGCCGTCGTCAGGACGACAAGGAAGGCCAACAAACGCATCAGCCGAGCCTATCAGAGCGCGTCCTGCTTGACCGCACCATCGGGACGGAGGAGTTTACGCCACATTCGCGAAGCTGGACGATCTATCGAGGGGGGAACAAATGCGTCTTTGCACCATCGTGAGCGGGGGCAAGCCGGCGGTCGGCGTGAAAATGGGCGACGGCAAGGTCGTCGACCTCAGCAAGCAGATGCCGCGCGGGCCGAAATCGGTGGTCGAGATCCTGACCGGCGGCAAAAAAGTCCAGCAGGCGGTGCTGAAGGCTTGCGCCAAGCCCAAAGCCGGAGCGACGGTATCGGAGAAGTCCGCCAAGTACCTGCCGCCGATTCCGGCGCCCGGCAAGATCCTCTGCATCGGCCTCAACTATCGCAAGCACGCGGAGGAGACCGGCAATCCGATCCCGCCCTATCCGGTCGTATTCTGCCGATTCAACAATACGCTCACGCCGCACAACGGCAAGATGCCGGTGCCGAGCCACTCGCCGCAGCTCGATTGGGAGGCCGAGCTGACGATTGTAATCGGCAAGAAGTGCCGCAACGTGCCGAAGGAAAAGGCACTGTCCGTGATCGGCGGCTACGCCTGCTTCAACGACGGCTCGGTGCGCGACTGGCAGCGCAAGTCGGGCGGCCAGTTCACGCTTGGCAAGAATTTCGACGGCACCGGCGGTTTCGGCCCCGACCTCGTCACGCCCGACGAACTGCCACCGGGCGGCTCACCACTGCGCATCATGACGCGGGTCAACGGCGAAATCATGCAGGACAGCAACACCGACGATCTGATCTTCGACGTGCCGACCCTGGTGCACGAACTCTCGAAGGTCATGACCCTCGATCCGGGCGACATCATCATCACTGGCACGCCCTCGGGTGTGGCAATGGCGCGCGATCCGCAGCCGTGGCTGAAGGCCGGCGACGTGTGCGAGGTCGAGATCGAGAAGATCGGCGTGCTGCGCAACAACATCGTACAGGGCGCATAGCCCCGGTGCATGCTCAAGGACCGGGATGGCGCCTCGGCAGACTGTCGAGACCGCCCATCATCAACCTGGTCGCAAACTCGACCGCATCGTCCGGATTGACGGGATCGCGTGCCACCATGGCCACCGAGACCTCGAAAACCACGCCGGACAGGGCAGCGACGAGATAGCCCATATCCACGTCGGGCAGGATGCCGTTGGTGACTGCCTGCCGCGCGTCATCGAGGAGCTGACGGGCCAGCACCTGCAGATTGGGCTTTTCCATCAGCATGCGGATGGGCGTTACGTTCTGCCGTCCGAATGACAGAATTTCCGGATCCTCGGCTACGAACTTCATGTAGACGGCGATATGGCCGCGAAGGAATTCCTCGGCCGTCCGCGCTTTGGCGCGACCCTCGCGGTGACGCTTCAGGAGCTCCGCCGCCATCTCGGCGACGACGGCCTCGAAGATTTCCTCCTTGTCCTTGAAGTAGTTGTAGAAGGTGCCGGAGGCGAGGTCGGTGCGCCGCACGATGTCGCGCACACCGGCGGCGCCGAACCCGATCTCGGCAAAGACCGAACGCGCCGCCTTCAAGAGAGCGGCGCGATTTTCTGCCTTGTTCTGCTCGCGCCGGCCGGATCGCTCACGGGCCGGCGGCGTCGTCACTGTGTGGTTGTCCATGCTCAGTGCCCCAACCGCGCAAGCTCGTGACGCACTCCGACGACCATGTCGTCCATCGCCCGCGCCGCCGCCGGCAATGCTCCACGCATGCAGACGAACCCGTGAACAAGCGAATCGAACTCGCGATGAACGGTCTTCACGCCCGATCCTGTCAGCCGCTCGGCGTAAGCTTGTCCTTCGTCGCGCAGCGGATCGAAGCCCGCCGTGAAGACGAGTGCCGGCGGCAGACCCGACAGATCGGCCGCACGCAACGGCGATACCCGGGGATCGGCGGTCTGCGCAAGGCTGTCGAGATACTGTTCGCGGAACCATTCCATATCGGGCCGCGTGAGCAGAAATCCTTCGCCGCAACTTATGTGGGAAGGCCTTTCCTCGCTGAGATCGGTCGCCGGATAGATCAGCCACTGCAGGCACGGCGCTTGAGGTGCGCTGCGCGTTTCCTGGGCGACCACCGCGGCTATCGTCCCGCCCGCCGAATCGCCTGCGACCACGATGCGCGCCGGGTCGACCCCTAAGGCTTGCCCCTCGGCTGCCAGCCAGCGGAACGAGGCCACGCCGTCCTCGATCGCGGCCGGGAACTTGTGTTCCGGTGCCAGACGATAGTCGAGTGCGACCACGGCGCAGCCCGTGCGTGCGCACCAATAGCGGCAAGGAAGATCGTAGCCTTCGAGGCTGCCGATCACGAACCCGCCGCCGTGGAAAAATAGGATCGTGGGCAGCAGCCGCGCCACCGAGCCGGCCGGCCGGTATATGCGCAGACGCAGCGGACCTGCCGGCCCCGCTATGGTCCGATCGAGGATCGCGCCCGCAGGCAGCGGCCGGCCGCCCATTGCCTTCATGAAGAGGTCGAATTCGTTGCGCGAGCGCGACACGCCGAGCGTGTGCAGCGAGCGTTGCCCGCTGCGGGCGAGAAGCTGGAGGAACCACTGCGTGCGGCTGTCGAGCGTGCGCCCGTCCACCACGACCGGCGGACCGGCGGCGATATGGACCCAGGAAATCGGCATGCGCAGCGCCATGTTGGCGATGTGTCCTTGCAACGCGCGCGCCGTCTCCCTCATCTGCATGGTGTTGTCCTACCATGACTTTTGCGCGGCGGGCAGGGGGCCGGTTGTCACCTCGACGGGGCGCATCGCAATGGCTAGCGTTGGCTCGAAATGGCCGAAGCGGTAACCGGCGCCTATGCTCACGCGCTCAGGCGCGAGATCCTGCGCAGCGAGCAGCGGCGCATGCGCGCCCTGGCCATCCTGCTGGCGCTTCTGCTGACGACGATCCTGATCGTCCTCGGCGTCGCTCCTCGCTTCAGCCGGCAACTCTTTCCGCAAGGCATCTCGCCTTGGGTGCCAATCGCCGGCATCGGTTCGTTCGTTCTCTTCGAGGTCGCGGCGCTTGGTATGCTGCGCTGGCGAATCGCGAGGGATCGGGACTTCCCGCAGCCGGCGCGCTTCGCCAACGCTCTGGTCGAGACCAGCCTTCCCGGCGTGGTGATCCTCGTCCTCTCGCACTACATGGAACCGCGCCTTGTCTTCGGCTTCTGGCCGCCGCTTCTCTATTTCATCTTCATCGTGCTGTCGACCTTGCGCCTCGATTTCTGGCTGTCGCTTTGGACCGGCGCGGTTGCGGCCGTCGAGCAGGTCGCGCTTGCCTACTGGCTGCTGCCGGTCAGCACGACGGCAAGCCGCGCCGACGAGACGATCTACTACCATCTGAGCCGCAGCATCATGCTGTTGCTGGCAGGCATCGTGGCCGCCGTCGTGGCGCAGAGCTTGCGGCGCCAGTTCGAGAATTCAGTTGCGGCAGGGGCGGCCCGCGACCGGGTGACCAATTTGTTCGGCCAGCACGTTTCGCCTGCCGTGGTCGACCGTCTGCTGGCCACGCAAGCCGACCCGCCAAGCGAGATCCGGCCGGTCTGTGTGCTTTTTCTCGATATCCGCGGCTTCACCGCGATGAGTCGCGCCCGGTCGGCCGGCGAGACGGTGGCGCTGCTGAACGACTTCTTCGCCGGTATGGTCGCGATCGTCGATCGCCACGGTGGCATCGTGAACAAGTTCCTGGGCGACGGATTCCTTGCTGTCTTCGGCGCGCCGCTCGCCGATCCGCAGGCCGCGGCTCATGCGTTGGCGGCGGGACGCGACATGCTGGCCGCCGTCGACGAATGGAATCGTGCGCGTCCGGCGCAGGCGCTGCGCGTCGGCATCGGCATCCATGCCGGCGAGGCGGTGACCGGGACGGTCGGCTCGGCCCAGCGCAAGGAATACACCGTCATCGGCGACACGGTGAATCTCGCTGCCCGGCTCGAGCAACTCACCAAGGACACCGGCGCCCGCCTGCTCGTCTCCGATGCGCTCGGTGGCCTTGCGCGGTCGGGCGGCGGCGTCGATCTGGGCCCGATGGCGATTCGCGGCTATGGCGAGCCGGTCAATGTCTGGAAAGTCGCATGAAGTGGTATTTCGCCTACGGGTCGAACATGAATCCGGCCCGGCTTGTCGGCGAGAGGCTGAAACCGAAAGGTATCGCCATGGGCGAGCGCCTGGGCGGGCGGCTGGACGGGTGGCAGCTCGTGTTCGACAAGCGCGCCCGCGGTCCGGCAGGCTCGGGCGCCGGCAATATCCGTCCGCTGGCGTGCGGGGTCGTGCACGGCACACTGAACGCGTTGCCACCGGCCGGCTTCGATGTGCTCGACGGGTGGGAAGGCGTTGCCGGCGGCCACTACGAGCGACGAGTGCTGCCGGTCGTTCGCGCCGACAACGGCGTCACGGTAGAGGCAATCACGTACGTTGCCCTGTTGACCGCCGAAGGGCTTCGGCCAACGCGGGCCTATCTCGACCATCTCCTTGCCGGGCGCGATCTCTTGCCAGCGGACTATTGGCAATGGCTTCGCGCCACTCCCACGGCCGATTGATCCCTGCCTACCTGGCGGTCGCCAGGCCCTTCTCCTTGCGGGCGCCGGCCCGGTTGGTCATCGGATCGAAGCCTTCGAGCTCGGCTACGTCTTGCTCGTGCCAGAAATTGAGCTCGATCATCACGCCGTCCGGGTCGTGCACGAAGACCTGCTGCAGTGGCCGCTGCGGCACCTTGCGGACCTCGAACGGCACCTTGTCCTTCTTGATCGTGTCGAGCGTGCCGCGAATGTCGGAGCAATTGATCGCGACATGATCGATGGCGCCGCCACCGTGCTCGGTCCGGCCGGTCTCCGACACCAGATGAAGGATCGCCTTGTCCCCGGCATAGAGCCAGGCACCAGGGAACGGGAACGGTGGCCGGTCACCGTTGCGCAGGCCAACATAGCGCTCATAGAAGCGCACCGTGGCATCGAGGTCCTTGCAATAGACATTCCAATGGTCGAGCGAGAGCGCGGGCATGGGTTCCTCCTCTACGGGTCCAGCCTACACCCATCCGGCCCAGCCGTGGCAGCGGGAATCTCAGCCCTTGACGGGGTATTCGTCGTGGCGCCGGACCCAGTTGGTCAGGTTTCCGCCGGGCGGCTCGTTGCGGCCGCGGGGCGTCACGTCGAGGAAGCCGTAGACCCCGCCCATCAGCTCGGTGCCGCGCGCGAACGTGGAGTAGGTGTGGAAGATGTCGCCGGCCTCGTCCTTGTAGAAGACGCTGTAGCCCGGCATTTCCTCGCCCATGTAGTCGGTCGTCTCGAAGTTGTAGAAGACCTTGCCGCGCGCCTTGTCCGCCTCGCTGAAGGAGACGTTGTAGTCGAAGTTGAAGTCGCTGCCGTTGGACGACACCCACTTGAACTTCCAGCCCATTCGCTTGTGGTAGGCGGCAATCTCCGGATAGGGCGCGCGCGAGATGGCGACGAACATGACATCGTGGTTGATCAGGTGCACCACGGAGCCCTCGACCTGGTCGGCACCGAACGAGCAGCCGAGGCAGCCTTGCTGCCAACCGGGCGCCATCATGAAATGGTTGACGATCAGCTGGCTGCGACCCTCGAAAAGATCGGCCAGCGTCTGCTTGCCGTCGGGCCCCTCGAACACATAGGCCTTCTCGACCTTGACCCACGGCAGCTCGCGGGTCTGCTGCCGCAGTTCGTCGCGCTCCTTGAGCAGCGCCTTCTCCTTGGCCAGCAGGGCGCGGCGGGCGGCGAGCCATTCGTCAGCGGAGACGATCTTGCGAGTGCTTTCCATGGGTCTCTCCTTTCAGGCGGCTTCCTGGCGATTGAGCACATGATTGAACACGGCCTCGGGAACGGCGAGCCGCGGATCGCGATAGGCTGTGCGCACCTCGTCGAAATGCGCGTCGGGTTCGCGCGTCAGCGCCGCGATGCGGTCGATCAGCTCGACGTCGAGCTTGCTGTCGTCCATGACCATGGCGCCCCAGCCATCCCATGGCAGCATTTCGCGGTTGTTGAGCGCGGCGAGATCGCGAATCACGTTGCTGGCGACGAACCAAAGCCCGTGCATATCGAGGATGCCGAAGGCCTGCGGATCGGCGGCACCCTCGCGGCACAGCGCCCAGGCCTGGCCGGCGATCAGGAACTGCCCGCGCGGCATGTCGAGCGGGTCGAAGGCCAGCCTGAAGAGCTCGCGCTGGCGTGGATCCATCTGCGCATCGACCACGACCCAGCGGCCCTGCTCGTCGTTCCAGTATTCCGTGACCCAGTGGTCGAGGAACCTGCCTGCCTCGAAGTAGGCGCCGAAACCGCAGCGCGCTCGTGCCGGCAGTCCCTGCCCGCGCAGCATGGCGACCTGGAGCAGCGCGAAGTGGCGACAGACGCCGACCTGCCTCTCCGCCGGCAGACGCGGCTCGGTCAAGGGCCGGGCGTCGTGGGCAACGATGGCCGCCAGCATGCCTGCCACGGGTCGGACATGGGCCTCGGCATGCTGCCGGTCGCTGAGCGATACGCCGTAGGCAGGCGCGATATGCTCGTGCATCAGGAGACCTTGCACCACTCCGGCCGTGGCGGCGGGGCCCCGCGGCACATCGTCGAACAGGTGCGCATGGTCCTTGGGATCGCTGAAATCGACGGGTTGGCGATAAAAATCGAGGCTCATGCCAACAGCCTTTCAAGGTTGTCGAGTGCGTCGTTCCAACCGACGCGGTGATCGTCGCGCACCTTGTCGTCGATGAACTGCTCGTGGGTGAGGGTGAGAAGGCTGCCGTCGTTTGCCGGCGCGATGTCGATCGTGACCAGGGATTCCCGCTCGGGCGTGCTCTGCCACGTCCAGGTAAAGATCAGTTTGCGGTTAGGCACGATCTCGCGATAGAGGCCGCTCACGCTGTGGTGCTCGCCGTTCTGACCCCAGAACTGGACCCGGAAACCGCCGCCGATCCGCAGATCGGTCTCGGCAATCGGCTTTTTCCTGTGCGGCGTGACACCCCACCAGCGGATCATTTGCTCCGGCTGCGTCCACGCTTGGTAGACTTTTTCCGGCGGGGCCTTGAGCTGACGCTTGAGGGTGAGGCTGGGCTTGGTTGCCATTGATCCTGCTCCAGGAAAGCGGCGAGACGATCGAGCTGATCGGTCCAGTAGCGCTCGTATCGGGAGAGCCATTCCATTGCTTGCTCCATGGGCGCCGGGCTCAACTGACACGCGACGGTGCGGCCGGTCTTTGTCCGCACGATCAGGCCCGCGTCCGAGAGCACGTCGAGGTGCTTCATGATGGCGGGCAGGGACACGGGGAACGGGCGGGCGAGCTCGCTTACGGTTACGCTCGGTTCATCGTCGAGCCGGGCCAGCAACGCGCGCCGCGTCGGGTCGGCCAGGGCGGCGAAGGTGCGATCGAGGCTCGCTGCCTGATAGTTAACCATAACGTTAACTATTGGGGCGCACGGCTTTCCTTGTCAAGGGCGGCTCAGAGTCTTTCGATCAGGGCCTGCGCGGCTGCCGGATTGCGTACCTTGGCGCCGGAGATGATGTAGATGAAGGCGTCGCCCCTTTTGGCCCAGGCCTTTGCCCGCCTGGCCCATTTGTCGAGCTCGCCGGGCCGGTAGCCGGTCTTCACCTTGTCCTCGGTTCCCATCAGGCGGGCATAGGTGAAGTCGGCCGTCGGCTCGTCGATCTCGGGGAAGGCCTTGTCGTGCGCGTGGACGATGGCGACGTTGTGCCTGCGGCAAAGGTCGTAGAAGCGTTCGTCCTTGAAGCTCGGATGCCGCACCTCGAGCGCGTGGCGCAGCGGCAGCTTGCCCACCTCGCGCGGCAGAAGCGCGAGAAAGGCCTGGATGTCACCGGGGTCGAACTTCTTGGTGGCCATGAATTGCCAGTCGATCGGCCCCAGCCGGTCGCGCAATTCGACGAGGCCCTGGCTTACGAACCGGCCCACCGACTCTGCAGCCTCGGCCAGAACCCGGCGGTTGGTGCAGAAGCGCGAGGCTTTCATCGCGAACACGAAGCCGTCCGGCGTCTCGTCACGCCATTTGGCCCAGCTCGCGGGCCTGAAGCTCGAATAGTAGGTGCCGTTGATCTCGATCGAGGTGAGCTTGCGGCTGGCATATTCCAGCTCGCGCTTCTGCGGGAGGTCCTTTGGATAGAAGACGCCGCGCCAAGGTTCGAAGGTCCAGCCGCCGACGCCGATACGGATCTTGCCTGCCATCGCCAACTCCCCTGCAGGCGCACCATATGACAAACGCCGCCGCCTTGTCCTACGTTGTTCACCGAAGCAGGGAGCAGGGCGATGGGCAGCAGCGAGATCGAGTCGATCCGGGCGTTGCTTGGCGCCAAGCCACGGCCCGTCGGATGGCCCGCGCGGCGGGAACGCATAAACGAGGTGGGCGCCCATTGGCCGATCGCCGCCGACGTGAGGCTGCAAGCAGTCGATCTCGACGGCGTCTCCGGCGAATGGTCGGCGACGCCGGACGCAGACATGGCACGCGTCCTGATCTTTTTCCACGGCGGCGGCTATTGCTCCGGCTCCGTCGTCAGTCATCGCAGCATGGTGACAGAGGCAGGACGCGCCGCCGGTGTGAGGACGCTTGCCGTCGACTACCGTCTCGCGCCCGAGCATCCGTTCCCGGCTGCGCTGGATGACGCCCGCACGGCATGGCGCTGGCTGCGCCGTCAGGGGATCGCGCCGCGCCATGTCGCCGTTGCCGGAGACAGCGCCGGCGGCGGCCTCTCGGCCGTGCTCATCAACGTCTTGCGCGAGGCTGGCGAGGAGGGACCGGCTTGCGCATGGCTGGTCTCGCCATGGACCGACCTCACCATGTCCGGCGCAACCATGGACACGAAGGACGCGGTCGATCCGCTGATCCACAAGGGCTATCTCGGCGAGCTCGCGGAAGCCTATGTCCCAGCCGGCATGGATCGACGCGACCAGCACCTGTCGCCGCTGTTTGCCGATCTTCGCGGCTTGCCGCCGACGCTTATTCAGGTTGGAGGCGACGAGACCCTGCTGGCGGACGCCACGCGCTTTGCCGAAGCGGCCGGGGCTGCCAACGTTCCGGTGACGCTCGAGATCTGGCCGCACATGATCCACGCTTGGCCATTGTGGAACGCGGGCCTCACGCCCGGCCGTCAGGCCCTGGCGAAGGCCGGCGCTTTCATCCGCGAACATCTTGGTTGAGAGGTTCCTGCTCGCGCGGACGGGTTTCCGGCATCAGCAACGCGACGACGGTGAGGCCGACAAGAGCGATCGCCGCCAGGGTAAAGAACGCGGTCGAGCTGCCGAAGGTGTCGGTGATGTAGCCGGCCAGCGTTGGGCTGAGCGAAGCGCCCACGCCCATCATGGTGCCGACGAGTCCCAGGGTCAGATTGAAGCGACCGGTACCGCGCGTCAGATCGGCGATGGTCAGGGGCACCATGACGCTGAACACCGTGGCGGTGATGCCGTCCAGCAGCTGGACGGCGACCAGAAGATAAGGATCGCTCACGGTCGCAAACAGGACACCACGGATCGGCAGCGCGGCCAGTCCGGCCAGCAGGATCGGCCGTCGGCCCAGCCGCTGAGCCTGGCGGCCAGCCCAGGGCGAGCAGAGCGCGACGACGAGCTGCGGGCCGACCAGGCACGCCGCGATCAGGACCGTGGCCCACTCGCTCGACCGCTTCGTCAGTACGCTGCCCATCAGCGGAAGCATGGCGGCGTTGGCGAGGTGGAAGAGGAGGATCGCGCAACCGAAGACGATCAGTGGCTTCGTCACGAGGCTGCGGAAGCGAACCGGCGGGTGGTCCTGCGGTTCTCGCGGGCTGGCACCGTGGGCCTGCTCGGGATCGATCTCGCGCGGCTCGATGAAGCGCAGTGCCGTCCAGGTCGGGATGAGCAGCGCGGCGGTAACGAGGAAGACCGCGCGCGGCTCGAGAAAGTAGCCGACCGCGCCCATTACAGCCGCCGACAGGCCGGCGCCGATCGACTGGAATCGGGCGTTTCGGCCGAACCGCTCGCCGACCTCCCGCGGGCCGACGAGCCCCAGGCTGATGGCGGCGATCGCCGGTCCGAGGAGGCAGCTCGCTGCCGCATGCAGACAGGCCGCGGCCAGCACGATGGGGAAGATCGGCCAGCCGGCGTAGGCGATGGCGCTCGAGCTGATCAGCCCGACCGCGACCGCGGCTACCAGGCGTTCGGAGCGCGCCGCATCGAGCAGCCGGCCAGCCGGAATCTGGCCGACCAGCGATACGACGCCGGCAACGGAGAGCACCAGCCCGATATCGACCTGGGTCCACTTCTCTGCCGTGAGATAGACCGAGACGAAGGGTCCGAAGCCGGTCTGGACGTCGGCGACGAAGAACGCGAACCAGTCGAGGCCGCGCAGACTGCGTCGCGACGGGGCCATCAGGGAATGGGCTCGAGACTTCCCGAGGCGCCGAGAATGACGATCGGCTGGCCCTCCTTGTACTCAGGTGCGGCCTTCACCTGCTCGCGTGTGAGGGCAAGTGCGATACTGTAGCGCTTGCTCGCGGCCGGCACGAAGTGAAGCGCCTTCCAGTCCACGGCGATCTTGCGGCTGCCGACGCCGAGGAAGCCGCCGAAATCGATGATTGCGGCGCGCGGCTTGCCTTCGCCATCGACGATGACGTCGACGATGCGCCCCATGCTTTCATTGTTCTGGCTGCGCACCTCGTTGCCCAGAATGCCCTGCACCTCGCGGCTGCCGATGACGGTGACGGAGGGCGGGCTGCTGGCACTGTCGCTCGGCTTCGCTGGCGGCGTCGGCGTCGAAGCCGGCGCCGGCGCCGGCGTGTCCGACGGAACGGCCGGCGCGGCGGGTGCTTGCGTCGTGGAGGAATCGGGCGCCGGGGCTGTCGATGCGTCGGGGGGCGCCGGAGCGGAGCTGGGCGGCGGGCTCTGCGCAAGAGTACTGCCGGTCGCGGTGGCGACCGCAAACATGATCGCAATCGCGCCTTGTCCTAACCTTCCGCCCATCCAAATCCTCCACGCCGGTCGAATGACATCGAAGCGCCGTACCGGTTCCGTGGCCAATCAGCGCGATGAAACGATCGAGACCTTGGCCTGGCCGCGCTGACGGGTGATCTCGACGGAAACATCACGGCGATGGCGTCGAACCCTGATGTCGACGCTCGATGAGTTCAGCTGGAGACTGCGCAGCTCGATGCTGTCGAGGAACGAGGGCAGACATGGATTGCACAGCCTTATCTCCTCGCGGTCGGGATCGAGCTGCAGGCCGAGCGCCGCCTCGATCAGCGAAAACGGCGTGGCGCTGGCCCACGCCTGCGGCGAGCAGGCGACGGGATAGAGCGTCGGCCCACGATTGGGCTGGCGGCGAAAGCCGCAGAAGAGCTCCGGCAGGCGTCTCAGATCCATGTAGGTCGCGGCATCGAACAAACCCTTGAAAAGGGTCTCGACGGAGTACTTCAGGCCATAGCGGGCGAAGCCGAGCGCGATCAGTGCGTTGTCGTGCGGCCAGACGGAGCCGTTGTGGTACGACATGGGATTGTAGCGCGCCTCGCCCTGGGCAACTGTCCGGATGCCCCAGCCCGAAAAGAATCGCGGCCCCAGCAAGCCCGCCGCGACCGAGGCGGCCCGTTCCGGCCGGACGATGCCCGTGAACAGGAGCTGTCCCGCATTCGACGTGCTGACGCGGCAGGGCTGCTTGTTGCCGTCGAGGGCCAGGGCATAGGTGCCGAGATCCGGACACCAGAAGGCATTCTCGAACTGCTCGGCAAGCCGCAGGGCCTCCGCCTCGAGTCGCTGAGCTTGCTCGGCGCGGTCCAGTCGACGCGCACAGCGGGCGGCCGCCATCTTGGCCGCGAAGACATAGCCCTGGACCTCCGCCAGGGCGATCTGTCCCTCGGCGAGCCGGCCGTCGGCATGGAAGATCGCATCGTAGGAGTCCTTCCAGCCCTGGTTGGCGAGCCCGAGATCGGTGGCCCGGTGATACTCGACGAAACCGTCGCGGTCGGGATCGCCCATCCCGTCGATCCAGCCGAGGGCCGCCTCGATGGCGGGCCAGAGCGCGCCGACCGTCACCATGTCGCCGGTACGTTCCGCGTAGAGGCCGGCGAGCAGGACGAACAACGGCGTGGCATCGACGCTCCCGTAGTAGTGCGCGAACGGTACCTCGCCCAAGGCGGCCATTTCGCCGCCGCGCATCTCATGCAGGATCTTTCCCGGCTGCGCGTCCGAGAATTCGTTGGTCTCGGTCGCCTGGTGGGCTGCGAGCCGACGCAGCACGCCACGCGCGACGTTCGGCTCGTACCACAGCATCTGCAGTGCCGTGACCAGCCCATCCCGCCCGAAGGTCGTCGAATACCAGGGCGTCCCGGCATAGGGATAGCGGCCTTCGGGCGTCTCCGTCATCAGCATGCGCAGATCGGCGGCGGAGCGGCACAGGATCTCGTTGAAATGCGTATTGGACGTTTCGATCGTCGTCATGTCGAAGGCGGCCGCGCGCAACTCGCGCCTCGACTCGAGCAGACCCTTGAGGAAGGGCAGGGGTCGCTGCTCCTCGCGGCGGTCGCAGCCGATTGCGAGGTAGATCGGCCGGGTCTCGCCGGGTGCGAGCTCGAGCCGATAGACGGCCTCGTTCACTGTCAGAGTCGAGGGCGAGGGATCAAAAGTCAGCATCGTGTTGCGGACAACGCCGTCGAGTCCGCGATACTCGAACCGGACCCTGCTGGCGCCAACCTTCGTGCGAGTGGCGGTGCCTCGACGCGGGCGCCGCATGCCGCGCACCTCGAAGAGGTCCGCGAAGTCGTTGTCGTACAGAAGCGACAGCGCGAGGCCGATATGCCGGTCGGCGTGATTGGTAATGGCGACGCGTTGATAGGCGATGCCGCGCCACAGGAAGAGCGTCCGTCCAAGATGGACCAGATCCCTCTGAAGGACGATCTTGCCGTCGATCACGAAATCGGGATTTGTGAGGTCGGCGGAGAACGAACTGTTGTCGTCGCGGACGTTCGAACCGAGCAGTAACGGATGCAACCCGTTCAGCCGGAGCTGAAGGCGGGACAAGTAGCGCGTGTCCTTGAAGAACAGTCCGTCGGATGCGCGGATGTCGCCGAAACTGTCGACGACGGCAAAGGCATCGTCGTGCTTCAGCGTCCAGCGCGGACTGGACGCCGCTCCGGTCGCTGCGATGTAGAACGACAATTCTTCAGGCACTTCTTCAACGGATATTTGATCGACGTTGGGGGACGTCAGGGTCTCGGTCGACATGGCGCCGTTGATCCATTCGTTCGAGCGGGGACCACCCACCATACGTCGGTTGGCGCAAGGTTCAACGTCCCACCTTGTGGACGCCCGCCTTGCCTCACAATGGTCTTAATACACTTTCGGGTCACACAGGCGTCACGGCATCATACCCTGACGTATCCGGCAGCAATGTCACCCTGTGCCTTTTCGGTGATGGCTGCATCACATCGCCTGCCCGTCACTGGCCCCAGGCTCCGTCGGACGCCGGGGTTGCTGGATCAATCCGACGGCGCGCGCCCGCCAGCATCTGCGGCCACGTGTCGTTCGTGCGCTTGAGCCCGCTCCTCCGCCGGACCTTCCGATCTGGCGAGATTGAGCGCGCTGTTGATCAGGCCCACATGGCTGTAGGCCTGGGGGAAGTTGCCGAGCATGCGCCGAGCGCGGGGATCGAATTCCTCCGCCAGCAATCCGACATCGTTGCACCGGGCGAGCAGACGTTCGAAGAGCCGACGGGCATCCCGGTAGCGGCCCTGCAGGAGATAGTTGTCGACCAGCCAGAAGCTGCAGGCCAGGAAGGCACCTTCGCCCGGCGGCAGACCGTCGAGACCGCGATCGGTTTCGTATCTGAGGACGAACTCGTCGTCGATCAGAAGCCTTTCCTCGATGGCCTCGACGGTCCCACGGACGCGCGGGTGATCCGCCGGCAGGAAGCCGACCAGCGGAATCAGGAGAAGGCTGGCATCGAGCCGGCTCGAGCCGAATGCCTGAACGAAGCTGTTCAGCTCGCGGTCGAAGCCGCGCTCACAGATCTCGGCGTGAATTTCGTCGGCGATGCTGCGCCAGCGTCGGCCGTCTTCGTCAAAGATCTTGGTCTCGATATCGTCGGCGGCGCGGTCGAAGGCGACCCATGCCATGAGCTTGGAATGGACGAAATGCTGCCGGCCGCCACGCACCTCCCAAATGCCTTCGTCCGGCTGGCGCCATGTGGCCGCCAGGTGCTCGAGGAATTCGCGTCGGATTGCATTGGCCCGCTTGGGCGGTGCGAGGCCCGCCTTGAGCGCCTGGAACATTGCGTCGGCGACTTCACCAAAGACATCGATTTGCAGCTGCTGCGCCGCGTCGTTGCCGATGCGCACGGGCGACGATCCTTCGTAGCCCGGCAGCCAGGGCACGATCCATTCAGGCAGGCGGCGCTCGCCGGCCACCCCGTACATGATCTGCACCTGGCGCGGACTACCCGCGACGGCGCGCAACAGCCAGTCTCGCCATGCCCGGGCTTCATCGTAGTAGCCGAGATTCATCAGTGCGAGGAGGGTGAAGGTGGCGTCGCGCAGCCAACAGAAGCGGTAGTCCCAGTTGCGCGTTCCGCCCAGATCCTCGGGCAGCGAGGTGGTCGCCGCAGCGACGATTCCGCCAGTGCGATGGTAGGTCAGTGCCTTCAGCGTGATAAGCGAACGCTTGACCGTCTCCGTGTAGGGACCGACCTTGGGGCAGCGATCGCTCCACCCGCGCCAGAATGCCTGCGTGCGTTCAAGCGCATCGAACGGATCGATCGGGGGAGGGGGACGGTCGAACGAAGGGCCATGCGACAGCACGAAGGGGATGGCCTCGCCGGCCCCGACCTCGAACTCACCCACGGTCTTGAGATCCTCGCCGTGCAGCGCCGCCGGCGTGCGCAGCACCAGCCGTTCCGGGCCCGCGATCGCATCGATGACGCCGTCTTCGGCACGCGTAACCCAAGGCACCGTTGCGCCATAGTCGAAGCGGATGACGAGTTCGGTCTGAAGCGTCACGCGACCGGTCCGCCCGACCACGAGCCGCACGAGGTCGGAAGCATCATCGATCGGAGGCATGAAGTCGATCACCGTCACCGACCCGCTCTCGGTCCGAAAATCGGTTTCGAGGATCAACGTGCCCGGCCGATAGCGTCGCGTGGTCTCCAAGGGCGCGGCCTTGGGAGCGATCAGCCAGCGGCCGTTTTCCGGTTTGCCGAGCAGGGCCGCGAAGCAGGCGGCCGAATCGAAGCGCGGCCAGCACAACCAGTCGATCGAACCATCGCGGCCGACGAGGGCGGCGGTCTCGCAGTCGCCGATCATCGCGTACTCTTCAATCCGCAGCGCCATGCCAACCTCTACAGCAGACCGAGGCTCCTGAAGCTCGAGTGACCTTTGCGGCCGATCACGAGGTGATCGTGAACCGAGATGCCCAGCGCCTCGGCCGCCTTGCGGATTTCTTTCGTCATCTCGATGTCGTCGCGCGACGGCTTGGGATCGCCCGACGGATGGTTGTGCACGAGGATCAGCGCCGCCGCGCCGAGATCGAGCGCGCGCTTCACGACCTCACGGGGGTAGACCGGCGTGTGGTCGATGGTACCGCGCTGTTGCACCTCATCGGCGATCAGCACGTTCTTGCGATCGAGGAAGAGAATGCGGAACTGTTCGGTCTTCTCGTGCGCAAGCGCGGCGTGGCAGTAGTCGAGAAGCTGCTGCCAGTTGGTCAACACGGGCATGTCCTTGACCTTGCGCTCGGCAAGCCGTCGTCCGGACTCGCGGATGGCGCGGAACAGGACAAGCGTGCGCCGGTCGATCTCGAATTCGCGCAGTTGCGCGGGCTCGGCGGCAAAGACGTCGCCCAGCGTGCCGAAGCGCTCGAGCAGCCGCTTGGCGAGCGGCTTGGTGTCGACGCGCTCGATCGAGTAGAAGAGCAGCAGCTCGAGCAGCTCGTAGTCGGCCAGCGGTTCGACGCCGGCCTTCAGCACCCGGTCGCGGACGCGGCTGCGATGGCCCCAGTAATGCGGCTTCTCGGTCGCGACCTCGCCGCTATTGTGGCCAGGCGCGGCCGGAGCGGCCGCGAGCGCGGCGGCGAGCCTCGCCGTCGGATCTTCTCCGCTGAACTCCCAGCATTGATCGAGCTTGTTCCAGGCGCCGCCACAATCGCGCAGCAGCGCACGATGGGCCAGCGTGTTGCCGCTGACCCGCCAGAACTCCTTGCCGGCCTGAAGCCGCAGGCCGGCCGCCAGCAAGGCGAGCAGCGCATCATCGTCGGCACGCGCTTCGGCCTCCGCGGCCTCAGCCTTGCGCCGCGGCATGGATCAGGCCGAAATGGCTTGGCGCAGCTCGGCCGTCGCCCCTTGGCCGAGATCGTAGGGCGGCTTGGTGAGCCCCCTGGGGGAGAGGGTGAAGAATTCGACGCCGCTCTCGGTAATGCCGACCGAATGTTCGAACTGGGCCGAGAGCTGCTTGTCCCGCGTCACGGCTGTCCAGCCGTCGCTCAGGATCTTCACCTGCCAGGTCCCGGCATTCACCATCGGCTCGACGGTGAAGAACATGCCGGGTTTCAGGACGGGCCCGGTCCCCGGCCGGCCGTAGTGCAGGATATTCGGCGCATCATGGAAGATGCGGCCGAGCCCATGGCCGGAGAAGTCGCGCACCACCGAAAAACGCTGGCCTTCGACGTAGGTCTGGATCGCGTGGCCGATATCGCCGACATGCCCCCCCGGCCTGGCCGCGGCGATGCCACGCATCATGGCCTCGTAGGTGACGTCGCACAGCCGGCGCGCCTTCACACTTACTTCGCCGGCAAAATACATGCGGCTCGAATCGCCGTACCAGCCATCGAGGATCGGCGTCACGTCGAGATTGATGATATCGCCGTTCTGCAGCCTCTTTTCGCCCGGGATGCCGTGGCACACGACGTGATTGATCGACGTGCAGATCGATTTCGGGAAGCCGCGATAGCCGAGGGGCGCCGAGATCGCGCCATGATCGCGGATGAACTGGTCGCACAGCCCATCGAGTTCGCCGGTGGTGACGCCCGGCTGGACGTAGGGCGTGATGAAGTCGAGGGTCTCGGCCGCCAGGCGGCCCGCACGCCGCATGCCCTCGAAGCCTTCGGCCCCATGTAGCTTGATCGTACGCTCGTCGCGCCGCCAATAGTCGACGCTGTCGTCCTGGATATCGCGGGGACTGCTCATGGCCCCTATTTGGCATGCGATACCGATGGTAACAAGGCCGTGCGCACTCGCTTGGCCGCGCAGAAGGTGTCATTTAATGTGCTGAAATCCAACGGAAAAGACCGCCTTCATGTCCGAAGCCACCGCAGCGCCGCCAAAAATCGTCACCGCCTGCATCGTGGTGATCGGCAACGAGATCCTGAGCGGCCGCACCAAGGACGCCAACATTCCCTATCTTGCGACCGAGCTCGGCAAACTTGGCGTGCGCGTCATGGAGTGTCGGGTGATTCCCGATGTCGAGGCGACGATCGTGGCCACGATCAACGAGGTGCGAGCGAACTTCGACTATGTCTTCACGACCGGCGGTATCGGCCCGACGCACGACGATATCACCGCCGATTCGATCGCCAGGGCCTTCGGTGTCGGCATTTCGGAGCATCCCGAGGCGGTGGCTCGAATGACCCGGCACTACGGCGATTCCACGCTCTTCACACCGGCCCGCCGGCGCATGGCGCGGGTGCCGCACGGCGCGACTCTGGTCGACAATCCGATCTCGGTCGCTCCCGGCTTCCAGATGGAGAATGTGTTTACCTTCGCGGGCATTCCGATGATCGTCGAGAGCATGTTCCAGTCGATGAAGCATCGGCTGGTCGGCGGCGATCCGGTCCTTTCGCGCACCGTGCGCACGAACCTGCCGGAAGGGGTCATCGCCGAGCCGCTGGGCGCACTCCAGAAGCGGTTCGACGATCTCGATATCGGCAGCTATCCCGGCTTTCGCGCCGGCAAGGTGAGCGTATCGTTGGTATTGCGGGGCACCGACGATGCACGGCTGGTCGCGGCCGCCGCCGAGCTGATCGACACGATCCACGGGATGAACGGCGAGGCCGAGGAGCTGGTCCAGTAGTCCATGCCCGACAAGGACGCGCATCGCGCTTCGCGACGAAGCCATGGGCGCGCTTCGGCACGACCGTGGGTCTCGCTGGTCGGCCTTTCCGTGACCATCGGTGCTGCGCTTTTGTGGATCCATGCGCCGGCGGCGTTACTGCTCGGGCCGCTGCTCGCGGGCGTTGTCCTGGCGGCCAATGGCGGCAAGGTTACGTTTCCGGTCCGCCTGTTCGTCGTTTCCCAGGGGCTGATCGGCTGCCTGATCGCGCGCATGGTGCCGGTGTCGATCGTGGGCGACATTTTGCGGCACTGGCCGCTTTTCACCGTCGGCGTGCTGGCGGTGGTGGCCGCCAGCAGCCTCCTGGGCTGGATGATGGGACGGCTGCGGTTGCTGCCGGGTACCACCGCCCTGTGGGGATCGAGCCCTGGCGCGGCATCGATCATGACCATCATGGCCGAGGATTATGGCGCCGACGTGCGCCTCGTCGCGTTCATGCAATATTTCCGTGTCCTTGCCGTGGCCGCGGTCGCTGCACTGGTCGCCCACATATTCGGCGTCGACACGACGGCGCATGCACCATCGTCCATCGTCTGGTTTCCTCCAGTGGACACGCTGTCGTTGGTCGAGACGGTCGCGCTCGCCGTTGCAGGGCCTTATCTCGCCAAGGTCCTGCGCATTCCGGCCGGCGCCTTCCTCGTGCCGATGGTGATCGGCATCGCACTGGTGCATTTCGATCTGATGCGCATCGAGCTGCCGACCTGGCTGCTGGCCGGTGCCTACGCGTTTGTCGGCTGGAACATCGGGTTGCGTTTCACCAGACCGCTGCTCATCCATGCCGCGCGTTCCCTGCCGGTCGTGGTCGCTTTCACGTTGATCCTCATAGCCCTGTGCGGCGCCGTCGCCGGCGTGCTCGTCGTGGGTGCCGGCGTCGATCCGCTCACCGCCTATCTCGCCACCAGCCCCGGTGGCGTCGATTCGGTCGCCATCATTTCCGCTTCGAGCGGCGGCGATGTCTCCTTCGTGATGGCGATGCAGACGGTCCGCCTGATCGCCGTCCTGTTCCTCGGACCACCACTTACGAGGTTCCTGGCGACGCGGGCGGGATTCGGTGCCGATCCCAAAAGCTGATCTGCGTGGCCTGTCCTCGGCGTGCGTTGTAGGTTGTGGCATGAGCATTCACGACATGACCGCAGCCGAGTTGCTCGCCGCCTATAAGGGCAAGAAACTCTCGCCCTTGGAGGCGGTTGATGCCTTCATCGCCCGCATCGAGAGCTGGGAGCCGAAGCTGAAGGCGCTGTATGCGCCGGATTTCGGCAATGCGCGCAAGGCCGCCTCGGAGTCGGAAAAGCGCTGGCAGATGGGGCATCCCCAAGGAGCGCTTGATGGCGTGCCAATCACCATCAAGGAGAATATCGCTACCAAGGGCGTGCCCGTGCCGCTCGGCACTGCAGCGACGGAACTGCTGCCGGCTACTGCCGATGCGCCGGCGGCGGCGCGCGTACGGGAGGCAGGCGCCATCATCCTCGCCAAGACCACCATGCCGGACTACGGCATGCTGTCGTCCGGCCGCAGCTCCTTCCATCCGCTGACGCGCAACCCCTGGAATCTCGCCTGGAATCCCGGTGGCTCGAGCGCCGGCGCGGGCGCCGCCGCGGCGGCGGGCTATGGCCCGCTGCATCTGGGCACCGATATCGGCGGCTCGGTGCGCCTGCCTGCGAGCTGGAACGGCATCTTCACCCTGAAGCCGAGTCTCGGTCGCGTGCCGGTGGACCCGCCCTTTCTCGGTCGTGTGGTCGGACCGATGACCCGGACGGTTGCGGATTCGGCCTTGCTGATGGGCGAGCTCTCCAAGCCCGACCCGCGCGACCATATGAGCCTGCCGCCTGCTGCGATCGACTGGATGGCGGGGCCGCTCAAACCCAGCGGCCTCAAGATCGGGTTGCATCTCGATGCCGGCTCGGGCCTGCCCGTCGATCCGGAGGTGAAGGAGGCGGTCGAGAAGGCAGCCAAGCTGTTTGCCGGCGCGGGTGCGAACGTCGAGCCGCTCGAAGGCTTCCTTTCGCCCGACATGCTGTATCTCCAGGATCTCTTCTGGCGCGTCCGGAGCTGGGCCGATTTCTCGGCGCTGAGCCACGCGAAGCAAGCCAGCGTGCTCCCCTTCATCGCCGATTGGTGCCGCGGCGGCGCCGACGTGTCGGGCGCCACGGTCATTCGCGGGCTCAACAACTACATGGCGATCCGCGCCGCGACCACGCGCGCCACGCAGCCGTTCGACTTCGTGCTCTCGCCCGTTTCGCCGGTGCCGACCTATCCGGCGGAATGGGAGACGCCGACGAACGACGTCACTCGGCCGCTGGAGCACATCTCCTTTACCATGCCCTACAATATGAGCGAGCAGCCCGCGGCATCGATCAATTGCGGCTACACCGGGGAAGGCAAGACGATCGGCTTGCAGATCGCCGGCCGGCGCTTCGACGATCTCGGCGTCCTGCGGCTCTCGCGCTGGTTCGAGCAGGCGCGCGGGCCGCAAAAACCCTGGCCCGAACCGCCACAGTAGGCGCTGGTGAAGCCGCTCGGCATTCTGGTGCTCGATACGCGCTTCCCGCGGATCGTGGGCGATATCGGCAATCCGGCGTCGTTCGATTTCCCGGTGATCTACCGGCGGCTGGAGGGAATCGTGCCGTCTGACGTAGTCGCGGCCCATCCTTACAAGTCGCGCATCTTGGCGGCGCTGGAGGCGAACGCCCGCAAGCTCGCCGCCGAGGGTGCTGCCGGAATATCGACCAGCTGCGGGTTTCTGGCGCTATTCCAGAAGGAACTGGAGGCGCTCTCGCCCGTGCCGGTCGCGACCTCGGCCCTGCTGCTCGTCACGGCCATGAAGGGCCGCAAGGTCGGCGTCATCACCGCATCAGCGCGGAACCTGACCGTCCGGCATCTTCGGGCGGTCGGGGCGCCTGAAAACACCCCGATCGAGGGCATGCCCGAAAATGGTTCGTTCGCCGCCACGTTTCTTGCCAACGGCCCTGACCTCGATCGCGCCGTCGTGGAGCGGGAGACCATCGAAGCCGGCCGCGCCTTGCTGCGCAAGAACCCGGAAATCGAGGCGATCGTGCTGGAATGCACCAATCTGCCGCCCTACAAGCGCGCGCTCGAGGGGGCGCTGGCCATTGAGGTCTACGATGTGCTGGACCTCTTGCGCGACTTTTGGAAGCGGCTGGGTCATCACGTCGAACGCGGCTGACGGGCATCGAAATTGCTGCAATAGTTGCATCCCAACAATCACAAGGGGGCGGCAATGCGGGGACGTGGATTTGTGCTGGCTGGCGCCATCGTCGCGGGTCTTTTCGCAGGCGGATCGCCGGCACAGGCGCAGGATATCGGCATCGGCCTGATCGTGCCCTTGTCGCCGCCTGGCGATCCGGTCGGCGGCCAGCTCATTCGTCGTGGTGCCGAGATAGGCGTCGAGGCCGTGAACGCGGCGGGTGGTGTCCTGGGCGGCCGCAAGCTCAAGCTCTACGTCGAGGATTCGCAGGGCAAGCCGGAAGCCGGCGTGGCTGCCTATCGGCGTCTGGTGAGCGAGGACAAGGTCGTCTTCGTGCCGGGCTTCTTCCACAGCTCGGTCGCGATTGCCGCCAACGAGGTCGCGAACGAGATGGGCGTGCCGACGATGTCGCTGCAAGCATCGGCCGCCGACATCACGGCGAAGCACTATGAAATTGCCTTTCGTACCCATGTAGTCGATCCGGTGCGCGTCTCGGCCTTCATGGAGTTCATCAAGCAGAAGGGCTTCAAGCGGGTGTCGATGATCGCCGAGACGACCGACTACGGCATCGGCATCGCCGACGAGACGATCGCGCAGGCCAAGAAGGTGGGCGGCATCGAGATCCAGAAGGTGCCGTTCGACCGCACGGTGACGGACCTCACGCCGCAGCTCCTGCAGATCAAGGCCTTCAAGCCCGACCTCGTGATCAATATCGGCGTCGGCCAGCCGCTCGACCTGATCATCGATCAGGCGACCACGATCGGCCTCCTGCCGAACACGCCGATGCTGGTCTCCTACGACGCGCCGGTGCGGCCGCAATACTGGAAGCTGCATCCCAAGAACGGCGCGGGCATCTATTTCATCGCTTATTTCTCGCCCAAGAGCCCGCTGTCCGACATCGGTGCGAAGTTCGCCAAGGCCTATACCGAAAAATACAAGGAAGATCCCGTTTACGGCTCCCTGAACGGGTTCGGCGCGATGGAGATCATCGCGCAGGCGATCGACTCCGCGAAAAGCACGGATTCCAAGGCGCTGATCAAGACGCTGGAGACCGGCACTTTCAAGAGCTGGCCCTCCAACCCCGTGACCTTCCCCCGCGCCAAGGGCGTCTATTGGCACAACTGGTCGGCGCCGGTGCTGATCCTGCACTACACGAAGCCGATGGAGGATTGGAAGGAAGCCGAGGTCGCGGTCCAATACGCGCCGGTCGCGCCGAAGGACTGATCGCCCCGGCCAAGCGCCACAGACGGATGTTCTCGACAGAGCTCGTCGTCCAGACGTTCATCTCGGGCATCATGATCGGCGTGCTCTACGCACTCATGGCGCTCGGGATCACGTTCATCTATTCGATCATGCGCATGATCAATTGGGCGATGGGCGAGTTCTACATGATCGGAAGCTACCTGCAGTACGCGCTGGTGGCGTTCCTGCTGGGTCCCGACCTGTGGTGGCTCGCCATCCCGCTATCGGCTGCGGGCGTCTTCGTGCTCGGCCTCTTCGTGCAATGGGGCCTGCTGAAGCCCATCCTCAGGAAGCCGCCCGAGGTGCGCGACGATTACGCGACCGTCGTTACGCTGGCGCTGCTGCTGCTGTTGCGCAGTCTCGCTACCGGCCTGGCTGGTCCCAATCAGTTCTCGCCAGGCTCCGATCTGCCGGTCGTGATGGTGGGCCCGATGCCGATGGCGGGCGCACGCGTGGCGGCGTTCGTCTTCGCGCTGGCTGCCTTGGCCCTGTTCTATCTGCTGCTGCGCTACAGCTGGTACGGGCTTGCGCTGCGCGCGACCTCGCAAAGCCGCGTCGGGGTGCAGACCGCGGGCATCGACGTGCTGGGCGTCGATCGCGTCGCCTTCGGCATCGGTGTCGCCCTCGCCGGTCTTGCCGGCGCGCTGCTGGCGCCGGTGTTCCTGGTCTATCCGACCAACGGCCTCATCACCACGGTCAAAGGCTTCGAGATCGTGGTGATCGGCGGTCTGGGCTCGATTCCCGGCGCGTTGATCGCGGGCGTGCTGCTCGGCTTGATCGAGTCGTTCGGTGCGGCCTTCATCGATTCGGCGTACCAGAATATTTACGGCTTCGCCCTCGTGCTGCTGATCCTGGTGCTGAGGCCTACCGGCCTGTTCGGCGAGCGCGCCCGCGAGGCCTGATGGAACCCGCGCTCGAGACGATCGGCCTCGTCAAGCGCTTCGGCGGCCTGCTCGCCACCAACGACGTGTCGCTGAAAGTCGACCGGGGTGAGATTCGCGGCCTGATCGGGCCCAACGGCGCGGGCAAGACCACCCTGGTCAACCTCGTCACCGGCGTGCATCCGGCGGACGCGGGCGAGGTGACGCTCGGCGGGCAGAGCCTGCGCGGGCGCGGCATGCACGAGATCGCGAGGCTCGGCCTCGTGCGGTCCTTCCAGGTCACACGGCTGTTCGGCAGCATGACCGTGCGCGAGAACCTGATGACGTCGTTTCTCGCCCGCCGCGACAGGGCCTCCGGCGACGGCACCGAGCAGACCGAGAGCATGATCGCGCTCACCAGGCTCGGCCCGCTCGCCGACACCCAGGCCAAGAAGCTGTCCGGCGGCCAGCGCGCGCTGCTGCAAATGGCCTGCGGCTTCATGGTGCCCGGCACCTGCTACGTGCTCGACGAACCGTTCGCCGGCATCAATCCGGTGATCAAGGATGCGATCATCGACATGATCCTCGATGTGAACCGTCGCCATGGCGCCACCTTCCTGGTCGTGAGCCACGAGATGGCAATCGTCCGCCGCCTTTGCCGGCAGGTCACGGTGATGATGGAAGGGCGCGTAGCCGCCCAGGGCACGCTGGACGAGGTGGCGCGCCTGCCGGAAGTGATCGCGGGCTATCTCGGGAAGGCGATGGAATGAGCGCGACCCTGCTCGCCGTCGACGACATCCACGCTGCCTATCAAAGCGGCGTCGATATCCTGCAGGGCATGTCGCTCCAGGTACCGATCGGCGGCTTCGTGCTGGTGATCGGTCCCAACGGCGCCGGCAAGTCGACCCTGCTCAAGACGGTGTTCGGTCTTCTGGCACCGCATCGCGGCGCCATTTCGCTGGAAGGCCGGACAATCGCCGGCCTGGCGCCGCACGAGATCAAACGCCTGGGCGTGAGCTACGTGCCGCAGGAGCTCAACACCTTCCCGCATCTCACCGTCGAGGAGAACCTGCGCGTCGGCGGCTGGACGATTCGTCGCGATTCGCCGCGGCTCAGGGCGCGGATCGCACGGGTGTACGAGATCTTTCCCGTGCTGGCGGAGCGGCGGCGCGACAAGGCCGGCGGCTTGAGCGGCGGCCAGGGCCGCATGCTCTCGGTGGCGCGCGAGATGATCACCGAGCCGCGGCTGATGCTGGTCGACGAGCCGACCGTGGGCCTGGCGCCCAACCTCGCCGAGCAGGTGTACGGTCTCCTGCAGACGGCGCGGAAGGCAATCTCGACCACCATCCTGCTGGTGGATCAGAACGTCTCCGACGCCCTTCGCCACGCCGAGGACGTGGTGATGATGAATCTGGGCAAGGTGAAGGCCGCCGGGCCCGTTGCCGAGTTCGGCGAGGCTCGCGTGCGCGAGCTGATCCAGGAATGTCTGCTGGGATGAGCGCTTCCTTCACCTTCCCGCCGAGTTTCCGGCGATCGGTGATCGCGATCGTCGTGACGGCGGCCGCCTTCGCCTTCGCGCCGTTGACGGTCGGCAGCTTCGCGCTCCATGTGCTCACCATCAGCTTCTACTACGTGATTCTGGCGTCGAGCTGGAACCTGTTGGCGGGTTACACCGGCCAATTCTCGCTCGCGCACCACGCCTTCGCGGCGATTGGCGCCTATACCTCGGGCCTGCTGGGCTACCACTACGGCATTCCGGCGTGGATCGGCATTCCCGCCGGAGTCGTGATGGCGGCGCTGTTCGGCCTCGTACTCGGCCGCCTCGTGCTGCGCATGCGCGCGATCTATCTCGCCATTGCGACCTGGGCCTTCGCCGAGACGGTGCATATCTACCTGACGGCCGACTACCAGTTCACGCGCGGCGAACTCGGCCTCTCCGTGAAGCCTCTCTACGGCAATGTCGATCCGCTGCCGTATTACTTCACCTTCCTCGCCCTGACGGCGGTGGTCCTGATCGGGCTCAGGGCACTGATCGACTCGCCCATCGGCTACTTCATGCGCGCCATCAAGGACGACGAGCTGCGCGCCAAGAGCCTCGGCATCGATACGACTCGGGTGAAGGTCGCCGTGTTCTCGATCTCGAGCGCTGTTGCCGGCCTGGCTGGTGCCGTCTACGGTCACTTCATCGTGCTCCTCAGCCCGCAGATGATCGACTTCAGCGAGATGGCCAAGATCGTGATCATGGTGGTGATCGGCGGGTTCGGCACCTTTCTGGGCCCGGTGATCGGCGCGGCGCCGGTGCAGGTGGTGATGACCTACCTGCAGAAATACGGTGAATGGAACCTCGCGATCTTCGCGCTGGTGGTGATCGTGCTGATGCGCTTCAGCATGGAGGGGCTCGCGAGCCTGTTCGCGCCCCTGTGGCGGCGAATCTGGGCGCGGCATGCGTGACACGGCATGGGACGTCGTCGTCGTCGGCTCCGGCGCGGCCGGCCTGTCGGCTGCCCTGGCTGCCGCGGTCGATGGAGCGCGGGTACTCGTGCTCGAAAAGGCCGGCGTGCTTGGCGGCACCACGGCAATGTCGGCCGCGGGAACCTGGGTTCCGAACAATCACCACATGCGGGCCGCCGGTATCGAGGACTCCGTCGAACAGACGCTCACCTATCTGCGCGCCACGGCGCCGCCGGGCTGGCAGGAGACGGAGGACGAGCTTTGGCAGGCGCTGGCCGAGAACGCGGCCCCTATGCTGCGTTTTGTCGAGGACCACACGCCGCTTGTGTTCGAGCTGGTGAACCATCCGGACCTCTATGTCGAGGCGCCGGGCGGCAAGCTCTTCGGCCGCATGGTCTCGCCGACCCTGGTCAGCCGCTACAGGCTGGGAAGCTGGTGGAACCGCGTGCGCAAGTCGGTGAAGCCGCAGTTCTTCACCTACAAGGAAATGATCGACGGTGTGCTGAAGGATCCCGTTCGTGCCGTGCTCAGGTTGGGGCCGTCACTGGCGTGGCGTGTGATTGCGGGACAGGTCGGCCTCGGCAACGGATTGATTGTCGGGCTCGCAAGCGGATGTCTGAAACACCATTGTCACGTTCTTCTCAACGCCGATGTGAAGCGCCTCACTGTCGATGGTGGCAGTGTGACCGGTGTCGAAGCGATGATCGACGGCAAGGCCATCACCATCGCGGCTCGCAAGGGAGTCGTACTGGCGACCGGCGGCTTCGACTGGTCGCCGGACTACATGCCGCACTATTTTCCCGGTATCGAGCTGATCGGCGCGCCGCGGACCAACACAGGCGATGGCCAGCGCATGGCCGCCGAGGCTGGCGCCGAGCTTGCCCACATGGATCAGTCCAACATCGGGCCCGCCACCTTCACCCGCTACGAAGGGCGACGCCATGCGCAGCCGCTCTACGAGACCTACGCTCCGCACTGCATCCTCGTGAACCGCGAAGGCAAGCGCTTCGTCAGCGAAGGCAGCGCGGCGCTGGGCGCTGCCATCGACGAACGTGGACCGGACGGCAAGTCGAGGCACATTCCGGCCTGGCGCATCTTCGATGCGCGCTACGCCAACCGGCTGTCGACGATGTACGCGGCCAAGGATCCGGATTTCGTGCGCACGGCCGACACGATCGAGGAGCTCGCCGGCAAGATCGGCCTTGATCCGCGGACGCTCAAGATGACCGTGGAGCGCTTCAACGGCTGGTCGAAGGAGGGCGTCGATCGCGACTTCCACCGCGGCGAGACGGCCTGGGAGCGCCACTACACGAAAGACCGCGCATTGGCGACAGTGGAGAAGGCGCCGTTCCATGCTGCCCCCTTCCTCTACGTCAGTCTTGGCACCAAGGGCGGACCGCGCACCAATCGCCATTGCGAAGTCCTGCGTCCCGACAGGAGCGTGATCGCCGGCCTCTATTGCGCAGGCATCGCCATGGCGAGCCCGATCGGCACCAAAGCCGTCGGCGCCGGCACCACCATCGGTCCCTGTCTCACGTTCGGCTACATCGCCGGCAAGGCGGTCGCTCGCCGTAACGTGTAACGTCGAGCAGAGGGGGCACGTGCTGGCCCGCGGCATGCTTCGCCGTTGCCCGCCACGTCCGCCGGCAGCCTGCATCTCCGCGCCGAGACCTTCAAGGCTATCGTGTGCGACCTGGCCGGCAACCTCGAACCACATGGCGTGCGGCGCATTGCCATTCTCAATACCGGCGTCCTGACCGAGAGGCCGCTCGACGACCTCGTGATGGCGTCGACGCAACGCGGGCCGGACCTGTCATAGGCGCTGCTACTGCAGGGTTGCAGCCCGATGACGTTACTGCACCTGTTCCTGCGCGATCCTCTTGTTCAGGGTCCAGCGGAAATGGGCGAGCGGCGCGTCGGCGCGGATCGCCAGCATCTTGAAGTCGGGATCGGCGTCGACGACGACCTGTTGGTCCTCGATGATGGCTTTGTCCTCCATGAATCCCTCGACCATGCTGTCGTGCAGCGACCGCGCGATGTCGGGATCGTGCAGGTCGTAGTTGTGGAGGTAGTTCCAGAAGAAATGCGTCGTACGCTCGGTCTCGGGGGTGATGAACTGGCAGTTGCGATACTGCTTGGCGCTGTTGACGACACTGCCATTCTCGCCGCCCGTGCCGGCTGGCGAGAAGCCGGTCTCAAGAAAGAAGATGCCGGGAATGTACATGGTGCCGACGTTCCAGCGGTCGACCGGCTCGTCGTTCTTCACCACCTTCCTGTGGAAGGGCGGCGGGGCAGCGTTCATGTGCCCGCGCCTGACGCGAAATCCCCAGTCCGCCTTCTCGATTTCGGCAGGCCTGGTCTTGTAGGCATATTCCTCCGAGCCGCCGAGCGTGTTGGTATGCACGAAGGCGAGGTGCGCGAAATCGCTGAGATTGTCGACGATGAAGAGATAGTTGGCGTTGTAGTGGAGATAGTCCGGAACGCCACGCCAGCCGGGATCGCGCAGATAGGGGAAGTCGACGATCTTGGCCGGATCGGCCTGCTCCTTGTCGCCCATCCACACCCAGATGAGGTGATCGCGCTCCAGGACCGGGAAGCTGCGGACGCCGAGCTTCGGCGGGATGGTGTCCTGGCCGGGAATCTGTATGCACATGCCGTCGGCATCGAACTTCAGCCCGTGATACATGCAGCGCAGGCACTCGCCCTCACGCCGACCCTTCGACAGCCGCGCGCCGCGATGGCAGCAGCGGTCTTCCAGCGCTACGATCTTGCCGCTCTCGCTCTTGTAGAAGACGATCGGTTGATCGCAGATGGTGCGCGCCAGCAACTTGCCGTCGATCAGTTCGTAGGACCACGCCGCCACGTACCAGCAATTCTTCAGGAACACCGGCAGTTCCTCCCATATGTGTTCGCGCAATTCAGGGTCAGGTGAAGACCCAAGTCAACGTCAGCGCCGCTCGAAGTCGATGCGTTCATCGACAGGCAGTCCCAGAAGATGGCGGCGCAGGCAGTCCAGGGCGAGCTCGGCAGCGCCCAGGCGGATCCAGTCGCGGCTGCCCATCAGTCGCGCGAGGCGGCCGACGGTGCCGCCTGGGTCGGCGATGCCGATGCAGATCGTGGCACCGAAATCGGGGCGGTCGGCGGCCTCGTCGAGCTGCATCAGCACGGCCAGCGCATGGCTCGCGCCACTGTCCCGGCGCAACTCGTCCGCGGTCCGGGCTGCGGCTTCCACCGAGGCGCCGCTCGAGGGCAGGGTGCGCGTCACCAGGCCACGTTTGAAGACCGTTTCTGCACCCGAGAGCGGCGCGATGCGCGCGGCGATGATGCCGCCGGTGAAGGTCTCGGCCAGCGAAAGGGTGTGTCCGTCACCGCTGAGCCTGGCGAGCAGCACGCCCTCCAGTGTCTGCTCGTCCTCGGCGACCACGAAATTGCCGAGGCGCCGGCGCACCTCGGCTTCCGCGGCGCCGAGCCTGCCCGCAAGATCGTCCGCGTTGACGCCGCGAGCGGCGAGCTTGGTCTCGAGCTGAGGATAATGCGCCTGAAAGCCCAGCTTGATCTCGCCGTCGATGGCGAGCCCGGGAATGCCCGCCAGCATCTCGTCGGCGCGCGATTCGCCGATGCCGAAGGTGTGGAAGCGCTTGAGCCGCGTGACGCCCACGATGCCGGCGAGCTTCAGGAGTCGCGGGATCACCTGCTCGTCGAGCATGCGCCGCATCTCGCGCGGCACGCCGGGCGTGAACAGGAAGCGCGCCTTGCCGATGGTGACGGCGAAGCCGCAGGCTGTACCGATCGGATTGTCGATGAGCTCCGCGCCCTCGGGCAGCATCGCCTGCTTCTTGTTGTTCACCGGCATCATCCGCCCGCGGCGGGCATACGATTCGGTCATGCGCTGCAGCCAATGCTCGTTCAGCACCAGCGGGACGCCGCAGGCTTCCGCGGCCACCTCCTGGCTGAGATCGTCGACGGTCGGCCCCAGCCCGCCATTCACGATCACTGCATCGGCATGCTCGGCAGCCTGGCGGAAGGCGGTCAACAGGCTCGCGCGGTCGTCGCCGACAGTCGTTCCCCAATGGACGTCCAGGCCGACCTCGACGAGGCGACGGGCGATGTGGCCGTAGTTGGTGTTGACGGTCTTGCCGGTCAGTATCTCATCGCCTGTGCACAGAATCTCCACGCGCATGTCTGCCGGCTGCCTTTCCTTGACGACATGCCAGTATCGCGACAATTGCGCTGCGTCTCCAGAGGTTGGACGCCCTACAATGCGCCCATGGGTAGCGTAAGAGAGAATGGCTTGGGGGCGGCGAATCTTCGTCTGGTCGGGGCGCCCTCGCTCTCGCTCGACAGCGACGAGCTGGCGCGCGACTACGAGCGGATCAGCGCTACCCGCCAGTTCCAGTCGGGCCAGCGGCTGGCCGCCGAGCTCGGCATTGTGCCGGGCGAGCGCGTGCTCGACCTGGGCTGCGGCACCGGTCTTTTGGCCGAGCATATTTCCGATCTCGTCGGTCCGCAGGGCAGCGTGGTGGGCATCGATCCCCTGCCATTGCGCATAGAGCTCGCGCGCAGCAAGCAGCGTCCCAACCTCTCGTTCGAGGTCGGCGATGCCTTTCATCTCGACATGCTGCAGGACTCTTCGTTCGACGTCGTGATCATGAACGCGGTGTTCCATTGGCTTCCGGAGAAGACCCGGCCGCTACTCGAATGCGCGCGCGTGCTGCATCCAGGCGGACGGGTGGGTATCGGCACCATGCTGAAGGGCCATCGCACGCGGGTGCACCAGATTGCGAGCAAGGTGCTCTCCGAGCCGCCATTCGACCGTTTTCCGCGGCCTCGCGCGCAGCTCACCTTTCCGGTCGACGCCGAGGAGATGCGGGCTTTCTTCGAGATGACGGGTTTCTCGGCCTTGCTGATCGAGGTGCGCGAGAGTACCCGCATGTGGCCTTCGCCCGAGGCCGCGATCAGTTTCTCGGAGGCGAGCTCCTTCGGCAACTTTCTCGGCCATCTGCCGCCCGAGCTGAAGGCTCGTGCCCGCGTCACGATTCGCCAGCGCCTGCAGAACCTGATGACCGCCGACGGCATCATCCATCACGGCCGCCGGCTCGTGGCGATCGCGGCAAGAAGGTAGGCATCGCGGCGAGCGCGGCTCCGGCCGCGCCGGCGTTGCTAACCTTTCGCTCTCCGCTCCACCGGCGCCAGCGTGCGCGTTTCGACCGCGCCGCCCCGCAGGATCGAGACCGCGGTTTCCTTGCCGATCCGCGCCGCACTCAACAGCCGCACCAGATCGTCGGCGCCCTCGACCGCTACGCCGTCGACCGACAGAATCAGGTCGCCGGCCAGCAGACCCGCCGCGGCAGCCGGCCCGCCCGGCATCACCTCGCTGATGCGGACCGCGCGCTTGCCGGCGCCCGTCGCAAGGCCGATGCGACGCGGCAGCGGCACGGTCCCGGCGGCGATGCCGATATGGGCGCGGCGCACGCGCCCATGAGTGATGAACTCGCTCACGATCAGCACCGCCGTGTTGGACGCCACGGCAAAACAGATGCCCTGCGCGCGGGCGATCATGGCAGTGTTTATGCCGACCACTTCGCCTGCGGTCGAGACCAGCGGCCCACCCGAATTGCCGGGATTGAGCGCCGCATCGGTCTGGATGACGTCGTCGATCAACCGGCCCGAGGTGGCGCGCAATGACCGCCCGAGCGCGGAGACGACGCCCGCAGTGACCGTCGATTCGAAGCCGAGCGGATTGCCGATCGCCACCACGAGCTGGCCGCGACGCAGGGCCTTCGAGTCGCCGAGCGCTGCTGCCGGCGTGCCGGCCGGCAGATCGGTGCGCAGAAGCGCGAGGTCGGTGTCGGGATCGTCGCCCATCACGCGCGCCTCGCGCACGCTGCCCTCGGCGAAGGTGAGCTGCACGCGCGGAGCGCCACCCACGACATGGGAGTTGGTGAGCACCAGTCCGTCGCCCGCTATTACCACGCCCGATCCGGTCCCGCCGCCCGGCTTGCCGCCCTCGCCAAACCGCTCCACACGCACCACCGCCGGCCCGACCCTGTCCACGACCGAGATCACGGTGCGCGAATAGGCGTCGAGCAGGGAACTGTCATCAAGCGGGCGGGCATCAGGCGGTCGGGGATCGTCGAGCGGCACAGGGCACCTCCGGGAAAGGAGGGGCTAAATGGGGTGGGCGGGGCGGGATTTCACGCCTTTGCCGTCGGCCAGATCTCTTGACTGCTGCACCATATAAGTATAGTGTACTACATAATGCATACAGAGGATATCCTCAACCGTATTCGGCTCGAGAACACGGGAGTGCCGATCTACGTCCAGCTCCGTGAGCAGATCCTACGGCTGCTTGGCGCGGGGGCGCTCAGCCCCGGTGACCAGATGCCGACGATGCGCGAGGTCGCCGTCGCCTTGAAAGTCGATCTCAACACGGTGCGCCATGCTTATGACGAACTGGAGCGGCTGGGTGCCATCACGCTGGTTCGGGGGCGGGGCAGTTTTGTCGCCGAGCCGCCGGCGGCGATGAACGGGCGCGCCGCGATGGCACAGACCGATACGCTCGCAAAGCAGGTGATCGCGACGGCGCTAGCGATGGGAGTCGATCCCGCGACATTGGCCGATCGCATAACGGCCCTGGCAGGGAAGGAGAACAAGCCATGATGAACGCCTTGACATGGGGCGGGCGCAATCGACCCGCCGTCGTTTTGGCCAACATACTCATTGGCCTTGGCCTCGTTACGGCATGGTTCGCCTACAGCCGTGCGGAGCCGTTCGGTTGGGTGGCTGCCGCCATCCTGGTGCTCGCGGGATTGTTGGTACCGCAGGCGCTAATGATCGCCAATCAATGGGAACGTGCCGTCGTGCTGCGACTCGGTCGACTCACGGCGATCCGCGGTCCTGGCCTGTTCATGATCGTTCCGTTTATCGACTCTGTTGCTTCCTGGCTCGACCAACGTATCCAGATAACAGAGTTCAATGCCGAGCAGGCACTCAGCAAGGACACGGTGCCGGTGAACATCGACGCGATCGTGTTCTGGCAGATACACGATCCCCAGCGCGCCGCGTTGGAGATCACCGACTATCGGTCGGCGATCGGCAGGGTGGCTCAGACGTCACTGCGCGAGATGGTGGGTTCGTCGCTATTGTCGATGCTACTTGCCGACCGCAAACAGGGCGACTTGCTTTTGCGCGAGGATATCAGCCGCAAGACCGCGGAGTGGGGCGTCAACGTGATCTCCGTCGAGATCCGCGATATCGGTGTTCCCTCCGCCTTGCAGGATGCAATGAGCCGTCAGGCTCAGGCCGAGCGCGAGCGGCTGGCGCGTGTGATGCTGGGCCAGGCTGAAGTGGAAGTGGCGCAGAAATTCGTCGAGGCTGCCGAAACCTATGGGCGCAGCGCTGCGGCCTTGCAGTTGCGCGCAATGAATATCATCTACGAGACCACCAAGGAGCGTGGCGCCACGATCCTGATTCCGAGCGCCATGGTCGACAGCATGAACCCCGGCGGCATCATGGCGCTCACGGCGGCCGCGCAATCTGCACCGAAGGCGGCGTGAAACGTCATGTCCGATGATAGCGTCGTCGAGCGCTACTCCACCTTCACGTCGATGCTGTAGCGCGCATTGCCGCGCGTGCTACCGATCACGATGAGATAGGTTCCGGCGCGCGGCAGTCGGCCGCTCCAGCGCGCGAGGCCTGTCGGCGATTCGTTCATGGAAAGCGTGGCCGGCGGGAAGCCTGGCGCGTCGTTGTCGCGCGCAACCCATCCCTCGGGCGTTCGTTGCTCATCGGGTCTCGAACGAAGGGTGTGTGCATGACTTCCGGTACCGCATTTGCCGCGGTCGCGGCTTCTCTCGTGTTGCTTCCAGGTCTGGGTACGAACGCCCAGGCGGGTTCCATCTTGCTGCGACCTGCAACCGGGGCATCCGGAACGGTCGGCTTTCGACTGGCGATCGCACACGGTTCTCCATTGGCGGGTCTGATCAGGGTGCATGGTGGTGGCGCTGGCGCGGGTGGTTCCGGCGGTTGTGGAGGCGGCGGAGCCGGCGGTGCGGGAGCAGGAGGCGCGGCCGGCGCCGGCGCGGGTGCTGCCGGCTCGGGTGCCGGCGGTACATCCGGCGGGTCCGGAGGTTCCAGTGCATCCGCCAGCAGCTCTGCAGGGGGAAGTTCGGGGGCCGGTGGTACGTCGGGCAGCGGCTCATCCGGAGGTAGTGCGTCAGGGGCCAACGGTTCGGGCGCCAGTAGCGCCTCGGGCGCCGCTGGCGCTTCAGGCGGCGGCACTTCCGCCGCCAGTGCGTCGGGTGGCAGCGGCTCGAGTGCGAGCTCGGCCGGGGGGACTTCAGGCGCCGGGTCAGCGGGCTCCGGCGCCGGCGGCTCGGGTGCCGGCGGGTCGAGTGGCGGCGCATCAGGTGCGGGCGGTGGCGCAGGCGGCAGCGCCCCAGGGGTCGGTGCCGCCAGTGCGGGCGCCGGCGCGTCGGGTGGTGCTGCGGGCTCCGCGTCAGCCGGCGGCTCGGCGGAAGCCAGTGCCGCCGAAGGCCCTGGCTCTGCCAGCGCGGGCTTGCCCGGCGGATCCGCGGTATCAGCGAGCGTCGCCTCGGCAGCAATGGCCGAGGGGGCAACGGCAGTGGCCGCGCGTCAGAACGAAGAAATGTGCGAGGCTGCCCGTGCTGCGGGTCTGGCCTGCGCGCCGCCGCTCACGGCCGAGTCGGCAAGCAGCACGCGCGCGCTCAGCATGGCGCCGGCCTTCGACCGCCGGGCGTTCCGCACGACTGCTGATTGCCTCACCGCCGCCTATGCTGGTCATGTACCGCTTGGCACTTGCGAACGATAAGCACGACTGCCCCGCACTCGCGTTGGTGTCTCCGCCCCTATTCCACCTTCACATCGATGCTGTAGCGCGCATTGCCGCGGGTGCTGCCGATCACGATCAGGTAGGTGCCGGCGCGCGGCAGGCGCCCGCTCCAGCGCGTCGCGTCGTCACCGTCGTTGGCGTCGGGAAGCGCCTTGCCGATGAACTCGAGTGTGCCGGCGGAATCGCGCTGGATTTTGGTGTCGGGCTCGTAGATCTGGAACACGGCATTGTCGTCGGGTGCGGTGATGGTCACGGTCAGCGTCTGTCCCTTGGCGGCGGTAAGCGAGTAGAGATCGCGATTGCCGCGCAGCACGTAGCCGCCGACCGTACCGCCGGTCGCTCCTCTCGGGAAAAAGATAGGCCTCACTTTCGGCACGGGCTGTGGCGCCGGATCGGCGGCGAGGGTTGCGGCAACGGACAGCAGCAGCGCGAGGAAGGACAAAGCGAGCCTCATGAGCGTGACGCTACTCCACGGTTGCGGTCTCGAACTCTGCCGGCATGGTGATCTCGAGCACCTCGAAGTCGTCGGAGTGGGCAACCTCCTTGTGCTTGATTCCGGGGGGCTGATAGACGGTCGAACCGGCGACGAGCTTGTGCTCACCGTAGCCGTCGTACTCGAAGATTGCCCAGCCCTTCAGCACATAGACGAACTGGAACCCGAGGCTGTGTGTGTGGCGCGGGGCATCGGCATGCATTCCAGGCTTCGCGCGGATCACGTGTGCGCCGACCTTGCCGCCGGTCAGTTTGTCGATGCCGAGCGGGCGATATTCGAAGAAAGGCCGCAGTCCATCCGGCCTGAACGAATCCGGTCCGAGATGGTTCACGATCTCGAGCTTGCCTGCGTGAGCATGGCTGTCGGGCATGGTATTCCTCCTGCGTGTGGCCGCAAATCGTTGGTTCTTAACGAGTTAGAGACGTTCTTTCCTTCTTCGTCCACAGGCCCTAGAATGCCTCGCTTTCCCGCCTTTTGGCATCAGGAAAGCATATGGCCCACATCAGACTGAATACTCATCCATCGCAGGGTGGCCAGGCGGCGCCGGCCCTGGTTTGGGGCGCGAGCGATCCGGCGCTGCGCGGGCCGGTGGTCGGCACCGTCGCCGATCCGGCCAAGCGCAACGCGATCGGCGTGCATTCGGGCAGCTATGGCATCTACCGCGCGCTCGCCATTGCCGCGCAGGAACTGAAACCGGGACACCGCCCCGACCTCACCAACACTTCCCCGGCCGAGCCGATCGGACCGTTCGAAAGCTGGTTCGAGCCGTCGAAGATCGTGTCGCTCGATCCCTGGGGCCACATGGTCGCCGAGGTATTTGCCGACAAGCTCGCCGCCGGCTGGGACATCCGTCCCACAATCGCCGTCACCAAGGCACGCGTGCAGATGCCGGAGATCCGCGACGCCATCGTCGCCGGCCGGCTGAAGCCCGACAACGACCTTCTGATGCCCAACGGCGACGTGCGCGTGACCAAGGCGGCGGTCGAGCCGGTGTGGTGGCTGCCTGGCATCGCCGATCGCTTCGGCGTCAAGGAGACCGAGCTGCGCCGCACCCTGTTCGAGCACACCGGCGGCATGTACACCGAACTCGTCACGCGGTCCGACCTCGAGATCTTCCTGCCGCCGATCGGTGGCTCGACGATCTACTTCTTCGGCGATGTGACCAAGCTCGGCAAGCCCGAGACCAGGATCGCCTGCCGGCTCCATGACGAGTGCAACGGATCCGATGTGTTCGGCTCCGACATCTGCACCTGTCGCCCCTATCTCGCGCACGGCATCGAGATCTGCATCGAGATGGCCCAGAGGGGCGGCGTCGGCGTCGTGATCTACAATCGCAAGGAAGGTCGCGCTCTCGGTGAAGTGACCAAGTTCCTGGTCTACAACGCGCGCAAGCGCCAGCCGGGTGGAGATTCGGCAGCGCAATACTTCAATCGCACGGAATGCGTTGCCGGTGTTCAGGATATGCGGTTCCAGGAGCTGATGCCCGACGTCTTCCACTGGCTGGGCATCGCCCGGATCGATCGCTTCGCCTCCATGAGCAACATGAAGGCGAACGCTCTGCGTGAACAAGGCATCGCGATCGTCGAGCAGGTGCCGATTCCCGACGAGCTGATACCTGCGGACGCCCTGGTCGAGATGGATGCCAAGAAGGCCGCCGGCTATTTCACCCTCAAGAAGCCGGCGCTGGGCGAGCTCGCCAAGGCCAAGGGTCGGAGGCTGACGGAATGACTCATGGGAGCGCGCTACTGCGCGCGGGGGCTTTGCCCGCGCTGAAGTGGCGCACCACGAGGGTGAGCGCCACGGCGGTGGCGCGCTCCGATGAATGACTCGATAGCTTACCTTCGCAACCCGGCCGCAATCCGCGAACGAGCAGGGCAGGTCCTCGAATATGTCGAGGCCGGCCGTTCCCGGTGGTTCGCGCTCGACGGCGACGGCCTCGAAGCCGCGGTGCAGGCCACGCTCGACGTCACGCGGCAGCGCTACGCCAATCCCGCGGCGATCCCGTTCCATTCGCGGTGGCGGCACTTCGAAGCGGGCGGCCGCGACCGCTGGGCCGCGCTTGCGCCAGGGCTCGCCATGCTCGCCAGGGACGAGGTGGCGCGTCGGCGCATGGATCTCGCTATCGTCTCGGTACTGCTCGATGCCGGCGCAGGTTCGGGCTGGTCCTACCGCGAGCCCGGCACGGGCGAGACCTACGCGCGCTCCGAAGGGCTGGGCGTGGCGAGCTTCCATATGTTTGCCGCAGGTGCCTTCAGCTGCGATCCCAAGCGCGATCCGCTGCGGGTCGATGCCGAACGCCTCGCCGCGCTGACGCCGACCGACATTGCGCTCGGCTTCCAGGTGACGGCGCACAATCCCCTGCTCGGCCTCGAGGGTCGCGCCGGGCTGCTGCGAAAGCTGGGGGGGATCGGGTTGGTACGGCCCGGAGCCCTGTTCGATATCCTTGCGGAGGGTGGCGGCGAAGTGAAGGCCGCTGCCATCCTCGCCACCGTGCTCGACAGGATGTCGTCGATCTGGCCCTCGCGGCTCTCGCTCGACGGCCAGCCTCTGGGTGACGTGTGGGCGCATCCCGCGATCGGCCTCGTGCCGTTCCACAAGCTCTCGCAATGGATGTCCTATTCGCTGGTCGAGCCGCTGGAAGGCGCGGGCCTGCGAGTCGTCGAGCTCGACGCGCTCACCGGCCTGCCGGAGTATCGCAATGGCGGCCTGCTCGTGGATTCGGGCGCGCTTCGGCCCAAGCAATCGGCGCTGCTGACCGGAACGTTCGCGCCTGCCGACGAGCCGGTCGTGGAATGGCGCGCGCTCACCGTCGCCCTGCTTGACCGTATCGCCGAGCATCTGCGGCTGCATCTGGGGATGGATGCCGCGCGGTTGCCGCTCGTGAAGGTGCTGGAAGCCGGCACCTGGTTTGCCGGTCGAAAGCTCGCCGCCGAGCGGCGCGCCGGCGGCGGTCCGCCGATCACCGTCGAGAGCGACGGTACTCTTTTCTGAAACGGGGAGAAGACCATGTCCTTGCCGCATTCGATCCACGTCGTGTCCCATCCGCTGGTGCAGCACAAGCTCACCAAGATGCGCGACAGGCAGACGTCGAGCGCCAATTTTCGGCGGCTGCTGCGCGAGATGGGCCTGCTGCTCGGCTACGACGCGACGCGCGACCTGCCACTGGTACCCACGCACATCGAGACGCCGATCGAGCCGACGGACGCGCCCTTGCTCGACGGCAAGAAGCTCGTGGTCGTGCCCATCCTGCGTGCAGGGCTCGGCCTGGCGGAGGGCCTGCTGGATCTGATGCCGCTCGCGCGCATGGGGCATGTCGGGCTCTATCGCGATCCGCGGACGCTGCAGGCCGTCGAGTACTATTTCCGCACGCCCGGCGACATCTCCGATCGCGATGTCATCGTCTGTGACCCCATGCTGGCGACCGCGCACTCGGCGATTGCCGCAGTGGATCGCCTGAAGGAGTCGGGTGCCAAACGCATCAAGTTCATCTGCATCCTCGGTTCCGAGCAAGGCGCCCGTGCTTTCGCCGAGGTCCATCCCGACGTGCCGGTGTTCACAGCCGCCATCGATGCGAAACTCAACGATCACGGGTATATTGTCCCCGGCCTCGGCGATGCGGGCGACCGCCTGTTCGGAACGAGGTAGGGGAGAGACGCATGAGTCCGGATCTCAAGTATCTTCTGTTCTCTGTGGTCCTTGCGTTCGTCCAGGTGTTGATTGCCGCCGCGACTGCCCAGGTCCAGGTCGGCTTGCCAGCATTGGCCGGCAACCGCGACGAGCTGCCAGTACTGACCGGCGTTGCCGGCCGCGCCAAGCGCGCGCATCTCAACATGGTTGAGAACCTGGTGCTGTTCGCGGCTCTCGTGCTGATCGCCGCCGCGGCCGGCAAGGCCAATGCTGCGACGGCGACCGGTGCTGCCATCTTCTTCTGGGGACGGCTCGCCCATGCGATCATCTACCTGATCGGCATTCCCTGGCTCCGCACCCTCGCCTGGGCGGTGTCGGTAGTCGGCATGATCATGATCGCGGTGCAGCTCTTCTAGCTTCGACTACATGTCATGCGGGGGCTGGGTGGCGCCCATGCTCCCGACGTCGAGCTCGACATCGATGCGGCCGGCTTTCTCGAACACCAGCGTGAGCGGCACGCGTGCACCCTGCTTCAAGGGCTCCTTCAGGCCCATCATCATGAGATGAAAGCCGCCGGGCGCCAGCTTCACGGTCGCGCCCGGCGCAATCTCGAGCCCGTGTCCGACTTCGCGCATGCGCATGATGTTACCGTCCATCTTCATCTCGTGGATCTGGACCTTGTCGGCAACGGGACTGCTGGCGGAGACGAGCCGGTCGGGCGTCGTCCCCCTGTTGGTCACGGTCAGATAGCCGCCGCCGGCGGGCGCCGTCGACGCCGTGGCGCGGGCCCAGGGCTGGCTGATCTCGAGCGCACCCAGCTTGTAGTCGCGGGCGAAAGCGGAGGCCGGCAGCAGTGCGAGCGCAAGAAAAACGAGGGCGAGACGAAAGGACATCATGTTCATTACCTCTGGACCGGGGGTTGGTATTTCGCCTGGTCGTCCAACCAGGCGCGCACTTTTGTCAGGTCGACAACACCGCGCAGCACCGTGAGCGTGCCGTCGCGCGCGATCATTTGGGTGCGGGGCAGCTCGCCCGCCCAGGCCGGATCGATCTCGTAGCGTAGCCGCTCGTAGAAGCGGTCAGTGAAGGCCCAGCTCTCGGCCGAGCCCAGCCCGGCGCGATCGAGCGTCGCCGCGAGCTGCTCTGTCGGTTCCGGCATCGGATCGGCCGCCAGGAGCACCAGATTGAGATCCTTGCGCTCGGCCAGGAGTCTTCCCCAGTTGGGAAGCTCGACCAGGCACGGTCCGCAGGTCAGGCCCCAGAAGTGCACGACGGTCGGCTGCCCGGCATGGGCCTCGCGTAGCTTTGCCCAGCTTCCGCGCCCAAAGGGCAACGGTTCGCCAGCATGGGCAGTGCCAAGGGCAGCGAGGCCGACCAGCCCGATGAGGCCGGCCAGGAAACCGGTCAGGATCGAGAGTCTCATGGCGCGTTCTCCAGGGGGATCAACCGATAACCCTCGCGCTTGGTCAGCCAGGAAAGGTAGGTGCGACTTTGATGTGCGACGAGCAGCGGATGGTCCGAGGCATCTTCAGTGTCGGCAACCGTTCTTGGGGCACTCCACGTCCGCCCGCTGTCGCGCGAGACTTCCCAGCGGACATGGGTGCGCTTGCCGTCGAACTCCTTCCAGACAAGATGCAGGGTGTCGCCGGTTGCGAGCAGATAGGGCCGGCTGGGCTGGAGCTCCGGCGCAGAGAGGGCGCGCGGCGGGCTGAAGGCCGCATCACCATTGTCGGCGCGGGCATAGAACAAGCCTCGCCGCACCGTCCCGTCCGTGAACCAGACGGCATGATACGAACCGTCCGCCGCGATCGCGAGGCTGGGGCCCTGATGAGGACAGGCCTCGATCTTCCAGTCGTCGATGCTCACGCGGCGCAGCGGGCCAGGCTCGGTCGGGCCCTTGAAGGCGACCAGCGCGTGGTCGCGAATGGACCCGTCGAAAATATTGCGGAACAGCAGCGCCGGCCGGCCTGGACCGGCCAGAGCCACACCCAGGCGGCAGCATTCGCAGGTGTTGTCGATCGCGATCCGGGAGTCGGTAAAGGTCTGGCCATCGTCATTCGACCAGCCGTAGGCAAGTGCCGCGCCGGGATAGGACTTGCCGGCGGCAATGGCCGAGGCTGCATTGCGCTTGTCGAGCCAGGCCGCGAATACCCTGCCATCGGAATCGATGGTCATTGACGGGAAGCGCTGGCTCGTCTCGTCGGTCGTGATCGGCCTTGGCGGCGCAAACGACCGTCCGCCGTCGGTCGAGCGCGTGTAGTAGACGCGGCCGTTGAAGCGTTCGTCCTGGAAGATCGCGTAGGTGACGACGAGATGGCCGGTGCGGTCGACCACTATCATTGGGCGCGTGTCGGGACCCCAATCGACCTTGATCCGCTGGGGCACCACGGAGACCGGCGCACTGAAAGTCCTGCCGAGATCCCCCGACTTGGCCACCTCGACCCGGTCGGCCTCCGCCCGGGCCAGCCAAAGCGTGCCGTCCGGCGCGAAAGCCGGCGTGGCGGTGAAGGCTTGGTGGGTGTCACCCATCACATGCCGATGCGGTTGGGCGGTCGCGATGCCGGCTGCGAACATGCTTGCAAGGGCCGGCAGAAGAATTCTGCGCATCGTCGATCTCCTTCGATCGCTGCTCGCCATCAGAACGAGGCCCTGAGTCCGCCGACGATCGTGAGCGGCATGCCGAGGGCGGGAATGGAGCTCGCATTCACGGTCGGGCCCTCGAATGACGTCAGGGTGTAGCCTTGCGCGAGGTACTGGGTGTTGAAGAGGTTCTGGGCGATGCCATAGATCTCGACTCCCTTCCTGATCGCATAGGAGATGCCGAGATCGACCAGCGTGGCCGCGTCGTTCAATTGCGTATGCCCGGTGTCGTTCCAGTAGGCGGGGAACGACTTGAGGTTGATATTGAGTACGAGTTCGGGCATCGGGCGCCACTCGGCGCCCAAATTGAGCATCCAGCCTGGAACCTCGCCCAGTTGTACCCCGGTCGGTTCGAGGGCGGGGAAGTTCGAGCTGGTGAGCCGGGCGGTGGTCTGCGTGAAATTGGCGCTGAGCCTGAGCTCGGGCAGCACCTGCCAACCTGCAATCACCTCGAAGCCACGGAAGTTGGCGCTGCCGACGTTGTTGTACTGATTGACCGTCGTGAAGGCAGGGCCGAGACCGGCTGCAGCGGTGAAGGGCGCGGCGCAGGCGGCGTTGGCATTGCAGACCTTCACGAAGTCGATGAAGTTGTCGAGGTCGTTGTTGAAGAAGGTAGCCGACAGGCTGACCTTCCGCCAATTGAAGTCGAAGCCTGCCTCCTCGCCGAGGTTGGTCATCGGCTGCAGAGTGGGATTGGTGGTGGTGAAGCTCGTGCCGCTGGCGAAGCTGCGGTACATCTGGTTCATGCCGGGAGCGGAGAAGTTCCGGTAGGCCGCGGCGCGCAGCACCAGCTCGTCGGTAACGTAGTACTTGACGCCGATGCGCGGATCGAAGCTTGCCGCGCTCGAATCGGGGATGGTGTTCGTCGCGGCCACATTGGCGATCAATTGGCTGGCATCGACCGCCTGGTAGAAGTCGCCTCTCAAACCGACCGTGATGTCGAGCGGAAGATTCGCGGAGCGCCACGTTCCCTGTGCGAACGCGCCTTCGAGCCGATGCTCGCCGCGGTTGACGAAAATGGAGGGAGCAGAGGTGGCGCTTGCGAACAGGTTAATGTTGTCGGTGATCTGTATGCGGCGGAAATCGACGCCGATCTTCACGTCTTTGATGTGCTCGGTGTCGAGCCGATAGAAGATCGATCCGCCCTGGTTGTTGTTGGGCGCCGTCTCGGTCTGGCTGACGAACTGATTGAGGGCGGTGATGTTGTTGAGAGTATAGGAACCACTGCTGGCATTCGTGGTGCCGAACACTCCGCCGGCCGCCCAGGCACTGAAGTTGACGGCGGACGTCTCATCGAGCTTGTAGCTGCCGCCCAGCAGCAGGCGATAGCTTGACCACTGATTGTGCGCCAACGACCAGACGAGTCCATCCTCGTAGGCCTGGTGATAGTAGGCCTTGGCGAAGAGCGAGAAATTGTCGCTGGGCGCGAGGAAGGTCGAGAAGGCGACATTGTCGACCTTGGACGCGGTCGCCACCAGATTGGCATTGCGGTATTGCGCAGGCGTGAGGTTGTAGCCCGCGCTCTGCTGGTGACTGTAGTCGAGCCCGGCCCTCAGCCGGTCGTTCAGGATTACGGTTCCGCTCGCATCGCCGTTGAATGTATCGTAGCTGCCGAAATTGGCGTCCAGCGAAACCCCCGTGCGGCTTGGCTGGCGGGTGACGATATTGACGACGCCGCCCATCGCCATGTTGCCCCACAGGCTGGTCGCACCGCCGCCGCGGATGACCTCGATCCGCTCGATCGAGTCCTTGGAGACTACACTCCAGTCGACAGTGCGGAAATAGGGATCGTTGATCGGCACGCCATCGACCATAACCAGGGTGTTGATCGTCGTGCTTGACCCGAAGCCGCGGATGCTGAAGGGCTGGCCGGTCGGATGAAGCTGCCCGGTCGGGATGGTGAAGGTCCAGACACCCGGAATCTTGTTGACGATCTGATCGACTCCGGTTTCAGGCATCGCTTGAATCTGCTGCCGCGAAAGGACCGTCGTGCTGACATCGAGCTTTTCGATGTCCGAGCCGCGCGCGGCGCTCACGGTCACGGGCGGCAGGACGACGGCCGGCTGCGCGGTGGCGGAGGGCCCGGCAGGCGACGGGCTGGATGGCGCCGTTTGCGCCTGTGTGAGTGCCGGGACCGCGGCAAAGCCCGCGAAGGCGGCGACGGTCGCCGCACGGATCGGCAGCATGGAACTCCCCTTGACCGACGGACGAACGCATCGCCCGCGGGCGATGCGGCTTCAGGCGTCAGGCGGGGAGGGGTGGGCCGCGTGGTCGACCGGGCCCGTCGCGGATGCCGGCGGTGTTCGGGCGCTCGTCCGTCGGCAACGGCGCCGCGGCAACGCTCATCGGCCCGACTATGCTGAACGCGGTCGACGGCGCGCTGAACGCAACGGCGTGGGCGAGGCCCAGGCAGCAGCTGTGCGCATTCGCGGTGACCGGGTGAGAGCTCGTGTCGTGGTCGGGATCCGCGGCCGAGGCGCTGCAGATGACGTTCCACAAGGTCGACGCCGGGCCGTCGCGCATCAGGGCGGCATGGGCAAGCGGCTGCAGGAAATTGAGGGTGATCGCGAACAGCGCCACGGCCAAAGCCGAGGCACGCCAGCCCGACGGGGAGCGACCACGATCCATCGATCAACTATGGGCCGTCGCGCATTGACGGGAAAGGGCCAGCTTGTCGCTGGATCGGTCGCGCGTCAGACAGCCGTCCAGCCGCCATCGACCACCAGCTCGGCACCCGTCACGTACGAGGACTCGTCGGAGGCCAGGAACAGGATGGCATAGGCCACTTCATCGACCTCACCGGCGCGGCCGAGCGGAACGCCCTTCAGGGTTTTCGCCCGCATCTCGGGATCCGCCGTGCGGCCGGACGTGCGCATGGGCGGCATCAGGCCGGGATGGACGGAGTTCACGCGGATGCGATCCTTGCCGTGCTGGGCTGCCCCTGCCTTGGTGATCAGCCGCACCGCGCCCTTGGAAGCATTGTATCCGACATGGATATAGCCCTGGCCCACAAGGCCGGAGATCGACGAGAGGTTGATCACCGATCCACCGCGGCCGGTTTTCTTCATGGCCGCGATGCCATGCTTCATGCCCAGGAAAACGCCGGTCGCGTTGACGGCCATCAGGCGCTCCCACGCAGCCGTATCGTAGAGATCCTGCTCGGCCGAGCCGCTGATGCCGGCATTGTTGACCAGCACGTCCAGGCCGCCGCCCGCGGACTCCACCTTGGCGACGGCGGCCCGCCATTGGTCTTCGCGTGTGACGTCAAGCGGCAGGAAGACCGCCTTGCCGCCGGCCTTCTCGATTTTGGCGACGACCGCTGCGCCCTCGCGTTCGAGCTGGTCGGCCACGAAGACGGCGCGGGCGCCCTCCCGGGCGAAGAGCCGGGCAGTTGCGGCACCCATGCCGCTGGCCCCGCCAGTGATCAGGGTGACCTTGTCTTTCAGGCGCATGGTGACTTCTCCCACCGAGGGCTTCTCTCATCTGGCGCAACATGGGTCGGTTCCAGCCGCCATCGTAGGTTCCGCGCACCCGAACCGGGGTATAGCGGTCGCCCCTTGGGGCGTCGGCTCCCCGACCTGCGACTGGACCGTCATTGACGAATGTCCGCTGGTGCTGTTCTGATAGAGGATTGCACGCATCTTGCAAGATAGCGAGAGCGTAGGGCGGGATGGCTCAAGGACGGGGTGTACTATGAACGAACGCGAACTGCGACGATTGATCGACCAGGTGAAGTCGGGCGGCCTGTCGCGCCGCCGCTTCGTCCAGAAGATGATGGCGGTCGGCCTCACGGCACCGATGGCGACGCAACTCCTGGCCTATTCGGGTGTGGCGATGGCGCAGAGCGCTTCGACCTACAAGCCGACGAAGCGCGGCGGCGGCGGCATGCTCAAGGTCTTGTGGTGGCAGGGTCCGACCCTGCTCAATCCGCACTTCGCGGTGGGCACCAAGGACCAGGACGGCTCGCGGCTTTTCTATGAGCCGCTCGCCGGCTGGGACCCCAACGGCAATCTGAAGCCGGTCCTGGCGGCCTCGATTCCCGGGCGCGAGGATGGAACGCTGGCGGCCGACGGCAAGTCGGTGACGTGGAAGCTCAAGAAGGGCGTGACCTGGCACGATGGCAAGCCCTTCACCGCCGACGACGTTCTCTTCAACTGGGAGTATTCGAAGGACCCGGCGACCGCCGCGGTCACCATCGCGGTCTACAAGGACGTGATGGTCGAGAAGGTCGACGACTACACGGTGAAGGTGCTGTTCGACAAGCCGACGCCGTTCTGGGCGAATGCCTTCGTCGGGCCGCAGGGCATGATCGTCCCCAAGCATCTGTTCGCCGACTATATCGGCGCCAAGTCGCGCGAGGCGCCCGCCAACCTCAAGCCGGTCGGCACCGGTCCGTACAAGTTCAAGGAATTCCGACCCGGCGACATCGTGAGCGGCGAGATCAACACGAACTACCACGCGGAGAACCGGCCCTATTTTGACGCGATCGAGATGAAGGGAGGCGGTGACGCCGTCTCGGCCGCGCGCGCCGTGCTGCAGACCGGCGAGTTCGACTTCGCCTGGAACATGCAGGTGGAGGACGAGATCCTCCTGCGCCTCGAGAAGGGCGGAAAAGGACGTGTCGTCATCTCCGACGGCGGCAACATCGAGCACATCCAGCTCAACAACACGGATCCGTGGACCGAGGTCGACGGCGAGCGCTCGAGCCTCAAGACGAAGCATCCGACGCTTTCGGATCCGGCAGTCAAACAGGCCCTGTCGATGCTGGTCGACAAGCAGTCGGTGCAGAAATACATCTACGGCCGCACCGGCATCGCGACTGCGAATTTCGTCAACAACCCGGAAAAGTTCCGCTCGAAGAACACCCACTACGAGTTCAACGTCGAGAAGGCGGCGGAGATTCTCGAGAAGGCCGGGTGGAAGAAGGGCGGCGATGGCATTCGTGCCAAGGACGGCAAGAAGCTGAAGTTCGTCTACCAGACCTCGATCAACCAGCCGCGCCAGAAGACGCAGGCGATCGTCAAGCAGGCCTGCCAGAAGGCCGGCATCGACATCGAGGTGAAGGCCGTGACGGCATCGGTGTTCTTCTCGTCCGACGTCGCCAATCCCGATACCTACACGCACTTCTACTGCGACCTGCAGATGTACACGACGACCATGACGCAGCCGGATCCGGAGCTTTTCATGAACCAGTTCTGCTCATGGGAAGTCTCGACCAAGGCCAACAAGTGGCAGGGCCGCAACATCACCCGCTGGCAGAACAAGGAATACGACGACAACTACAAGGCCGCCCAGGTCGAGGTCGATCCGGTGAAACGCGCGGCGATGTTCATCAAGGCCAACGACATGGTGGTCAACGACTACGTCGTGATCCCCGTCGTCGCCCGGCCTGGCGTCACCGCCCACAACGACAAGCTGAGAGCGAACATCAGCGGCTGGGACAATAACACCTGGGATATCGCGGACTGGTACAAGGAGGCGTGACGGCATCGCGGCGCCGCCGGACGGGCATGATGGCGGTGGTGAAGTGTCAATCTGGTTAGGGTGCGCTGCGGAGGCGTGAAGTGTCCCGGCAATATCTGATCCGGCGGCTGCTGATTGCGATTCCGAGCCTGCTCGGGATCAGCGTCGTGCTGTTCACCGTGTTGGCGCTTGCACCGGGCGATCCGTTCGGCGAGCTGGCGAGCAATCCCGCCATACCGCCCGAAGTGGCGGCGGCCTTGCGCGCCAAGTTCGGTCTCGATGACCCCGTCTGGACACGCTACGTCCATTGGCTGGTCGCGATGCTCCATGGCGACTGGGGATTTTCGTTCGCGAGCCGCATGGATGTCGACATGCTGATCCTGCAACGATTGCCGACGACGTTGGTCGTGATCGGGGCAGCGCAAATCCTGGCCATCATCGTCGCGTTGCCGGTCGGCGTATTGGCCGGCACGCGTCCCTATTCGATCTTCGACCAGGTGGCCAATACGCTGGCCTTCATCGGCTTTTCCCTGCCGACCTTCTTCACCGGCCTCCTGTTGATCCTGATCTTCTCGGTCAGACTCGACTGGCTGCCGATGGTCTATCGGGCCGACCTCAGCGCCACCGGCTGGCAGTGGTTCGTCGCCGAGGTCAGGCAGTCGATCATGCCGGTGGCCGTGCTCGGACTGTTCCAGGGTGCATCGCTGGTCCGCTACGTGCGCTCGGCAGTGCTCGATGTCGTACGACTCGACTATGTCACGACGGCGCGGTCCAAGGGCATCGGCGAGCGCAAGGTCATCCTGAAGCACGTTGTACGGACGGCCCTGATTCCGGTCGTCACGCTGGTCGCCCTTCAGATGCCGGTCGTGTTCGGCGGCGCCATCGTCACCGAGCAGATCTTCCGTGTGCCGGGTATCGGTTCGCTGCTGATTTCGGCGATGCTCGCCAACGACACGCCGGTCGTCATGGCGGTTACCTTCGTCTTCGCTTGTCTCGTCGTTCTCTTCAACCTGATCGCCGATATCCTCTATGGCTGGCTCGACCCCCGCATCGCTTACCGTTGAAGCGCCGGCGGGCGCTTCTGCCGTCGCCAAAGCGGCGAAGAAAGTGCACGTCTCGCCGGGCTTCGAAGCGTGGCGGCGTTTCCGCCGGCACAAGCTCGCGATGGCGAGCGCGGCCGTGCTGCTGGTCATCGTCCTCGCGGTCCTGCTGGGGCCACTCGTCTGGCGTGTGCAGATCAACGATATCGACTTCTCCGCCCAACTTGCAGGGCCGTCCTGGGCGCACCCGCTCGGCACCGACGATCTGGGGCAGGACATTCTCGCCCGCCTGCTCTATGGCGGACGAATCTCGATTGCCGTCGGCCTCTGCGCCATGCTGGTGGCGGCCGTGGTCGGCGTTCTGGTCGGGGCAATCGCGGGTATGTCGCGTGGCAGCGTCGACGCTGCCTTGATGTGGCTCGCCGACCTCTTCCTGTCACTGCCGCAGCTACCCCTGCTGCTCCTGATCATCTATCTCTTCCGCGGTGCGCTCACGAGCGTGTTCGGTACCCAGGGCGGGATTTTCATTATGGTCGTGACGGTGATCGGCGGGCTGCGCTGGATGCAGGTCGCCCGCCTTGTGCGCGCCCAGATCCTGTCCATTCGGGAAAAGGAGTTCATCGAGGCGGCGCGGGCACTCGGCGCCTCGAAGATACGCCAGGTCGTGCGTCACATCCTGCCCAACGCGCTCGGACCGGTGATCGTCGCGGGCACGATCGACGTTGCCGCCGCGATCATCGCTGAATCGACGCTGTCGTTCCTGGGTCTCGGCTTTCCCCCCGACATCCCGACCTGGGGCCGCGTGCTGTTCGATGCCAAGGATACGCTCGACGTCGCGCCGCATTGGGCGTTGTTCTCCGGCGCCGCAATCTTCCTGACGGTGCTGTCCATCAATTTCATCGGCGACGGCCTGCGCGACGCCCTCGATCCGCGCCGCGTGCTGTAGGCGGGCATGGCTGAAACGCTGTTGGACATTCGCGGACTGAAGACGTGGTTTGCGACCGACGACGGCATGGTGCGGGCGGTCGACGGCATCGACCTCAGCATCAACCGCGGCGAGACGGTGGGCGTGGTGGGCGAGTCGGGCTGCGGCAAGACCGTGACCGCTCGTTCCATCCTGAAGCTGATCGACATGCCGCCGGGGCGCTTCGAGGGCGGTCAGATCCTGTGGCAGGGGCGCGATCTGCTGCCGCTCGACGCGGCCGACATGGACCGGATCCGTGCGCGCGAGATCGCCATCGTGTTTCAGGAGCCCATGACCTCGCTCAATCCCGTGTATACGGTGGGCGACCAGATCGCCGAGGTATTGCGCGAGCACGAGAAGCTCACGCGCCGGAAGGCGATCGACCGCGCCGTCGAGATGCTGTCACTCGTCAACATTCCCAACGCGAAGGCGCGCGTGCACGACTATCCGCACCAGTTTTCGGGCGGCATGCGCCAGCGCGTCATGATTGCGCTCGCGCTCTCCTGCCGTCCGAAGCTGCTGATCGCCGACGAGCCGACGACGGCGCTCGATGTCACGATCCAGGCGCAAATCCTCGAGTTGATGCAGGAGATGAAGAGTCGTTTCGGCATGGCGATCATGCTGATCACCCACGCCATGGGCGTGGTGGCGGAAACCTGCCAGCGGGTGATCGTGATGTACGCCGGCAAGGTGGTCGAGGAAGCGCCGGTTGCGGCCCTGTTCGGCAGTCCGCGGCATCCCTATACGCAGGGCCTGATTCGTTCCATTCCCCGCGTCGACCGCGCGGCCACGCACAAGGAGCGGCTGGAGGCGATACCCGGCACCGTGCCGAGCCTGCTCGATCCGCCGCCGGGCTGCCGCTTCGCGCAACGCTGCCGTTTCGCCACCGACGTCTGCCGGCAGGCGATGCCACCGCTCAAGCAAGTCGGTCCCGGCCATTTCGTGCGGTGCGTCCTGTGAATGGCACCACGCTTCTCGCCGTCAAGGGTCTGCGCAAATACTTCGCCCTCAAGGGCGGCGTCTTCTCGCGCGAGGTCGAGCGCGTCCATGCCGTCGACGGTGTGAGCTTCGACATCGGCAAGGGTGAGACGCTGGGCCTCGTGGGCGAATCGGGCTGTGGTAAATCGACCACCGGTCGTTGCATCCTGCGACTGATCGAGCCGACCTCCGGCGAGATCTGGTTCCAGGGCGCGGACGTGAGCCGCCTCGGCGGCGATGCCTTGCGCGCCCTGCGCCGCGACATGCAGATCATCTTCCAGGATCCATACGCCTCGCTCAATCCGCGACTGACGGTCGGTGCGATCATCGGCGAGGCACTCCAGATCCACAAGCTCGCCAAATCGCGCCGCGCTCTCGAGGAGCGCGTCGTCGAGCTCCTCGAGACGGTCGGCCTTCAGGCCGACCACATGCGTCGGTTCCCCCACGAATTCTCGGGCGGGCAGCGTCAGCGCGTGGGTATCGCCCGGGCGTTGGCGGTCGAACCCAAGCTGGTGGTCTGCGACGAGCCCGTTTCCGCCCTCGACGTCTCGATCCAGGCCCAGGTGATCAACCTTCTCGAGGATCTGCAGGGCAAATTCGGCCTTACCTACCTCTTCATCGCGCACGATCTCAGCGTGGTCGAGCATATCTCGACGCGCGTGGCGGTGATGTATCTCGGCCGTGTGGTGGAGATCGCTCCTTCGCGCGAGCTCTACGACAAACCGCTGCATCCCTATACCGAGGCGCTGCTGTCGGCGGTGCCGATCCCGGATCCGACCGTGAGGCGCAAGCGGATCATGCTGCAGGGCGACGTGCCCAGCCCCATCCATCCTCCGTCGGGCTGCCATTTCCATACCCGCTGCCCGATCGCGCGGGCCGACTGTGCGCGACGCGATCCCGAACTGCGTGAAAGCCGCCCCGGCCATTGGGTCGCCTGCCACTATCGCGGCTAGGACTCAGGTTTTGGGCGTATACTTGCTGAGATCGTCGATGCCGATGCGCTTTTCGATCGCCTCGACCGTCTTGGCCACCTTCTCGAAACCGTCGGCGCCGAACCTCGATTTCTCCTCCTTCTCGAAGGTCTCGCCGAGCGCGTCGAACTCCTTCGGGGTGACCAGGCTGCGCACGGTCGGAAAGATGTCGGTGTCTTCCCGCGCCGCATGCGGCCGGTAAAGCACGATGGCCGCCTGCATGGCGTCGATCATGGTCTTGCGCCGGCCGCTGTCGGTGCGCGCCGTCGGCGCGATCTGCAGGACCCGCTCGGTGAGCTTGCGCCCCGCCGCGTGCTGCGTCACCAGGATGTCGACCAGCGGGACCATCCGACCGGCCTTCCTGAAGTGCGGGAAGAGATGGTCCTCCTCGAGCTTCTCGTGATAGTCGTGGATGAAGTCGCGCATCGTCTCGGCTGCGCGAACAAAGACGGCCGCCTCCATGTCCTCGCCCTGGCCGAGGCGGCGGGCGCCTGCTTCATAGATGAGCAGAAGCCGGCGCAGCACACCGTGCTCGCGCATCAGATCCTCGGTCGGCGGGACGGGCGCCTCGGCCTCGGCCTTTGTGCTCATGCCGGTGCCGCGCTCGTCTGCGAAAGCGGGCAGAGCCGGCGCCATGCCCCAGACGGCGGCCGCGCCGAAAAACCACCGGCGACGCAGATCGACGTTGCTGGTCATGGCCATTTCCTTCGCTGGTGTAGCGATGCGCTAGGGGACAAACGTCACGCCGCCCCTGCGGTTGCAGGCGCGCGATGGTACCCGCTGCCGGACTCGAACCGGCACGGCCTTGCGGCCTCAGGATTTTAAGTCCTGTATGTCTACCAATTCCATCAAGCGGGCATGCGGCGCGAGATTAGCGCTTTTCCGTCCTGCGCTGCACGAGATCGAGCAGTCCCTGGGTCAGGCTCGCCAGCTTCTGCGCCTGGGTGCGCACCAGCTCGGAGTTCTGGCCCGCGGCATGCTGAGGCGCGAGTTCAAGGTTCGACAGGATCGTCATGCAGTCTTTCCAGACCCGGCTGCGCACGGCATCGGTGTCCGAATCGAACCCGTAGGGCTCGTTCAGCCGCCCGTTGCACCGGTGCAACGTCTCCAGCAGCCGCCGGTCGGCCTCGGCGGAGTCGGGCATTTCGATGAATTCATGGGCCGCCCGCTCGATATCGACCAGCGCTGCGACAAGCTCGCTTACTTCCACTCTTTGCTCCTCGGCAGGCCGCCATGATGGACGAAACGACAGCAACGTTGCTAGTGGCGGAACGATCCGATCATCCCTTCCTCCACCCAGCCGCGCAGCAGGCCGGCGGCGCGCGCCGGCGCCTGTTCCTCGCCGGTGGCGAAGACGACGCATTCACACAGGTCGGGGAAGGCTTCGCCCCGGATCACGGCGGCAAGCATCGCCGCCTCGTCGGCGGCCAGCGAGCGGAAATTCGAGATGAATTGCGGCCGCCAGATCACCCAGGACGTGGTCGCCTCCATCCGCTCGACATGCAGGCTGCCGGCCTCCTGTTCATCCCGGCGCTGCCAGGCGCGCGGCACGTCGAAGTCGAACGACAACACGCGCAAGGAGGGGAGCGGGACGAAGCTCAGGGTCTCCCATGCTCCCCGCGGCACGGCCATCACGGCATCGGCGGTGACGGGCTTGGCATCGGCCGAATCGAAGGCCTCGCCCAACGCCCATTCGAAGCGCGCCATCTCGACGACGGCGGGTGAACGGTCGAAAGGAGGCGTGCCGGCCAGGAAATCCGCCAGGTCCTTGCCGAACCAGCGCACCGAAGGATGGTGCGAGCGATGCGCCGCGACGTACGCCCGCGCCATGTGATCGAAGTCGGCGACCCCCGCCATCGCCATGACGCCCGGAAAGTCGCCCGTCAGCACCTCGATCAGACGCAGGGTGTATCCATCGCGATAGACATCGAGCAGGGCGGCGAGGTCGGCCTTGCGCGTGTCACGCACGGAGGCGGCGAAGCGATCGCTGCCGAAGAGCAGGTAGTCCTGGAAGGCCTGCTGCAGGTCGGCGAGAGAGAGGGCGTTCGCCGCCGGCCCGGTCCCGCTCATTCGGCTGCCTCCACGATACGCTTGCGCGTCACGCGCGCGGCAACCTCGCGGGCGACGTCGAGTTCGGCCAGCAATTCGGCATAGGATGGGATGTCGGCATCGCGCTCGATCATGGTGGGCACGCCCGGAAACAGCCTCACCGCTTCGGCATAGAGATCCCAGACGTCCGGCACGATCGGATGGTCGTGCGTGTCGATGATGTGGGTGCCCTTGTGAAGATGGCCGGCGAGATGGAACTGTCGTACCCGGGACGCGGGCATGGCGCGCAGGAAGGCGCGGGCATCGAACTCGTGGTTGAAGGCGCTGACATAGACATTGTTGACGTCGAGCAGGATCTCGCAGTCGGCTCGCCCGGCGAGGGCGGCGATGAATTCCCACTCGGTGAACTCCGATGCGGCGTAGGTGATGTAGCTCGACACGTTCTCCAGCACCAGGCGCCGGCCGAGATGATCCTGTACGCGGATCACCCGCTCGGCCACGTGATCCAGCGCCTCTTCGGTATAGGGAAGCGGCAACAGGTCGTGCATGTTGATGCCGCGCAAGCCGGTGAAGCAGAGATGATCGGAGATCCACAGCGGCTGCACGCGATCGATCAGCGCCTTCATCTCGTCGAGATATCGAAAGTCGAGCGGATCGACGGAACCGATCGACAGCGACACCCCGTGCATCGCCACCGGATAGTCGCGGCGGATCCTGTCGAGCCACTGCAGCGGCATGCCGCCGGACACCATGTAGTTTTCCGACAGCACCTCGAACCAACTCACCCTGCCGGGACTGGCCGCGATTTCCTCATAATGGTCGGGACGGAGCCCGAGTCCGAAGTCCACTGCGGACGCGCTCATGCGCTCGATTGTAGTCCAAAAAGGCAAACTGGCGTGCGGGATTGATCCATCGGCGCCCGCGCGTCTTCAACCGCCATTCTGCACGGACGGCGCAATTGGAAGAGAAGAGCCAAGGCGACATTTTCGCGAGCATTGGCGCCAAGCAGACGGACAGCAAAAAGGCGCTGCCGGACTTTGGGCAGCGCCGTTCCCGGCCGACAACCGGATCGCCCTAAACCATCACGTGTAGGTGACGCATTGTCACACGCAGCCCTGGCAGGCCTGCAAACCACCCGGGTGGCTCCTGCAATTTGGATTTCGGCGAAGCTTGGCTTCCCATCAAAATACTTTGCCGCCCCTGGATGTGCATTCGTCCCTGCTGCCGACTTCGCTCCAGCCCAGGCCCTTGCAAGAGTTCAGTCCCTTGCAGGACGATGAGGCAGTCTTGCAGGCGCTTGTGCCCTTGCAGGAATTTACGCCGGCGCACCTCACGCGATCCTCGGCCGATGCACCGGCCACAACGGCACCGGCAGCGAACAAAGCGGCTGCAGAAGCGATGACGAAATGGCTTTTGGTCATATTCGGTCTCCTCGACGGGCGGGCCATCTTGCCCCCCGTCGCACAAGCCGAGAAGTCAGAGCTTGGGGAAGAATCGTGAACGGGCGATCACCGCAGCGTGAAGCGGCGCGGCGAAAGGGCAGCTTCGGTGACGCCAAGCTCGGCGATGTCGGTCGGCAAACTGCGTTCGAGCGCGAGGCTGGCAGCAAGCCGGCCTGCGGCCGCAGCGGTCTGGATGCCGTATCCGCCCTGGCCGGCGAGCCAGAAGAAGCCCGTGGCGGCACCGTCATAGCCGACCACGAGGTTCTTGTCGGCGACGAAGGTCCGCAGGCCGGCCCATCTGTTCTTGATGTGACGGATATGCAGGGTCGTCGCCGTCTCGATGCGGTCGACAGCGATGGCGATGTCCAATTCTTCGGGCTGTGCGTCGCAAGGCGGCGATGGCGTTTCGTCCGCAGGCGAGGCGAGGAATTGTCCGACTTCGGGCTTGAAGTAGAAAGTCTCGTCGAAGTCGATCGCCATCGGGAGGTGCGCGATGTCCATGCCAGGTGGCGAATCGAACGTGAAAGCGGTGCGCCTCTTGGGCACCAGTCCGACCGGCCTCGCTCCGGCAAGCCCCGCCACGATGTCGGCCCATGCGCCGGCCGCATTTACGACGTTCGCCGCGACCATCGTTTCGCCATCACGAAAGCCGATGCGCCAGCGATTGTCGTTGCGCTCGAGACGTACGACCTCGGCCGAAAGACGCAGGACGGCGCCGGCCGCCCGGGCGCCGCGCAGGAAGCCGCCATGAATGGAGGCGACGTCCATGTCGTCCGCCTCGGGCTCGAACATGGCGCCGCCTGAAACAGCCTCCGGTTTGAACAGAGGTTGAAGGCGCAGCACTTCCGCGGGGTCTAGCCAGCGCACGCTCGGCACGAGCTCGGCGCAGTCGCCAGCCGCCTTCCTGAGCGAGGGCTCCTGCGTCGCGCGGCCGGCAATGACGGCACCGCGCGGCGTGAGCAAAGGATGGTCGGTAAAGCCTTGCGGCGGTGCGCGGTAGAAGCGGCCGGAGACGACCGTGATGGCCCGGATCTCCGCCGAACCATAGGTTTCCGAATGCAGCGCCGCGGAGCGACCGGTCGTGTGATAGGCCGCGACATGTTCGCGTTCGACGATGGCGACGCGGTTTTGCGGGGCGAGATGATAGGCGGCCGCCACGCCTGCGATGCCGGCGCCGACAATGACGAAATCGAATTCCTGCATGAGCTCACATTGCAAGGTTGCCGGTCGGCCTGCAATAGTCCGAGGACCATGAACATCGCGCATCTGTTGCTCGGTTCATCACGGGAGTTCCGCGATCACATCGCGCTGGCACGCGGCGGCACGGCGCATCTCGACTATCGCGACCTGTGGCGCAAGGTCTCGATCATGAGCACGCATCTGCGTGTGCGGTTCGGCCTCGAGACCGGCGATCGCGTGGCCTTCGCGCTCTCCAACTGTGTCGAGGCGATCGAGGTCATGTACGCGATCTGGCACGCCGGTCTTTGCGCCGTGCCGATGAACGCCAAGCTGCATGCCAGGGAGTTCGCCTTCATCCTCGAAAACTCGGGCGCCAGGCTCTGCTTCGTGACACCCGATCTCGCGGTCACCATCGCCGAAGCGGCAAAGGAAGCGCGCGAACTGAAGGAGATCGTCGATGTCACCATGCGGTCCTACGCCTTCATGGCCGTGGGCGACCCGAGCCCGCTGGTGGACTGTGCGCCCGAAGCTCCCGCCTGGCTGTTCTATACCTCCGGCACCACCGGGCGGCCAAAGGGCGCGACGCTCACCCATCGCAACTTGCTGGTGATGACGCTCAACTACTACGCCGACGTCGATCGGCCGGTCACGGGCGGATCGATGGTGCACGCTGCGCCGATCAGCCACGGCTCGGGACTGTGGAATTTCGCCATGCTGGCCCGCGGCGTGGTCCAGGTTTTTCCGGAAAGCGGCAGGTACGACGTGCCCGAAACGGTCGAACTGATGAATCGCTGGCCCGACTGCAGCATCTTCCTCGCGCCTACCATGGTGAAGCGCCTGGTGGAGAGTACGGCGTTGGGCGACCTCGAGCCGGGCGCGCTTCGAGTCGTCAGTTATGGTGGCGCACCCATGTACGTGAGCGATCTCAAGCGCGCCCTGGAGGGATTGGGCAACGTTCTCTGCCAGCTCTATGGCCAGGGCGAGAGTCCCATGACCATCACCCATCTGTCGCGCGAGATGCATGCGCTGCGTGATCATCCGCGCTGGGAAGCGCGGCTGTCCTCGGCCGGTGTCGCCGATACCTGCGTCGAGGTGCGCGTGGTCGATGAGGAGGGGCGGCGGCTGGCCGTCGGCGAAGTCGGCGAGATCATCGTCAAGGGCGATACGGTGATGTCGGGTTACTGGAACAATCCCGAGGCGACGGCCCGATCGCTGCGCGACGGCTGGTTGTGGACCGGAGACATTGGCGCCTTCGACGAGGATGGCTTCCTGACGCTGAAGGACCGGTCCAAGGACATGATCATCTCGGGCGGCAGCAACGTCTATCCACGCGAGATCGAGGACGTGCTCAACCTCCATCCCGCCGTTGCCGAATGCTCGGTGGTCGGGCGTCCGCATCCCGAATGGGGCGAGGAGGTGGTGGCCTTCGTGGTGGCGCGACCCGGCGCCACGGTCACTTCGGCCGAGCTCGATCGGCTTTGCCTCGACAATATCGCTCGCTTCAAACGGCCAAAAGACTACCGCTTCATCGATGCCTTGCCGAAGAACAACTACGGAAAGATTCTCAAGACGGAGCTTCGGACCTTGCTATAGGGTCGTCGCCAACAGACAGGAGGAAACGATGGGCAGCATGATCGACTTCAAGCGTCCGGACGGCTCGGCCTGCAAGGGCTATCTGGCCGAAGCGGGCAGGGGCAAGCCGGGCATCGTCGTGATCCAGGAATGGTGGGGCCTCAACGACCAGATCAAGCGCGTCGCCGATCGCTTCGCCGCTGCCGGTTACAATGCGCTGGCGCCGGACCTCTACAAGGGCCGCGTCACCCAGAATCCCGACGAGGCCAATCACATGATGAACGGCCTCGATTTCGTCGGGGCATCGGATCAGGACATCGCGGGTGCCGTGAAGCACCTCGCCGACCTGAGCCGCAAGGTCGGCGTCACCGGCTTCTGCCTCGGCGGTGCGCTCACCATTGCGGCCTGTGCGCGCGTGTCGGGGATCGCGTGCGGCGTGCCGTACTACGGCGTTCCCCCGGCGCAGCTGGCTGATCCGGCCAAGATCAGGATTCCGATCCAGGGGCACTTCGCCAACAAGGACGACTGGTGCACGCCGCAGGTAGTGGACGAGTTCGCTGCGGCGATGACCAAGGCCGGCAACAAGCCCGAGGTCTATCGCTACGATGCGGCCCATGCGTTCGCCAAGGATGACGGCGCGGCCTACGATGCCGCGGCGGCAAAGCAGGCGTGGGATCGCACGCTGACCTTCCTGGGCAAGCACCTCTGAGTTCAGCGGACCGCGCCGGTCGAGTGGCGCTCGTGCGACCAGCCTTCGGCCTGGCGATCGTCGGCCTCGGCGCGGCGCTCGCACCGCTCGACATCGCGGTCAACGTCGCGCTGCCGGCGATCAGCGCACACTTCGGGCTGGCGTTGGGCGACGTGCAGTGGCTGGTGATCTGCTACGTGCTGGTCTACGGCTCGCTCATGCTGGTCTGCGGCAAACTGGGCGATCTGGTGGGTCATCGCCTGGTCTTTCGCGTGGGTCTGCTGGTCTCGGCGATCGGTTGTGCGGCCTGCGCGGCGGCGCCGAATTGGCCGCTGTTCCTGTGGGCTCGCGCCGGCCAGGGCATCGGCACGGCGCTCGCTCTGGCCTGTAGCCCGGCGCTTTCGACGTCGCTCTATCCCGAGGGTCAGCGGACCAAGGCGCTCGCGGGCTTCGCCGCCGGCCAGGCGCTGGCCTCGACCATCGGTCCGCTGCTCGGCGGGGTGCTGATCGAGATTTGGGACTGGTCCGCCGTCTACTGGTTCCGTGTCCCGATCGCACTGGTGACGCTCGCTCTCTCGGGGCTGCTGCCCGCGCCCAGACCCGACGACCGGCCGTTCGATGCGCTGGGCTCCGTGCTGCTCGCCTGCTGCACGAGCGCGTTCCTGCTTGCGCTGGTCCTGGCACAGCGGGCGGTGCCGACGTGGCAACCGTTGGTATTGGCGGTCGGCGCGCTGGCAGGCATCGTCGTCTTCATCCGGCACGAGCAAGGGTTCGACGAGCCGGTCCTGCGGCCCGCGCTGTTCTCCGATGCAGCCTTTGTCATTCCCAACCTGATCAGCGTGCTCGCCAATCTCGCGAGCTTCGCGATCCTGCTGCTGACGCCATACTATCTCGTGAACGTGCTGGGACTGTCGGCGGCCGCATCGGGGCTGATGATCGCGTTGGCCTTCGTCGGCGGCACGGCCGGGGCGCCACTTGCCGCCCGTCTCGTGCCGAGGATCGGCCAGCGGCCGACCGCTTTCGCGGGCGTCGTGGTGGTGGGCGCCAGCCTGATGGCCCTGGGCTGGACGACACAGACCACGCCCTTGCCGTTGCTCGTCGTCTTGCTGCTGATCGAAGGCAGCGCCTATGGCCTGCTGGTGGTCGCCTACACCGATATCGTGACCGCGACCCTCGCGCGGCGCGATCGCGGCGTGGCCGGCGCCCTCGCCCTGCTGACGCGCACCTTGGGCGTCGTGAGCGGTGCCTCTGTCCTCAGCACCTTGCAGGCGCATGGCGCCGCGGCGTCGAGCGGAACCGACGGGTTTCTCGCCGGCTATCGCTTCGCCTTCATGGCCGCGGGCGGCGGCTTGCTGGCGGCACTCTTCGTCTCCTGCCTCTGGCCGCGCGCCTGGTTTCGACGCTGACCGCTGGATGTCTAGCCCGGTGTCACGTGGCCGCGTTTGATGATGTCGGCGAACATCCGGCTTTCGGTGTCGACCTCGGCGCGCATGGCGATCGGACCCAGATAGGTCGGCTTGGTGCCGCCCTTGTCGAGCTTCTCAAGACCTCAGGTCGGCTGCAGTCCACGCGCCGCGTGCTAAGGTCCAGCGATGAAGAGATTCGCCGATCAAGCGGTTGCAGCGGCGTTCAAGGCCTATCCGGCGGCCATGCGTCGCCGGTTGATCGTCTTGCGGACGCTCATGTTCGATGTCGCGGCGAAAACCGAAGGCGTTGGCCGTCTGACCGAAACCTTGAAGTGGGGACAGCCAAGCTATTTGACGAACGAAACGGGAAGCGGTTCCACGGTGCGCATCGATCGTCTGCGACGTGGCGACGGCTACGCCGTGTATTTCCACTGCCGGAGCGGCCTGGTCCAGACCTTTCGCGATCTGTATCCCGGGACATTCCGCTACGAGGGCAGGCGGGCCATCGTCTTCGGTCTCGACGACCGCCTGCCTGTTCGTGAACTGCGCCACTGCCTTGCCCTCGCCCTGACCCATCACCGGCGCAAGAAGAGAGCTGGATCGCGATCGCGCATCTGAAGGGGTGCCTGCTGCCGGAGGGGAAGCGCGTGCTACAGTCGCCGAGGAGGCAAGCGCCATGGCGGGCAGGCTGAAGGACAAGGCGGCGATCGTGGTTGGAGCGGGCTCGATCGGCCCAGGGTGGGGCAACGGCAAATGCACCGCGGTCACCTTCGCCCGGGAGGGCGCCAAGGTGTTCTGCGTCGACCGCAATCGCGCCGCCGCCGAGGAGACGGTCGGTCTTATCGAGAAGGAAGGCGGCATCGCTGCTGCCTTCGAGGCCGACGTCTCGCGGAATGCCAGCGTCAAGGCGATGGTCGACGCCTGCATGACGAAATGGGGCAGGATCGACGTGCTCGACAACAATGTCGGCATCGCCTCGACGGGCGGGCCGGTCGATCTCAGCGAAGACGAATGGCAGCGCGTGTTCGACGTCAATGTGAAGAGCGCGTTCCTCACGGCCAAGCACGTTCTGCCGATCATGGAGAAGCAGGGCAGGGGCGCGATCGTCAATGTGAGCTCGATCGCCTCGATACGCAGCCTCGGCATTTCCTATGTCGCCTACAATGCGAGCAAGGGCGCTCTGAACTCGCTCACGCTCGCCATCGCCTCGCAGTACGCGGACAAGGGCGTCCGCTGCAACGCCATCCTGCCCGGGCTGATGCACACGCCGATGATCGACTTCCTCGCCGAGCAGTACGCCAAAGGCGAGAAGGATCACGATCAGGCCTATGACAAGATGATCGCCATCCGCAACCGTGCCTCGCCGACCGGCAAGATGGGCACCGGCTGGGACACCGCCAATGCCGCCCTGTTCCTCGCTTCCGACGAGGCCGCCTACGTGAACGGCCACCTGTTGGTTGTGGACGGCGGCATCACGATCCGCGCCTAGTCCGGCCGTCAGGGGGCGAACTGCTCCTTGAGGATGCGCTCCTCGAGGTCGTGTTCGGGATCGAACAGCAAGGTGAGCTGTATGTCGTTGGCCTCCGTGACCGCCACCTTCACGACGTTGGCGACCTCGACCGAATCGGCGGCGGCGGCGACCGGGCGCTTGCGCGGATCAAGCACGGTGAACTCGACCTTGCTGTGATGCGGCAGCAATGCGCCGCGCCAGCGCCGCGGGCGGAAGGCATTGATCGGAGTGAGCGCCAGAAGGCCCGCGGCCAGCGGGATGATCGGACCATGGGCCGAAAGATTGTAGGCCGTCGAACCGGCCGGGGTAGCCACGAGCGCGCCGTCGCAGTGGAGGTCCGGCAGGCGCATTTGCCCGTCGACCGAAACGGCGATACGAGCCGTCTGCCGGCTCGATCGCAGCAACGAGACCTCGTTGATGGCAATCACCTCATGGCGCTGGCTCCGGGTCGTCGTCGCCACCATGCGCAAGGGGGTGAGCGACACCTGGCGCGCGGCCTTCAGGCGCGCGAGAAGGCCGCCGGCGCGATACTGGTTCAGCAGGAACCCCACGGTGCCGAGATTCATGCCGAAGATCGGCGTTCCACGCCGGATATTGTGATGCAGCGCCTGCAGCATCAGCCCGTCGCCGCCCAGGGCGACGATGATATCGGCCTGCGCGGGCTTCACGCCTCCGTAGCGCTTCTCCAGCGCCACGCGCGCGGCACGGGCGACCGGCGTCGCGGCGGCCACGAAGGCCAGACGCGGAGCGGAACTGGAAGGGGCTGACATCGGGCCTCGACGACGCTGCAACGGAATTCCTACTATAGCGACCGCCGCTCCGGTTGCGATAAAATCCGGCCGAGAGCCGTGGGAGGAACGCGATGGAACTGGTTCCGCTGGGACCGGGCTTCGGCGTCGAAGTCAGAGGTATCACTATCCTCGACGTCGCCACCGACGCCGAGGCCTACAAGGCGGTGCGCTCGGCGTTCGAGGAGAATTCGCTGCTGGTGTTTCGGGACCAACCTGTCGCCGACGACATCCAGGTCGCGTTCAGCCGCGCCTTCGGGCCGCTGGAGCTGACCAAGGTTTCGTCGCTCGGCCAGAACACGTTCTACTCGCGGCTCACCAACACGGCCAACGGCAAGGTGGTGCCGGCCGACCATCGGCAGGTGCTGGTGGCCAAGGCCAATGCCCTTTGGCACACGGACTCGTCGTTCAAGAAGACTCCGGCCCTGGCATCCGTCCTTACGGCGCGCGTGCTGCCGGAAGATGGCGGCGAGACCGAATTCACCTCGACGCGGCTCGCCTGGGAGCGGCTTCCCGCCGACATGCAGGCACGCCTGAAGGATGCGGTGGCGACGCACTCCTATGCCAACAGCCGCGACCAGATCCACCCCGATCTGGCGACCGAAATCGAGCGCAGATCGCTGCCGCCGGTGCGTTGGCGTCTCAATTGGCGCAATCCGAGCAACGACCGGCGCGCGCTCTATGTCGCGAGCCACGCCTACGCGATCGACGGCATGGACGAGCGCGATGCGCGCCAGCTCCTGGCACAGCTTCTCGATGAGGCGACGCGCCACGAGTTCGTCTACAGCCACAAATGGCGTCAGGGCGACGCGGTGATGTGGGATAATCGCGCGATGCTGCACCGCGGGCGCCCCTGGGACTATGCGCGCGAGCGCACCATGGTGCGCACGACGATCTCGGCGACAGTCGCCGACGGGCTCGACGAGGTGCGGCCGCCTGTCCTCCATTGACCGCTGCCCGCGCCCAGCGAGGCTAGGGAAGACTCCAGCCGCCGGCGCCGCGCAGGCCGAAGACCGGCTGCGGCTGGTCGATGTCCTTCAGCGAGTGGATGCCGAGTGATTCGACATCGCGTGACGGCAGCAGTTCGGCAAGTGCGCCGGAAAGCACGATGGGGCGGCCAAGCGGCACGCAGAGCTTCTCCAGCCGAGCGGCGTGGTTCACGGCGGGGCCGATCACCGTGAAGTCGAGGCGGTTGCTGGCGCCAATATTGCCGAACATTACCTCGCCGATATGCAGGGCCAGGCCGAACCGCACGGCCGGCTCATCGGCTGCCGCGCGGATGCCGTTCAGGATGGTCATCGCATCGGCTACCGAACCGGCTGCGCGGACGACGTTCAGTGCCACGCGGGCGCGCTCGCCCGGGGCAGGTACGGGAAACATGCCCAGCATGCCGTCGCCCATGAATTTCAGGATCTCGCCGCCAGCGCCGGTGACGATCTTGCCCATCACGTCGAAATAGTCGTTGAGCAAATTGATCACCGTGTCGCGCGGCAGGGTGTCTGACGCGCGCGTAAAGCCGCGCAGGTCGCAGTACCACAGGACGGCCTCGATGGTCTGGCCGCTGCCGCGCTTGATCTCGCCCGCCAGGATGCGTTGCCCCGCAGCACGGCCCACATAGGCGTCGAGCAGGTTGGCGGCCGTGTCGCGCAGCGAATGCGACTCGACGATGCGCGTGAAAGCGAACTGCAGCAGGAACATGCGATCGAGGTCGGCCATCGAAAAGCCGCCCGCCTTGTCGGAGATCACGCTGAGCCCGTCGACGTGGCCATTGCCGAACAGAAGCGGCAGGGCGACGTAGTCGGTCGCGCCTTCGGCCTTGAACTGGCGCAGCACCGGCGCGGTGGGTTCGACGTCTTCGAGCCGCACACGCAGCGTCTTGCGTTTCTCGTAGACGATGGCGATCGGGTTGTCGCGGAAATCCGGCCGGTCCTTCAGGCCCGCGGCCGCGGTCTGCACCTGTACCTTCTGGCCGCGCCGCCAGAAGTAGGCTTTGCCGTCGAGTTCGGGATGCAGCGTGAGCTGGAAGTAAGCCAGGCGGAAAAGCGGGATGCCCGCGTTGACCAACTGCTCGCCCGCCGCGGCAACGAGTTGTCCGGTGTCGGCGATCTTGTAGGCCTCGGTGACGAACCAGCGAGCCAGCGGATCGGCATAGACGCGGGAGGCGACGTCCTCGTCCATGCCCGCGAGTATAGCGCTATTCGGCGGCGGCGAGCCTCTGGTTGTGGGCGACAGCGGCGCGGGCGCGCGCCAGATCCTCACCGCGCTTCTTCACAACGGCGGCCTCGCCGCCCGCCGTCTCGGCGAACAGGGCAAGCTTGTCCAGCTCCTCCTCGGCCACGGGCTCCAGGGCGAGATCGCTGTATTCGAGGCGCCTGGGATCGTGCTTGACCTTCTGGCCGATGCGCCAGCCCTGCCAGGCAAGACGGCCGTAGATCTTGAGCTTGCGCCACGTCTCCGCGGCGAGCCTGAGATGGAATAGACCCCAGGGCTCGATCTTCATGCCGTAGCGCCGGTCGCGGCGGTACTTCATGCGCACGATGCCGCCTTCGAGCGGATGCACGCCCTCGGCCTCGAACATGATCTTGAACATGGTCATGAACTGGGCCGGCTCGGCCGGATTGCGACCGGCGATGGCGCCGTGCCGTCGCGCGACCGTCTCGATGTGGGCGGGAGTGTAGTACGCCTTCCAGGCGTCCCGGTAGGTGCGGTCGAACTCCTCGTCGCTCATTCTCGGATGATGGACGACGCGATGATGGAGGTCGTACTTGTTCAGGTCTGCATCCATCCAGACGCCCTGCTTCCAGAGTGTCTGATGGTCTTCCGATCCCGGCAGGGGCGTCAGGATGAACAGCTCGAGGATATCGAGCGGCAGCTCCTTCTTGATGATCTCCATGTCGCGCAGCACCGACTCGCGCGTATCGCCGGGGAAGCCAAGAATATAGCCCGCCCAGGTCGAGACGCCCGCCGTATGCCACGCCTGGAGCATACGGCGGTACTCGGTGATCTTGTTCTGGCGCTTCTTCGCCGCCAGCAGGTTGTCGGGATTGATGTTCTCCAGTCCGATGAAGACGCGATAGACGCCGGCCCACTGCGCCTTGGCAATGAAGTTCGGAATGCGGTGACACTGCGTGTCGACCTGGATGATCAGCGACGCCTGGATGCCCTCGTTCTCCTTGAGCTCGATCAGCCGGTCGAAGAACTCCTCCCAATGCCGGTTGCGGGCCATGTTGTCGTCCGTGATGAAGAACGACGTAATGCCCTGTCGGTAGTTTTCGCGGATGATGGCCTCGAGATCGTCGGCGTTGCGGAAGCGGCTCTTTCGGCCCTGCACGTTGATGATCGTGCAGAACGAGCATTGGAAGGGGCAGCCGCGGCCAAGATCGAAGCTCGACTTGCGGCCTTCGTTACGCGCCAACGCGGAGGGAGGCAGGCTCGGCGTCGGTGCGCCCTCGATGCCCGGCAGATCCTCCATGTAGTTGTAGAGCGGCTTCAGGCGGCCGTTCCAGGCATCCTGCAGCACGACGTCGAGGCGGCCTTCCTCGGCCTCTCCAGCGAAGATCGAGACGCCCATATCCATGGCTTGTTGGATTTCCGGCGGCACCACCGGCAGCATCGAGAGGCAGCCCGCAGCGTGGAACCCGCCCATCGCCACCGGAAGGCCGGCCTTGATGAATTGCCGAGCGAGGTCGACGGCGCGCGGAAACTGATTGCTCTGGACTCCGACCAGGCAGACCAGCGCCCGGTCGCCGCCGCGGCCGAGATCACGGACGATGACGTCGGGTCGCACGCGCGTGTTCGTCTCGTCGAAAGGCCTGATGACGATCTCGACACCCGGACCCAGCACCTGCCGGCGCCGGCAGTCATCGCCCAGCCCATAGAGCGCTGCGAGCGTGTTGGACGGGATGTGCGAGCGCAGCCACGTGATCGGATAGCCGTCGTCGTCGTAGTGAGTAGGCTTGATCAGGATAAGCTGGAGGCGCTGCTTGTCGGTTGAACCATCCATCGCGGACTATCTCCAATGCAAAAGTCCGCATGCGGTCCGGTCACCCCGCTGACGGTCTGTCGAATGCACACTGCGCTGCATCATCTGCCGACGCAAGCCCCCATGCCGGCAAGGGAAACGCATTCCCTTTCAATACTTTATGGCGGCAATTTGCATTCCCCACAAGGGCGTAAAACGACTTGACCCCAACTTCCGTGGAGCGGGCCGTCAGCAGAAGTCGATTGCGCAACTCCGGACGAGCAGACACGCTGCCGGCAATTGGGAGCGCTCTTCGAGACGCCGGTCGGAGGAAAACCAGCAAGACGTGACCGTATTCGCGCGTGTTCCTGCGCTGGCGCCTTTCCAGATCCGCAGCTTCCGTTTCCAGTGGCCGGCCGACCTTCTCGCTTCTTGGGCGTTCGAGATGGAGGGGGTCATCCTGGGCTGGTTCGTCCTTGTCTCGACCGGCTCGGTCACGGCGCTGGCGGTGTTCGGGTCCCTGCAATTTCTCGGCACGCTGGTGTCGCCCTTTTTCGGCATGGCGGGCGACCGGATCGGCAACCGCAACGTGCTTTGCATGATGCGCATCACCTACGTTTGCGTCGCGCTTTGCCTGATGCTGCTTTTCATGACGGGCCTCGCGACGGCTGTTTCCGTGTTCGCGCTCGCGGCGATCATGGGACTCGTCAGGCCCTCGGACATCACGCTGCGCAATCTCCTGGTGGGAGAAACAATGACCGCCGGGCTGCTGATGCGCGCGATGAGCGTCTCGCGCATGACGGCCGACTCCGCCCGCGTGGTCGGCGCCTTGTCGGGGGCGGCTCTCATGGCGGCGCTCGGTTCGGGGGTCGCCTATATCGTGATCTGCGGCGTCTATCTCGTGAGCTTTGTGCTGTCCCTCAATGTCGGTCTCAGGCGGGTGCGCATGGTTGGCGAAACCGCCGTGCCGTTGTCGCCGATCCGGGCGCTCAGGGAGGGCTTCGCCTACGTCTGGTCTACGCCGGATGTACGTGCAGCGACGCTGCTCGCCTTTCTGATGAATTTCGCGGCCTACCCGCTGGTCAGCGCGCTCCTGGCGCACGTCGCCAAGGACATCTACGGTCTTGACCAGACCGGGCTCGGCTGGCTGATCGCGAGCTTCGCGACCGGCGCTCTGCTCGGGTCCATCGTCCTGTCGATGCACGGGGCGCGAATCCGCGCCGCCCGCGCGATGATCGCGGGCGCGCTGATCTGGTTCACCCTGAACCTCGTCTTCTCGTGGATCGAGACACCACGCTGGGGGGAGGCGTTGCTGATCGTGATCGGCGTGGCGCAGAGCTTCTGCATGGTGCCGATGGCGGTGATCCTCTTGCGCACCGCCGATCCCGCCTTTCGCGGCAGGGTCATGGGTGTGCGCATGCTCGCCGTCTACGGCTTGCCGCTAGGTCTGCTGCTGAGCGGGCCCTCGATCGAGCATGTCGGCTTCGCCGTGACCGGTTCCCTGTTCAGCCTGATCGGCATTACCTTCACCCTGCTGATCGCCTCTCATTGGCGAGCCCACCTGTGGCATCCGCAAGCTGCCGCCAATCGGCACTAGGAACCTTTGGACAGGCCTGACGTTGGCGTCCGACCGATCGGGGAAGGACATGCCCAGGACCACTGCGCTGGCGGCTCTCCTCCTGCTGGGGCAAATGACCACCGCGACCGCACAGCAGTTCGTCCCGATCGACGTCGCATCGGCTCCCGACGAGCAGCGCAATGTCTTCACCGTTCAGGTCGAAAACGATTTCTTCAACCTCGTCGGCAAATCGGACCGCGACTACACGAATGGCCTGCGCATCGGCTGGCTGTCGCCGGCTCTGTCCGATCTGCCCGACGGGTGGGCGCGACTGCTCACCCTGCCGACCTTTCTCGGCGAGCAGCCCGTCAACTCGGTGACCCGACGGGTCGGCATTTCGCTCGGGCAGAACCTCTACACGCCACAGGATACGGAAACCAGCCAGCCGATCTTCAACGATCGGCCTTATGCCGCCTGGCTGTACATGAGCGTCGCCTTGCAGTCGACCTACAAGCGTGTCGATCCCAAGACCGGGAAGGCCGAGCCCGTGCGGCTCGACACGCTGCAGCTCGACTTCGGGCTGGTGGGGCCGGCCGCCGGCGGGGCGTTCGTGCAGAACAACTTCCACCGGCTGATCAATGATGGGCCGGCCAATGGCTGGGCCAACCAGCTCCATAACGAGCCGACCCTCGATCTCACCTTCGAGCGCCGGTGGCGGGTGGGGCGCGGCATCGTCCTCGATCGCCCGAAACTCGAATACGACGTCGTGCCGATCGTCGGCGCGGCGGTCGGCAATGTCTCGGCCTACGCGAGCGCCGGCGGATTGGTGCGCATCGGCAAGGATCTGCGTGCCGATTTCGGTCCGCCGCGGACGCGTCCAGCATTGCCGGGGTCGGAAGGTTTCGTCGGCGAAGGTTTCGCGTGGTACCTGTTCTTCGGCCTGGCGGGGGAAGCGGTGGCGCGCAACATGTTTCTCGACGGCAATACCGATGGCAACAGCATGCGCGTGAGCCACCGCCCGTTCATCGCCGAAGGCACGATCGGGCTGGCGCTGCTGTTCCGCGGCGTGCGCGTCTCATTCACGCAGGTTCTGCGCACGCCGGAATTCTTCGAACGCGACCGCTTCGACCAGTACGCGTCGATCAACGTCGCATTTCGTTACTGAGGGATCGCCCCCGATGGACCTAGAGGCGGCCCATCAGGAGCAGGATGATCACGATGATGAGGATCAGTCCGACGCCGCCGCTGGGATAGTAGCCCCAGCCGCTGCTGTACGGCCATGTCGGCAACGCGCCGAGCAATATCAGGATCAGGATGATCAGCAGGATAGTGCCCAGCATGTGCCTTCCTCCTGTTTAGCCCAGGTTCTTCTCCGCAAACGACCAGTTCGCGAGCTTGTCCAGCCAGGCTGTGAGGTGGTCGGGACGACGGTTCTGGTAGTCGAGATAGTAGGCATGCTCCCAGACGTCGGCGGTAAGCAGCGGCGTCTCACCGTGCGCGATCGGCGTGTCGGCGTTGGATGTCGTGGTGATCCTGAGCTTGCCGTCCTTGCCCTTCACGAGCCACGCCCAGCCGCTGCCGAACTGCGCGACCGCGGCCTTCTGGAAGGCGTCCTTGAACTCCTTGACGCCGCCGAAGCTCGATTGCAGGGCGTCCTTGAGCTTCCCCGAGGGCTCGCCGCCCTTCGGCGACATGCTCTCCCAATAGAAATTGTGGTTCCAGGCCTGACCGGCATTGTTGAAAATCGCCTTGTCCTTCTCGTTCTTGGCGGACTTGGCGACGATCTGCTCGAGCGACAGGCCATCGTAGTCGGTGCCCGCGATCAACTCGTTCAGCTTGTTCACGTAGGCCGCGTGATGCTTGCCGTAATGAAAAGAGATTGTCTTGGCTGAAATCGCCGGTTCGAGGGCGTTCTCCGCATAGGCCAGCTTTGGAAGGCTGAAAGCGTGCTTGGGCTTGTCTAGTGGCATAACCGAACTCCTACATTTTTCCACGGCCCGGACTATGAAACGTTCCCCTGCATTTATTGTTGCGTCTCATTTTCGCAGGCGGGCGCGCCGCGAAATCTGTGGCGTTGGCGAATTTCCGGGCGAACGGTTCTCAATCGCGCGCTCTTCGGTTGCATTGCCCGCGGCGGTCGGTGTCTAAAGAGATGCATTCCTCGGGAGGTCTGTCATGAGGGGCAACCCGCAGATCATCGGTGAACTGAACAAGCTCCTGAAGAACGAGCTCACCGCCATCAATCAGTATTTCCTGCATGCCCGGATGATGAAGCACTGGGGGTTCGAGCGGCTGGCCAAAAAGATCTACGACGAGTCGATCGGCGAGATGAAGCACGCCGATCGCCTGATCCAGCGCATTCTGTTGCTCGAAGGTTTGCCCAATCTTCAGGATCTTGGCCGGCTCGGCGTCGGCGAGACCGTCGCCGAATGCCTCAATGCCGACCTGAGGCTGGAGACTGGGGCGCGGACGGATCTGGTGTCAGCGGCCGCCGCCTGCGAGGCGGGCCAGGACTATGTCAGCCGCGAGATCGCGGTCGATATCCTGGAGGATGCCGAATCCCATATCGACTTCCTCGAGACCGAACTTGCGCTATTGGAGAAGGTCGGCGAGCAGAACTACCTGCAGACCCAGATCAGCGAAGGCAAGGAACCGGACTGACGTCCGGCGCGCCGTCAGGCGTCAGTCGGCGGCAAGCAGGGTCTGCGGAGCGGCCTGTTCGGTGGCGATCGTTTGGTCGATCCGCTTGCGCATGTCGGAGGCGCATCCGCCACATTGCGGGCTGTAGCCCGCAGCCCGGAATACATCCACCGGGCGCCGGGCTCCGGCCCGGACGGCAGCTTCGACATCACGGTCTCGAATGGCTCGGCAGACACAGATATACATTCTGGCGCGCGTCTTTCTGTGCAGGACCTATGCAGTTGCGACTTACTCGCACAGAGAAGATAAGAGGCACTCGCAATTGCGTCAAGAGCAGATCTGAACCCATGGACAGTCCCATTTTCACCGAGGAGCACGACCTGATCCGGGCCCAGCTGCGCCGCTTCGTCGACCACAGGGTGAGGCCGGAGGGGCCGAAATGGGAGCAGGCAGGGTTCGTGCCGCGGGCGGTGCTGCAGGAGATGGGGAAGCTTGGTTTCTTCTCGCTGCGCGTCCCCGAGGCACTCGGCGGCGCGGGGCTCGATGCCCGGGCGTCCGTCGTCCTCGCCGAGGAGGTGGGCCGATCGACCCACGGCGGGTTCGCCATCACCGTGCTCGTCCACACCGACATGGCAAGCCCGCATCTCGTCCGCTTCGGCAGCAAGCGGCAGCTCGACAAGTATCTGCCGGGCGTTCTTGCCGGCACAACGATTACGGCGGTCGCGGTCACCGAGCCGGCCGCCGGTTCCGACGTCGCGGGCATCCGCACCAGGGCTGCGCGCGACGGCGACGCCTATGTGCTGAATGGCTCCAAGATGTTCATAACCAACGGGGTCCACGGCGATCTCTATTTCGTCGCCGCCCGCACCGACGCGGAGGCCAAGGGCAGCCGCGCCCTCACCATGTTCATCGTGGAGAAGGGAATGCCCGGCTTTCGGGTCGGCCGCGCGCTCGACAAGACCGGTTGGCGCAGCTCGGATACAGCCGAACTCGTGTTCGAGGATTGCCGCGTTCCGGCGGAAAACGTGCTCGGCGGGGAGAATCGCGGCTTCTATTCGATCATGGCTAACTTCCAGACCGAGCGGCTGGTGATCGGTGCGATGGCGATGGCGGAAGCGCGCGAGGCGATCCGCCTGACCTTCGACCATGTGAGCCAGCGCACCGCCTTCGGGGCGCCCTTGTGGGAGAAGCAGGCGATCCGCCAGCGGTTGGCACGTCGGCTGGCCGAGGTGGAGGCGGCGCGCCAGCTCGTGCATCACACTGCCTGGCTCGATGCCCAGGGCACCGACTGCGTGGCGCAGGTGTCGATGGTGAAGGCGTTGGCCGGCGATCTTGTGAACGAGGTGTTGTACGATTGCGTGCAGTTCCACGGCGGCATGGGCTTCGTGCGCGAAAGCGCGATCGAGCGCATGGCGCGCGATGTGCGCGTCCAGGCGATCGGCGGCGGTGCGTCGGAGGTGATGCTGGAAGAGATCGCCAAGCGGTTCGGGCAGGCCTTGTCAGACTGACCGTCCGACCGCATCTTGCGCTCCCGATGGATGCACCGCTCAACGCCCCGCGCTATTGGGACGACTACGAGGTCGGCAGGAAATACCCGCTGGGCTCGACAAGTTTCACCGAGCAGGAGATTGTCGACTTCGCGCGACACTACGATCCGCAGTATTTCCACGTCGATACTGGTGCCGCCAGGGACTCGGTGTTCGGCGGCCTCATCGCGTCGGGCTGGCAGATCTGCGCCAAGCTGATGCGCCTCCTCGTCGACAATTACCTCGACAAGCGCACGGCGCTCGGCTCCCCGGGCGTCGACGAGATCCGTTGGCTGAAGCCGGTGAGACCGGGCGATACCCTCACTGCCTGGATCGAGTGCGCGGCCAAGGTGCCGTCCCGGAGCAAGCCGGAGCTCGGCGTCATTCACGAGAGCTGGCGCGCCGTCAACCAGAAGGGCGAGCTCGTCATGACGGCCAAAGGCATCAACCTGATCCGGCGGCGGCCGGAATGAAGCGGGCGGTAAGGGGCCTCGACCATGTGGTCGTCATGGTGGACGGTATCGATGCGGCACAGGCGGCCTACGAACGCCTGGGCTTCCAGGTTCAGCCGCGCGGCTTTCACAGGAAGCTCGGCACCGCCAACCATTTGATGATCTTCGAGCGCGATTATTTCGAGATTCTGGGCATCGTCGAGGACACCGAGTTCAATGCCGAGCGGCGCGCCTGGCTCAGGGGCGGCGGGGGCCTCGCCAATGTGGCGCTGGCGACCGACGGCGCGGATCTCGCGTACAACGCCTTCCGGGCTGCGGGATTGCAGCCCGACGCGCCGCTTTCCTTCGACCGTGCCGTCGAGATCGGGGGAAGAACCGAGCACGCGCGATTCATGACGGTGCGGGTTCCCAAGTCGCACATGCCGGTGGTCGGCTTCTTTGTCTGCCAGCACCTCACGCCGCAGTTCGTCTACCGCCACGAGTGGGCCAGCCATCCGAACGGCGCGCGTGGCATCCTCGGCGTCACGGTGATCGCCGAGCAGCCCGTCAGCTGGATCGGCGAGCTCCAGAGGTATTTTGGCGCCGATGCAGTCAGGGGCGAAGGCGAGGGGCTTGCGGTCGATACCGGCACACAGCCGATCCGTTACCTGACACGAGACGCCTATGCCGCCCGTTATCCCGGCATCGTGCCGGTGCGGCCGGACGATCATCCGGCCCTGCTGCGGTTGCGGGTCGAGAATCTCGCCGATTGCGAGGCGCTTTTGCGCAAGCGCGACGTGGCGCTGCTGAAGCCCGATTCGGAGCGACTTCTGGTTCCACCCGGGCTAGCCGCCGGCCTCACCCTCGAATTCGCGGAGCGCTAGGCCTCATGGTGTTCGATCTCGCCGATCGCGGCATCTATGGCTTCGCGACTTCCGAGCGTCTGCGCTTCGCCGACGTCGATGCCAACGGCCACATCAATAACGGCGCTTTCCTGCAGCTCCTGGAGAGTTCGCGGGTCTCCTACCTGCGGGCGATCGTGCGTGCCGGCTTGCCGCCCTTCCGTCTCGTCGTCGGCCGCCTGGAGATCGATTTCAGACGTCAGATGTTCTATCCCGGCACCGCCACCGCCTGCGCGCGGCTGATCGAGGCGCATGACCGCAAATGCCTCGTCGGCCATGCCCTGTTCGATGACGAAGAAAACTGCACCGCCGTGCTCAAGGCGGTCATGGTGTCGCTGAACGAGGAGACCGGTCGCAGCGTCCCGTTCGCTCCCGCCGTGCGCACCGCGCTCGATCGCCTGGCCGCTTCCCTGAACGGATTGCCGACATGACGCATACCCTCGTCCCCGAAGGTTTCCGCAAGCTCGCCGTCACCGACGACTTCATCGGGCTGATCGGCCCGCTCTGGTGCAAGGCCGAGGGCGAAGGGCTGAGGGTCGGCCTGCCGCTCGAGCCGCGCCATGGCAATCCCATGGGGTGGGCGCATGGCGGTCTGCTCGTCACGGTCGCCGACATGGTGATGGGCGCCGGATCGGGCCACGCTACCGGCATCCGCTGGCCGCATCCGACGGTATCGCTCAGCACCGAGTTCGTGCGCGGTGCGCGGCTGGGCCAATGGCTCGAGGGAACGGCGCGCATTGCCCGCCGCACGCTCAACTTCTGCTTCTGCAGTTGCGACCTAGTGTGCGGCAGCGAGGTCGTTCTCGTCGCTTCCGGCGTCTTCAAGGTACCGGAGATCGACAAGATCCCGGAAGCGGTGCGAGCGAAGGTGCTGGGCAAATGGGACGAACCCTGACAGCGCGTCAGCGCTTCCTGCGCCGGTAGATCCGATACCGGTCGAAGTCCATCAGGTGCTCGTAGTGCGCGAAGGCGTCCGCGAACGTGTTGTTCTGCCGGAAGTATTCGAGGTAGTCGAAGACCTTGCCCTGACAACGGGGCATGCCGGGAATGGTGTCGACGATCAGAAGATCGGGCTTGCCGGCGGCGAAATCCTGCGAGACGGCGTCGTATACGAACTTCTCCGAATCCGACATCGTATCGGGCGGATTGTAGAGCGCGGGGAAGTCTTCGCAGGTGGCGTAGACTCCCTGCAGCACCCACATCGTCAGGAAGCGCATGGTCATCCGGCCGTGGACGTAGTTGAGCATCGGCCAGAAGGGATAGATGCCGGGTGACAAGGTCAGGATCGTGCGGTGTGGCGCATTCTGCTCGACGATGTGGCGCAGGATTCCGCCGACCGAGTCCTCGTACTGGCGTTGCTTGAAGAAGGGCGGTGTGTAGAGCGCCGCCTGGAAGTAAAGCAGCACCATGAGGGTCGCAGAGATCACCGACACCGGCAATCGGTGGCCGCTGCGGCTGATCGGCAGATAGCGGTCGACCGTCTGCGAGATGGTGAGCGCCGCCAGCAGGATTGCCACCGACAGCGCCGGCAGCAGGTGATAGGGCCACCCCTTCGCCTGCGCGATGGCCGAGACGGCGGCACCGATGCCGAATGCGACCAGCGCACGCGCGGCGAGCGTGCGCGTGAGAAACACGGCGAAGGCGCCGAAGATCAGAAGCGCAATCAGCGTCGGCGCCATCACGTTGCCGGTCAGGATCTGCCACCACCCGGCATCGCCGATCGGTGAATAGGCCTCGACGGCAAGCGGCATCACGAAGCGGCCGTAAGCCGAGAACACCGTATACATCAGGACGAGGTGGATCACGGCGACCGCCAGAATCGACCAGGGTATCTCGTCACCGAGCGTCGCCCGCCAGCCGCGCCGGATCAGCAGGTAGAGTTCGACCGATGCCGGTATCGCGAGGAAATAAGGCTTGAGGGCGAAGGCCACGCCGGCCACGAGGCCGATCGCGATCGCCGTGCCTCGCGAACTCGACACACCCTCCGCGCGTGCCATCGAGGCGAAGAGATACGGCGCGCTTGCCACGAACATGATGTGCTCACGCTGCCCGAAATGCTCGTTGGGCAGCACGGTGAACAGGAACAGCAGCACCGGCGGCAACAAGCCTTCGGTCAGGGCGTGATCCGCCGACGGCACGAGGCGGACCAGGCGTCGGCAGGCGAAGAAGGACGCGAAGATGCCGGCCACCATCCAGGCCGTGAACCAGAACGGCACGTCGCCGGGGAGAACCTTGGCCGTCAGCACCGGCACGGCATGGACGATGAAGGTCAGCGGCAGGTTCTCGTCGATCACGTCGACGTAGAGCTTCTGCCCGTCGATCCAGCGGCCCGAGACGGCGAGGATGGCGCCGACATCGTGATTGATCGGAGGAAAGAAGTAGCCGGCCAGCCACAGGATCGGCAGTGCGAACAGCGGCACCATGAGGAGTCGCTCGATGCGCGGCGCGTGCAGAGGGGGCTTGGTCACAGCGGTTGGCAAGGCGCGGCGAAGATATCATAAGGAGAGGCCGGAGCGACAAGCGGGAGCGGGCGGCGCGTGGAGCAGGCAGAATACGAGCGAATGCATGCGGTGGAAGATCGCATGTGGTGGTATCGCGGCCTGCGTCTCCTCGTCGCCGATCTGCTTCGCCGGGCTCTCGAACGCTCCGAGGCTCGGGGATGCGTGTTGGACGCGGGATGCGGCACCGGAGGGATGCTCGCGCGGCTCGGGGCCAGCGTTGCCGGCCGCACCACGGTCGGCCTCGAATACGATCTCAACGCGGCCGCGCTTGCCATCGCCAAGACGCAACGGCCCATCGTCGCCGGGACAGTCAACGGGATGCCGCTGGGCGATGCTGTCATCGCCGCCTATCTCTCGCTCGACGTGCTTTGCCATGCCGGCGTGGAACCTGCGGCTGCAATCGACGAGGCCCATCGTTGCCTCGTGCCGCAGGGCGTCGCCGTCTTCAATTTGCCAGCCTACTCGTGGCTGTTGTCGGCGCACGACAAGCGCGTGCACAATGTCCGGCGCTTCACCAGTGGCGAGGCGCGTGCGATGGTCGCTCGCCATGGCTTTCGCATCCTGCTCTCGACCTACTGGAATACCCTGCTGTTTCCCCTGATGCTCTTGCACAGACTGATCGAAAGGAACGACGCCGAAAGCGACGTGCGCGATTTCCCACGCTGGCAGGACGCGCTGTTCTCCGCGGCACTGGCCGTCGAGCGCACCGCGATCCGATGCGGCGTGCGCCTTCCGTTCGGGGGCTCGCTGATTCTCGTGGCGGTCCGCGATGGCTGACGCGCCGGCGCTTTCGATCGTCGTGCCGGTCTACAACGGGGCGGCCACGGTCGGCGAGCTGGTGGGCGCGTTGCGCGCGCTCGACATTCCGGGCGGGCTCGAGATCGTGCTCGTGGTCGACGGCAGTCCGGACAACAGCCTCGATGTCTGCAAGCAGCTTGCCGCCGAACCCGGACCGCCGGTCATCGTGCTCAGTCTCAGCCGGAACTATGGCGAGCATAACGCCGTCATGGCCGGGCTCGCCCGCGCATGCGGCGATTTCACGATCACGATGGACGACGACCTGCAGAATCCGCCGGGCGAAGTGAAGCGGGTGTTCGAGTATGCGCGCGACGGCCGTTACGACGCCGTCTACACCTACTATGACGAGAAGAAGCATGCCGTCTGGCGCAACCTCGGCAGTCGCTTTACCAACTGGTGCGCCGACCGGTTGATCGACAAGCCGTCGGGCCTTTATCTGTCGAGCTTTCGTTGCCTGTCGGCCTTCGTCCGCGACCATATCGTGGCGAGCTACGAGGGCCCCTATCCGTACGTCGATGGCCTTGTTTTCCAGATCACCCAAAACGTCGGTCGCCTGCAGGTCGAGCATCTGGCACGCGTCGAGGGGCGCTCGAACTATACGTTGCCGCGGCTGTTCCGGCTGTGGCTCTCGATGTTCTCCAATTTCTCGGTGATCCCGCTCAGGTTCGCCACCCTGTTCGGCATTGCCTTCGGCACGCTGGGCGCACTCACCGCAGTCATCGTCTTCGCCGAGGCGATTTCCGACAGGAAGCCGCCGCAGGGCTGGGCCTCGCTGATGGTCGCCGTGCTCGTGCTTGCCGGTGTGCAGCTCGTGGTGGTGGGGCTGATCGGCGAATATCTCGGCCGCATGTTCCTCGCCGTGAACCGCAAGCCGCAATACCTCGTGCGCGAGGTCTTCCGGCGCAAGCCGGCCGAGGCGGGCGGCGGGCTCGAGGTCGAGCGTCCGCCGGTGGACACGAAGGCCGCCGGGCAGCCGCACCGCCAGGCTTCTCAATCGGAGTTGTAAACGATGTTGGTTTCCTACGTGGCGCTGGCCGTCGGCATCCTGGCCGGCATCGCCGGCCAGATTCTTTTGAAGCAGGGTGCCGACGCGCCGGACTTCTTCAGCCAGCTTCTGCGTCCGTCGACGCTCTGCGGCCTGGCTTTGTACGGATCGGCAGCCTTTCTCTACATCATCGCGCTGCGCAAGCTGCCGGTATCGGTGGCGTTTCCCAGCGTATCGCTGTCATACGCGATCGTCGCCGTGCTCGGACACTTGTTCTTCGGCGAACCCTTCGGCGTCAGGCAGATCGGCGGTATCGTCCTGATCATGGGCGGTGTGGTGCTCATCAACCAGGGATGAGGAGAGAGGCGTGACCTACGAGCAGATCAAGTATGGCGTCGAGGACGGCATTCTCACCGTCACGCTGAATCGCCCGGACAAGCTCAACGCCTTCACCGGCAAGATGCTTTCCGAGCTCCTCGATGCGATGGACCGGGCCGACCGCGACGACGACGTGCGCGCGATCGTTTTCACCGGCGCCGGGCGCGGCTTCTGCGCCGGCGCCGATCTCTCGGGCGGCGCCGGTACCTTCGATGCGCGAAATCGCGGGCCGGTCGATCCCGGCCTGGACGGCCATCGCGACGGCGGCGGCCTCTTCACGCTGCGGCTTTACGACTCGCTCAAGCCCACCATCGCGGCATGCAACGGGCCGGCGGTCGGGGTCGGCGTCACCATGCAGCTTGCGATGGATGTGCGGCTCGCCTCCGAAGCGGCGCGCTACGGTTTCGTCTTCACCCGCCGCGCGATCGTCATGGAGGCCTGTTCGAGCTGGTTTCTGCCCCGCCTCGTGGGCCCGCAGCAAGCGCTGGAATGGGTCATGACGGGTCGCGTCTTTCCCGCCGAGGAAGCGTTGCGCGGCCGCCTTGTGCGCTCCATTCACAGGCCGGGCGAGCTCTTGCCCGCGGCCTATGCGCTGGCGCGCGAGATCGCCGACAACACGGCGCCCGTGTCGGTCGCGCTCAATCGACAGATGATCTGGAAGATGCTGGGGGCGGACCACCCCATGGAGGCACACAAGGTCGATTCGAAGGGGATCTACGAACGCGGCAAGTCCGCCGACGTGAAGGAAGGCGTAACCGCCTTCCTCGAGAAGCGAACGGCGCGTTTCCCGATGAGGGTGACGACCGGCATGCCGTCCTATTTCCCATGGTGGAACGAACGACAGTTCAGCTGACGCGACGAAGGGTCGTGTTGCAGCGCCCTTGCGCTTGCGGCAATCTCCCGCCGATCCTTGATGGGAGGAAAGCGAATGACCAAGCTGGATATGCGGCGCCGCTCGGTGCTGGCCGCCGCGCCCGCGCTTCTTGTCGGCACTGTCGCCGCGCCCCATGTCGCGCGCGCCCAGGGCAAGCCCGAAAAATCGAAGGTGGTCCTGGCTGTCGGCGGCAAGTCGGCGCTGTACTATCTGTCGCTCACGATCGCGGAGAAGAAGGGCTTCTTCAAGGACGCCGGTCTCGATGTCGAGATCAACGACTTCCAGGGCGGTGCCAAGTCGCTCGAGGCCCTGATGGGCGGCAGCGCCGACGTCGTCGCCGGCGCCTACGAACATACGATCCGCATGCAGCAGCGTGGCCAGGCGATCAAGGGCTTCGCGCTGATCGGGCGCGGCATGCAGCTCGCCATCGGCATGCGAACCGACGTGGCCGACAAGGTGAAAGGTCCCGCCGACATCAAGGGCATGAAGTTCGGCGTCAGCGCGCCGGGATCGCAGACGCACATGCTGGTCGCGAACTGGGCGGCCAAGGGCGGACTCAAGGCCACGGATTTCTCGGTGATCGGCGTCGGCGCCGGCGCGTCGGTGGTCGCGGCGATCGAGAACAAGTCCGTCGACGGCATATCGCAGGCCGATCCCGCGCTCACCATCCTGCAGGAAAAGGGCGAAGTGAAGATCGTCGTCGATACCCGCACGATGAAGGGCAACAAGGAGCTGTTCGGCGGTGCCATGCCGGCAGCGTGCCTCTACTGTCAGCCCGGCTTTCTGACCAAGACGCCGAATACGGCGCAGGCGCTGGCGACGGCGATCGTTCGCGCCGACGAATGGTTGCAGACCGCCAAGCCGTCGGAAGTCGCTGACACGGTGCCGCCAGCCTATCTGCTGGGCGACAAGGCGATCTACGAGAAGGCATTTGCCAATGTGCGCGAGACGATCTCGCCCGATGGCATCATGCCGCCTGAAGGCCCGGCCAATTGCCTGAAGTTCCTGGCCGAAGGCGATCCCAAGATCGCTGCCGTCAAGGACAAGATCAAGCTCGAGGACACGTGGACCAACGAGTTCGCGCAGCGCGCCAAGAAGCACGCCTAGGCAAGCGGCATCGATGAGCGCGACGCCGGCGCTGGCGCTGGACGACATCACCTGCCGCTTTGCCGGCCGTGACGGCGGTGCGCCCTACACGGCGGTCGAGAACGCGACCTTGCGCGTGGGCGAGGGCGAGTTCGTGTCGGTCGTCGGGCCGACCGGCTGTGGCAAGTCGACCTTGCTCAACGTGGCGGCTGGCCTGCTGGCGCCGTCGGCCGGAGTGGTGAGCATATTCGGCGAACGGCTGCAGGCGGCGCAGGGCGTCAACCGGCGAGCCGGCTACATGTTCCAGGCCGATGCCCTGATGCCCTGGCGGACCGGGATCGAGAACGTCGTCGCCGGCCTCGACTTCCGCGGCGTGCCGCGGGCCGAGGCACGCCAGCAGGGCGATGCGTGGTTGCGCCGTGTCGGGCTGGCGGGCTTCGGCGATCGCTATCCGCACCAGATGTCGGGTGGCATGCGCAAGCGGCTCGCGCTCGCGCAGACGCTCATCATGCGGCCTGATATCCTGCTAATGGACGAGCCGTTCTCCGCCCTCGACGTTCAGACGCGCCAGCTGATGGAGAACGAGCTGCTGGCGCTGTGGGCGGACGACCGCAAGTCGGTATTGTTCATTACCCACGATCTCGAGGAGGCGATTGCGCTGTCGGACCGGGTGGTCGTCTTGTCGGCCGGCCCCGGCACACGCCCGATCGGTGACTTCAAGATCGATCTCCCGCGGCCGCGCGACGTGTCGGAGATCCGCATGACGCCGGCATTCCTGGCGCTGCACCGCGAGATCTGGGGGGCCATGAAGGACGAGGTATTGAAGGCCTACGAACGGCAGAAGGCCGCCTGATCATGCGATTGCGCGCCCTGCAGGTCCTGATTCTCGCGCTGCTGATCGCCGTCTGGTACCTCCTTACCAAGCCGGGGTTGGTGCCGAACTTCTATTTCGAGCAGGACAACCGCGCCGCCTTTTTCTTCGGCGAGCCGCAGAAGGTGTTCCAGGTGATCGTCGAATGGTTCAGTTCGGGCGAAATCTTCGCTCATCTCTGGATCACGCTCCTGGAGACGGCGCTGGGCTTCGTCATCGGTTCCGTATTCGGCCTTGCCATCGGGCTCTGGCTGGCCCTCTCGCGCACCGCGTCGGCCGTAATGGATCCCTACATCAAGGGCTTCAACTCGATGCCCCGCGTGGTGCTGGCGCCCATCTTCGCGGTGTGGTTCGGGCTCGGCATCTGGTCGAAGGTGGCGCTGGGCGTCACGCTGGTGTTCTTCGTCGTCTTCTTCAACGTCTATCAAGGCGTGCGCGAAGTGAGTCCAACGCTGATCGCCAATGCCCGGATGCTGGGTGCCTCGCCGCGCCAGCTCCTACGGTCGATCTACCTGCCGTCGGCCATGAGCTGGGTGTTTGCGAGCCTGCACAACGCCGTGGGGCTGGCCTTTGTGGGTGCCGTGGTCGGCGAATATCTGGGGTCCGCGCGAGGCGTCGGCTACCTGATCCTGCAGGCCGAGGGAACCTTCGACGTCAATACTGTTTTTGCCGGCATTCTCGTCCTGACCGTCTTTGCTCTGGTGCTCGATGCCGCCGTCGGCATGATCGAAGCCCGTCTCATGACCTGGCAGCCGCGGGCCAGCGAAACCGAGAAGGTGTAGCCGACCGTGACGGTGGCCGTCAGCTTCCGGTAAATCGCGCCGCGCGCTTCTCGAGAAAATGGGTGACGCCTTCCTTGAAGTCAGCGGTCCGGAACGAGAGCTCCATCTCATGGTTGGCCTGCACGGTGGCCTCAGCGAGGCTCTGGAACTGAGCCTCCCAGAGCTGCCGTTTCATTACGGCAACCGACCGCGGCGAGACGGTATCCGCCATCAATCGGGCATAGGCGCGCGTCTCCTCGATCAGCTTGTCGTCGGGGATGACGCGGCTCACCAGCCCCAGGGAGAGAGCCTCCGCGGCGCGGAATTTGCGAGCGGAGCAGAGAAGATCGAGCGCCGCCGGCAGGCCGACGAGCCGTGGCAGCAGCCAGCTCACCCCGTGCTCGGCAATCAGGCCGCGCTGGGCGAAGGCGGTCGTGAACACCGCCGATTCGGCCGCGAAGCGCAGGTCGGCATAGAGCGGGATCACGAAACCCAGGCCTGCCGCCGGGCCGTTGATGGCAGCGACGATGAACTTGGGAATCGCCGGAAAGTACGAATAGGTCATGCGGAAATCGGCAAGCTCGCTGGCACCGGGGAGGGCGTGGCTGACGCTGGATGTGCGATCAGGGCCGGCCGCGGCACCCGCTCCGATGGCCTGCAGGCCGCCCATGTCGGCGCCGGCGCAGAAGCCGCGGCCCGCGCCGGTCAGGATGATGACGCGCACATCCCGATCTGCCCCCGCGGTTTGCATGGCTTCCTTGAGGTCGAGATGCATCTGGCGCGTCCAGGCGTTGAGCTTGTCGGGACGGTTGAGTGTTACGGTGCAGATGCGATCCCGGACTTCGTAGAGGATCGTTTCGTACGCCATCAGCGCACCTCCTTCTGGCATTCTTGCGGCTCGCAGAATGCGGGCAAGCGGACGACGATACAAATGGGACCTCGGCGCTACAATTGGCACCCGATAGGCCGATCTCCGGGCTAGGGTTCGGCCGAGAATTGTCGTACCAGAGGCCGCCCTTCGAGCTGGAATTTGGCCCAAGCCAGCTATCCTGTGGTATGTTGCACGCCCAAGGAATGAAGAGTGCCGAGGTAGGAGAAGATGGCAAAGCGGGAATTCGCCCACCCCAACGACATGCACAAGTATGTGGGCCAGGAGATCGGGGTCAGCGACTGGGTTGAGATAACGCAGGACCGGATCAACCGCTTCGCCGATGCGACCGGCGACCATCAATGGATCCATGTGGACGTGGAGCGCGCCAGGAAGGACATGCCGGGCGGCAAGACGATCGCCCACGGCTTTCTGACACTGTCGCTCATTCCCATGCTCAACCACCAGATCTCGCACATCAACAACGTGCGCAACGGCATCAACTACGGCTGCAACAAGGTGCGTTTCACGAGCCCTGTCCCGGCTGGCTCGCGCGTGCGCGCCCGAGCCAAACTCCTCGCCGCGGATGCAGTGGCCGGTGGCGGCGTGCGGCTCACCAACCAGATGACGATCGAGATCGAGGGACAGGAGCGGCCCGCCTGCGTCGCCGAGACCATGTCCATCGTCTACGGCATCTGAACGGAGGCCGGCGTTGCTCAAGCGTGAGGAACTCAGCCACGAGCGGATCGAGCAGATCGTCCGGGACGCCCACCAGGCCGGATACGATTTCTTTCTGACCGCCGAGCAACGCGAGGCCAGCCTGACGGAGGCGCTTGGCCGCTATGCTCCGGGAGAAGATGCCTGGGTGTTCGCCTACGGCTCGCTGATGTGGAATCCGGTGATCGAGTATGCCGAATCGTCGCCCTGCCTCGTGGAAGGTCTGCGTCGGTCCTTCTGCTTCTGGACGCCGATGGGTCGCGGCACGCCGGAATTGCCGGGTCTCATGCTGGCACTGGAGCAGGGCGGAAGCTGCGAGGGCATCGCTTATCGGCTCGCGCCGCACCAGGTGCGCAGCGAGCTCGCCATCGTGTGGAATCGCGAGATGCTGTCGGGCGTTTACAAGCCACGCTGGATAGCGGCCAGGCTGCGCGACGGCCGCACGGTGACGGTCGTGACGTTCGAGGTCGATACGAGCCACTGCCAGTATTGCGGCGACCTGTCGATGGAGCGGACCGCGCATCACATCGCCTTCGCCGAAGGCCGCCGTGGCGCCTGCCGCGATTATCTCGCGAACACGGCCGAGCATGCGCGAGCGCTCGGCATCCACGATGCTTATCTCGAGGAACTGATGGAGCGGGTCGCCCAACTGCGCGAGGAGGCCGCGGGTCGGTCCGTTCCGCCCGCCACCGCGACCGCGGCCGATTAAGCTCGCGCTTCGAAATCCATCGTCCGCCGCATCGTGTGCCGTTGCAGCCGCTATGACATAGTCGGCGCGTGGCTTCATCCTTGATGTCTTCGGTCGCACTGCGCTGGAACGCGCTTTCGCCCAACCTTCGCGGCATTCTCTGGGTCGGGCTGTCGGGCGTCCTGTTCGCGCTCCTGAACGTGTTCACGTTGATCCCGGCGCAACATCTCAATCCTTATGTGATGTCGTTCCTTCGCTACTTCTTCGGCTCGATGTTTCTGCTGCCGATCGTCCTGCGGCGCGGCTTGTACGCCTCGATGTACACACGACGCACGGGCCTGCATGTCTTTCGGGGCGCGCTCCATACCGGGGGCATGTTCCTGTGGTTCGTCGGGCTGCCGCTCACCACACTCGCCAGCGTCACGGCATTGGGTTTCACCGGCCCGATCTTCATCACCATCGGCGCCGCGCTGTTCCTCGGCGAGGATGTCCGGCTGCGGCGCTGGATTGCAGTGCTGGTGGGCTTCGCCGGGGCCATGATCATCATCCGGCCGGGGTTCGGCGACATCGGCATCGGTGCTCTTTGCATCCTGGCCAGCACGCCGATTTTCTCGGCTTCGAACCTGATCTCGAAGGGGTTGGCGCGCACCGATTCGGCCAACACGATCGTGATCTGGCAGAACCTCACGATCGTATTGTTCGCTGCTCCCGTCGCCCTATGGTTCTGGCAAACGCCCGCCTGGACCGACATCCTGTGGTTCGTGGCCGCGGGCCTGTGCGGAACGCTGGGCCATCTCAGCCAGCAGAACGGCTACCAACTCGCCGACATCACGCTCCTTCAGCCGATCGGCTTCCTGTCGCTTCTCTGGAATGCCCTGCTGGGCTTCCTGTTGTTCAGCCAGCATCCCGATGTCTGGACCTTTGTCGGTGCTGCGGTGATCTTCGGCAGCGCCATGTACATCTCGCACCGCGAGGCGGTGCGGCGAGCACAGATCAAGACAGGAGATACGCGGTCCGGGCAGGCCGCGTGAGCGGCGTCAGCCCCCGGTGACGCTCATATGGCGCCGCACGGCGGGAGCGGTGTGGCGGCGGTCGATCATGAAATCGTGGCCCTTGGGCTTGCGTGCGATCGCCTCGTCGATGGCCCGGTCGAGCAACTCATCGCTTTCGGACGCGCGCAGCGGCGCGCGCAGGTCGGCGGCGTCCTCCTGACCGAGGCACATGTAAAGAGTCCCGGTGCAGGTGAGCCGCACTCGGTTGCAGCTTTCGCAGAAATTGTGGGTGAGAGGCGTGATGAAGCCGAGCCGACCGCCCGTTTCCGCGACGGTGAAGTAGCGCGCCGGCCCGCCTGTGCGATAGTCGGTCTCGGTCAGGGTGAAGTGCCGGGCGATCTCGGTACGCACCAGCGACAGCGGCAGATACTGGTCCAACCGGTTCTCACCGCCGATCTCGCCCATCGGCATGACCTCGATCAGCACCAGATCCATGCCGCGGCCATGGCTGAAGCGGATCAGGTCCTCGAACTCGCCGTCGTTGACGCCCCGTAGCGCGACCGCGTTGATCTTGACACGGAGTCCGGCCTGCTGGGCGGCGTCGAGGCCGTGCATCACCTGATCGAGGTCGCCCCAGCGCGTAATCTCGCGAAACTTCTTCTTGTCGAGAGTATCGAGCGAGACGTTCACGCGGCGCACGCCGATATCGGCCAGCTCCGGCGCATATTTGGCCAGCTGACTGCCGTTGGTGGTCAGCGTCAGCTCGTCGAGCGCGCCGCTGTCGAGATGGCGGCCGAGGCCGCGAAACAGCGACATCACATTCTTGCGCACCAGCGGCTCGCCGCCGGTCATGCGCAGCTTCCTGACGCCACGCCGCACGAACGCCGTGCACAGACGCTCCAGCTCCTCCAGCGACAGTACGTCGGCCTTGGGGAGGAAGGTCATATCCTCGGCCATGCAGTAGACGCAGCGGAAGTCGCAGCGGTCGGTCACCGAGACGCGCAAATAGGTGATATGCCGGCCAAACGGATCGATCATGACGTCCGGATAATGGGGACGGGTCACAGTCCCTGCAAGGGCCTTAAGAATCCCGCTCCGCACTCGGCAAACGGCCCTCCTTTATGGCTTGCAGGAGTGCGGCATGGTCCAATTCAGTCTGTCGGGCGTAGGCGAGCGCGAAAGCGCCGATGGCCTCGTCGAACGCAGGGCCTTTGCCAAGGTAGGCGGAAAGGAGCACCGCGTCGCCCGTGCGCGCATGGGCCCGCGCCAGTACCTCGCCGCAGGTCGAGGCGTAGCGACGAAGGCTGCGCCACGACATCGTCTCCAGTTGCGGCTTTATCTTGGCATCGCGCAACTGGCGCACGTACATGTGCCGGCCGGTAGGCCCCGTCGCAAAGCCCAAGAAAATATCGCTGGCCGCCTGTAACAGGCGCTGGCCGCGTACCACGCGCTCGCCGTGATGGGCATAGGGGCTGGGCCAGGCATGGGCCTCAAGGACCGAGCGCGCCGCCTCCTTGAATTGCAGGTAGAGCGCCTCGCCGCTGCCCGACCGCATCAGCAGCACGCCACAGCGCGTGCCCACCGAGCCTACTCCCACGACCTTGTAGGCGGCGTCGACCAGTCGGTAGCGTCGAAAAAGCGTCCGCCGCTCGGGTATCAGCGAGGCTTCGTAGTCGGCGAGCATGGCCTCGACAGCCGAACGAAAGGCATCGGCTTCGCCAGCCGGCGGGTGATAGACGAGCGGAGGCTGGTCCTCGATCCGGGGTGCGCTGCCGCCGCTGTGGCGCAGCGAGATCATGTCGGCGGCGTGCCTGAGCACCTTGTCGGCCTTCTTCAGGACGCGATCGTCGACGCCGATGGCCTCGGCGGTTGCCGCATCGTCGATGGTGAGCGCCTGGTACCAGGCGTCGAGCACCGGCGTCGCCGCAAGCCCGGCCATGGCCTCACGGTAGGCGCGTGCGACCGTTTGGGCGAGGTCGCTGCGTGCCCGGGCATCCCCGGCCGCGACGGCGAAGCTCGTCGCCAGGCGCTTCAGGTCCCACTCCCAGGGCGCTACCGCCGTCTCGTCGAAGTCGTTGATGTCGAAGGCGAGCCGTCGTTCGGGCGTCGCGAAGCCGCCGAAATTGAGGCAGTGACAGTCGCCGGCAGCCTGGACGAAAAGACCGGTCGACGCGGTCGCGGCCAGATCGGCGGCCATCACCGCGGCGGCGCCGCGCAGGAAGGCGAAAGGCGAGGCCTTCATGCGCGCATAGCGGAGCGGCAGCAGTTCTTGCAGCCGCCTTTCGCCCTGCTCGATCAGGATCTCGATCGGATCGCGCCGATTGGCGGCAGGCCGCCACGCTGCTTGCTCCCTGCGCGGGCAACGACCGCGCAGGGCGCGGCCGTGCATCCTGCGCTCTTCCACCGGCAGTGTGTGGGTTTGCGTCGGCGAGGCGTCAGGCGGTCTCTTCATGGCCTGCTCTTGGCACGAGGCGCAGCAGGTTGTCGACGGTGTCGGCCTCGGCGGCAGGCTTGTCAGTCCTTATGCGATTGATGCGGGGAAAGCGCAGCGATACGCCTGACTTGTGCCGCGTCGAGCGCGCCACGCCATCGAAGGCGACCTCCAGCACCAGCCTGGGCTCGACCTCGCGCACCGGACCGAAGCGATCGGTCGTGTGGTCGCGCACCCACTTGTCGAGCCAGCGCAACTCCTCGTCGGTGAAACCGAAATAGGCCTTGCCGACGGGCGCCAGCTCGCGCTTGCCGTCCGCTGTCTCGCGCCAGCAGCCGAACGTGTAGTCGGAATAGAAGGAGCTGCGCTTTCCGTGCCCGCGCTGCGCGTACATCATCACGCAGTCGGCCAGCAGCGGGTCGCGCTTCCACTTGAACCACGGTCCCTTCGGCCGGCCGGCAAGATAGGGGCTGTCGCCGCGCTTCAGCATCAGCCCTTCGATACCGTCCTGGCGCATCCCCTCGCGCAGCTTGGCGAGATGCGCCCAGTCGGTGAAGCGTACCAGCGGCGAGAGATCGAAGCGCTGACGCGGCTTCTCGGCCATCCAGGCCTCGAGCCGTGCTCGTCGCTCGTCGAAGGAAAGGGTGCGCAGGTCCTGGCCCTCCAGCCACAGTACGTCGTATAGGCGGACGTGCGCAGGATGCTCCTTCAACATCTTGGGCGTGACGGACTTGCGGTTCAGCCGCTGCTGCAGGTCGTTGAAAGGTGCCACCGACTCCTCCCGACGCACCAGCAACTCACCGTCGAACACGCCATCGAAGTCGATGGCCTCGATGATGTCGGGAAAGGCGCCCGAAACGTCCTCGCCGGCGCGGCTGTAGAGCCGCGTCACGCCGCCCGACGATGCGACCTGAACGCGGATGCCATCCCATTTCCATTCGGCGCGGAAGTGCGCCGGCTCGAGCGTGTCGAGCTCCGCGCGGTCGATCGGATTGGCGAGCATGGGCGAGAGGAAAGCACCACCCATGTTGCTCTTGGGCTTGGGCGCGCCGGCCAGCAGCCAGTCGAATAGCGGCCGATAGGGTGCGGCGAGGTCGTGCCACACCTCCTCGACCTCGGCCACCGGCTGGCTGCCGACATTGGCGACGGCCTGCTTGGCGAGTCGCGCCGACACGCCGACCCGCAGCGCGCCGGTGAGAAGCTTCAGGAGTGCCCACCGGCCCGTGGCATCGAGGGCATCGAGCCACCGTTTCAGGATCGCCGGCGTCTGCATTTTCGTAGCGCGCTGCAGCGTCTCGACGACCTCGCCCAGGCTGGGCGGCGGTCCGGCGTTCGGATCGGTTTCCCAGATCAGCGCCAGGGTTTCTGCGAGATCACCGACATAGTCGTAGGAAAGATGGAACAGCTCGGCGCCGATCTTGTCCTCGCCGAAGGAGCGCAACAGCGCCGGCTTGGCGCCCGCGAAGTCGAGCCCGCCGGTCAGGGCCGCCAGCGCCCAGCCGCGGTCGGGGTCAGGGGTTTCGCGCAGGTAGGTTTCAATCAGCCGCAGCTTGGCGTTGCGGGCCGGCTGGAAGGAAAGCGAGTCCAGCAGTTCGGCGAAGGCCTGCACCTAGGACTCGTCCTCTTCTTCGCGGCCGGCGAGATGCAGCGCCTCGGCCTCGATGCCCATCGACCGGGCATAATGGACCAGCGCCTCCTCGCGGCCATGCGTGACCCAGACTCTTGGTGCGCCGACGTCCCTCAGGGTCTGCGTAAGCTCGCTCCAGTCGGCGTGATCGGAGATGATCAGTGGCAGTTCGGCGCCTCGCTGACGGGCGCGGGCGCGCACGCTCATCCAGCCCGAGGCCATGGCGGGGATGGGCTCAAAAAAACGTCGCGACCAGCGGTCGGCGATGGCCGAGGGCGGGCAAAGCACGATTGCGCCCTTGAATGTCTCGAGCACGGCGTCGGACACCAGCGCAATGTCGCCGAGATCTATGCCGTGCTTCTGGTAGAGCGTGCACAGTGAAGCCAAACCGCCATGCAGCCAGATTCGCTTGTCATAACCAGCGGCGCGCAGGAGCTTGATCACGCGCTGGCACTTGCCGAGAGCGTAGACGCCCACCAGATGGGTGCGCTCGGGAAAGGTGTGGAGCGAGCGCAGGAGCTTGCCGATCTCGCCGGCATCGGAGGGATGATGGAAGACGGGAAGCGCGAAGGTCGCTTCGGTGATGAAGACATCGCAGGGCACCGGCTCGAAAGCCGGGCAGGTCGGGTCGGGCCGGCGCTTGAAGTCGCCGGAAACGACGATGCGCCGGCCCCTATGCTCCAGCACCGCCTGGGCCGAGCCGAGAATATGACCGGCCGGAACGAGGCTCACGTCCACGTCGCCGATCCGCACGGTTTCGCCGTATTTCAGCGCTTGCTGCCGGGTATCGGGCATGTCCTGGAAGCGTGCTCGCATGATGGCAAGCGTCTCGGGCGTGGCAAGCGCGCTGCGATGTCCGGGCCGCGCGTGGTCGCCGTGACCATGGGTGATCACGGCGCGCGGTACGGCGACGGCCGGATCGATGTAGAAATCTCCAGGCGCGCAATAGAGCCCCCGTGGCGTGGGGTAGAGCCAGGTCCGCGAACTCGAAGGGGTGGGATTCAGGGTGTCAGTCGCCATTGAAAGCAAAGCATCTTGTCCCGCAGATATGGGGCTTCCCGACCTGTTTGCACGCTGGTTCGAAAGCCGCGGCTGGACGCCCCGGCGCCACCAGCTCGCGCTGATCGATCTGGCGGCGCGGGGAGAGAGCGCTCTCCTGATCGCGCCGACCGGCGGCGGCAAGACCCTGGCGGGGTTTCTGCCATCCCTGATCGAGCTCACCCGGCGCCGACACGCCGGCAAGGACCTGGCGCACGTCAAGGGCAAGGGAGAACTGCACACGCTCTATATCTCCCCGCTCAAGGCGCTCGCGACCGACATCCGCCGCAACCTCGAGACGCCCATCGCCGAGATGCAGCTTCCGGTGCGCGCCGAAAGCCGGACGGGCGATACCCCGCAGAGCCGGCGGCTGCGGCAGCGCGAGCGGCCGCCGGACCTGCTGCTGACGACACCCGAGTCGCTGGCCTTGCTGCTCTCCTATCCCGACTCGGAGAAGTTCTTCGCAAGCCTGCGCGGGGTCATCGTCGATGAGCTGCATTCCTTCGCGACCTCGAAGCGCGGCCATCATCTGGCGCTTGGCCTCGCGCGGCTGGCAACGCTTGCGCCGCAGGCGCGCTTCGTCGGCCTCTCCGCCACCGTCGCCAATCCGGCCGAGCTCGCCGATTATCTGCGCCTGAGCGCCGAGAAGGTCGAGATCGTGCACGGCGAGCCCGGCGCATCGCCCGAAGTCACGATCATCGATGCCCACGAAAGGCTGCCATGGGGCGGCCATATGGGGCAGCACGCCGTGCCCGAGGTCTACAACATCATACGCCAGCACAACACCTCGATCGTGTTCGTGAACACGCGCGCGCAAGCTGAACTCACGTTCGACCGCCTGTGGCGCATCAACGAGGACAATCTCGCGATCGGGCTGCATCACAGCTCGCTGGCCATCGAGCAGCGCCGCAAGGTCGAGGCGGCGATGGCGGCGGGCAAGCTGCGCGCCGTGGTCGCGACCTCCTCGCTCGATCTCGGCATCGATTGGGGCGACGTCGATCTCGTGATCCAGATGGGGGCGCCCAAGGGGGTAAGCCGCCTGATGCAGCGGATCGGCCGCGCCAACCATCGGCTCGACGAACCGAGCCGCGCCATGATCGCGCCGGCCAACCGCTTCGAGGTTCTGGAATCGCTGGCGGCGCTGGAGGCGATCGAGGCGCGCGAGCTCGACGGCGACCCGCCGCGGCCCGCCTGCCTCGACGTGCTGGCGCAGCATATCGTGGGCAGCGCCTGCGCCCGGCCCATCGACCGCGAGGTCCTCTTCAACGAGGTACGCCGGGCACAGCCTTATCGCGACCTTGCGCGCAAGGACTTCGACGACACGTTCGACTTCGTGGCGACCGGCGGCTACGCGCTGGCGGCCTACGAGCGCTGGCATCGGCTGAAGCAGCTGCCCGACGGCCGCTGGATGCTCGCTTCGCCCATGGTGGCCCGCCAGTTCCGGATGAATGTCGGCACCATCGTCGAACTGCCGCTTCTGAAGGTGAGGCTCCGGCGGGGGCCTGTGCTGGGGGAAGTCGAGGAGGCCTTCATCCAGGGTCTTGTGCCCGGCGATACCTTCGTCTTCGCTGGCCGCCTGTTGCGCTTCGAGGGCGTGAAGGAGCTGGTGGCGCAATGCTCGCTCGCCACCACGGGCGATCCCAAGGTGCCGGCCTATGGTGGCGGTCGATTGCCGCTGTCGACCTTCCTTGCCGACCGTGTGCGCGGCATCCTGGAGGACCCGGCGCGGCATCCCAAGCTGCCGGCCGAGGTGCGCGAATGGCTGAACCTGCAGCGCTGGCGCTCGACCCTGCCTGACAGCCGCAATCTCCTGATCGAGGGATTTCCGCGCGGCAGCAAGCAGTTCATCGTCGCCTACTGCTTCGAAGGACGGAACGCGCATCAGACGCTCGGCATGCTGCTGACGCGCCGCATGGAGCGCACGGGGCTGAAGCCGCTGGGCTTCGTCGCTACCGATTATGTACTGGCATTGTGGGGCCTCCGCCCGCCCACCAAGGCGCAGCTCGACCAGCTTTTCGAAGAGGACATGCTGGGCGACGATCTCGAGGCGTGGATGGATGAGTCCACCATGCTGCGCCGCTCCTTCCGCAACGTCGCCGTGATCGCGGGCCTGATCGAGCGCCGCTTCCCGGGCGAGGAGAAGTCGCGCCGCCAGGTCACTTTCAGTTCCGACCTGATCTATGACGCCCTGCGCAAGCACGAGCCAGATCACATCCTGCTGCGGGCCACGCGTCAGGACGCGGCCTGGCAACTCGCCGACTTGAAGCGCCTCGGCGATCTCCTGAAGCGCGCCAAGGGCCGGATCGAATACCGCCGTCTCGATCGCATCTCTCCGCTCGCCGTACCGGTACTGCTTGAGATCGGCAAGGAACGGGTGCTCGACGGCACGGCCGAGGACGAGCTCCTGGACATCGCCGCTCAGGAACTGATCGACGAGGCGACCCGCCTTACCTAGCCCGGGTTACGGCTCCGCCTGGCCATGTCCTGAAGAGGTACCGAGCTGGCACACAAAAGGCGTTGAGCGGCGGCGGCCGCGCGGGCTATGACTCGCGTCGGGTACGGGGGGTGTGGGTGGTGCGGCGTACGCGCTGAATTCGGGAGGGACCATGCAAACGATCGCCGACCCGGCGCCTGAGGGACAGGCGTCGAAGGTTTTTGGCACGATTATGGTGGGGCGCTTCGAGGGATTTCCGAGCTTGGTGCATGCGGTCGGACAGCCGGCCATGGCGGAGCTCGCCCGGCGCGTCCACGAGACGCTCGGCTACTACATCCACCAATACAAGGGAACGGTCGTGCAATCCCGGGGCGACGGGCTGATCGCGGTTTTCACCACCGACGACGGCGACGACGGTCATGCGACCCGGGCATTGGCGGCGGCGATCGCGATCCGGCGCGCCTTCGCCAGCGAGTTCATGACCGTGCGTACGAGCGTCCACAGCGGACTTGTGACTGTTCCGGCGACCGTCGGCATCGCGCGCAGCCTCGGCGAAATGACTGCCGACAACCGCATCAATGCGTCCGATCGCACGGTCGAGCTGACGCGCGAGTATTTCGAATTCAGGAGTGTCGGTATGCGCCAGGTCGACGGGATGGGCGAGGTCGGCGTATTCGAGGTGCTCGCGGTCGCCCGGAACCATGCCGGCAGGCTCAACTCCTACCTCCATGCCGAGCACGGGCCAGGCGACGACGGCGATTCAATCGAGCGCAGCTTTCCCGTGTTGTGCGACATCATCCAGAGCGTACGCCACTGAGGGGACAGCGTCGTCATGGACTGGACCGGTCCAAGCGAGCGGATGGCGCGCTGCGTCGAGGAGATAGAGAATATCGCCCTGTCGACGCCCGATGAAGTGGCGCAATTTGCTGCCATCCGGGAGGCTGTCGCCGCCTGCTTCCGTGATCTCGAAAGGTACAGCTACGAGCCCAGCGGCTTTCAGATCGATCTGCGCCGCGCGCTGACCGACCGCGCGCTGGCGGTCGCCGACACCAATCCCCGCCTCAGCCTCGCCCTCGAACGTGCGGTCGACTACGTCTAGCCATGGCGGACGCAAAAATGATCCTGCCCGAGGCGCCATGGTCTGCTAGTCTGTCGGAGTGGGATTGGGGAAGCCGATGCGATACGTCGATCGGGCGAGGTTCGTCGCCGAATTTCCGGATTGGCTCTTGCGTGCCATCCGCTGGTTCTCCTTGCATGGGGTCGTGCCCGAAGCCTGGCGTGACGAGATTGCCTGTGAGTATTTCAGGCGGCTGGGCTGGAAGATGCGCTGAGCGCTCCTGAGCCGTAGCGCGAACCTCTGCGCCGCCCGTTGTCCCCAACGTCGTCGGTGCCCTTCAGTGAGGTGAGCCGAACAGGGTCGGATCGTCGAGCGTCCCGAGCTTGGCGATGTCGGCCGGAAAGTCGGACCACCGGATGGCCGCGTGGGTCCCACACTCGGCACAAAATTCGCGCGTGACAGGCCGGTTGAGGTCGCTCGTCTTCGGCGAGGTAGCGCACCTTGCCGCGATAGCATCCACCCTCGAGCTTCTTCCATGTCGCGATCGGCAGCGATCGACCGATCGCGTATTCCCAGGATCTTCTTGCAGCCCGGCTTCACTCCGTGGAGGTGCGGAAGTATCTCGACGCCGCAAATTGGAATCCGGACCGCATTCTGGCCAGGCTGACCCGGAAACCGGCACGGATGTGGGGCCCGAACGATCCGCGATCCGATCACGATGTGAACACCGATCTCTTTCCCAAGGACGAGTACTTCCTCAATCGAAGCAAGCTGTCCTACGTGGATCCCTCGACCACGAGTCACGCCAGCCCCTGAGCATCGCGGCCATCCGCGTGCCGCCAGCGGACGCACCGCAGCGTCCGGCCTTTTCAAGAGTCCCGAATCCGGCCATGGTCGACGCGAGCCGCCGTCCATCGAACGAAGATCGGCTGCGGACTCTGTGCGAGGGGAGCCGTTTCCATGGCCAAGTTGCTGTTCAAGGATTTTCGTGGATGGCGGAACGGTCGGGACTTCCTGGACGTCGCCCTCACCCGGGTGTCGCTGGATGCGGCCCCGGAAAGGGCACTGGCCTTTGTGTTCTTCGGCCATGTGAACCTGGACTTCGACGGCTCGCCGACCGCCTACGGTCCGCTTCGTCTCAATCCCGACGATACATTGGGAAACGCCGGCAACGTCGCACAGGGCTGGTTCGGAGTGGCGAGTGCCGCTTCCGCCCATCCGTTCGTCACCGGCAAGCAGATCGAGATCGACCGGACGGCTCCGGGCTTTCACCCCGGCGGCAACCCGAAGTTGCCGGTGCAGTTTCCGGTGGTGCAGCAGGCGCGGTTCGGCGACCCGAGGCCCGGCTACTATGTCTCGACCACGCCGCGCAATCTGGCACGTGCGATGGGTGCGATCACCGAGTTTCGCCAGAATTCCTATGTCGACGCATCGAAGGTGGCCTTCGGCGCGCTCGACCGCTATCTGCGGAGCGAGCACAGCGTTCAACTGGGCGATTTCGGTCTCGCGGTGCGTCACGACCAGAACCGCCAGTGCGGCTTCTATTTCGTCGACGTGGGCGGCTGGAATCACGCACTCGGCGAATGCTCGCACCGCGTCGGCCTCGACCTCGGCGTCCGGAAGCTGAACCCGGGACGGTGGGACAATAATTTCCCGGTGAGCTTTATCGTCTTCCCGCGGACAGCGATCTCGATGCCGTTCGGCGGCGCATGGGGTGACGAGAGGATCGAGGCCAGCCTGACGACGGTCCTGCGCGAACTCGCGCGCGCGGAGAACGCGCACGACCTGCCGCTGCTCATGGCAACCAACGAGGCGAGCCCGGCGGGCGTAGCAAAAGGCAAGGCCGGCCTCGATGCGTTCCGCAAGGCCAAGGGCGCCCGCGCCGGCAGCCTGGGAACGATCAATCTCGGCCTCGCAACCTTCGGCTTCCTGAACCCGGGCCCGCGTCCCCTGACCCTGTGAGCTTCATCCGTCACGCCGTGCTCTTGCGGCGGCAGGCTTTCCTCAATCCCTTCCGAAATCGTCCCGTGTGAGGATGTGCTTGCCGCTCTCGATGTCGCGCACATTGATCATCGGATAGCCCACTCCCACGTCAGCGCTGGCGCGCCAGGCGTCGACGACCATGTCGCGCGCGGCGGCCGTGCCAGCCGCCAGGCGTGCGGTCGCGAAGGCGATGCCGTTCGGGTTGCCGTCGGTGAAGGCGCCGGCCTTCTCGAGCTCGTAGAACGGGATCACCTCGCGGTGGCTTTCCAGGATCACCGCCCGCGCCCTGTCCTGAATGGTGCAGATGCATGGCCGGTAGGCGGGCATCGCGGCAAGCACTGCGGCGCGTTCGACATTGGCGCGTACGAACGCACCCTCGAACCACGCATGGGTGCCGCGCCTGGTCGTGAAGCCGCGCGGATTGGGAAAGGGGCCCCAGCCATCGAAATGCTGGCTGACATGCAGGGGCTGGCTCGCATCACCTGGATAGTGGCTCCAGATGCCGAGGTCGCGGATGGTGAGTGCCTCGCGGCGCCGGCGGTCCTGGTCGAACCAGGCGCGGTCGGCCGCGCCTGCCGCGGTGCGTGCGCCCACCGATGCGGCGCGCCAGTAGGCAAAGTCCTTCACGAGCTGCTGCCAGCCATCGACGATGGAGAGCGGCAGGTAACCTGCCTTGTATTGCGTGAAACCCCGGGCGCGCAGCTTCGTGTCGTAGGCCTCGCGCGTGAGCGGCGCTTCTTCGAGCGGGAAGACCCCGGCGACCTCGCCTTGATCGTCGAGATTTACATAGTGGCCGGGATCGCGCTCGCTGTCGTGCGTGAGCCCCGCGCCCTTGGAGCGGTCGAGCTCACGGCCCAGGACGGCGATGGTGGCGATCGCTTCCGGGGTGCGTGCGAAGGCGGGGAGCTCGTCCGGCAGTGTCTGCGCGGCGATACCGCTGACATATTCGTGGCCGGTCGCCCCCCAGGCGAAGGCAGGCCCGGGCTCGGGCAGCGCGAGGGCTGCGGCAAGCGCCGGCGCAAGCAGGCTTCCTCGGAGCATCAGGCCTTCGATTCCCCGCTCTCGAGCGAATCGAGCCAGCGGCGTGCAACGTGCAGTTCGCGAAAGATCTTGAGCGGCCGGCGGGCGGCGGCGAGCGTCGCGTAGCGCCGCGCATATTCGTACTGCTCGTCAGTGGGTGCGACGATCGCCAGCGGTCCCATCGGTTCGGGCGCCGCGGCATAGGCCTGGATGCGCGCGCCGAGCGCCATCATGTCGTCGTCACTGAGACCGGAGACCGCGGCGTGCAGCTCGAAGATCTTGCGGTAGGGCATGGCGCCCTCGACCACGACCCCGTCGAGATAAGCCTCGATGTCGAGGCGATTGACTACATCCTTGCAGACGGCGACGACCAGGCGCGTCGGATGGGATATGGTCCAGTGGATCGGCATCTTGTCGCGGACGACTATGCCTGCTCCTGGAATCTATGCAACCTCTGCGCCACAGAGTCCCTTACCTGTCGGGACCTTCGAGCGATGGTGCGAGGCACGCGTTGAGGACGAGTGGACGAAAGGGCACGTGGATGACGGTGGCGCTGCTGGTGGTGATGCTCGTGCTGGCGCTCGTCATCCTCTACGAGGGTTGGAGCATCGCCGGCGGCGAGGAAGGTACCGGCATGTCCACGAACGGCTGGATCGCCATGACGCTCGGGATTGTGGCCACGCTCGGCCTGGGCGTCGGCCTGATGGCGCTCGTCTTCTACAGCAATCGGCACGGCCGGGATTGAGGCGTGCCGCGCACAAACAGGATAAGCTGCCGCAGCTTTGGGGGCGAGCGATGATGCTGGGACGGGGGGCTTTCCTGATTGGGCTGGTGTTGCTCGGCCAGCCGTCGCGGCTCGAGGCGCAGCAGACGGTGCGGCCAGGCCGCGTCGGCATCCTCGCCCAGGACCTGCAGCCCGGCCTGCTTGAGACGATGCAGGACGAGTTCCGCAAGCTGGGATACGTCGAGGGCAAGACGCTCGCTATCGAGCTGCGCAGTGCAGCCGGCCACGGCGACCGCCTGCCGGCGCTCGCGCGCGAACTGCTGGACGCCAAGGTGGACGTCATGGTGGCGGTCAACACGCCAGCCGCGCGGGCCGCCAAGAACGCGACCACCACGGTGCCGGTGATTATCATGCGCGTAGCCGATCCGGTGAGGTCGGGCTTGGTGGCGAGCCTTGCCAGGCCAGGCGCCAACATCACCGGCATCAGCTTCATGCCCGACGCGCTCGGCCCCAAGGGCGTCGAGCTGATGCGCGAGATCATGCCCGGCCTCGCACGCATGGCGGCACTCTATCAGGCCGACAATCCTGGCGCGGTGCTGATCGTCGACGAAGTCGTGCGACGGGGCAACCGACTCGGCCTCACCTTCGTCCGCACGCCGGTCCAACGGCCGGACGACTATGCCGCCGCGTTCGAAGCCGCCGCCGCTGCCGGCGCGCAAGCGCTGTTCGTGATGGACGACGGCACCATCACCGCGCACCGCCGGGAGATCCTTGACCTCGCAGCCGGCCGGACGCTGCCCGTAGTGTCGATCTATACCGACTTCGCGCGGGCGGGCGCGCTGCTCTCCTACGGCCCCAACCTCGCCGCCGTTTACCGACGCGGCGCGGACTATGCCGACAAGCTTCTGAAGGGGGCGCCGCCTGACAGCCTTCCGGTCGAGCAACCGAACTTGTTCGAGCTCGTCCTCAACCTCCGGACTGCGAAGACACTTGGCCTGGTGATTCCGCCGTCTGTCCTCGCTCGCGCCGACGACGTCATCCAGTAGTCCACGCAGACGGCGCACGAATCGCTGGAGTGCGGCGCCGGCCCGTCCTAGCTTGGGGCGAATGGCAGCGCGGGCCGAAACGATCTTGTGGGCGATACTGGAGCGGTGCGGCAGGAGCCCGGAGGGCTATCCCATGGATGCTTCGCACGCGATCGTGGCGCTGCTGATCGGGCACGGGCTCCTGGTGGCGCGCGCCGACTACCGAGTCGCCCTCACCGACAAAGGCCGCGACGTGCTCGATCAGTTGCCGCTCCTGATGGGTGAGCCGGAGCGTGCCAAGGCGCGGAAGAAGAAGCGCAAGAAGCGGTGGAGCGTGCGGCTGCGCAGTGGCCAACGCATGTTGCCGTGGGCGTCACCCAAGGGCTCACGCGGGAAGTAGCGAGGGCAGCGTCTGTTCTGCGGCCCCGGGCCTCACCCCCGCGCAGCACCATCACGAAGGACTTGTTTAGCCCTTCGGATCGCGCTCCCTGAGATGCTCCTTCAGGCCGGCCAGCTTCTGCTTGAATGCATCGCTTTGCTCCTCGGCGACCGCGCTTCGCGCGGCCTGGGCCGTTCCGGACTGCTCGAAATAGGCCTCGACCGCCGCGGCGAGATACTGTTCCTCCCCCTTGGGCGGATCGGCCTCGACGGGCTCGACCTTCACCGGCTTCGCCTGGCTGTCCAACTTGGCTTTGGGTTTTGCCGGATCGATGCGCTCCCACTCGCCCTCGATGATCATGGATCACTCCCAACAGTGATGACCAAAGACCCGGCCCGTAGAACGCAAGGGGCGGGCGGCCGCGCAACAGGAAGTTTTCCCGCGCGCGTCCGGTTTTTGAGATCGAGAACGCACGTTGGCTGATAAGCCCTTGATGCCTTGGACGAGGGCGGTCGGCAGCCCGCCCTGTGACCATTTCTCCGCGGCCAGATGAACGGTCGCGGGTCCCTGCGAACTCGTGCCTTCACCCGGACTGCGGCCGCCGAGTGCCTGGACTTCGAACGTCGCGAGGGCCGTCAGGCGTGTTGTCGCTATCGACCTTGGCCGTAGCGGATCGCCACGACGATGTCGGTGGCGTTGCGCCGGGGTCGCGGCGTGGACCGAGGAATCGTGGCCGCGCTATTTCGGCGTGGCGCGCTGTACCTTGAACAGCTCGATGCCGAATTTGATCGGGATGGCGTAGGTCGTGGTTTCGCGCGCCGTCCCGTAGGTGAAGATCCCGATCACCTTGCCGGTGTGGTCGAAGACCGGACCACCGCTATTGCCGTGCGTGCTGGGCACGGTGAGCTGATAGGCGTCCCCCACGCCGACAGTCGTGAGCCCGCCGCTGCGCTGCACGCCGGTGCTGATCAGGGAGATGTTGCCGCTGGTGACTGTCGGCTCGGGCACCACTTCCTGATGCTGGCTGCGGTTACCGAGCTCGGTCGAGGGAATGAGCGCGCGCGACATCACCTGATCCGAGAAACTGGGATAGCCGAGCACCGTAACCTGTTCGCCGACCGGTGCAGTGCTGCCGTCCGACAGCTCGACCGCCGTCAGCGGCTGCTCGCTGTCGACCTTGATCTCGGCCACATCGGCTTCGACTGACACGCGCATCAGCCGCGCGGCCAGCCGCAGAGGGCTGCCGGGGAAGCGCACATCGAGCTGATCATTGCGCCCCTCGAGGGGGTGCAATCGTCCGTCGACCGGCATTTGAATGTCGGGACGGAACACGACGCCCTGCTCCGGAATCCAGAGCCTCAGTTCGTCCTGCTCCGACGGATTGAAGAAGTAGGGTGGCTGCTTCTGGCGGATGTCGAATGCCACTCCCCTCTGGAAGCCCGCGTCACGCGAATATCTCACCGTCCAGCCCGCTGCGACGTGCTTGTTGGTCAACAGATAGCCCTGGCTGCTGATGACGAAGCCGCTCCCTTGGGCGGCGATGCCCATCGGAATGTTCGTCTGGTTCTCGTCTTCGGTCGTGAGCCAGCGGACAAACTTGTCGTTCCCGAGCTGGACATACGCCGGATATTTCCTGTCCTTCACGGTGACGACCTTGTGAAAGAGCGGCTTGCCGGAAGGTTGGTCGAACAGCCGCCACTGCACCTCGATCAGGACGACGGCGTTGCCGAATTTGCGGACGATCTCGCGTGGGCCGAGGCCCATTGCCTTCTTCAGGGCCGCATCGCTTTCCTCCTTGGCCCTTCTTGCGGCCTGCTCGGCGGCCGCTTTCTGCGCCTGCAGCGCGGCGGCCTGCCGGGCTGCTTCGGCGGCGGCGGATTCCTTCTGCGCCTTGAGCTGCTCGGCCTGCCGGGCCATTTCGGCCGCCGCCTCGTCGGCCTTGATCTTGTTGTGGTAGTAGAGACCGCCGCCGCCGGCAGCGACGAGGAACAGCACACCCGCCAGGACATACGTCCAGTTGCGGTTGGTCCGCGATTGCTGCGCGGCCATCATGCCGATGACGGTATTGCGGCCGATGCCAGTCGTCACGGGTTGGGCCGCCAGGGGCGTCGCTGCTGCCTCCTTCGCCGGCGCATTGCCGGACGCGGGGCTGAGGATGCGCGTCGCGGCGACATCCTTCGAAATGATGCGTGTGCGCGCCATGAAAGTGGCGGGCCGGGGCTGGACATCGAAGGTGAATCGCGGCCCGCCGGCACCCAGCTCGATGGTATCTCCGGGCGACAGTTCGGTCTCGGCCGTGACCACCTCGCCGTTCAGCCGCGTGCCGTTGCGGCTGCCAAGGTCGACAAGCTTGAAGCGCTCGCCGTTCTCGATGCGGATCGCGGCGTGGCGGCGACTGACATAGTCGTCGCGTCCCGAATCGAAGACGATGTTGCAACCTGGATCACGACCGATGCTGAGCTCGGCGAGGCCGTCGACGGGAAACTGCTCGATCTGGTTGGCCTTCGCAGCCGACACATGCTGGATGATGATCCGAGCCGCCATTGTGACCCTCCCCCGGACACGCCTGACCCTCGTTCTTCGCTGCAGCGCAAGCGGATAAATTCCCACTGATACTGCTACAACATTGGCGCTGCGCTGGCCACGGTCATCAGGAAACGCACCCGCCGAGGTCGGCAAAAGCAGGTCTTTGCCTTCGCCGATCGGGGAGGCGCCGCTTGAACGCCCGTGGGCGCGCGGGGGAGCTGCGCGCAGTTGAAGACCGGTGAGAGCTTTGCGGCACAAGCCGTTAACGACTGGGGGGCTTTGCCGCTGCGCCTGGCCGGGGTGCAGATGGTCCAGGCAGCCGAGGGGCCAGCATCTACGACGTCGAAATAGATGCGCCCTCGAAATAATGGGGAGGGCTCCCGTGCCCGGCGGAGTGAAATAAGGCCCCTCGGCCTCGTCCTCCCACCCAAGGGACCGCCTCGCCAGGCAGGCTCAACCTGAAGCTCCGTTGCAACCGCGTCAAGCGGTTCGGCGTCAGGCCGCGGCACATTTCCTTGGACGATGGCGCAGGTTTTGCATCATCGTGGCATCTTCAACCGTCGTCCTGTTTGGTCTTCCGGCCTTCCATGCGATCCAACCATATCTATGCGCGGGCCTTCTGCCGCGCGCTGCTGGAGCATTCCGAGAATCCGGAAGCCTGGCATGCGATTGCCATCATCGGCGAGCGGCTCGGCATAAGACCCGACGAAGGCATTGCCGTCGCCCGCGAGTGCGCCCGCCGTACCTGGATCGACTATGCGGGCGAGAGCGTGCGGCTCAGCGAAGAGGGACGCCGGATCGCCCGCCAAAGACTTTCCTTTCGGAGAGATGCCGGTCGCAAGGCAGGATAGATCACGGATGGGCTCATGCGGGCGGGCAGTCGCACGCTTGTCAATTGGCCGTCGTCTCGGCCGGTTCATGGGGCGGTTCGGGAATGCGGCCGTCGGCGGAGAGGAGGATCGCCACGGGACGCGTGGTCTCGAAATGCGCGAGCACGATCAGCAGCACGACCATGATCGGCACGCACAGGAACATGCCGACCACGCCCCAGATCGTGCTCCACACCATCAACGACACGATCACCACCAGCGGTGAGAGATTGAGCGAGCGGCCCATGATGGCGGGCTCGATGACGTTCGCGGTCACGATCTGAATGGTGCCGATGACGATCAGCACGATCAGGAACGGCGTGAGGTGATCGAATTGCACCAGCGTCAGCAATGCCGGTGCCGCGATGGCGAGGATCGAGCCCACGGTCGGAATGTAGTAGAAGAAGAATACCATCACCGCCCAGAACCCGGCGAAATCGACGCCGACCCAGCGCATCACGGCGTAAGCCAGGCCGGAGGTGACGACGGCGAGCGTGGTCTTGATGCGCAGATAGACGCGGATGTCGCGGTCGATCTGCTCCAGCACCGAGCGCAGCCGGGCGCGCTGGGCACGAGCGCCGAAGATCAGCCTGAGCTTGCGGCCGAAGTGGACCTGCTCGACGAACAGGAAGCCGGTATAGATCAGCACGATGCCGGCCACGCTCACCACGGTGGCGGCGGCGCGCGCCACGCCGCCCACCGTCTCGGCGAGGCTCATACGCGAGAACAGGTCGCTGATCGTGGGCGACTGCTCGATGCCGATCAGCTGTGCGGCCTGGTCGATCAGATGCTGCAGGCGGCCTTCGTAGGCGGGCGCGGCATCGGCGACGGCGGTGACATTGTGGCCGATGGTCTGGGCGATCACGGTGACGATGCCGCTCATGATCAGCACCGCGCCCAGCAGCGCCAGCGGCCGCGGGATATGGAGACGGCCAAGGCGCGGCCGCTCGATCGCGTCGGCCATGGCGTCGATCATGTACCAGAGCGCCAGTGCCAGCACGAGCGGCAGCAGAAGCCCGCGGCCTGCCACCAGGAGATACGTCGTGGCCGCGATCACGACGGCCCACAGGGCAGCGCGCAGCAGAGTCATGTTGCTACTATAGGCGGGTTGCCGCGGGGAGAGGAGCACGTCGGGTGTCACTGTCGCGAGGCGCGCGGCGTGCCCTCGGGAAGAGAGAGGTGGGTTCGAGGATCAGTGGAAATCGCGTGAAGCGATGCGGATCGTCGGTCGATCGAGCGCGATCTGGCTGCGGTCGTAGGTCTTCTTCTTCACGGGCAAGCTTTTGGCGGCGCGATAGTGCGTGGCGTCGGCCTGCGGGGTTTGTGTGCGGGGATCTGGCCGGTCGGCGCGAACGGCATCGTTGCGCGCCATGAGCAGCCGGAAGTTCTCGTCGACGTCGGCAATGCGGTCGAGCTCGGACGACCAATCCCACAGCCGTTCCGCGACGAGATGGATCACAAGCCCCTCGCGTTGCACCTGACCGCTGACGCCAAGCAGGCGCGATCCCATGACGATGCGGCGATGCGCGTCGAACACCTTGGGCCAAACCACAAGATTGGCGATGCCGCATTCATCCTCGATGGTGACGAACACCACGCCGGAGGCGGTCCCGGGCCGCTGCCGCACCAGCACCAGCCCGGCGAGCGTGAAACGGTCGCCATTGCGGGAATCGAGCAGGAGATCGCTGCGCGAGACGCGCCGTTCCGACAGCATCGGTCGCAGGAGCGACACGGGATGGGCACGCAGCGACATCGAGAGGGTGGCATAATCGTCCACTACCTGTTCGCCGAGCGTCAGCGCGGGCAGGGTAACGGCAGGTTCGGCATCGCCTACCGGCCGCGCGTCCAGCAACGGTAGCGGCGCATCCGAGAAGGCGCGCACCGCCCACAATACGTCGCGCCGCGAGAGGCCCATCGACGCAAAGGCATCGGCGCGGGCCAGAGTCAGGATCTGGCGCCTGGAGAGGCCGCCGCGCCGCCACAGATCGGCCGGATCGCGATAGGGCGTAGTGCGGCGCTCGACCATGCGTTTCATGTCGGCTTCAGCGAGGCCGGTGATCTGGCGGAAGCCCAGCCGCAACGCGCAGCGCCGGCCGTCGGTCTTTTCCAGCGTGCAGTCCCAGTCGCTGGCATTCACGTCGGGCGGCCTCACTTCGACATCGTGCGCTCGTGCATCGCGCACGAGCTGGGCCGGCGCATAGAAACCCATTGGCTGCGCATTCAGGAGCGCGGCGGCGAACACCTCGGGGAAATGATATTTCACCCAGGACGAGACATAGACCAGGATGGCGAAGCTCGCGGCATGGCTTTCGGGAAAGCCGTATTCGCCGAAGCCCTCGATCTGCTTGAAGCAGCGCTCGGCGAACTCGCGCTCGTACTCGTTGGCAACCATGCCCTTGATGAAATCGTCCTTGAGCCTGTGGATCGTGCCGGAACGGCGAAAGGTCGCCATTGCGCGCCTGAGCTTGTCGGCCTTGGCCGGGCTGAAGCCCGCTGCGACGATGGCAATCTGCATCGCCTGCTCCTGGAACAGCGGCACACCCAGGGTTCTTTTCAGGACACTCTCGATCTCCGGCTTGGGATAGACAACGCGTTCAGGGTTGGCGCGGTTTTTCAGGTAAGGATGCACCATGCCGCCCTGGATCGGGCCAGGCCGCACGATCGCCACTTCGACCACGAGGTCGTAATAATCCTTGGGCTTGAGCCGTGGCAGCATCGACATCTGCGCCCGGCTCTCGACCTGGAACACGCCAATGGAGTCGGCCCTGCACAACATGCCATAGACATCCGGATCGGTCGGCCGCATGTCGAGCGAGGGACGCGTGCCGTAATGCTGTTCGATCAAGGCAAAAGCCTTGCGCAGGCAGGTGAGCATGCCGAGCGCGAGCACATCGATCTTGTAGATGCCGAGTGCATCGAGGTCGTCCTTGTCCCATTCGACGACGGTACGGTCTTCCATTGCCGCGTTCTGTATCGGGATCAATTCGTCGAGCCGGCCCTCCGTCAGCACGAAGCCGCCGACATGCTGCGAGAGATGACGCGGAAAACCGCACAGCGTCGCCGACAGTTCGAGCGCCAGGGCGAGCCGCGGATCCTTGGGATCGAGACCAGCCTCGTGTACATGCGCGACATCGACCCCGCCCGAGCCGATGCCCCACACCGTGTCGGCCATCACGCCCAGCGTGTCGGGCGAGAGGCCGAGCGCCTTGCCGACGTCGCGAATGGCACTGCGGCTCCTGTAGGCAATCACGGTGGCCGCGAGCGCCGCACGGTCACGGCTCCATTTCCCGTAAATCCATTGGATCAGCTCCTCGCGGCGTTCGTGCTCGAAGTCGACATCGATGTCGGGCGGCTCGTTACGCTCGTTCGAGATGAAGCGCTCGAACAGAACCTCGGTTTCGTCGGGATTGACCTCGGTAATGCGCAGGCAATAGCAGACCACGGAGTTGGCGGCCGAGCCGCGGCCCTGGCACAGGATGCCCATCTCGCGCGCTTGCTTGACGATCTCGTGCACCGTCAGGAAATACTGCGCGATTTCCTTCTTTGCGATCAGAGCGAATTCGTGCCGGATCGTCTCTGCGATGTCGGGAGGAATCCCTTCGGGGTAGCGATCGACCGCGCCTTTCCAGGTCAAGCGCTCGAGCTTCTGCATCGGCGTCTCGCCGCCTTCATACTCGACCGGATACTGGTAGCGTAGGTCGGTCAGTTTGAATTTGCAGCGTCCGACGATCTCTTGGATGCGCTCGACCGCATGGGGATGATTGCGGAAGAGGCGCTCCATCTCCTCCGCCGCTTTCAGGTGTCGCTCGGCTGAGGCGAAGCGTCGGAAGCCCAGCTCCTCGACCGTGCAATTGAGGCGAATGGCGGTCAGAACATCCTGCAGCGCGCGCCGCTCGGGCACGTGATAGTGCACGTCGTTGGTGGCGACGAAGCCGACCTTCATCTGGGCCGCAAGATTGTCGAGATATGCTAGGCGTCGTGCGTCGTCGCCGCGAAACAGCATGTTTCCGGCGAGATAGCAGCGGTCGCCGAACAGTCGCGCCAGCCGGCGCAGCTTGTCGTGGAAAAGAGGATCGTCAATGCGCCGCGGTGGCAGCACGATCGCGATCAGGCCTTCGGCATGTTCGGTGAGGTCGTCGAAGGTGAGGGCGCATTCGCCCTTCGCTGCCCGGCGGTTGCCGACCGTCAGGAGACGCGACAGCCGCTTGTAACCTTCGACGTCGACCGGATAGGCGAGCAGCGAATAGCCGTCCCGCGTCTCCAGGCGCGCACCAACCAGGAGCTTGATCCATTTTTCCGCCGGTGCCGGGTCGTCTTCGTAATATTCCTTGATCGCCGACCAGGCGCGCACGACGCCCGCCAGGGTGTTGCGGTCGGCAATGCCGATGGCGTTGTGGCCTAGCTCGATCGCCCGATAGACCAGTTCGCCCGGATGCGAGCCGCTGCGCAGGAAGCTGTAGTTGGTCGTGACTTGCAGCTCGGCGTAATGCATGGCCGATCACGCGCAAAATCCGTGGAGGAACCATCTGGCGGCATTGTGCGGGCCGTCGCGGAACAGCCAGAAGCGGCCGCCATCGTCGTCCTCGACGCGGTAATAGTCGCGCGCCGGCGGCATTGAACTGGCCAGTGCATACTTGCCATTGGAGCGCGGCCGCCACCATTCGTCGGCCAGCCGCTCCGGCCCCTCGACACGGACGACGCGATGGGCATGGCGACGCCATTGGAATTGTCGCGGCGGATCGTCGGGCAGCAGCGCAGTCACACTGACCAGCTCGGGTCGTTGCAGAAGCCGGGTCGGTCGCGCGCCCTTCATCGAGGCGAGCCGCGCCCAGGCACCCTCCGGTACCGGCTTGGCAGAAATCGGCGCCGTCGTTTGCACGCGCTCCGGCAGATGACTGTCGCGCGGGACGAGGCGCACGACATTCTCCGTGCCCAGTCGCAGCGCCAGCCGATCGGCAAGATCGATCGTGCCATCCTCATTGCCGAAAGAAGTGCCGGCGGCGTCCGTGTCGGGCAGGAGATCCTGCGTGCCGCTCCATTCCTCGACTTCCGGCGCGGCCAGAATCATCAGCTCGACGCCGAAGCCGGGATCGAGTTCACCCAGCTTCTCCCCGAAGAGCTTCATGAGCCTGGGGTTGTCGCGATTGGGGCGGCTGGTGCCGATTCCGGTGCGATCCACCGAGCCGTCGACGCGATAGAGCGCGATCTCGAGCTTGCGCGCACCGACGCCCGCCTGCTCGAGCTGCCTGCAGAGTGCAGCCAGGAGCCGGCTGGTCGCGGCGGCGATATCCTCGGGCCGGCCGATCGGCTCGGCGAAGGCAAGGCGCGTGCGGAAGGCAGGCGGTACACGGCGCGGCTCGATCGGTTCATCGACGCGGCCCAGGGCCTGGTCGAGCCGTGTGAGTGGCTGATCGCCAAAGCGTCGCGCCAGCGGCGCCCGCGGCAAAGCGTAGAGATCGCCGATGCGGCGCAGACCGAGCTTCAGGAAGGTCTCCAGGATAGGCGTATTGAGCCGCAGCCCGTCGACCGGCAAGGGAGCAAGCGCTTCGCGCTGACCATGACGCGGACAGAAGAGATCGGCCTGGCGTTCGGCATAGCGGGCCAGCGCCCAGGCCGCGCCCGCCGTGTCGGCCATGGCGGCGCGGCAGGTGAAATCGTGGCGCGCCAGACGCTCGACGAGATCGGTCAGCAGCGCGCGTTCGCCGGCCTCGTCCTCGCCGAAGAGATGACCGCAGCCGGTGACGTCGAGCAGTAAGCCGGCATCGCCGCCAAAGCCGCCGGCACTGCAAGCCTCGAGGCGGCCGTCCGCATCGGGTTCGGCGATCGCAGCCCCCAGCGGATCGAGCGCGACCCAGGGCGTGTAGCGATCGCACCAGTTGGCAATGGCTTCGAGCAGGCGACGATCGGCTTCCGACTCGACGCCCGCCGTGACGAGATCGGGCACCAACGTGCGCGCATCGGCAAGTCGCATATGCGGGCGCAGGCCGGCGGCACGGGCATGGGCGTTGAGGGCCGCCAATCGCGGGCAGCCTTCGAGCCAGACGACCGTGGCGGCGGCCCTAGCCGACCAGTCTTTGGCGGTTTGGGTCTGTCCGGGCGATTCCGGCCGGGGACGGGCCAGCCGATCCGTGGCGAGCTTGGGGAACCACAGCGAGATGATGCGTTTCATCGTTCCACTCCACGAGCCAGGACGGCATTTCCTCGGTCGAGGGTGTGCCGAAACGGTTGCGCCTGAGTTCGATGTGCCAGCGCGCGATGCCGGGATCGGCCAGTCCCGGCGCAGTCGAGGGCAAAGCGGCTGAGGCGACCCGCCAGCGCGTCGTGCAGACGCTTTGCGGCGGTGCGGGCTGAGGGCGCAGCAGGAAGGCGGGCACACCGTTCTTTTCGGCGGCAAGCGAGAGCCGGCGGCCGGCGGTGGGATCGGCCGCGCGGGTCTCGCCCAGCACGGCGGCGATGCCGGGTGCGCGCAGTCCTTCCTCCATCGCCCAGAAGAGATCCTCCTCGCGCCGGGCAGTGACCATCAGCAGCCGTGCCGGATCGAACCAGGCAGAGAGGGCCGGGGCATAGGGTGGAGCGTCGAGCGTACCCAAAGGTTGGCGGCACCAGAGGATCGTGCCTGGTCCGAAACGACCGATGAGACAGGCGGCAAAGCCCAGGGCAGCGCCATCATGGGACGCAATGCGGCCGGAGGGGGCGGGACCCGCTTCGATCTCGTGCAGGGCGCCGGTCAGCATCCCCCCTTCCGGCAGCAAGGCATCGATGGTCGCGATACCGGTTGGAACGGCCATCCGGCCCGTCCTTTGGATGCTATGGGCACGTTCCAGCCGGCGGACCTGCTCCCTCAGCGTCGGCAGAACCTGTCCCTGCTGGTTGGCTGCAGGGGAAGCAAGGACGTTCGGGGAAATGACAGACATTGCCCCCTCGGACTGTTCTCTCAGAGTTGCGGATAAATAGTTCCTGTTTTGTTCTAGTCACCTCTCTTTGAAGAGTCAACGGGAGGCTGGAAGGCGTTCGGGCTGGCCTACCCCTGCTTTTGACCCGAAAGTCCGTCATTCAGCTATCCCGCGCGAGGTTCTTCCATGGCCCTGCGACTTTCCCTTACCGCCCTGATTGCCGCCGCCTTGGCCCTGCTGGCCGGACCGGCGCTGGCGCGCTGCTCCAAGAACCTCGTCGAGGAGTTCAGCCCACGCCTGCAACGCGCCTCGTTCGATGACGGCTTGCGGCTGGCCGACGGCCCGTCGCCCAACCGCGCCATCATCACCTTCCTCGGGCATGCCAGCTACCAGATCGACACGCCGCAGGGCGTGCGGGCCATCACCGACTACAACGGCATCAACGGCTTCGGCCGTCATCCCGACATCGTCACCATGAACAACGCCCACGGCACGCATTTCACCGACGAGCCGGAGGAAGGCATCACCTACGCCCTGCGCGGCTGGCCGCGCGAAGGCGAGACCGAGGCTCGGCACGATATCACCCTGAAGGACATGCGGGTCTGGAACGTGCCCACGAATGCACGCGACTGGTCGGGTGGCGTGCGCATCAACGGCAACTCGATCTTCATCTTCGCCGTCGGCGATCTCTGTCTCGCCCATCTCGGCCATTTGCATCAGCGCCTGACGCCCGCGCATCTCGAGGCGTTGGGCCGCATCGACGTGTTGATGGTGCCGATCGACGGCGCCTACACGATGGGCGTGCCGCTGATGGTCGATGTCGTGAAGCAGATCGAGCCGAAGATCGTTTTGCCCATGCACTATTGGGGCCGTGCGCAACTCGACAGGTTCGTGACCCTGCTGGCGCCGCTGGAGCCCGCCTTCGTCTGGCCGGACAAACCCACGATCGAGGTCGCGAAGGAGGAGCTGCCGGACAAGCTCACCATCATCGCCGTGGGCGGTGACGGCGGCGGCTGACGGAGGATCGCTGGAGTTCGCCGGTTGCGATCTCTCGCTCCCTCCGCCGGTTCACTTGTCGATTGGTTGTCGTTCGGCATCCATGTCGGCGAGCTTGGCGACGCGGCGACGAAACTCCTCGGATGTCGAGAATTTGGCGTCGAGATAGGCCGCGATCAGATCCTTGGCGAGCCACGGGCCGACGATCTGCGCGCCGATGCACATGACATTGACGTCGTCATGCTCCACGGACTGATGCGCCGAATGCACGTCATGGCAAACGGCGGCACGTATGCCCTTCATCTTGTTGGCCCCGATCGAGGCACCGACGCCGGTGCCGCACACCATCAGCCCGCGCTCGGCCTGTCCGGAAGTAATGGCTGCCGCCACCTTGCGGGCGACGTCGGGAAAGTCGACAGGCCGGGGGTCGTAGGAGCCCACGTCCAGCACGTCGTGGCCAAGCTCGCGAAGGTAGGCCAGCAACTCCGCCTTCATGGCAAAGCCGGCATGATCGGAGCCGACAACGATCTTCATGAGCGTATCCTCCGGGGTTCATGGGCCGAGATGGAGTTGCAGCAGCCCAAGGTGGTCGCGCCCGTCGCACCCCGCGGAGTCGAGATCGCCGCGGTCAAGCTAGCGCCCGGCGTCGAAGCCTGAAAGGAATTGCACGAGATTGCGGCCCAGATCGTCGCTGAGATAGCCGCCCTCCTGCACCAGCACCGTAGGCAAGCCGAGAGTGGCGATCTTCCGCGCCATCGAATGGAAGCCGGCGCCAGTGACCTTCAGGCCCTGCAACGGATCGCTTTCGCTGGCGTCGAGGCCCAGCGCGATCACGAGCGCCTCCGGTGCGAACTGCCCAATCCGCGTCAGCGCCGCCTCGCCCGCCGCAAGCCAGGGCTCATCGCCGGACCCGACCGGCAGCGGCAGGTTGAGGTTGAAGCCCTGGCCCGCCCCTGCGCCGACCTCGTGGGCGTGGCCCCAATAGTATGGGTAGTAGTGGGCAGGATCGGCATGGATCGAGACCGTGAGCACGTCGGGCCGCTCATAGAAGATGCCCTGCGTGCCGTTTCCGTGATGGACGTCGACATCGAGGATCGCCACGCGCGGGTGCCTGCCGCGCAGGCGCTGCGCGGCGACCGCCGTATTGTTCAGGAAGCAGAAGCCGCCGGCCATGTCGGCATAGGCATGGTGCCCGGGCGGACGGCACAGCGCGTAGGCCTCGCGGGCGCCGCCGAGCACGAGGTCAGCGGCCGTCGTCGCGACCTCGCTCGCGGCGAGCGCGGCCTCCCAGGTGCCGGGTCCGATGGGACAGGCGAGATCGACCTGATGCCAGCCGGCGCGGCCGGCCAGCGCCTTCGGATAAGTCGCGGGATAGCGCGCCGGGTGGACGTTGGGCACCACCTCCGCCGAGGCATTCGCGAGCTTCACCCACTCGAGCGCTGCGATTTGCAGGAAGTCGAGGTAATCGGGCGTATGCACCGCTGCTGCCGGGCCCATACCATGGACTTTGGCGGCGATGACCTCATGTCCCGCTCCCTGTGCGGCCGCCAGCAGGCGTATCGCACGTTCGGGTTGCTCGGCGCTGCGCTGCTTCACGCCGCGCACGAAGAAGGTCTGCGGATCGTGGACGGCGTGCTTGTCGGAATAGACGATCTTCATGCGGTGGCGATGGCCTTGGCCTCCCGGAGGGCGGCGATCTCGGCATCGCTATAGCCCACTTCACGCATGATCTCGACAGTGTGCTCTCCGATCGCCGGTGCCTTGCGCCGAGTGTCCACCCGTGCGTCGGAGAGCTTGAGGGGATTGTTGGCCGATCTTACCGGGCCGAGACCAGGATAGTCGATCTCCAGCACGCTGCCGCGCGCCTTGGCATGTGCGTTCGCCACCACGTCGCTCACCTTGTAGGCGGCGGAGCAGGCCATGCCGGCCGGAATCAGCCTGTCCAAGAGCTCGTCCGCAGTATGCTCCAGGAAGTGCGCCTCGATCATGGTCTCGAGGATAGGGCGATGGGCGACGCGGTCGGCGTTGGTGGCAAAACGCCTGTCCTCGAGCCAGTCCTTTCGGCCGAGCGCTGTGCAGAATAAGCGCCAGAAGGCGTCGTTGGTGCCGGCGATGAAGATCGGCTGTGTGCGCGTCGGGAAGACGCGCAGCGGACAGATCAGCGAATTCGACGTGCCCATGCGCTCGGGATCCTCGCCGGTCAGCCCATGGTTGGTGATCCAGTGGCTCATCATGTGCATGCCGACATCGAACAGCGACAGGTCGAGTCGTTGGCCCTTGCCGGTCTTGTGGCGGCCGAGCAGCGAGAAGGCGATGCCGGCGGCGCAGAAGGCGCCGGTGCAATAGTCGATCGGCGCGGTGCCCACTCGGCACATCTCGCCCTGATAGGGTCCGGTCGCGTCCATCAACCCGATCTCGGCCTGGATGCAGGGGTCGTAGCCCGCGCGGCGAGAGTAGGGGCCGGTCTGGCCGTAACCCGAGATCGAGGCATAGACGAGCCGCGGATTCTCCTTCGCGACGAGGTCCCAACCGAAACCAAGCTTGTCGATCACGCCCGGCGTGAAGGCCTCCATGAAGACGTCGGCCTTGCGCACCAGCCTCATCAGCACCTCGCGGCCGCCTGGTGTGCGCAGATCGAGCGCGAGGCCGCGCTTGTTGCGGTTCATCGACGGCACCCAGGCGCCGCCGAAATGCGGTCGGAAATGCTCGCCCTGAAGCGGCTCCACCTTGATCACATCGGCGCCCATGTCGCCCAGCATCTGGCCGGCGGTGGGCCCTGCGATCACCTGCGTGAGATCGAGGACAAGGGTATCCGAGAGAGGCAGCATGCAATGAACTTCCTCCGCCGGGCACCCTTGCAAGCGAACGGGAGAAAGCTCAAGCGCTGCATTTCGCTCACTGGCATTTATTTCGCCCGCCGTTATGGTCACCGACCCAAATTGTCTGGAATGCGCACATGACCGTCGGCGGGCCGGCGCAAATCACGATGAGATCGAGGACATCGGGTCTGGTGTCCGTCGCGACGGCCGCGCTGGTGGCGACGGTGGCCGGCGTGGGCGGCACGTTGCCGATCGTGCTGGCGGCGGCACAGGCCGTCGGCGCCACGCCGACGGAAGCGAGCTCATGGGTGTCGGGCCTCGGCATCGCCACGGCCCTGAGTGCGCTCGTGCTGAGTGTCCGCTATCGCATGCCGATCATCACCGCGTGGTCGACACCCGGCGCCGCTCTGATCGCCTCGACCGCCGGCGTGCCGGGTTTTCGCGCTGCCGTTGGCGCTTTCATCCTGTCGGCGGTGTTGATCCTGTCGACGGCGGCGATCCGGCCGCTCGGCCGCCTGATCGAGAGGATTCCAGCCGCTATCGCGGCGGCCATGCTGGGCGGGATTCTGTTGCGCCTGGTGGTGGCGATGTTCGAGCAGGTGCCGCATCAGCCGCTGCTGGTCCTGTCGATGATCGTCTTGTTTTTGCTCGCCCGGATCCTGCTGCCGACTGTCGCTTCGCTGATCGTGCTGGTCGCCGGCGCAGCGCTCGCCTGGTCGCTCGGTCTGGTGAAGCCCATTCCTGCGCTCGGTGTCTCAACGCTCATGATCGAGAGCCCGAGCTGGGATGCACCGACCCTGATCGGACTCGGCGTGCCGCTCTACCTCGTGACCATGGCATCGCAAAATCTGCCGGGCTTCGCCGTTCTGCGCGCCTCGGGCTACCAGCCGCCGACCCAGCCCGTGCTCGCCGTCACCGGTGCGGTCTCGCTCGGCACCGCCTTCCTTGGCGCACACACCTCGAACCTCGCCGCCATTTCCGCCGCGCTGTGCACCGGCCCGGATGCCCATCCCGACCCGGGCAAGCGGTGGCTGGCTGGTCCGTTCTATGCGCTGTGGTGGGGCCTGATTGCGCTGTTCGGCGCCTCGCTGGTCGGCCTGTTCACGGCCCTGCCGCCGGCGCTGCTGGCGACAGTGGCGGGCACAGCGCTGCTGGGCTCGACGGCGAGTGCCATGGGGGCGGCGCTCTCGGCCGATCAGGATCGTCTCGCTGCCGCCGGCACACTTGCCGTCACCGTCTCGGGCATCACTTTGATGGGCGTCGGATCCGCCTTCTGGGGCCTCGTGTTCGGTCTCGCGATCCTGGCGATCGACCGGTTGTTGAAGGTCCGGAGGTAGTCGGCTGCGCACCGGCGCATCGCCGAGGTCACGGCGAGCGGGCGTCGGGAAAGCGGGCGGCGTAGGACTCCAGCGGCAGCCGCAGGCCGTTACAGAGAAAGCTGATCGTGTGGTAATAGCCCGCCAGGGCGATGGCTTCGAGGATTTGCGCTTCGTCGAAATGTGCGGTCAGGCTCTGCCATGTTCCATCGCCGATCGTGCGTTGGTCGACCAGATCATCGACCAGCGCCACCAGCGCCTGTTCGGGAGGCGACCAGCAACCGGCCGCACCGTCGCCCGTAATCGTGGCGGCGATCTCGACAGGGCCAAAGCCCACCCGCTTCGCGAACAGAGCGACGTGGACGCCCCATTCATATTCGCAGCCAAGGCGCGCTGTCGTGCGGTCGATCACCAGCTCGCGCTGGCGGAGGCCAAGCGCGCCCTTGTCGAGCAGGCCGCCGGCAAACAGCTTGGCGAAGATGCGTGGGTTGCGCGCCATGGTGCGGAACAGGACCAGCGGCTCGAGGCCCGGCGGCATGATGCGCTCCAGGGCTTCGGCGATGGCGGGCGCGTGAGGCGGTTGAGCGGGGGCGATCCGGGACATGGAGGTACTCCGTCGGTTTTGCTACAGTTCTGGTAGCACTAGCCGAGATCGGTACGCTACATAAAATGTAGTAACGGAGTGAAATTGATGGTGAAACCGATTGTGCCGGGACGTCCTGTGCGCGGCTCGAAGACCGGCCGGCCGATCATGCTGCTGCTCGACCTCCTGGGCCGCCGCTGGGTGCTGCGATTGATCTGGGAGCTGCGCGAGGAGCCCAGGCGCTTTCGTGCGCTGCAGGCGGCGACCGGTGCCAGTCCGACGATCGTCAACTCACGGCTGGCGGAGTTGCGCGCCGCGAAGCTGATCGAACTGGACGAGGCAAGCGGCTATCGGCTCACGGCCCTGGGCAGCGAACTGCTCGACCTGTTCCTGCCGCTGCATGTCTGGTCGGAGAAATGGGCACGACGTCTATAGCTGGCAACGATAGCCGACCGATGCCCTTCGAGGAGTATCTGCGAGAACCGCACAACGGGAACGGCCAAGTTGGGGTCTGGCCTGACTGATGCGACCCGCGATGGCCGCTCCCGGCGCGTCATTCGTGAGTTCCGCTATGCCGATGCCCGAATGCTTGCACCAGCAATCATCGCGGCACGCTGGCCCGGTGGAAGCATCAAAACCTCCGCGTCGGATGCGAGACAATTATCCAGTCACGAAGCCGACTGCTTGTCAACGTCGCAGAAGATGAAACGAGGACTATCTCCGGCGGGTCAGCCGGGCAGAGACGGCGAGCGCCGCCGCGGCCACGGCGACGATCAGCGTGGCGAGCACGTTGATCTGCGGATCGACGCCCAGGCGTACGCTCGAATAGACCCGCATCGGCAGGGTTTGCGTCGCTGCGCCAGCCACGAACTGGGTCATGATCAGATCGTCGAGGGAAAGGGTGAAGGCGAGCAGCCAGCCCGAGCCGATCGCGGGCGCGATCAGCGGCAGGGTGATGGTCCGGAAGGTGGACCAGGGCGTGGCGCCGAGATCCATCGCCGCCTCTTCCAGCGAGCGATCGAAGTCGGCCAGCCGGGCCTGAATGACGATGGCGACGAAGGAGAGCGAGAAGGTCGTGTGGGCGACCACGATGGTGAGAAAGCCGCGATCCGGTCCGCCAAGGACCTGCTGCGAACCCACGAACAGAAGCAGCATCGAGATGCCCATCACGACCTCGGGCATGACCATGGGCGCGATCACGAGGCTGCCGAACAGCGTGCGGCCGGGAAAGCGCCCGACCCGAGCGAGCACGTAGCCCGCGGCAAGCCCGAGCAGCGCCGACAGCGTGGCGCTCACGAGCGCAATGCGCAGCGACAGCCAGGCAGCCGACAGCATGGCCTCGTTGTGGAGCAGAGCCTGCCACCAGTGCAGCGAAAAGCCGGCCCACACCGTCACCAGCCGCGAGGCGTTGAACGAGTAGACGATCACCAGCGCGATCGGCAGGTAGAGAAAGGCGTAGGCAAAGCAAAGTACCGTGAAGGCGAAGCGCGCGCGGCCGGCCATCAGGGGCGCTCCAGGCTCTTCGCCTGCTGGCGCTGGAACAGCGCGATCGGGCCCACCAGCAGCACCAGCAGGCAGATGGCCACGGCCGAGGCGATTGGCCAGTCGGCATTGGTGAAGAATTCGTCCCACAGCACCTTGCCGATCATCAGCGTCCCGGTGCCACCCAGGAGGTCGGGAATCACGAACTCGCCCACCGCCGGGATGAAGACCATCAGGCAGCCGGCGACGATGCCGGGCCGCGACAATGGCAGCGTGACGGTGAGAAAGCGCTCGATCGGCGTGGCGCCGAGATCGGCCGCGGCTTCGAGCAGGCTCCAGTCGAGCTTCTCCAGCGTGGCGTAGAGCGGCAGCACCATGAAGGGCAGGTAGCCGTAAACGATGCCGAGATGCACCGCCCACTCGGTGCCGAGAATGGTGCCGGGATGTGCGTCGAGACCCGACCAGCGCAGAACCTGGTTCAGGATGCCGTTCTCGGCCAGCAATCCCATCCAGGCATAGACGCGGATCAGGAACGACGTCCAGAACGGCAGCACGACCAGCATCAGGAGAATTGGCCGGCGCTCGGGTCGGGCACGCACGATGGCATAGGCCATGGGATAGCCGAGGAGCAGCGCGGCGAGCATTGAAGTGGCGGCGATGCGCAGCGAGCTCAGCCAGGCCGCGACATAGAGGTCATCGGTGAAGAGCAGCTTGAAGTTGCCCAGGTTCCAGCCAAGCTCGACCGGCGGCGCGGAGTCGGGGGCGTTGATGCCGAACGCGATCGCCAAGACCAGGACAAACGGCAGCAGGAAGAAGACGGCGAGCCAGAGGAACGGCAGGGCGATGACGGCACGCATGGTCAGGACGCCACCAACTGCTTTCGGCTACTCATGAAGGACCTGCCCGGCGTCGTTGGCCCAACCCAGCCAGACGTGCTGGCCACGGTGGAAAGCGTCCTCGCGGGTGCGGATCGTGTTCGCGCGCGAGACCAGCATTACCATGCTGCCCTTGACGGCGACGCGGTAAAGGGAGCGGTCGCCCTCGTAGGCGATGTCGACGACGTCGCCGGAAATGGCCTGTGCCGTGGCGGGCCGGTCGATCGAGAGCGCGATCTTCTCGGGCCGCAGGGCGAGCCAGCGGCCATCGCCGAGATCGAGGATATTGGCGATGCCGATGAAATCGGCGACGAAGCGCGAGGCCGGATGTTCGTAAATCTGGTGGGGCCTCCCGACCTGCACGATGCGGCCGCCGTTCATGACCGCGAGGCGGCCCGCCATCGACATCGCCTCCTCCTGGTCGTGCGTGACCACGATGAACGTGAGGCCGAGCTGCTCCTGCAGACGGACGAGCTCGAAACGGGTGCCCTCGCGCAGCTTGCGGTCGAGCGCGGCCAACGGCTCATCGAGCAGCAGGAGCTTCGGCCGCTTGACCAGAGCGCGCGCCAGCGCCACACGCTGACGCTGGCCGCCGGAAAGCTGTGCAGGCCTGCGCGCGCCAAGTCCTTCGAGCTTGACCAGCGACAGCGCTTCGTCGATGCGCGCTTCGATCTCGCGTTTCGCCGTTCCCTCGCGCCGCAAGCCGTAGGCGATATTCGCCGCGACGTCCATGTGCGGAAAGAGGGCGTAGGACTGGAACATCATGTTGACCGGCCGCAGATGCGGCGGCACGCCTGTCATGTCCTGTCCGTCGATCACGACGCGTCCAGCATCCGGTGTCTCGAAGCCCGCCAGCAGGCGCAGAAGCGTGGTCTTGCCGCAGCCCGAGCCGCCGAGCAGCGCGAACAACTCGCCGCGGCCGACCTCCAGATCGACGCCAGCCACGGCTTCGACTTCGCCGAAGCGCTTGGCAAGCCCCTCGATCCTGACGAGCGGTCGATCTACCGGGGGCAATTCATCGTCCGGTCTTGATCGCGGTCCAAAGCCGGGTGCGTGCGCGCACCTCCTCGGCGTTCGCGGCGGTGATGGAATAGAGCCTGGCCCGCACTTCCGGCGGGGGATAGACGGCGGGATCCTGCGAGATGGAGCTGGCGAGAAGCGGCGTAGCGGCGGAATTGCCATTCGCATAGCCGGTAATTGCGCTCGACGCCGCGGCGACCCTGGGGTCGAGCATGAAATCGAGGAACCGATAGGCCTCGTCGGGATGCGGCGCATCTTTCGGTATCGCCGCGACATCGATCCAGAGCATGGCACCCTCCTTGGGAATGGAGTAGGCGATGTCGCGCTTCTCCGCCGCTTTCGCGGCACGGTCGCGCGCCTGCAGGATGTCGCCGGAATAGCCGAACGCGAGGCAGATATCGCCGCCGGCCAGGGCATTGATGTACTCGGAGGAATGGAACTTGCGGATGTATGGGCGGACCGCCTTGATCACCTCGGCTGCCTTCTTCAGGTCCGCTGTCTCCTTGGAGTCGGGATCCAGGCCCAGGTATTTCAACGCTGCGGGAAGCACGTCTGTCGCGCTGTCGAGCACCATCACGCCACAGTCGACGAAGCGCGATACGATCGCAGGATCTAAGATCATGGCGAGCGAGTCGACGGGGGCGTTGGCCATGCGCTTCTTGATCGCCGCAACATTGTAGCCGATGCCGACCGTGCCCCACATCCACGGGATCGCGTGAGCGTTGCCGGGATCGTACCTGGCGAGCCGCTCCATGATTCCGGAATCGAGATTGCCCCAGTTCCTGAGCCTCGACTTGTCGAGCGGCAGGAAGAGGTTGGCGGCGAGCTGACGCACGAAGAAGGGCGAGGCCGTCGGCACCACGACGTCATACCCCGAATGACCCGTCCGGAGCTTGGCATCGAGGATCTCGTTGGAGTCGTAGGTCGTGTAGTTGACCTTGATGCCGGTTTCCTTGCTGAAGATCTCGAGCTGGTCTTCGGCGATATAGTCCGACCAGTTGTAGACATCGACCCTCTGGGCAAAGGCGGGACCGGCGAGGATAGCCAGCAGGCAGACGAAAAAACCAAGACGCATCGCAAGCTCCGCTTGATCAAACGCCGAGATACCTGTGCTGCGAGGCGCTGTCGAGGGCGAGAGCCTGCGAGCTGCCGGACCAGACGACGCGGCCCTTTTCGACGATATGATGGCGATCGGCGAGGCCGATCAGGGCGGCGACGTTCTTGTCGATCACCAGGATCGCCTGGCCCTCGGCCTTGAGCCGCCGCAGGCACGACCAGATTTCCTCGCGGATGAGCGGGGCCAGACCCTCGGTGGCCTCGTCGAGAATCAACAGCCGCGGGTTGGTCATCAAGGCGCGGCCTATCGCCAGCATCTGTTGCTCGCCGCCGGACAGCTGGTTGCCGCGATTCCTCATCCGCTCGGCGAGCCGCGGGAAGAGGCTGAACACGCGCTCGATCGTCCACGGATCGCGTTGCCTGCTTCGGTTGGCCGACGCAGCGATCAGGTTCTCGCGCACCGACAGGTTGGGGAAGATCTGCCGGCCTTCCGGCACCAGGCCGAGACCGAGACGGGCAATACGGAAGGACGGCAGCCGATCGAGGCGATGGCCGTCGAATTCTACGATGCCACGGCGCCCCGGCAACAATCCCATGATCGCATGCACGGTCGTCGTCTTGCCCATGCCGTTGCGCCCCATCAGGGTCACAACCTCGCCAGCATCGACCGAGAGCTCCATGCCGAACAACGCCTGGCTTGCGCCATAGAAGCCCGTGAGCTCATGCACCCGCAGCATCACGGCGCCTCCCCGCCGAGATAGGCCTGGCGCACGGCGGCGTTGTTGCGAATCTCGTCGGGCGACCCCGAGGCGATGGCACGGCCATAGACCAGCACGGTGATGCGGTCGGCGAGGGCAAAGACTGCGTCCATGTCGTGTTCGATCAGCAGCATGCCGCAACGCTGCTTGAGGCCGCGCAGCAGCTCCACCATGCGCTGCGACTCCTCGACGCCCATGCCGGCCATCGGCTCATCGAGCAGCAGCAGTTTCGGCTCGCCCGCAAGGGCCATGGCGATCTCGAGTTGACGCTGCTCGCCATGGCTCAGGGCCGAGGCCAGCGTCTCGCCACGGCGACCGAGGCCGACCGCTTCGAGGCCCTCTTGGGCGCGGTCCCGCAAACCACGATCGCGGCGGACATCGGCGAGAAAGCGGAAGGAGTGACCGTCGTGCGCCTGGACCGCGAGCGCCACATTGTCGAGTGCGGTGAAGTCGCGCAACACGGAGGTGATCTGGAACGATCGCGCGAGGCCGAGGCGCACGCGCGCGTCTATCGGCAGCCGCGTGACGTCGCGGCCGGCGAAGCGGATGGTGCCGAAATCCGGCCGCAGATTGCCGGTGAGCTGGCCAACCAGCGTCGTCTTGCCGGCGCCATTGGGGCCGATCAGGGCATGGATCTCGCGCGGCATCACGTCGAGCGCGACATTGTCGGTGGCGATCAGGCCGCCGAAGCGCTTGACCAGCGCCTGCGCCTGAAGAAGCGGCTCAGGCATGACGCCGGCCCAGCAGGGAATCGATCCCGCCGCGCGCATAGAGGGCGATGATCACCAGGAGCGGGCCGAAGACGATCTGCCAGTATTCGCCCCACCCGCGGTGCAACAGATCGAGCAGTGGCGGCAGAAATTCCTCGACGGCAAAGAAGGCGATGGTGCCGTACAGCGGGCCGAACAGGGCGCCGATGCCGCCCAGCACGACGATCACGATGAGGTCGCCCGATTTCACCCACGACATCATGGCGGGCGAGATGTAGGCGCCATCGTTGGCGAGGAGAATGCCGGCAAGTGCCGCGAAACCGCCGGCGATCGCGAAGGCGGCGAGGCGATAGCGGAAGACCGGGAAGCCGAGCGCCATCATGCGCAGCTCGTTCGATCTCGCGCCGCGCAGCACATGGCCGAAGCGCGAGTGGACAAGGCGGCTGCAGAACCACAGCGTGGCGCAGAGCAGCGCAAAGCAGAGCCAGTAGAACGCGGCCTTGTCGCGCAACTCGATCAGGCCGGGAAAACGGCTGCGGCTGATGTTGAGACCGTCGTCGCCGCCATAGGCGGCAAGGCCCGAACTCAGATAATAGACGAGCTGCGCGAAGGCGAGCGTGATCATTATGAAATAGACGCCGCGTGTGCGGAGCGACAGCGCACCGATCAGGGTCGCCCATGCGACGGCGACGACGATGGCGACCGGCCATTGCATCCAGCCGCTCTCGTAGCCTTCGGCCGAGAGGATGCCGACGGCGTAACCGCCGATGCCGAGAAAGGCCGCGTGGCCAAAGCTCACCAGGCCGCCGTAGCCAAGGATCATGTTGAGGCTCACTGCTGCAATCGACCAGATGACGATGCGGGTGCCGACCGAGAGCAGGTACCGCTGGTCGAAGGCCTGTGTCAGCAGCGGCAGGACGGCGAGCAGGAGCAGCAGGAGCACGGTAATGATACCGCGCGGCGTGCGCCAGGGAGCGGGCATGAGACGAGCAGGCTGCTGCACGCCTCAGCTCCGTTGCCCGAACAGGCCGGTCGGCCGCCATACCAGGACGGCGGCCATGACGAGGTAGATCAGCACCTGCGAAATCGCGGGCGCCGCGGCGGAGGCGCTGGCAGCGCCCATGAAGGTCTTCAGGAAGTCGGGCAGGAAGGCGCGGCCGACGATGTCTATCTGGCCCACGACCATGGCGGCAACGAAGGCGCCCTTGATCGACCCGATGCCGCCGATCACGATGATCACGAACGCCACGATCAGGATGTCGTCACCCATGCCGATCTTCACCGATGCGATGGGTGCGGCCATCAGGCCCGCGAGACCGGCGAACACCGCCCCGAGACCGAACACCAGGCTGAACAGCAGTTCGATATTGACGCCGAGCGCAGCGATCATGCGGCGGTTCGAGGCGCCGGCCCGGATCAGCATGCCAAGCCGCGTGCGTGCCACCAGCCACGCGAGCACGACCGCGACGACGAGACCCACCGCGATCAGCGCGAAGCGATAGGCGGGATAGGGGACGCCGGGCAGGATGTTGACGGTGCGGTTGAGGAAGGCCGGCACGGCGATGCTCTTGCCGTCCGGCCCCCAGACCGCGCGCACCAGCTCGTTGAAGAACAGGATCAGGCCAAAAGTGGCAAGCACCTGCTCGAGATGATCGCGGGCATAGAGTCGCCGCGCCACCGTGACCTCGACGATCACGCCAAGCAGGAAGCAGGCCGGCAGGGCGAGAAGCGTGCCCAATACGAAGGAATCCGTCCAGCCGATCAGCGTCCAGGCGAAATAGGCGCCCATCATGTAGAGCGAGCCGTGCGCGAGGTTGACGAGATCCATTATGCCGAAGGTAAGCGTGAGACCTGCGGCGAGCAGGAACATCAGCAGGCCGAGCTGGACACCGTTCAGCACCTGGATCAGCAGATAGTCCATTTCAGCCCGTAGCCGTCATGTCATTCGTCGACGACCGCAGCCGCCCCAAACGAAACGGGAGCGCGATGGCGCGCTCCCGTCGCCGGTCGCGGCCGAAACCTCACTTCATCGCGCACTTCTGATAGTACGGATCCTTGCCATCGGTGACTGCGGTGGCGATGGTCTTCACGGTCATCTTGCCGTCCGCGTCCTTCACCGTCTCCTGGATGTAGAAGTTCTGGATCGGGAAATGGTTGGTGTTGAACTTGAAGCCGCCACGCAGCGACTTGAAGTTGGCCTTCGCGATTTCCGCCCGGACCTTCGCCTTGTCCTTCACGTCGCCCTTGAGCGCCTCGACCGCCGAGGCGATCAGCATGATCGCATCGTAGCTCTGGGCGCCATAGTAGGAGGGGTAGACGCCGTACTTTTTCTTGAAGTCCGCGACGTATCGCTTGTTCTGCTCGTTGGGCAGGTCGTTGACCCATTCCTGGGCGCCCAGTGTGCCGAGGGCCAGCTCGCCCTGCTGCGGCAGGGTGATGGCGTCGATCGAGAACACCTGATAGAGCGGGATGGTCTTGCTGAGACCGGCCTGCACGTATTGCTTCAGGAACTGAACGCCGTGCGCGCCGGGATAGAAGATGAAGATGCCCTCGGGCTTCACCTGGGCGATCTTGGCGAGCTCGGCCGAGAAGTCGAGCTGGTCGGGCCACTTGGTGTAGTCCTCGCCCTCGATCTTGCCCTTGTAGGTGCGCTTCACGCCCGCCAGCATGTCCTTGCCGGCAGCATAGTTGGGGCCCATCAGGTAGAGGTTCTTCACGCCCTTCGTGTTCAGGTATTCGCCCATCGCCATCGGCGTCTGGTCGTTCTGCCACGAGGTCGAGAAGAAATTCTTGTTGCAGAGCTCGCCCGCGATCTGCGACGGGCCGGCATTGGCGCCGATCAGGATGGTGTCGCCCTCGTCGACCACGGTCTTGAGCGAGGCAAGCAGCACGTTGGACCAGATGTAGCCGGAAACGAAGTCGACCTTGTCCTGCTGGACGAGCTTCTCGGACTTCTGCTTGCCGACGTCGGGCTTGAACTGGTCGTCCTCGTAGACGATCTGGATCGGCTTGCCCGCCATCTTGCCGCCGAGATGCTCGACGGCGAGATCGACCGAGCGGCGCATATCCTCGCCGATCGCCGCCTGCGGGCCGGAGAACGTGCTGACGAACCCGATCTTCACGCCCTGTTGCGCGAGCGCCGGCGGCAACCCGAATGCCAGGATCGCCGCGACCGCCGCAGCCCCCACCAACGTGCTTTTCATACCCCACTCCCTGTTTCGTTTGATCGTTATAGAAGCCGAAAACGTGATCAGTGTCATCCCGAGCATGGGACGAAGACCGCTACGCTCTCAACTTATAGCGTTGGATCTTGCCGGTGGCGGTCTTGGGCAGCTCGGGCACGTATTCGATCCAACGCGGATATTTGTAGGGGGCGAGCGTCTTCTTGCAGAGCGCCATCAACTCGTCTGTCAGTGCCGCACGTGCATCTGCGGCCTGCTTCAGCACCACGACCGCCTTCGGCTTGATCAGGGAATCGGCGTCGGCATGGCCGATGACAGCCGCCTCGAGGACCGCGGGATGGCCGATCAGGCAATTCTCGATCTCGACCGGTGAGCACCAGATGCCGCCCACTTTCAGCATGTCGTCGCTGCGGCCCTCGTAGATGAAGTAGCCGTCCTCGTCCTGGCGGTAGGTGTCGCCGGTATCGAGCCAGCCCTCGACCATGGTCTCGGCCGTCTTGTCGGGCTTGTTCCAGTAGTATTTCGCCGTCGACTCGGCACGGATCCACAGCCGACCACGCTCGCCCTTGGCGACCGGCTTGCCGGCTTCGTCGAGAATGCGCGCCGCGTAGCCCGGCACCGGCCTGCCGCTGGTGCCGGGACGAAAATCGTCGAGTCGGTTGCCGATGAAGATATGCAGCGCCTCGGTCGAGCCGATCCCGTCGAGGATCACGGTGCCGGTTTTTTCCTTCCAGCGGCGGAACATCTCGGCGGGCAAGGCCTCACCGGCCGAGACGCAGGCCCGCAGACTCGGGAAGCGGCGCGGCCTGGCGTCCAGAGCCGCGAGCTGAGCGGCGTATAGCGTCGGCACGCCGTAGAAGATCGTGGACTCGAAGGCTTCGATGGTCTCGAAGGTCGCGTCCGGCGTCGGCCGTCGCTCGTCGAGCACCGCCGTGGCGCCGACCCAGAGCGGGAAGGTCATGGCGTTGCCAAGCCCATAGGCGAAGAAGAGCTTCGCCGCGGAGTAGCAGATGTCGTCTTCCGTCACGCCCAGCACGCGCACGCCGTAGAGTTCGCTGGTTACCACCATGTCCCGCTGAGCGTGCACGGCGCCTTTGGGCCGGCCGGTCGAGCCGGAGGAATAAAGCCAGAAGCAGTCGTCGGCCGGGTCGGCAAGGTGCGGCTCGGCCGCCGGCGCAGCTCTTGCCATCTCCGCCAGGAAGGCGTCGACCGTCAGGGCACGCGGTGCTTTGTCCTCGAGCTGCGCAAGCGCCGGCGCGACCTCGTTTGCGAATTCCGACGAATGGACGACGAGGCCGCAACCGGAGTCGTCAATGATGTATGAATAGTCCGGCGTGCGCAGGAGCGTGTTGAGAGGCACTGGCACGATGCCGGCCTTGATGGCGCCCCAGAAGAGATAGAAGAAGGCCGGGCAGTCCTTCACGACCATCAACAGCCGATCACGTGGCCTCAATCCCATCGCCAGCAGCGCATTGCCGCTGCGATTCACGCGCTCGGCCAGCTCGGCGTAGGTTACGGTCTCATGCGCGGTGCGGATCGCCGCCTTCGCGCCCCGGCCTTCGCCCAGGTGCCTATCGATAAAAGGCACCGCGACATTGAAACGAGTCGGCAGCCGGACCTTGTGGTCCGGGCTGAAATCGATGCCTTGCACCATCCCGACGTCTTCCTCCCAGTTAATTATAGGACGTCAGTTGAAGCGCACGTACTCGAAATTGGCCGGCTGGTTATTGATGCCGCGCTGGGGCGGCGCGATCCAGTTGGCGAACTTGCCGGGTTCGATGACCGCTGGTCCCATCAGCGAAGTGACGAAGGCGCGGTCCTCATCGGTCGGCAACCATTTGGCCTCGCTGGCCTTCCACTCGGCCTCGCTCATCACCTTGCCTCCGGGTGAGACGAAGAACTCGGAGAAGGCGCCGATGCGACGGTGGAAGGCGCGATGCGGCAGCCTGAGCTCGAAATCGATACCTGCCTGCTCGATCACCTTGTTCCAGCGCAGCAGGCCTTTGGCGCAATCCTCGAGGTAGTCCTGACGCAGTCGCTCGTTCAGTGCCTGCAGCGCTGGCACGGTCTTGCGCACGATGCGGCCATCTTCGGCGGTGTCGATGTCGTAGGTGGCCTCGGTGAGCACGTGATCGTCGTCGATGCGCGTCTCGAGGTACCGGCCCTTCACGCCCATCGTGTAGTAGTTCGCGGCATTGGTGGAGGCCTCCTGGCCGAACAGGTCCAGCGATACCGAGCAGTGGAAGTTGAGGTATTTCTGAATGGTCGGCAGGTCGATGGCGCCGAGCGACCGCACGTCATCGGTCTTGCGCTCCTTCATAAGATCGCAGGTGCGCTGGACGATGCGCTGGATGCCCGATTCGCCCACGAACATGTGGTGCGCTTCTTCGATCAGCATGAACCGGCAGGAGCGCGACAGCGGATCGAAGCCCGATTCGGCGAGCGAAGCGAGCTGGTACTTTCCGTCGCGGTCGGTGAAGTAGGTGAACATGAAGAAGGAGAGCCAGTCCGGCGTCCTCTCGTTGAAGGCGCCCAGGATGCGCGGCTTGTCGGGGTCGCCCGAATGGCGTTCCAGCAGCATCTCGGCTTCCTCGCGGCCGTCGCGGCCGAAATAGGCGTGCAGCAGATAGACCATGGCCCAAAGGTGCCGGCCTTCCTCACAATTGATCTGGAAGACATTGCGCAGGTCGTAGAGAGAGGGCGCGGTCTTTCCCAGGAGCCGCTGCTGCTCGACCGAGGCAGGCTCGGTGTCGCCTTGCGTCACGATCAGGCGGCGCAATGTCGAGCGCAACTCGCCCGGTACCTCCTGCCAGGCGGGCCTGCCCTTGTTGTCGCCGTAGGCGATCGTACGGTTGGGATCCCGGCCGGCAAGAAAGATGCCCCAGCGATAGTCCGGCATCTTCACATAGCCGAAATTGGCCCAGCCGTTGGCCTCGGCGGAAATGGCGGTGCGGAGATAGACGTCGAAGTTCGACGTGCCGTCCGGTCCCATCTCCTTCCACCAGTCGCGGAAGCGCGGTTGCCAGTTCTCCAGCGCGCGCTGCAGCCGCCGGTCGCTCGCGAGGTCGACATTGTTGGGAATGAGCTGGCTGTAGTCGATGGCCATGATTGCCTCCTCAAGCCCGCCAATTAGGCGCGTCGTCGGTCGTATTTGCTCTGTTTGCCCGTGCCGTAAAGCTTCAGCGCGCCCTCCGGGCCAGTCGCATTGGGCCGCTGGAAAATCCAGTTCTGCCAGGCCGAGAGGCGCGCGAAGATCTTGGTCTCCATGGTCTCCGGCCCGGCAAAGCGCAGGTTCGCTTCCATGCCGACCAGCCCGTCGGGCGAGAACCCCGCGCGCTCCTCGATGGCAAGTCGCACCTCGTCCTCCCAGTCGATGTCGTCGGGCGTGAAGGTGACGAGGCCGAGTTCGTCGGCGGTTTCGGCATCGATTGCTTCGCCGATTTCGTCCTTCAGCTTGTCGACATGCCGCGGTTCGGCCAGGAAGCGCGTGGCAAGACGCGTCAGGCCGTTGCCCATCGGGTAGGGACCGAAGTTCATCGGCGTCAATCTCACTTCGGCCTCCGGCAGGTTCGACGCCTCGAATTGGCCATGCAGCATGTAGGAACGGTCAGCCGCCAGCACGATCTCGAACAGGGAGCCGGCGAAACAGGAGCCGGGCTCGACCAGGGCAATAAGGCTGCGCGAGCTGACATCGAGCCGCTTCAATGTCCGCTTCCAGTAGAGCACGATCTCACGCACCAGCCAGTTCGAGGCCTCCTTTGCGAGGAGCACGTCATAGGCTTCGACCTGCGCAGGATCGCCTTGGCTGTGTAGAACCCAGGTGCCGATCTCGGTTTCGTTCAGCCTGAGGTGCATCATCGCGTCATCGAGTGAGCGCGCGAGCGCCAGCGGCCAGAAAGCGGCGCCTTCGGCCTGAACAGCTGCAGCGTCGACGGGTGGTGACTTCGTCGGACCGTTGATGCGGAAATGCGCGGCGCGCTGGTCGCGATCGATCTCGACCATGAGATGGGGATAGCGGATGGTGTCGCCCTCGATGGCGCGCTCGACGATCGGCAGGGCGATACCCTTGGCATCCCTCGGCCGGCTCGATTTCGCTGCGATCTCCCGGGCAATCTTCTCCGTCTCGTCGGCGAGCCTGCTGGGCGGGATCAGCCTGTCGACCAGCCGCCAATCGCGCGCACGCTTGCCGCGCACACCTTCGGCGGTGGTGCAGAAGAAGTCCGCGCGATCACGGCGCACCAGCCGCTTGTCAACGAGCCGCGTCAGGCCGCCGGTGCCGGGTAGCACCGCGAGCAACGGCAGCTCGGGCAGCGAGACCGCGCTCGAGCCATCGTCGGTCAGCAGGATCTGGTCGCAGGCGAGGGCCAGCTCATAGCCACCGCCGGCCGCGATGCCGTTGATGGCGCAGATATACCTCTGGCCGGAATTCTCTGTCGCATCTTCGATCGCAAGCCGTGTCTCGTTGGTGAACTTGCAGAAGTTCACCTTGTGATCGTGCGTGCTGAGACCCAGCATGTTGATGTTGGCCCCCGAGCAGAAGATGCGGTCGCGCTGGCTGCGGATCACCACGGCGCCGACCTCGGGATGCTCGAAGCGCAGGCGCTGGACGGCGTCCGCGAGCTCGATATCGACACCGAGATCGTAGGAATTGAGCTTGAGCTTGTAGCCTGGGCGAAGGCCCGCATCCTCGTTCACGTCCATTGTGAGATAGGCGATCCCGTCCTCCAGGGCGAGCTTCCAGTGTCGATAGCGATCAGGCGAGGTGCGGAAGTCGATGGGCGCGGCATCGGCCATGGGCGTTTCCTGTATTCTGCAATTCAGTACGGAAATACCTATTTACTTTCGCGACCGCAAGCGCATCTTACTCTTCTTCCAATGATTGCCATCCGCCCCGCCCAAATCTCTGATCTGTCGGCGATTTCCGCCTTGGACTCGCGGCTGACGGGCACGAGCAAGCCGCAATACTGGCAAGAAATGCTGGGACCGGACCGCCAGTTCCTGGTGGCCGAAACCGACAAGGGCGCCTTGGCGGGCTTCATCGCGGGGGAGATCCGTGCCTGGGAATTCGGCCAGCCGGCCGCCGGCTGGGTGTTCGCCATCCAGATCGAACCCAGGCTGCGCCTGCGAGGGGTCGGCACGCAGCTCTTCGAGGCGCTGGTCGCGCGTTTCAGGGCCAAGGGCGTGGCGCGCGTGCGCACGCTTGTCGATCGCAAGGACCATCTGATCCTTTCCTTCTTCCGCGCGCAGGGCATGGTGGCCGGGCCGTCGCTGCAGCTCGACAAGGACCTCTCGTGAGGAGAGGTGCGTGAAATTGCAGACGGGAACGCGGCTCGGTCTCTACGCCGTGCTCGAGCTGGCGCGCGATCCTGACCGCACGCTCTCGGTGACCGATCTCGCCGAGCGTTTCGACGTGTCGGGACACCACCTCGCGAAGGTGCTGCGCATCTTGGCCAATGCCGGCTTGGTTCGCGGTGGCCGCGGTGCCGCGGGCGGCTATCGTTTCACCGGCAATCGTCGCCGCACGACCCTGATGGATATCGTGGCCCTGTTCGAGCCGGCGCCGGGGCAGCGTGCGAAGGAGCCGGGCGAGGACACCGACATCGGGGGTGCCTTGCAGCGCATCCTGATCGAAATCGACGAGATCGCCGAGGCGACGCTGCGCTCGATCAGTCTCGAGACGCTGCTCGGGTCGACGAGGCGAGCCGGATGATCCTTCCGCACCCCATCCAGGCCGTCGTGTTCGACATGGATGGCCTGTTGTTCGACACCGAGACGCTCCACGCGCGCGCCGCCTTGACGGCGGCCAAGGAGGTCGGCTGCCGACTGGACATCGAAGTATTCCGCCTGCTCATTGGCACAACCGAAGCGCGGCAAATTCTTCTCGCTCACTATGGCGACTCATATCCGTTCGACGAGCTGCGAATCGCCTGGGGGCGGCAATTCAGGCGACTGGCGGAAGCCGGGCTGGAGCTGAAGGCGGGGGCCGTCGAGCTTCTCGGCCTGCTTGACGAACTCGGTCTGCCGCGCGCCATCGCGACATCGTCGTCACACGCCACCGTGCGCAGCCATTTGGCAGTGCACGGTCTGGCGCAGCGCTTCCATATCATTGTCGCCCGCGGTGACTACATCGCCAGCAAACCCGCTCCCGACTCTTTCCTCAAAGCCGCCGAGCAATTGGCTGTCGATCCGCAGTGGTGCCTGGCGCTGGAGGATTCCCACAACGGCATTCGCGCCGCCTCGGCCGCAGGCATGATGACGGTGATGGTGCCCGACTTGATCGAGCCGACTGACGAGATCCAAAGATTGTGCCTCGTCGTGCCGAGCTTGCACGACGTGCGGAAGCTCATCCTGTCCAGCCGTCCCGGGTCTGCGGCAGCTTCTTCTTGAGCAGCGCGCCGGCGACAACGTTGCGCAGCACCTCCGCGGTGCCGCCGCCGATGGTGAACATGCGCACGTCGCGGGCCATGCGTTCGAGCGGCAACTCACGCGAATAGCCGCGTGCGCCGAAGAACTGCAGGGCGTCGTTGACCACCTGGATGGCATTCTCCGACGTGAAGACCTTGGCCTGCGCCGCCAGCAGCATGTCGGGAAAGCCGCCTTCGCCCGAGCGGGCGGCGCCGTAGATCAGCGCCCGGGCCGCCGCGAGCTTGATCGACATGTCGGCGAGCTTCCATTGCAGGCCCTGGAACTCGTTGATCGGCCGGCCGAACTGCCGACGTTGCTCCGACCAGTCGAGGGCGAGCTGGTAGGCACCCTCGGCGATGCCGAGCGCAACTGTCGCCGCGCCCACGCGCTGGCTGTTGTAGGCATTCATCAGGTCGGCGAAACCCTTCTTGAGTCCGCGCGGCGGGATGACGACCGAGGAGGGCGGCACATCCATGTCCTCGAAGTCGATCACAGCCTCGGGAATGCCGCGCAGGCCCATGGTCGGCTCGCGCCGGGTGATCTTGAGGCCCTTGGTTTCGTCCCGGATGGCGAGAAAGCCGCCGATGCCTTCGAACGCGCCCTGCTCGTCGTAGACCTTGGCGAAGATCAGGTGCAGGCGCGAGACGCCGCCCCCGGTGATCCAGTGTTTGCGGCCGTTCAGCAGATAACGATTGCCCTTCCTGTCGGCGCGGGTGGTCATGCCGCCGGCATCGGAGCCGGCGTCCGGTTCGGTGATGCAGATCGCGGGCTTGTCGCCCGCGAGTACCATGTCGGCCGCCATCTTCTTCTGTTCCTCGGAGCCGTAGGCCATGACCGCGCTGATCGCGCCCATGTTGGTCTCGACGGCGATGCGGCCGGTAACGGCACAGGTCGCGGACAGGGCTTCGATCGCGAGTACGGCATCGAGCCAACCTTTGCCCTGACCGCCATATTGCGCGGGGATCGTCATCCCGATCAGCCCGGCGGCCTTCAGGAGATCGACGTTGTCCCAGGGGTATTGTTCGGTCCGGTCGATCTCCGCGGCGCGCGTGGCGATCGGGCCGGCAGCCAACTCGCGGGCGCGCGCCTGCAGCTTCAATTGGTCTGGAGACAACCCCAAGGCATTCATCACGGACCTTCCTGGAGAAGCGGATCGATACTGAAAACGGCGACGGCTTCGCTGCGGCCACGCACCGAAACCTTGCCAAGCGGTTGAAAGGCAAAACTCCTGCCGCAGGCGGCGCGGGTGCTTTCGGAAGCGAGAATGCGCGTGCCGTACTCCTTGTTCAACTCTTCCAGCCGGGCAGCGAGGTTCACCGTATCGCCCAGCAAGGTGAAACTCATGCGATTGCCCGTGCCGACATCGCCGCCGATCACCGGCCCGGTGCTGATGCCGATGCGTGTGGCCAGAGCGACACCCTGATCGCCAAAAGTGCGGCTTCCCACCGCACGCTGGATGTCGATCGCCGCGCGCACGGCGGCCGCCGGATGATCGTCGCAGGCGAGCGGCATGTTGAAGGAAGCAAACAGCCCATCGCCGATGAAGGTGTTCACCACTCCGCCGTGATGGCGAATTGGCGCCAGCACGGTATCGAGATAGTCGTTCAGTGCCGTCACCAGCTCGTGAGGTGCCAGGTACTCGGCAATGGTCGTGAAGCTTGCGATGTCGGTGAAAAGGATGGTCGCCTCGGCGATTTCGCCGGACCGCTGCCCGTCGCCCTGGCGGCGCAGGATTGCCGCCGCGACGTTCTCGTCGACATAGCGGCCGAAGGTTTCGCGGATCTGCTCGCGCTCGCGCAGGCCGCCCACCATGTCGTTGAAGCGGCCGGTCAGCTCGCCAACCTCGTCGTTTGAGGTCACCGGCACGCGGATTTCGAGGTTGCCACCGGCCACCTTCGACATGGCGCTCGACAGGATGGTGATCGGCTGGAGCAGCGAGCGGCTGATGTAGTAGGCGGTGATCGCTACGCCCATCACGGCCGACGCTACATCGACCAGTATTTCGGCCTGCAGGCGCTCGCCATCGTAGGAGAAGAGATCAACGACGATGGCCGACAAGGGCGCAACCGAGATGACCAGCAGCGCCACCATCAGCTTCAATGTATAGCTGCCGAAGAACAGCCCAAGATTCCGACCATAGCGCTCGAAGATGAAGCTGCAGAGGCGGGCAAGATAGTCGCTGACAACGAAATAGGTGTAGGTGAAGTAGAAGACCGGCAGGACAAGGCAGACTGTTATGTAGTCCGCGATCGTCTGACCCTGAAGGCCAGGGGTGGGCGACGGCAGCCACCAGCTGATAGAATTTCTGAACGCGTAGAGAATGAAAGCAAACAACGCCGCCCATCGAGCGGTGAGCAGAGGCAGCTGCGTCAGCCGCCGCTCCGTATCGTTGAACGTAGCCGCGCCTTGGAGAAAGCGGTTGATCGGCTCGAACAGGCGGCGTGCCAGCAGCCAGTTGATGCCGAGCAACAATACGACTCCGGGACCTTCCGAGATCCAGAAGTCGCTCCAGCCTCCGTTGACCAGCCTGAAGATCAGCGCAATGCCAAGGTCGAGGAAGAAGATCGATGTCGCCATCCAGAGATAGCGTCGGCGGAGTGCCGCGATCTCGGCCGGGGTGGCGCTCATGCGGGCGGATCGACGCGGTAGACGACGACATCGCCGCGATGCCCGCGGACGTCGGTCGGACCGAGGCAGGTGCAGCGGAAGCCGTCGCCGGCCGCGCGGACCGTGCTTTCGGTTGCGAGGATCGAGCTGGCGAGCTGCTTGTTGAGCTGCTCGACGCGCGACGCGATGTTCACGGCGTCGCCGAGCAGTGTGTAGCTCAGCCAATCGGCGGTGCCGATCGTCACGCCGACCACCGGTCCGGTGTTGATGCCGATCCGTGTGCGCACGTCGATGCCCGCCGGGAAGGCCGCGCCGGCGAGGGCCCGCTGGATGTCGAGGGCCGCCCGCATCGCCGCCGCGGCGTGGTCGGTTTGCGGCAGCGGCAGGTTGAAGCTCGCGAAAAGGCCGTCGCCGATGCAGTTGTTCACGACGCCGCGATAGCGGTGGATCACGGGAACCACCGTCGCGTAGTAGATGTTCAGGATTCGCGCCACTTCAGGCGGTGCCAGCCGCTCCGACAGGGCGGTGAAGCCCTCGATATCGGTGAACATCAGCGTCGCCTCTGCAAGGGTGTCGGCGACGCGGCCGCCGCTCGCCTGATCGGCCAGAATGGCTGCGGCCACGCTTTCGCTCACATATTTGCCGAACGTGTCGCGCAGATACTGCCGTTCGGCCAGACCTTCCACCATCTGGTTGAAGCCGCTGGTGGCGCGACCGACTTCGTCGTCGGAGGTGACCGGAAGACGGACGGCGAGGTCGCCGGCCGCCACATGGCGCATGCCATAGTCCAGTCGCGCGATCGGCGCCGTCAGCGCCTGTGCGATCCAGTAGTAGATGATGGCGATACCGGCCACCGACCCGACGACGTCCATGGTCGCCTCGCGGATGAGGCGGTCGCCGCTGTAGCTGGCAATGTCGCCGGCCAGGAGAGTCATGGCGGCGAACGAGACGAACAGGATCGCCAGACCGATCTTGCGCCCGAAGATGCCGGGAAACGTGGCGAGGTTGACACCGCGACTCAGGAAGAAGTAGCCGCACAATCGATCGAGATAGGCGCTGACGATGAAATAGGTCAGCACGACGTTGAAGGCCGTGATGACGAGGAAGGTGGCGACCGTATCGATCCAGGTGGCGATCTCGATGGTCGCCCCGAACGTGATTCCCATGCGGGGCGAAAGGAGACGCAACGCCATCATCGGAGCGTAGAGACAGGCAACCAGCACGGCCGACGACCAGGGCAGGGTCGCGAGGCGATGCTCGATCGCCGGGAAGGCGAGATCGCCGGCCATGAAGCGCTGGACGGGCCGGAAGAGCAGGAACGCGCCGACACCGACGCCGACCACGAGGAAGGCAGCCGAGACTGCCGCCATGGGCAGAAGGACGAGCGGCTGGCCGTTGATCACCGAATAGATGGCGGAGGTGGCGACGTCGATCGCGAATGGAACGGCCATCGCCATGTAGTAGCGAATGGCGAGACTCGGGGCCGCTGCGGCCGGCTCCGTGATGGACGACGCCGCCATATCGCACGATATAAAGCGGATCGCGCCAGAGCGAAATGCCCGCGGCTCAGCTGGCAAGCTCGTGCGCGGTTATCCCGTACTTGAAAGCGTCCGCGTCGAGCGGGTCGACAAGGCCCGATTTGTCTTCGGCCTGGGGATACATCAGGAAGGGGATCGCGGGCTCGTTGCAGCCGGGCAGCTTGATGTCGTGCCCGACGTTCAAGGCGACCCAGTTGCCTTCCCAGGCGCCGAAGAGGGTCTTGCGCGCGGCAAGGACCTTGAGATCGGTCATGGCGAGATTGCTCGGCGGCTCCTCGAGAACCACCTTGTGCACGTCGGCGGGATCGACCGGAGTCCAGCCGCTGCCCGACAGCCACACCTCGGCCCTGCAGTGCTGCGCCCTGGTAACGATTTCGGAGCCGGCGCCCAGCGCCTTGTAGCCGAACCTGGAGGGCGCCACCCGGATACCGTAGACATCGCGCGCTGGAAGGCCGACCGAGCGCGCCATCGCGACGTAGAGCGGGTTGAGGTCCGCGCACTTGCCGTTGAGGTTGCCGGTCTTGAGCATGAAGCTGACATCGCCCACACCGCACCCACGCGTGCTAGGATTGCGGAAGGTGTTCTCGACCACCCATTCGTAGAGCGCGCGGGCCTTTTCCACGTCCTTGGTCTTGCCGCGCACGATGCCGTCAGCCGTTTCCTTCACGATCCCGTCCACCGGCAGAAGGTCGGTCGCCATGAGACTAAACCCGCGCTCGTGTTCGTCGAGCGGCGCTGCCGCGCCCCGACCGGAGTGCAGCGACTGATCCTGCGTCCGGACCTGGGTCGTTACCTCGATAGCCGGGTTCTGCAGGTCGGGGACCCATTCGACGCGCAGCATTTCCGCACCATATCGGGGATCGCGCACGCGCTCGGCGACCCTGGCGTTGCCGCTCCAGCTCACATCGCCGGGCCGCCGCCAGCCAGTGCCCTCGAAGGTCGGCAGCGGGATCCATGCCTTGTTGGCGAAGGTCGGCTCGACCCGCGTCGTGACGACGAAGGTGCGCCAGCCCCGGGGGATCGGTGAAAAATCGACGATATCGGCGGAAGCCAGGCGCGGCGCCAGACCCGCCGCGGCAGCGGCGCCTGCCTTCTAAAAGTCGCGACGATTCATGTCGAGGGTCCTCCACGGCCGAGCCTGCCGGGGAGGGCGGATGTTCCCGTCGTCGGGAAGATCCTGGCGATCCCGGACCGGGCTGCACCGCACGCGGCAGCAGTCTGTATCCGATGGAGCACAATTGCCGAGCGACCGCGGGTCCGTCAATGACGTGGAGTCACAGACCGAGATAAGCCTGTCGCACGCGGTCGTTCGCCAGGAGGTCGCTGCCCGGGCCGGAAAGCTCGATCCGTCCGTTCTCCAGCACGTAGCCGCGATGGGCGATCTTGAGCGAGGCCGTCACGTTTTGTTCCACCAGCAGGATGGCAAGGCCTTGCTCATGGAGACGCCGCACGATGCGAAAGACTTCCTGCACGATCGCCGGCGCGAGACCAAGCGACGGTTCGTCGAACATGATCAGCCGCGGCTGGGCCATCAGGCAGCGGCCGATGGCCAGCATCTGTTGCTCGCCGCCTGACAGTGTGCCGGCCGGCTGTTTGCGTCGTTCGGAGAGGCGCGGGAACATCGCCAGCACGCGGTCGAGCGTCCTCTTTTCTTCCGGCCGGGCGCGCTTGAGGGTCGCGCCCATTTCGAGGTTCTCGAGCACGGTGAGGTTGGGGAAGACCTGCCGTCCTTCCGCGACATGACCGATGCCCGCCTCGCATACGCGATAGCTCGGCCATCCCGCGATATCTGTGCCGTCGAGCAGGATCCTGCCGGCGGCCGGCTTTTCGATGCCGTGGATGGCGCGGATCAACGAGCTCTTGCCCGCCCCGTTGGCGCCGACGATGGCCACGATCTCGCCCGCCGCGAGTTCGAGCGACACGCCGTCAAGCGCCTGGGCGTCGCCGTAGTGGAGATCGAGGTCCTCGACCCGCAGAAGCGGCGCGCTCACGCCGCATCCTCCTCGCCGAGATAGACGTCGAGCACGGCCTGGTTGCGCGAGACCTCGCGGGGCGAGCCTTCGGCAATCTTCTCGCCGTAGCTTACGACGACGACCCGGGCGGCAAGCGCCATGACGGCGCGCATCACATGCTCGATCAGGAGGATGGTGAGGCCGGTCCTGGCATTGAGGTCGCGCAGAAAGCCGACCATGACGTCGACCTCGGTCGGCCGCAGCCCCGCCATCACCTCGTCCAGCAGCAGGAGCTTGGGCTCTGTGGCGAGTGCGCGCGCCACTTCGAGTCGTTTGCGATCGGGAAGGGTCAGGCTCTCGGCCATGTGATGGCGCCGGTCGTGCAGGCCGAGCCGGGCGAGAATGGCCTCGGCGCTCGTGCGGGCATCGCCGAGATCGCGATGGCGATGAAGTGCGCCCACCGTCACGTTCTCGAGCACACTCAAGCCCTTGAAGGGCTTCACGAGCTGGAAGGTGCGACCGACGCCGGCGGCACAGACCTTGTCGGGCCGCAGGCCGGTGATCACACGGCCGTCGAGCATCGCTTTGCCGGCGTCGGGTCGATAGACGCCCGCGATCATGTTGAAGATCGTGGTCTTGCCGGCGCCGTTCGGACCGATCAGGGCATGGATGGCGCCCGACGGCACCTCGAAGCTGACATCGTGCACCGCGCGCAGGCCGCGGAAGCTCTTGCCGATCCCGGTCAGCTCGAGATGGGCGCCGGTCATCGCCGCCGCTCCGTGACGCCGAGCCGCTCGGCCAGCCACGGCCATAGGCCGGCCGGTCGGTACATGACGATGACCAGGAGCGCGAGGCCGTAGAAGATCTGCTTGATGCCCGGGATGCCCAGCATGTCGCCGACGCTGGTGAAAGCTTCCCCCAGCCCGGTCAGGACGACAGCGCCGACGACGGGCCCGAACAAGGTGCCGAGGCCGCCGATGATCGGGGCCAGCGTGATCTCGATCGAGCGACCGATGCCGAACGCAGTCTCGGGGAAGAGGTTGTTGTAGTAAAACGCGTTCCAGACGCCGGCGAGCGAGGTGAGGGCGGCGGAGATCGTCACCGCCATCAACTTGTAGCGCAGGACGGGCACGCCGACGGCCTGCGCTGCTTCCGCATCCTCGCGGATCGCGAGCCAGTAGCGGCCGAGCCGGCTTTCGAGCAGCAGCCGGCTCAGCACGAAGGCGCTCGCCGCCAGGGCCAAGATCACGTAGTAGAAGAGAAGAGGCCCGCCGCGCAGATCGAAGGCGTTGGGCGCCACGTCGACCTTGAGGAACAGGCCGGCCGAGCCTCCGAACCAGTCGAGATGATCGAAGGCGATGCGGGTGAACTCGCCGAACGCGATGGTCAGCAGCGCGAAATAGACGCCCGCCAGCGAGAAGCGGAAGCCGAGATAGCCGACAACGGCACCCGCTAGTGCGGCTGCCGCCGCCGCAGCGAAGGAACCCGCCCACGGGCCGATGCCGTAGTGCATGAACAGCCCGGCCGCCACATAGCCACCGAGACCGGCGTAAAGCGCATGTCCCAGCGACAGCTCGCCGGCGAAACCCATCATGATGTTCCAGGCCTGGCCTACGTAGGCGAAGTACAGGATCAGGATCAGCACCGAGAGCGCGTACTTGTCGACGAGGTGCGGCGCGACGACGAGCAGGAGCAGCAGGATGCCCAGCATCCATGAGGTATGCGGTGCCACGCCGGTCAAAAGGCGGCGAAAGGCCGTCATGCGCCGCGTTTGCCGAACAGTCCCTGCGGACGCAGCAACAGCACCAGGATCAGAAGTCCGAAGCTGAACATGCTCTTGAGCGAGGGATCGGCAAGCAGCCCCGCCACCGCCTCGCTAACGCCGATCAGCAGGCCACCCATCAGGGCGCCCGTCATGCTGCCCAGCCCGCCCACGATCACGATCACGAAGGCGAGCAGGGTGTATTCGGCGGCAAGCGACGGTGTCACGGGAATGATGGTGATCATGAGCGCGCCCGCCGCGCCAACGCAGGCGGCGCCGACCCCGAAGGTAATGGCATAGAGGCGGCGCACGTTCAGGCCGACGACAAGCGCGCCCATGTGGTTGTCGGCGGCGGCGCGGATCGACTTGCCGATCCGTGTATGGGTGAAGAAAAGCCACAGCAGGCCCGCGATCACGATCGCGCCGACCGCCGCATGCAGCCGGACGGCGTCGAGCACCAGGGGGCCGATCTCGTAGGAATCGAACTGCGAGTCGAGCTGCACGCCGTGCGAGTCCGGTCCGACGACGGCGAGGCAGAGATTCACGAGGATCAGGGCGACGCCCAGCAGCAGGAGGAACTGCTGGTGCTCGGGACGGCCGATGAAGGGGGAAATCAGGCCGCGTTGCAGGACGTAGCCGATCGCGAAGAAAAGCAGGGCGATCAGGGGCAAGCTCACAAGGGGCGAGATTTGGAAATACTCGAAGCCGGCCCAGGCGAGATACATGCCCACGATCATCATCTCGCCATGCGCGAAATTGACCACGCGCATGACGCCGAAGATCACCGACAGGCCGAGCGCCATCAGCCCGTACACCATGCCGGTGAGCAGGCCCTTGGTGACGGCTTGGGCGAGCGCAAGAAGGAAGTCCGGAGTCACGATCGGGTCATTCCAGGGGAGCACTCCCCTGGGCAAACTGCGCTCACGTCCGTCGCTTGTCGTTCCAGCCGGGCTCGGGGAAGACGAGCGCGGCTGCCGCCGATTCCTTGGGCATCACCACGGTCGGCTTGCGCTTCAGGTTCTGGACGGCGGCCGCCTTGATGCCGACATTCTGGCCCTTCGCGTCGAACTGGATCGGGCCGCCGACCATGACGTGCTGGTCGATCTTCACCTTGCGCAGCGCCTCCATCAGAGCGTCGGGCTTGGTCGATTTGGCGTCGAGCCAGGCTTGCGCCGCGATCAGCATGCCTTCGAAGGTGAAGCCGCCGTTGAGGTCGAGCTGATCGCCGGAGAACTTGGCGGCGTGCTGCTTCTCCAGCGACTGGGTCATGGCCGACTTGGGATCGAGCCAGGGCACGTTGGAGATGTGGAACTCGCCATACTTGCCCATGGTCTTCAGGAAATCCTGCTCGTAGAGGCCGGGCGAGCCGGGGTTCATGACCGCCATCGGCTCCCAGCGCTGCTTCACCAGCTCCTGGATCATCAGCTTGGCGTCGTTCAGCCGGCAGACCGGCATCAGCATGTCGGCCTTGGTGGCCTTGGCCTTGGCGACCTCGACCGAGAGATCTTTCGCCGCCGGATCGTAGCTGATGATATCGACGAGCTGGTAGGGCATGTCGAGCTTGGGGAACATCGCCTTGATGCCGCCCATCATCGCCGTGCCGAAGGTGTCGTTGATGCTCATCAGGACGGCGGTCTTGGGCGTGGTTCCGGAGGCCTTGAAGATTTCCTTGTGGAGCGCGAAGGCGCCGCTGATCAACATGGGCGCGGTCGGGAAGTTGCGGACCACGAACTTGTAGCCCTGCTCGGTGATCTGCGGTGCCGCGGCGATATTCACGATGAGCGGCACGCCGCGCTGCTCGGCGACCTGGGCGATGGCGATGGTCTGTCCGGAATCGAAGGCACCGACCAGCACGTGAGCGCCCGCGTCGATCGCCTTCTCGGCCTGCGTGCGGGCGACGTCCGGCTTGGTCTCCGTGTCATAGTTCATGATCTCGAGCTTCACCGGCATCTTCATGTCGGCGAAGACGGCGTTTGCGACATCGGCACCGCGCTTGCAGGCCTGACCGATCTGCGCTTGGCCGCCCGACGTCGGCAGCAGCAGGGCGACCTTGAGGTTCGCGGGTCCGGACTGTGCCAGGGCATGGCGCAGCGGCAGCGGCGCCCCGAGCGCCGTGGCGCCGGCCAGCGCGGCCTTGCCCAGACGTCGGCGGGTGAAACGGCTTCGGTCGATCATGCGATCCTCCCTTTTCAGTAGGCCCCGTCTTCTGTCGTGACGGGCCGGCCGGACTATAGAGACGGCGGTCGCGGCATGCTAGGTCGGGCGCCATGACGGTGGCGCTGGCAGACCTCAACCGCATGGACCTTGCCGATTTCGAGGCCGCGCTCGGCGGAATCTTCGAGCTGGCGCCGTGGGTGGCGGCGACTACCCACGCCAAGCGGCCTTTCGCCACCGTGACTGGCCTGCATGCCGCCATGATGGCGGCGGTGCAGACGGCTTCCCACGACACGCAGCTTGCCTTCCTGCGCAATCACCCCGATCTTGCCGGCAAGGCGGCGCGCGCCGGTGCCATCACCGACGAGTCAAAGAGCGAGCAGACGAGCGCAAGGCTCGACTCGCTGTCCGACGAGGAATTCGCGCGCTTCCATCGCCTGAACGAGGCTTATCGCGCGAAGTTCGGCTTTCCCTTCATCGTCTGCGTCCGCCGCCACACGAGCGATTCGATCCTGCATCAGTTCGAGCGGCGGCTGCCGCATGATGCCGCAGGCGAATTCAGGGCGGCTTTGCAGGAAGTCTTCTACATCTCGCGGCTGCGCGTTGTGGCGCTGGTGACGGGCGATGGCGTGCCCGATGTCAACGGCCGGCTTTCGACCCACGTCCTCGATCTCCATGCCGGCCGCCCGGCCGCCGACCTTGCGATCGAGCTCTACGAACTGGCGGGCGAACGGGCGTACCGCATCGTCCGCACGGTAACGAACAACGATGGTCGTACGGACGCGCCTCTGATCGACGGCCGCCCGTTGCCGATCGGGCGCTACGAGTTGCGTTTCGCCGTCGGTGACCATTTCCGCAGTAGGGGTGTTGACGGCGGCGATCCGCCCTTCCTCGACATCGTGCCTTTGCGCTTTTCCATTGCCGAGCCCGAGGGGCATTATCACGTGCCACTGCTGTGCACGCCCTGGAGCTATTCGACCTATCGCGGAAGCTGACAAGAACGGAGGAATCCAATGACGACTTACAGCGACGTCTCCCTGATGATCGACGGTGCCTGGACCAAGGGCGCGCAGGGACGGACCATTCCCATCGTCAATCCCGCGACCGAAGAGGTGATCGGCCAATTGGCACATGCCGAGAAGGCCGATCTCGACCGTGCCCTGGCCGCGGCCGACAAGGGCTTCAGGCAGTGGAAGAAGGTCTCGGCGTACGAGCGCTACAAGGTCATGCGCAAGGCGGCCGACCTGATCCGGCAGCGGCTCGACGAGATCGCCACCATCATGACCATGGAGCAGGGCAAGCCCCTGGCCGAGGCCAAGGTCGAGACCAATCTCGCCGCCGACATCATCGACTGGATGGCGGAGGAAGGCCGCCGCACCTACGGCCGCATCGTGCCGGCACGGGCGGAGAACATCCATCAGCTCGTGATGAAGGAGCCGGTGGGTCCGGTCGCCGCCTTCACGCCCTGGAACTTCCCGATCAACCAGGTGGTGCGCAAGGCCTCCGCCGCCATCGCCACCGGCTGCTCGATCATCGTCAAGGGGCCGGAAGACACGCCGGGCTCCTGCGCCCAGCTCGTCAAGGCATTCGTCGACGCGGGCGTGCCCGCCGGGGTGATCCAGCTCGTCTATGGCGTGCCGTCCGAGATCAGCGAGTATCTGATCCCGCATCCGATCATCAAGAAGGTCACCTTCACCGGTTCGACGCCGGTCGGCAAGCAACTCGCCGCACTGGCCGGTGCGCATATGAAGCGCGTCACTATGGAGCTCGGCGGACATGCGCCGGCGATCGTGTTCGAGGATGCCGATCTCGACCAGGCGGTGAACGTGCTGGGCGCCAACAAGTTCCGCAACGCCGGCCAGGTCTGCGTCGCGCCCACGCGCTTCCTTGTCCACGAGAAGGTCTATCCGGAGTTCGTCGAGCGCTTCACCACCTACGCCAGGAACGTGAAGATCGGCAACGGACTGGAGGCCGACACCAAGATGGGGCCGCTGGTGGCTGAACGCCGGCTGCATGCCATGGACACGTTCGTCAGCGACGCCATCGCCAAGGGCGCCAAGGTCAAGACCGGCGGCCAGCGCAAGGGCAACAAGGGCTATTTCTACGAGCCCACGGTCATGACCGACGTACCTCTCAGTGCCAGGATCATGAACGAGGAGCCGTTCGGTCCGCTCGCCCCGATCACCCCGTTCAAGGATTTCGACGGCGTGATGAAGGAAGCCAATCGCCTGGACTGGGGGCTGGCGGCCTACGCCTATACCAAGAACACCAGGACCATGGCGCAGGTCGGCGCTGCCTTCGAAAGCGGCATGGTTTCGATCAACCACCATGGCCTTGCGCTGCCCGAGGTGCCGTTCGGCGGCATCAAGGATTCGGGCTACGGCTCGGAAGGCGGAGTCGAGGCACTCGAGGCCTACCTCAACACCAAGTTCGTGACGACGCTCGGCATGTGAGGTCGATCGCTACCGAACGATCGCGAAGGAAGCGAGGAATCGCCGGGCTTCCGGCGGTTCCCCGGCCCGGCAGCCAGGGCGAACGACATCAGGAATGTAGGCAGGTGGGCCGGGTCATCGCGACCTTCTCCGCCCCGGCCGAGCAAGGACATCGCCCACTGAAGGTTTGCCTGCCCGTTCCATTTCAGTCGAAGGAATGAGATGCCCGATCGCGACGATCTCGGGATGGCGTGGCGCGTGCCGCCAAGCCGCTACCTCGAAGGCCGCCCCGCGGAGTTCAAGGTGGGAGCGCCCAGTTCTGTCTACGTGACCATGGCGGACGGCTGCCGCCTGGCAGTGGATGTGATCCTGCCCGACGGCGACTCGACGAGGCGATGGCCGACGGTGCTCATCCTGACGCCCTATGTGCGACGCTTCGAGCTGGCCCCCGGGGCGACGGCCGTCGAGTCGTCGCCCAACACCTGTCGCTACAGGGATTTGTTCGTGCCGCGCGGCTATGCGCTGGTCGTGGTCGATGCCCGCGGCACGGGCGCGAGCTTCGGCACCCGGGACTCCTTCCGCTCGCCGCGCGAGCGCGACGACTATCGGGTCATCGCCGATTGGATCGTGCGTCAGCCCTGGAGCGACGGCGTGATCGGTGCGACCGGAATTTCGTATTTGGGAGCTGCGTGCGACTTCCTTGCCAGCACGGGCCACCGGGCGGTGAAGGCGATCGCGCCGCTGTTCGCGGTCTGGGATACCTGGGCCGACAACTACTATCCGGGCGGGATGCTGATCAAGCGGCTGGCACTCGTGTACGACGAGCTGATGCTGGCGCTCGACCACGACCGGCGCGATCTGCGCGCCCGGTTCAGCTACTTCGCCGATCCGGCGCTGCTCGGCCCGATGCCGGTCGACGAGGATCGCGATGGGTCGCTGGCGCGCGAGGCGGTGAAGGGGCATCTCGCCAATTTCCGCATGCCCGACTTCATCACCGAATTCAAATGCCGCGACGATGCGCTGCCCTACGATGCGAACTTCACGTCGGCGTCGTTCAGTCCCTACAACTATCTCGACCGGATCCCGAAGGATGTCGCGGTCTATGCCGTTTCCGGCTGGATGGACGGGGCGGGCTACGCCAACGGCGCCCTGTCGCGCTTTCTCAGCCTGCCCAATCCCGAACGGCGCCTGCTGCTGGGGCCCTGGGATCACGGGGCGCGCGTCAACGCATCGCCGTGGCGTGCGCGCCAGGAGCCGGAGTTTCCGGTGCTGGGCGAGGTACTGCGCTTCTTCGACCAGCATCTCGCCGGCCGTGACACCGGCCTCGCCGACGAGGATCCGGTCCATTACTTCGTCATGCATGCCGAGCAATGGCGCGCGGCCCGGAACTGGCCACCGCTGCCGGGGAGCCGCCGCCTGTACATCGCGCCACGCCGCGAGCTCGTGGACGCATTGCCGGTGAGCAGCACGCGCGAGGCCCATCGGACAGACGCCGCCGCCGGCAGCGGCTCGCAAACGCGCTACGAGCGGATCGCCGGCATCGACGCCACCGCCTACTACAACGACTGGCCGGAACGCGAGGCGAAGCTGCCGAGCTTCACGACGCTGCCGCTCGGGGAGCTGCTGGAGATCGCCGGCCATCCCGTGGTCTCGCTTTGGCTTGCCTCGAGCGAGCCCGACGCCGCGGTTTTCGCCTATCTGTCGGAAGTCGAGGCCGACGGCGCCGTGCGCTACGTCACCGAGGGCGTGCTACGCGCGGTCCATCGCGCCGAGGCGCCGTGCCCGGCGAACTATCGCACCAGCTGGCCGTGGCGCACTTTCGCGCGCAAGGACATGAAACCGATGCCGCTCGGGGTGCCGCAGCTTCTCAGGTTCGCGCTTCTGCCGGTGGCGTGGCGCTTCGCCAGGGGCAGCCGCGTACGGCTCTCGATCGCGGGCGCCGATGCCGACCATTTCGTGCAGACCCCGCACGGCCGGCCGCCCCTGCTCGAGGTCGTGAGCGGCGGCGAGCAGGCGAGCCTGCTGGATCTGCCGACCGCCTGATGGCGCTTCAGATCACGCGGGCGGCGCGCAGCCCGTCGATCGCCGGCTTGTCGTAGCCGAGGCTCGCCAGCACGTCGTCGGTGTCCTGGCCGAGATCGGGCGTCGGCCGGAGCTCCTTCGGCTGCGGGAAATCGGAAAGGTTGATCGGCTGGCCCACGACCTTGATGGCGCCGAGTTTGGGGTGCCTCACCGGCCGCGCGATGCCGAGATGCTGGACTTGCGGCTCGGCGAAGGTCTTGTCGATCGTGTTGATCGGCCCGCACGGCACGCCTGCCGCGTTGAGTGCCTCGATCCAGTGCGCGGAGGTGTTGGTCCTGGTCACCGCGCCGATGCGCTCGTTGAGTGCCTTGCGATGCCGCGAGCGCAGCGTCGGGGTCGCATGCTCGGGATGATCGATCAGTTCGGTTGCGCCCAGCGCCCTGGCGAAGCGCTTCCACATGTTGTCGCCCGCCGCCGCAATATTGATGTAGCCGTCCCTGGTCGGGAACACGCCCGTGGGGATCGAGGTCGGATGATCGTTGCCGGCCTGCTCGGCGACCTCGCCCTTCAGCAGCCAGCGCGCCGCCTGGAAGTCGAGCATGAAGATCTGCGCCTCGATCAGCGAGGTATGGACCCATTGGCCCTTGCCGGTGCGCTCGCGATTGTAAAGCGCCAGCAGGATCGCCTGGGCCAGCAGCAGACCGGAAGTCAGATCGGCAATCGGAATGCCGACGCGCATTGGGCCGCGCCCTGGCTCGCCGGTGATGGACATCAGCCCGCCCATGCCCTGCGCGATCTGGTCGACGCCGGGCCGGGCGGCGTCCGGCCCGCTTTGACCGAAGCCTGCGATCGAGCCGTAGACGATGCGCGGATTGACCTTGGCTACCGTATCGTAGTCGACCTTCAGGCGGTGCTTCACGTCCGAGCGGTAGTTCTCGACGATGACGTCGGCCTTGGCCGCGAGCTTCATGAATATCGCGTGGCCTTCCGCGCTCTTGAGGTTGAGCGTCATCGCCTGCTTGTTGCGGTGCAGGTTCTGGAAGTCGAAGCCGTGGCGCGCGCCGCCCATCGTGTCGGTCTTGCCGTCGGATGGCGGCTCGATCTTGATCACTCTGGCGCCCCAGTCGGCAAGCTGGCGCACCGCCGTCGGCCCGGCGCGATGCGCCGTGAGATCGAGCACGAAGAGCTGGGAAAGTGGCAGGTCGGTCATGGCATTTCCTCGAGGCTTTTGTCGTCCCGCCGGAGCGAAGCGAAGTGGAGGGACTTTTCGGTTGCAGGCGAGGCCCTGCGACTTCGCTGCGCTTCGCTCGGGGCGACGATTCTTGTTTTCTAGCTTCCGCGGAAAGTCGGCTTGCGCTTCTCCATGAAGGCGCGCCGTCCTTCCTTGTAATCCTGGCTGTCGAAACAGGCCTTGCCCATCAGCTCGAGCTTCTTGTGGTCCTGCTGCGACTCGGGCTTGGCGATCTCGCGCGCCGCCGCCTTGGCGAGCGCGATGGTGAGCGGCGCGTTCTGCGCGATGGCGTCGGTCGTCCTGGCGACCAGGGAATCGAGCTCGGCATCCGGCGCGACGTCGTTCACGAGGCCCATTTCGTACGCCTCCTTCGCGGTGTACTGCCTGCCGGTGAACAGGAACTCGATCGCCCGCGGCAGGCCGACGATGCGCGACAGCCGCTCGATGCGCAGGAAGCCGTAGCCGAGTCCCAGTTTGGCCGCGGGTATGCCGAAGCGCGCACCTTCGTTGCAGAAGCGCATGTCGCAGCAGGCCGCAAGATTCATGCCGCCCCCGATGCAATAGCCGGTCACCTTGGCGATGGTCGGCTTGGGAAAGTCGTAGAGTGCCTCGTAGCCCTGCTTGGAGATCGCGTCGTAACGAACCTGTGCGTCGGCGTTGGCGCGTTCGCTTTCGAACTTGGAGATGTCGGCTCCGGAAACGAATGCCTTGCCGCCGGCGCCGCTGATCACCAGGCAACGGATCTCGGAATCCTTTTCGTAGTCCTTGAGGATGCCCACGAAGCCGTCCCACATGTCGAGCGACACGGCATTCAGTTTGGCCGGATTATTGAAAACGACGTGCCCAACCGCGCCGTCGCGCCGGCCGTAGATCTTTTGTTCCTGCATGGCCCATCCTCCGTTCGGGCGCGACTATAGCGCGGTCTCCGGTCGTCCGGACAAGGGATGCATAGGGCCTGCGTGCAGCGACAGCCGCCCGGCGGATTCTTCACGCGGCCTGATCACTTGACGGGCAGGAAGTTCATTTGCCACGCGAATTGGCACCTGTGACTCCCATTGTGTTGCGCCATACGATGAGCGAATGCGCTCCTCGGTACTCTTCATGTCGCTGATGTTGCTGCTTGCCGCGACCACGGCCTTTGCGCAGTCGCTCGAGGAACGAATGCGCACTGCAGCAGGAGCCTATGAGCGAAAGGACTATGCGGCCGCGATCGCCATCTGGCAGCCTTTGGCGGAGCAGGGCAATGCCGAGGCGCAGACCCTTCTGGGGGCGATGTACTGGAGCGGCGAGGGTGTGCCGCGCGATCATGCGGAAGCGGCGAAGTGGTATTTGCGCGCCGCACGACAAGGCTATGCGCGCGCCCAGAATGACATCGGATTCATGTACGGCTTCGGCGAAGGCATTCCGCCGCATGACGACGTGCAGGCCTACAAATGGATCAGCCTCGCGATCATGCGCTACACTCCCAAGAACCGGAATCGCCTCGACCAGGCGATCAAGGACCGCGCCGCCCTCAGGGCGCGCATGACGCCGGCCCAGCTCGCGCAAGCGGAGCGCGAGATCCGCGACTGGAAACCCGGCCACTGACTCGTCACCGGCTTGTCACACCTCGATGTGGGGTTTCGTGCTGGAAATCCATCGTGTACCTCACTCACCGCGTCCGAGGGCTGATGATCAGGATATCGTCGCCTGTGGCGATGCTCGCCGTCGCCGGCGTCTGTCTGGCAACACCGGTTCTGGCTGCATCGCCGGAGGAAGAGCGGCTGCTTGGTTGTGGCTGTGAGGAGGCCCAGCTCCAGAGCTATCTTCCGTTCACGCGCGCGATCGGCACAAGTGGAGGCGTGAGCGGTAGCCTGGCCGAATCCGCCGTCCAGGCCGGGGTGCCGCGCACGGCGGTGCTCGAGCTCGTGAAAGCGCTGGGCGGCACCATCGATCTCGACCGCGACGTGCATGACGGCGACCGCTTTTATGTTCGCTATGAGCGGGCCTTCACTGCCGCGGGTGATCCGATCGAGGTCGGGCGCCTGCTGTGGGCCGAGATCAAGACTGCCGCCAAAGGAACATTGATCCTTCACCGTTTCCGCCCCGCAGGTGCGGCGCAGGATACGTTCTGGCTGGCGAACGGCGAGGCCACCTCGCCACCCGTGCTCGAAATGCCGCTGAAGACGATCGTCGTCACCTCGGGCTTCGGCATGCGTGCCGACCCGATGGACCAGCCTTGGGGGCACAAGCTCGCCGCTGGACCAGCTCCGCCGAAGGGGCGGGCGGGTGGCGGACGCTGGCAGGCGCCGCCGGCAGCGTTGGCCCCAAGTCCTCTGCTCACAGGGGCCGCATCGGTCAACCAGCCGACGTCCCTCGGCTTGTCGCTCGGTCTTGCGCCGGCCGGGACGCAGCGCTTCTTCGGCTTCGGTCCGGGCCATCCTGGTGGCCGCGTGATGGAGATGCATGACGGCGTCGATCTGGTCGCTGCCGTGGGTACGCCCGTCTATGCCGCAGGTGACGGCGTCGTGCTGGGCGCCGAGGCCAAGGGCGGCTACGGCAACTGGATCGAGATCGAGCATCCCGGCAAGCTCGCCACCATCTACGGTCATCTCTCCGCGTTTGCGCCGGGCATCGTTGCCGGCGCCCATGTGAACCAGGGCGATCTGATTGGCTATACCGGCAACACCGGCCGCAGTACCGGACCGCACCTTCACTTCGAGATCCGGGTCAACGGCCGCGCGACCAATCCGATCGGCAACGCGGCGCTCAAGCATGCGCAGCTTCGCGGCGCCGATCTCGTGAACTTCCGCAAGGTCATGGCGCGGGATCGCGCCGAACAGGAGCGCGAGGCCAGATCGATGTAGCCGCGGGGCGTTTCCGGATCTGCCGGAAATCGCGCGATGGAAACACTTCCTTGCAGCTGGCGTTGAATCGGCCATGGCGAAGAAGAAGGCCAGCGCCGGCCTCGTCATCTATCGGCGAGCCAAAGGCGCGGCGTCCCGGCTCGAGTTCCTGCTGGTCCATCCCGGCGGTCCCTACTGGACGCGCAAGGACGACGGCGCATGGTCGATCCCCAAAGGCGAGGTCGACGTGGGCGAGAATCTGCTCGCCGCCGCCAAGCGCGAGACGCTCGAAGAGACGGGTTTCGCCGTGCGCGGCCGGTTCGAGCGCCTGCCGCCAGTGCGCCAGCCCAGCGGCAAGATCGTGCATCCCTGGGCGGTCGAGGCGGACTTCGATCCGGCCGACCTGAAGCCGGGCACGTTCGAAATGGAATGGCCGCCGCGGTCGGGCCGTCTTGCATCCTTCCCCGAGGTCGACCGCGCGGCATGGTTCGAGCCGCGCGAAGCCATGGTGAAGATCTTGGTCGGCCAGCGGCCAATTCTTGCCAAATTGATGGCGCGGCTCGCGATGGCGGCCGGCGACCCGGGCGCTTTGGTGCGAAACCAAACCGATCCGTCCGCGTTCTAAGGAGTGTTCACGACGGAGGAATCTTCAGTGAGCAGATTTCTGATCCTGCTGGCCATGATGTTCGCAGTCGCGGCCTGCGGTCAGGATCCGGGGACGCGCGCCCTGACTGGCGGCGCCATCGGCGCGGGCGCCGGCGCGGTGGTCGGTTCGACGACCGGCGTCGGCCTCCTGCCCGGCGCGGTGATCGGTGGCGTTGGCGGCGCCGTGATCGGCGCCGCGACGACGCCTTTCTCGTGGTGATCGTCGCCGGCTAGATCGGCTTGCCTTCGCTGCCGGCCCAGCGCGGCATGAGCGCATTGCTGGGTTTGGGCTCGTCCCTCACCTTGCGCGCGGTCTCGATCCCCGACACTGGCAGGCCGGTGGGATCGAGGCTTCAGATCTGCACTAGGACCGAGGCCCGATCCCAGTAGATAATGCTCGTGCGCGACCTTGTCCCCTCGAAGCACACGATCGCGACCAGCGGGATCTCGACCCGGCCGCCCGCGCTTGAGCTGATTGCGGCAGACGCCGCCGGTCATCGTCGGCACGCGGTTGACGCAGGGCGGGGCAACGATGGTTGCCATTGTCGCGTCGACATCGCGGATCTCGAATTCATATCGGCAATGCGATCTCACGCCGCTCTTCGCCCGCGGTTGGCCTCGATCACCTG
>NZ_DATBFE010000072.1:0-20939 GCF_036558665.1 Reyranella sp. | reverse complement strand
ACACGCGGGGGCGCGCCGCTCCGGTGACGCGTTTTCTCACGGATCATGATTGCGCCATTTGACTGGTGCGCAGCAGGAGACCTGCCCCCTTGAACGTCTCCGTCGATCTCGACCGGCGTCCTCCGCTCTCCTTCTACCTCTCGGTCGGGCTGGTGGCCGGCAGCATCATTGCGCTGCAGATCGGCATCATGCGCGTCTTCTCGGTCGGCAGCTGGGCGCACTTCGGCTCGCTCGTCGTAAGCCTCGCCATGTTCGGCTTCGGCCTCACCTCGGCAGTGATGTGCGTGGGCAAGGGCTGGTTCGAGCGCCATTGGCAGGGCGCGGTGAAAGCCGCGCTGCTGCTGTTCGGGCCGTTGATGGTGGGCTGCAACCTGATCGCCCAGCAGGTGCCGTTCAACGCCATCTTCCTGATCTCCGATCCGATGCAGAAGTGGCGGCTGTTCGCCAACTTCGTGCTCTACTTCCTGCCGTTCCTGGCGGGCGCGCTCTACCTCGGCGTGGTGTTTCTGAAGGCGCAGAAGACCTTCAATCGCGTCTATTTCGCCGACATGGCGGGATCCGGGCTGTGCGGCCTCTCCGTGCTGCTCGCGCTCTATGTGTTCGACCCCGAGAACATCATCATGGCGCCGTTGCTGCTGTGGCTGGCAGGTGGCGTGCTGTGGTTCGTGTCATTGCGGGATCGGCGCGGCCTGGCCGCCATTGTGACAGTGGCCGTCCTCACCGGACTCGCGCACTATGTCCTCCCGCCGGCGCTCGGCATCCCCAAGCTTGCGGTGTCGGACTACAAGGGCGTCGCCTACGCGCGCAAATTCCCTGACAGCAAGCGCACCTACGAGCGTGCGTCGCCGTTCGGCTACATGGAGATCTATTCGAGTTCCTATCTCCATTTCGCCCCCGGCCTGTCCGACAACGCGGCGTTCAATCTCAAGAAGATGCCGGAGAATGCCTATCTCGGCCTGTACCTCGATTCGGACGGGCCGTCGGGCATCATAAAGGACCTGCCGGAGGACGAGGTCGCGTACTTCCGCTATCTGCCGATGTACTATCCCTATGTGCTCAAGCAGAAGCCGGACACCTTCGTGGTCCAGTTCGGCGGCGGGATCTCGACGGCGGTGGCGCTGAAGGAGGGCTCCGAGCATGTGACGGTGGCCGAGGGCAATCCTGCCATCCTGACGGCCTTCCGCGAGAACAAGGGCCTGCGCGCCTTCACCGGCGATGTCCTCAACAATCCCAAGGTGAGCGTCGTCGACTATGACGGCCGCCTTTATCTCGCCCATACCGCGAACCGCTACGACGTGATCGACCTCTCGCTCGCCGATTCGGCGGGCCTGTCGAGCCCGGGCGGCTTCGCCATCGTCGAGAAATACGCCTATACGCGCGAGGCGATGGCCGCCTACATGCGCGCGCTGAAACCCGGCGGCATCCTGTCGGTCACGCTCTGGAACAAGGAAGAACCGCCCAAGTCGGTATTGAAGCTTTACGCGACCATGGCCGCCGCAGCGCACGATGTCGACGGCAAGGACATCTCCAAAAACTTCTACGTCGCTGCCACCTACCTTTCGACCGCGACCGTTCTCTACAAGCGTGACGGATTCACGGCCGACGAAATCGCCAAGCTCAACGAGCATACCCGGGCGATGTCGTTCGACGAGATCTACTATCCCGGCATCAAGGTCGACACGGCGCCGTTGGCGCAAACGCTGCAGGACTATCAGAACCAGTTCTTCTACTCGGGCCCGCCGCCCGATCCGACGGCGCCTGCGGACCAGACCGACAAGGCGTCCGCTGAGGAGCCGCACGACAAGCCGCCGCCGGAACTCGCGCAAGCCTCGGATGCCAAGGACGGCACGCCGCCGGCGCCTTTGGTGCCGGCGACGACGATGGGACGGCTGGCCTGGCACTTCCTGATCAACGGCGGCTGGCAGGGAGTGGCGGACGACTATGTGTTCGACACACGCATCCTGACCAACCACCAGCCCTACTTCGCCGCCTACATCAAGGTGAAGGATCTCCTGAAGTTCACGGATCGGCTGGAGCTGGTGCAGGACGAGTGGGGATACCTGCTCTTGTGGGCGACGCTCGGCATTGCCACCATCTTCGCGTTCACTCTTGTGCTGTTCCCGGTGATCTTCGGCTGGCGTACCATCTTCAGCCGCAACCCCGGGAAGTTCGGCACGATGATCTATTTCCTCTGCCTCGGTCTCGGCTACATCACCGTCGAAGTGGGTATGATCTCCCATTTCGTGCTGGCGCTTTCCAACGCCACGGTTTCGGCCTCGGTGCTGATCACGGGCATGCTGGTCTTCTCCGGACTCGGGAGCTTCGTCTCCGAGCGCTTCTTCGACCGGTCGCGGCGCGTGATGCCGCGGATCTTCCTCGCGATCTTCATGATCCTCGCGGTCTATGCCTTCGCCATAGACTATCCACTCGACTGGATCGGCACGTTGCCATACCCGCTGCGCATCGCGCTTTGCCTGCTGATCCTCCTGCCGCCGGCCTTCCTGATGGGTTTCCCCATGCCCACCGCGATGACCATGCTGAGCCGGCTGGGCAAGGAGCACATGTTCCTGTGGGCCTGGGGCGTAAACGGCTGCTTCTCGGTGATCGGGGCGGCCCTGGTGCCAATCGTGGCGACGAGCTTCGGCCTGCCCACCGTCGTGCTCGTGGGCGCGGTCGCTTACCTTGTCGCCTTGCCCGCCTTCTTCTCCGTGCTGAAGCCGCTCGGCGAGAAGCGGCTCGCGGCGGCGTGAAGCGCCGGGCGCTGATGCTGGGGCTCCTGTTCTTGCCAACCGCCGCGCATGCCCGAGTGCAGAGAAAGAACGTCAAGAAAGGGGCACCTCGTACCTCGCCAAAGCCGGCCGTGCGCAAGCCTGCGAGCCGGGCCGCGGCGGGGCCGCAACCCCTGAAGGAAGCAAAGACTCAACTCGTCGCTTTCAATGCCTCGCCCTTCCCTTATCGCGGCTTCGTTCCCGGCACCAACAAGCCGTTCCTCGACGTGCGCGAGGGCAAGCGCCGCGGTCACACCACCTTGCGTGGCGACATCTGCTGGGAGGACACGACCTATTCCGACCGCCGCTCGCTGCTCTATCTGCCCGCCGGGTACAACCCGCAGCTTCCGTCGCTGATGGTGCTGTTCCTGCACGGCCAGGGCGCGACGCTGGAGCGCGACGTGATGGTCCGTCAGGGGGTGCCGCGACAGATCGCCGAATCGGGCAAGAACGTCGCCCTGGTCGCGCCTCAGCTGGCCTTCGATGCCCCCGATTCGAGTGCGGGCAATTTCTGGCGGGCCGGCCATCTCGCGACCTATATCGACGAAGCCGCGGAGCGGCTGATGCGGCTCTACGGCGACAAGCGGGTAGGCCCGCACTTCAACGCCGCACCGGTAGTCATCGTTTCCTACAGCGGCGGCTATCTCTCGACCGCCTATGCGTTGCAGCGCGGCGGCGCCCCTTATCGCATCAAGGGTGTGGTTCTGCTCGATTCTCTTTACGGCGACGAGGACAAGTTCGCCGGCTGGATTGCCACGCGCCGCCGGCTTGGTTTCCTGTTGAGCGCCTACACGGATTCCACGCGCAACGAGAACGCGACCCTGGAGGGCCTGCTTGCCAGACGGCGCATCCCGTACGCCAGTACGCTGCCCAAGACGTTGGCACCCGGCACCATGGCTTTCGTCGCCTGCGGCGGCATCGATCTCCATGGCGATTTCGTCACTCATGCTTGGACGGCCGATCCGGTCAAGCAGGCGCTCGCCATGATTCCTGGCTACGAGCCGATGGCCCAGGCCAAGCCCGCGTCAACCGCTCGCGCCAGGAAGAGGGCATGAGCGATCAACCGCAGCATCGCGCGTGTCGAGAGGCCCTGCCGGTCGCCGCCCGATGATCGCGCGTCAGCATGTCGAGGCGGCTTGGGCACGGCTGCGCCCCCATGTCAGGCGCACGCCGGCGATCGAGGTGGCGGCCGGCACTTTTGGCCTGGCCGGATCCGTCGTGCTCAAGCTCGAATCGCTGCAGGTGAGCGGCTCGTTCAAGGGGCGCGGAGCCTTCCACAAGCTGCTGGTCTCGAAGATGCCGCGGGCGGGCGTGATCGCCGCCTCGGGCGGCAATCACGGCGCCGCCGTCGCCTATGCCGCGCGCGCGCTCGGTCATCGTGCCGAGATCTTCGTGCCGACCATCAGTGCGGCGGCAAAGGTAGCGCGGCTCAAGAGCTACGGCGCGGTCGTGACGCAAATCGGCGTGGTCTATGCCGAGGCGCGCGCGGCTTCGGAAAGGCGCGCTGCGGAGACGGGCGCCCTCACTGTGCATGCCTATGAGGACCCCGAGGTCTTTGTCGGAGCCGGCAGCGTCGCGCTCGAGTTTGCCGAGCAGGCAGGCTTCGATACGCTGCTGGTCGCGGTCGGCGGCGGCGGCCTGATCGCAGGCTGCGCGGCTGCGCTGGGCGATCGGGTCAGGATTGTCGCGGTCGAGACCGAAGGCACGCCCACGCTCCACGAGGCGCTTCGCGCCGGTCGGCCGGTCGACGTTGCCATCTCCGGCATCGCTGCCGACGCGCTCGGCGCAAGTCGCATCGGCGCGCCGAACTTCGAGATTGCGCAGAAGCTGGTGGCCGACTCCGTGCTGGTCGACGATGCCGCCGTGCGCTCGGCGCAACGCAAGCTGTGGGACGACCTCAGGGTGATCGCCGAACCGGCTGGCGCGACGGGTCTCGCCGCCCTGTTGTCCGGCGCCTATCGTCCGGCGGCGGGAGAGGCGGTCGCGACCTTGGTCTGCGGCGCGAACACAGATCCGGCGTCGGCCGTCTAGATTGGCGAAGGTTCAGCGCGTCCGCGCGGAGCGTGCGCGGACAAGAGCCACACGAGCTTCGATCTCGCCCCATGCCGGCAGGGTGGTGTGCGACTTGCGCAAATATTCGACGATCACGGCGATGTCGGCATCGTCGAGCTGCTCGCGGAAGCCTGGCATGGCTGGGCCAGGCGGCAGGTCGTTGCGCGTGACGCCGTCGAGCACGATGCGAACGATGTTGTCGGGCTCGTCCATCCAAATGTCGGCACTGAGGCCGATCGGCGACCGCGCAGCCTCGGGCGTTGCGCCGGGCTTCTCGTGGCAGCCGCCGCAGACGGCCAGATAACGCTGCAACCCGTAGCGTTCCTCGTCGTTTTGCGGTTCGCGCGGGGCAACCGCGCGGGCGGCTGCCGCCTGCCGATCCGGCGCGTAGGAAAGGAAGCTCGTCAGGTAGGCGGCGATGGTGGCGAGGTCGGAGTCGGGCAGGACGCGAAGCGCGCGGACGACGCCCCGCATCGGCTCGAGCGCCACGCCGTGCGGCACGCTCTCGCCGGTGCGCAGATACTCCACGAGCTGTGCTGCGCTCCACGATGCGGGGGACGGCTCGATGTCGAGCGCCGTCGCCCACCATCCATCGACCAGCGTGCCGCCATAGGGATGGCCGGGCTCCTCCGCGCCCAACACATTGCGCGGCGTGTGGCAGCTGCTGCAACGGGCGACCGCGTCGGCAAGATAGGCGCCGCGATTCCATTGCGCGTCGCGCGTCACGTCCTGCCGATAGGCGCCTGGGACGAGATAGATGCCCTTCCACGCCGCCTGAAGGGCACGAATATCGAGCGGAAAGGGGACGCTGTTCGGTCGCGTTCGCTTTCTCGCCGGCGGCAAGCTCATCAGATAGGCGTAGAGCGCCGCTATGTCCTCGTCGGTGAGCCTGGTGAAATGATCGAACGGAAAGGCGGCCGGGAAAAGATGCTTGCCGTCGCGCGACACGCCTTCGCGCAGCGCGCGGGCGAAAGCGACAAGAGACCAGCGGCCGATGCCGGTTTCCGCATCCGGGGTGATGTTGCTCGAATAGATCGTGCCGAACATCCGCGCGAACGAAACGCCGCCTGTACCCGGCATGCCGTTCTTCACCGTATGGCAATCGATGCAGCCCGCGGCGACGGCCAATGTGCGCCCCTTGCTGACGAGCTCAGGAGCGAACGAATCGGGAGAGGGCGGAACGATGGGCGGTATGGCCGGCTGCCACGCCAATGCCAGACAGGCCAGCACGGCGACGCCGCCGACGCCGACCAGCCCGAAGAACCATCGTCTGAACGCCAAACCCGCTCCCCGCAAATGCAAGCCGGGCCACACTAGCGGAGACCTCGACGAAGCGACAGGGCGCTGCGCTGTGTCAGTCCGCGAGCCAGACATCGTGCCAGCTCGCGGCCGCGAAATCGGGAGCATTCGAGTGATTGCGGACCCTGATGCCGGCAAGGGTGATCGTGTCGAGCTCGACCAGCGGCAGCAGCGGAGCGTCGCGCGTGACGATTTGCTGGAATTCGGCGACCAGTTGCCTGCGCTGTGCCGGATCCGTCTCGACCTTGATCTTCTCCACCAACGCATCGAGCTCGGGATTGGAGTACCCCGAGGCGTTGCAGAACGGCACGCCCTGCCTGATCCCGTCGGTGGTGTAGTACCGCGTTGTCGTGGGCACCGGTTCCGACGGGTTCGACTGGTTGGAAATCGCGAGGTCGAAGTCGTAGTCGGCATAGATGCGCCTGATCGACGCTGCGCGGTCGGGAACGGAAAGCGCGACGCCGATGCCCACGTCCTCCAGGGCCTGCTTCACATAAGCGCCAACGCGGCCATTCGCGGCGAACCAGCCCGCGGCGACGAGGTCCAGCGTGAAGCGTCCGGCCGTTCCCTTCGCGGGAAAACCCGCCTCGTCCAGCAGCGCGGCTGCCTTCCCGGGGTCGAAATCGGTCCTGTAGATGTCGTCGGTAAAGAACGCGGTGTTGGCAGAGAAGATCGGGCTCGTTCCCGCGCGTCCGTAGCCGCGATAGATGGTCCGGGCGATTGCATCGCGGTCGAGGGCGTGGAACAGCGCCTGCCGGACCTCGCGTCTGCCGAGGATCGGATGCCGCAGATTGCATTCGAGCGTGGTCGCCCAGACGCGATCCTCGTATCCCTTCGACGTGGCGACCAGTCTGCCCGTGGCGACGAGCCGCTCGATGTCGGATAAATCGACAGGCGTCAGGACCCCGATCTGGATCTCGCCTGCCTCCAACGCGGCCGCGCGGCCGGCCGGATCGCCGACGTAGCGAAGGATCAGACGATCCGGATAAGGCAAGCCCCGGCGCCAGTAGGTCTCGTTTCTGACGAACTCGAAATGGCTGCCGCGCACCCAGCGTTTGAACTTCCAGGGACCGGTGCCGATCGGCGCGTTGTTCGCGGGATTGCCTGCGGGATCGCTGCCAGCGTAGAGATGCCTGGGCACGACGTAATTCGCACTGCCGCTGAGCAGCGAGGCGAAGAAGAAGGGTGGCGCCGGCTTGTCGAACCGGAAGACGACCGTGTCGGGCTCCTTCGCGTCGATGCCGGCGAGAGCGGCGAGCGCCGAGGGATCGGCGTATCTTTTCCAGATCTCGAGCACGGAATAGACGACGTCCGCCCCTGTCAGATCCTGGCCGTCATGGAACGTCACGCCCCCGCGAAGTTTGACGATATAGGATCGGAAGTCGGCGGCCGGCTGCCAGTTCTCGGCGAGCTCACCCTCGAAGGCGCCATCCATCCGGTGGCGTGCCAGCCGCTCGAGCAGTTTGGAGGAGGAGAAAATGGGGCTGGGGCCGCCGCCGGCGGGCACGTAGCAGGCCTGTGGCTCGCCACCGCCCAGGGTCGCGACCAGCGTGCCGCCGTATCGCGGCTCCTGCTGCGCGGACACACGAAACGGGCTGACAGCCAAACCGGCCGTCAGTGCGCCGATACCGAAGTCGCGCCGGGAGAGATCGCTCACCGGGGCATTCTACCCCGCAAGTGTCGAGTAGGTTGCGCGCCCCACCGCGACCAGGGCCTTCTGCTCATTGAACACGTCGACATCGACCAGGCCCACGCTCTTGCCGGCACGGCGCACCTTAGCCGTCGTGATCAGCCTGGTCCTGATCGCGGGCCGGAGGTAATCGACCCGGAAATTGACCGTCGGCAGGCCGCGCCTGAGGGCCATGATCAGGGCATAGTCGCCGACCGTGTCGATGATCGCCGCGATCGGGCCGCCGTGCCATTGGCCGGTGCCCTTGCCGCGCTCGAACTCGGGCCGCATGTCGCAGGTCATGGTGACCTGCTCGTTCGCGGCATCCGCCTCGGTGATCTTGAGGCCGAGGAAGGAGATGAACGGCGAATGATCGAGCATCGCCTGCAGCTCCTCGGCCGACAGCGGCTTCGACGCCTCGCTCATGGCGCCACCACGATCTTGCCGAACACCTCGCGATCCTCGATCGTGCGCAACGCCTCGCGCGCTTCCTCCAACTTGAAGGTTCTGTCGACCAGCACCTTGAGCTTGCCGCCTTGTACCAGCTCCAGGAGCTTCTCGATGTCGCTCCTCATCCAGCCATTGGAGCCGAGCACCTTGAGCTCGAAGGTCCAGATGAAGCGGATGTCCTCCGTGGGGTCGAAGCCTGCGGTGGCGCCGCAGGTCAAGAGGCGGCCGCCGACCCTCAGCACCTTCAGCGACTTCACCCAGGTATCACCGCCGGTGTAGTTGACCACGACATCGACGCCGCGATCGGTCCCGCCGCCGCGCCGCGTCGGCTTGCCGTAGAGCTTGTAGATCTCGTCCTGAAAATCATGGGTGACGTAGTTGATGGTCTTGTCGGCGCCCAGCTCGGCGAGACGCCTGGCCTTCGCATCCGTGCCGGCGCAGGCGATCACCTCGGCGCCAGCGAGCTTGGCGAGCTGCAGACAGCAGACGCCCACACCGCCCGACGCCCCGAGGATGAGGACCTTCTCGCCCTTCGCGACGTGGCCGTTCGTGACCATCATGCGCAGTGCCGTGCCATAGGCGACCGGCAGGGCGGCGGCGTCCGAGAATGAAACGCCGTCCGGGATCCTGACGAGCTGATGTGCGCGTGCCTTGCACAATTCGGCGAGGCCGCCATGCACCGTCTCGCCCATCAGCCCGCCTTCGATGCGGTTGATCGGGTCGACGAGCACGCGGTCGCCCTTTCTCCAGCCCGCCGCGCCAGGTCCCACCTCGGCGATCTCGCCCGCGACATCGAGGCCCATGATGGCGGGCATCGGCACCTTGATGCCGGGCATGCCGCGACGCGTGAATACATCGTGGTAATTGAGCGACGCGGCCTTCACCGCCACGATCACGTCTCCCTCGCCGGGTCTCGGATCAGGGAAGTTCGATTCGAAATTCAGGCGATCGGGCCCGCCATGCTCGCGGACGACGGCTGCTCTCATTTCTGAAGGTCTCCTGCGGCTGGGATCTGCCTGGCGAGCGCTCGCTTGTCGATCTTGTTGGTGCCGGCGAGCGGCATCTCGTCGACGAAGAATACCTGTCTGGGATGCTGATAGGCCGGTCCATTGGCGAGCGCATGGCTCTTTACCGTCTGCTCGTCGAGGTCGGCGCCGTTGGCCCGGACGATGAAGGCGATCGGCTTGTGGCCCTTGAGCTCGTCCGGCACCGGCAGGACGGCAGCCTGGTGGATGCCGGGATGGCGTTCCAGCATCTTCTCCACTTCGCCCGGATAGATGTTCTCGCCGCCGCACACGAACATGTCGTCGGCGCGGCCGACGAAGTAGAAAAAGCCGTTCTCGTCGCGGCGGAACACATCGCCCGTGCGATAGAAGCCGTCCGGCGTCATCGCCTTGGAGGTAGCCTTGGGCAGCTTGTGGTAGTGCGTCATCAGCGCGCCGCATTTCATTTCAAGCATGCCCTCGTCTTCGACCTCCCTGCCGTCGCGCACCAGACGCAGCTCGACCGCCGGATGCGGATAGCCGGTCGAGAGTTCCGGCTGGGGCAGGCCCTTGGGATGGGGCCCGAACACGACAGGACCGGCCTCGGTGGTGCCGTAGCCGTTGCTGATCTGCGCCTTCGGGAACGCGGCGCGCACCTGATCGATCAGCGACTGGGTGATGGGGGCCGAGCCCATGCGTACCGCCTCGACGGCCGAGAGATCGCTCGTCGCCAGTAGTTCCTTCTCGCGCAGCATCATGGCGATCATGGTTGGCACGGAGGTAAGGAACGCGACGCGATGCCGGGCGGCGGCCTCGATATAGCCCCGGGTGGTGAACTGCGGCAGCAGCACGACGGTGTCGCCATGGCTGAAAGTCGTCTGGCACATCGCGAGACCGTTCATATGATAAAGTGGCGCCGCAACGAGCGAACGCTGGCCGAACGAACCGGGCCGCCGCGGGCGCTGGCTCATCGCCCAGAGGTGGGAATAGTGCGACAGCACCACGCCTTTGGGCCGGCCGGTCGAACCGGACGTATAGAGGAACATCGCCGGCTCTTCGGGTTTCATGGCGACGGCTTTGAACGGCCCGTCGTCGAGCAGGATGCCAAGGTCCTTGTCGAACGAGAGCTTGGGCACGCCGTCGGGCGCGAGCCCGAGGCGCGCGTCGTCGCCGACGACCAGCCTGGCGTCGCAGTCGCCCACGATGTAGGCCACCGTTTCAGCCGGGAGCTTCCAGTTCACCGGCACCGAGACCAGCCCTGCCTGCATGGTGCCGAGGAAGGCGAACAGGAACTCGGCACGATTGGCCGAGAGGATCGCCACCCGGTCACCGCGCTGCAGGCCGCGCTTCAAAAGCCCACGCGCGACAGCGCCGCTCAGACGGACAAGGTCGTCATAGCTGTAGCGCCGCTCGCTGCCGTCGCCGCCCGCATCGATCAGCGCCAGGCTGCTGCCCGGCACATCGCGGGCGATCGCGTCGCCCTGATTGGCCCACCCGACTGTCGTCATCGCCTTACTCGATGAATTCCAACACCGCGTTCGTCGCTTCACTGGCGGGAACGACGATGCGGTCCTTGCTCCGCTCGACGCCGCCGATCTTGCCGTCCTGCAAGACTTGCGCGGCCTTGGCAAGCGACGTCGTGCGAAGGGTGAGACCTGCCATATAGGCCGGGCGGTCTTCGGACTCGGGTACGGCCTTGCCGAACTGTGCCTTCAGGGCCGCTTCGGTCACGATGTCGAAGCGCGAATTGCCGATCACGACAGTCTTGCCGCCTTTGATGTCGCGCACTGTCTCGGGCCCGAACATGTCAGCATAGAGCTTCGCGCCCTTGGCCGGCTCGGGCTCGACAATCATTGCCCGCGCCACGGCCACCGCGCCGTTCGGATGGTGCCGCCATTCGTCGCGCCACACCAGATCGCGCGTGAAATGATGGCAATAGTAGACACGGCCATAGGGCACGACGCCCGCCTTCATGCGGACCGTCCGGAAACGCGCATCGCCCTGACCTCCGTCATATTTGACCGGGCGGGTGAACTCGACGGGCGGCTCGACCGCCACGCCGGCCTTGCTGAGGGCGCGATAGGTGACGGCCGAATCCTCCGAGCCGAATACCAGGCCGTTCAGGCCAAACGAATAGTCGAGCAAGTCGAGGCGCCCCGACGTTGCCCCCTTGGGCACGGCAATCAACTCGAGATAGTCGGTACCGAACATGGCGAGGTGGTTCATCGAACCCAGCGAATGGTAGCCGCGTTCGGTCAGCGTGAACCCCAGCCGCCGATAGGTGTCGGCCGCGCGATCCATCTCGTCGCGCGCATTGATCACGACATGGTCGAGGGTTGGTACCGGCAGCGTCATTCGAGCCTTCCTGATTATGGAAATGCCTGTTTATCGCGAAACGGCACGCCAGCCCACCATCACCCTGAGGCGAATTGAGTCTGCGGTCGATGCCGTACATTTTGCTGCGCCGGCTGTGGACGGGAGATAGGCTGCCGGCATGAGAGCCAACCATCCGCTGAGCCGCATCGCGAACCAGCTCATGTGGGACCGCCTGATCTCGGTCGTCGAGGAACAGGCACAGACCCTCGTACGCACCGCCTTCGGCACGCCGACGCGCGAGGCCGGCGACTTGTCGGCGGGAGTCTACGACACCCGGGGGCGCATGCTCGCACAAGCGGTCACCGGGACGCCGGGCCACGTCAATTCCATGGCCAAGAGCGTGGGCCATGTGCTGGCCAAGATCCCGCTGGAGCGGATGGCCGAGGGCGACGTGTTCATCCTCAATGATCCCTGGCAGGGCACCGGTCATCTCAACGACATCGTGATCGTGACGCCCACTTTCCGCCGCGGCGTGGCGGTCGGCTTGTTCGCCGACACGCTGCACGTGGTCGATATCGGCGGCCGGGGCGTCATGGGTGCCGCGAACCAGGTCTACGAGGAGGGTCTCTATATCCCGATCACCAGGATCATCGACAAGGGCGAGGTCAATGGCTGGCTGATCGATCTCATTGCCGCCAACGTGCGCGAGCCCGTGCAGGTGATCGGCGACATCTATTCCCTGATCGCCAGCAACGAGATCGGCGGCCGCCGCCTCGTCGCCATGATGGACGAATTCGAACTCGAGCATCTCGACGATCTCGCGCGGCACATCCTCGACCATTCGCGCGCCGCCAGCCTCGCCGCCATCGCCCGGCTCAGGCCCGGGACCTATCGCAACGAGATGACGGTCGACGGCTTCGACGGGAAGTCGATGACGCTCAAGGCCGCGCTCACTGTCGGGGCCGACGGCATAGACGTCGACTACAAGGGTTCGCCGGGCGTCGTGGCGCAAGGGCTGAACGTGCCGCTCTGCTACACCGAGGCCTATACGTCGTTCGGCGTGAAATGCATCATCTCACCTCGGGTGCCGAACAACGCGGCGTCGCTCGCCACCGTCCGCACCACGGCGCCCGAAGGCTGCATCCTGAACGCCAGGCATCCCGCGCCGGTCGCCGCGCGCAGCACGATCGGCCATCTCCTTCCCGATGTCGTGTTCGGCTGCCTGATCCAGGCATTGCCCGATGGGGTGCCGGCCGAAGGAACGTCCGGTTTGTGGAACCTGCGCCTGATGGGCGGAGCGGGACGCGTCGACGGTGATCCGGCGGTGCTGGCGAAGGCCACTCCTTTCAACATCACGTCGTTCCATTCCGGTGGCACGGGCGCACGGCCGCGCGCCGACGGGCTGAGCGCCACCGCCTTCCCGTCGGGCGTGCGCAACGTGCCGGTCGAGGTGACCGAGACCCTGGCGCCGGTCGTGATCTGGAAGAAGGAGTTCCGGCAGGATTCCGGCGGCGCGGGAGAGTATCGCGGCGGGCTAGGCCAGGTGATGGAAATCGGCAGCGCCGAGGCCATGCCGTTCGGCATTTCAGCGACCTTCGAGCGGGTCGTCTATCCAGCGCGCGGCCGCATAGGTGGCAAGCCCGGCGCTCCCGGCAAGGTCGAGCTCATATCCTCGGGCAAGAGCCTGCCGCCGAAGTCGCACTCGAGTGTTCCCGCGGGGGAGCGGCTGCGCATCTCCATGCCGGGTGGAGGCGGCTACGGCGATCCGATGAAGCGACCGGCCGAGAGAGTCGCCGAGGATGTCGAGAGGGGTCTGGTCTCGGTCGCCAAGGCGCGCGAGGTCTATGGCGTGGCGCTGACGGCCGACTTCAAGATCGACCGCGCCGGCACGGCGAAGCTTCGGATGAAGGTCGCGGCGGAGTAATCTCGCAGCCATGAGATCGCTCCTTTCGATCATGCTTCTGCTGTCGCTTGTCCTGCCGGTCGCGGCGCAGGATCGTCCGAAACCCTGCGGCGCGCTTCCCAAGAGCTGGGACGGTTTGGCCTACGCGATCGAGGGCGACACGCTGACGGGCGTCGGGCTCAAGCCGCCGATCCGGCTGTGGGGCATCAACGCGCCCAGGCTGCGCGTCGCAGAGGCGGAGACGATACCTGGCATGCGCGTGCGGGCGGCACTCGAGGATCTGCTGGAGGCCGGCGAACACCGCGTGTCGTGCAAGGTGGCGCATTGGGACGATCGGTGCCGGCTCGTGGCGCAATGCACAATCACCTCGGAGATGCCACGCGGCACTCCGCCGGCAGCGCACGATGTCGCCCTACGCCTGCTCGAAGACGGTCTGGCCTATGGCTATGAGCTGGGGGCTGCCTTGCCTTGGGATAGCGAAGCAAGCGCGCGCTACGCGCACTACGAGGCGATCTCGCGTCAGGCGCGAAAGGGCCTGTGGCCATTCTGGCTCGGCGAGTCCGACGACCAGACGCCGCCACCCACCACCAAGTAACGGCGAACTCGAATTCATGGACCCGCGTGGTCCGGTGCCGCTGATGAATGCGCCGTACTTGCGCATGTCTGGCGGACTGTCGGCGGGCACAACCGAGAAGATGCGGCCCAAGGCCGGCCGAATGGTGATCCTTCCGGCGTGGCTCATGCACCAGGTGCGATCCTACCGCGGCTCCGAGCGCATCTCCATCGCCTTCAATCTCGCGGTGCCGCGTCCGTGTCGCGTCGCGCCGCATTCGCGATAAGGTCCGGACCGGGAGTACATGGAATGAAGGAATTGCCGTCATGGACGCCGAGCAGCCCGCGTGGCTGAACGCGCGAGCACCCGGCGGATCTTGGTCGTGACGCGGGCTGCAGGCATCGTCGCACCGTTTCAACGCATGTTGCGCACCGGGACGCCGGATTTCTGGCGCCTCTGGTACATGGGTCTGATCGTGTTCACCGTGCGCTGGCTGGAGACCGTCGCGGTGGGCGTCATCGTCTATCAGCTCACCGGCTCGGCCTTCCTGGTGGCCATGATGACCATGCTTCGCCTGCTGCCCATGGGCCTGTTCGGCGGCTTCATCGGCGCGCTCGCGGAGCGGTTCGACCGTCGGGTGTCCCTGGTCGGCGTCGTCATCGTGATGGCGGCGACGTCGGGCCTGCTCGCGGCGGTCGCCTGGCTGGGGCGACTCGAAGTCTGGCACCTGGCCGTTGCTAGCTTCATCAATGGCTGCGGCTGGGCGACCGATAATCCCTTGCGGCGCGTGATGATCGGCGAGGCAGTGGGGCGTGAGCAGATGGGCTGGGCCATGTCGCTCGATGTCGGCGCCAGCAACGCCAGCCGCATGATCGGACCGACGGTCGGCGGCCTGCTGCTCGCCGGCATCGGGATCGAAGGCGCTTTTCTGCTGAGTGTCGTTCTGTACGTCACCGCGATCGTCGCGGGTCTTGGAGCGCGCCCGCACATGTCGTCCCCGGCCGGCGGCGGAGCGGTGCTTGCACGCACGCGGGAGGGTTTCGCGGTGGTAGCGGCCGACAAGCGGCTTGCCGCGACGATGGTCGTGACGGTGATCTACAACCTCTTCGCCTGGCCTTTCACCAGCATGATTCCGGTGATCGGACGCGACCAACTCTCGCTTGGGCCGGAGGGGGTCGGCATCCTCGCGAGCCTCGATGGTGCCGGCGCCTTTCTCGGGGCGCTGTTGCTCGCCGCGATGCTGACGCCGCGCTGGTACGCGCGCGCCTATGTCGGCGGCATCGCCTGCTATATGGCGGCGCTGATCGTATTCGCGCTGGCCGCCGAGCCGCTGCTGGCGGGCGCCGCATTGCTGGTCACCGGTCTCGGCGGCGCAGGCTTTGCGACGCTTCAGGCGACCATCGTCTACCTCGCGGCGCCGCCTGAGATGCGCTCGCGCGTGCTCGGTGTCCTCTCGGTCTGCATCGGCACCGGCCCGATCGGCTTCGTCTGGCTGGGATGGCTCGCGGAGCGGATCGGCGCACCGAACGCGACCGCAATCACCGGTGCGTTTGGCCTGCTGGCCCTCGCCGCGGCCTATCCGTTGTGGCGCAGGATCTGACGGGCGGAAGCCGTTCAGACGTCGGACGACAACCGCGTGCTGCTGCCGCGCGGACCGTCATTGTCGGCGTTCAGACTGGCATATCCGGCCGCGACTGCGAACGCCAGGAGCACCAGGACGACGTGCCGCAACTGGACGTGCTTTGCCGTCGGCGTCACCGGGATCTCGCGATCCAATGGAAGCCAGCTGTGCCACGTCCACACCGCGAGCGGCACGACGACGAAGGCGAGAAGGATGCCACCGGCGACACTCCAGGCGTCCAGTCCATAAACGTTGTTGAACCACATCCACGAGATCAACTGGGCGCACAGGCCGAGAATGACCGGCAGCACCAAGCGAAGGAGCCAGGTCCAGAGACGCTCATCGCGGCCCAATTCCGTCGGCTCCGGGGCATCAGGAGCCCTTCGCCCGTTGCTTCCTCGGAGGCGAACTCCCACAGCCGCCTCTCGGTTTGAAAGTTCGGTCATCGAGCGTCCCCATTTGCATTGGAGTACCCCGCACCCACAGGGCAACTCCGCACCCGGTCCATTCGCGCCTCAGACGTTATGAAAATCTTTACGGCAAGTGCTGTGACATTCGTAAGCCATGTGAACTTGGTGCCACTTTGTCACACAAGCGCCACGGTAGATGTGGGCGGTTCCTGCCGCGGTTGTTCGCATTGTGCCATATTGCGGACTTCGGACGCCGATCGTTCGAATGGGGAGGATAGAAGGAATGAAAGCATCGACGCTCAGCTTCCAGGCCGCGATCTGTTTCGTCATCGTCGGCATGATCTGGGGCCTCATCATGGCGATTTCGGGCGATCACTCGGCAATGCCGGCACATGCCCATCTCAACCTTCTGGGCTGGGTCTCGCTGTTCCTGTTCGGTATCTACTACCGTCTGCGGCCGTCGCTCGAACACGGCAAGGGCGCACTGACGCAGGCCTGGCTGTGGATCGTCGGCACCATCATCCAGGCGATCGGCGTCGGTCTCGTGCATACGGGCCACGACGTTGGCGAGCCCTTTGCCGCAGGCGGTTCACTCGTTGTCCTGCTCGCCATGCTGCTCTTCGCGTGGCTGGTCTTCCAGGGCGAGCGCGCTGATGCACGCTTGAGTCCGGCTTCTGCGGCTGCGGAATAAAGGGATCAACAGCGCTCTTCAATCCAGGACTTCGTCGGCCTCGCCCAACAGCAGCGGCGAAACATCGAGGCCGAAGGCCTTGGCGACGTGCGCGTTGATCACGAGCCGGAAGCTCGTCGGCTCCTGGATCGGCAAATCCGCAGCTGTCTCGCCCTTCAACAGCCGATCGACATAGGTCGCTGCCTTCTCGTACAGCTCCTTGTTGTCGACGCCGTACGACAGCAGGCCGCCCTGGGCCGCGTAGTAGCGATAGGGGTAGACGGCCGGCAGGCGATGCCGCCGGGCGATGCTCACGATCTCTTTGCTGTGGCCGGCCAGGAAGGCGTCCGGAATGGCGACGAAGCCGCCGTCGTTGCGCTCGCCCAGCGCAGTCAACGCGGTCTCGATTTCCCGTGCGTCGTGGACCTCCGCTGCAAGCGTCTCCACGCCGAGGGGCGGTCCTGCCGCCATGAACGGTTTGAGCCAGAGGGCGCCATGCGTCGCTGCCGTCGCGGGATTGAACAGCATCGCCGCCCGCTTCACCGAGGGGGCAGCCTGCTTCAACAGTTGCAGCCATTTGCCGCCAAGCGAGGGTGTGGAGTTGGTGAAGCCGGTGATATTGCCTTCGGGCCGCGACAGGCTCTTGGCGATGCCGCTCGCGATCGGATCGGAGACATGCACGAACACGACCGGGCCCACGGGCTTGGCAACTTGCAACGCCTTCACCACTGCCTCGGATTGCGCCACGATCACGTCGGGCTGGAGAGCGAGAATCTCCCCGATCGCCCGTGGCGTGCGATCGGGCGCGCCGGCGGACCAGCGCACATCGATCTCGAGGTTGTCTCCCTTGTGCCATCCGCGTTGCGCCAGCACGGCTTCGAAGGCGGCAACGCTGGCGAGATATTCGGGCGTCTGTCCCACGGCCATCAGGACGCCGACACGGCTGTGTCTGGATTGGGCGCGCGATCCCAGGGACAGCAGCGTCGCCCCGACACCCATGGTCGTGAGAATTTGCCGTCGCCGCATGCCGGTCCCCCACGGTTGCAACAGGCTTTAGGCAACGCGACGGCCGAGCCTACCAGCGGGGCCCGCCTCCGACAATCGCGCCAGCGCAGAGCGGAAATGGCTCGCCAGCGCTTGCTGTAGGCCAAGGCGATGCCCTAGGCTTTCGCCAACCAATGCGCCGGCTGCGAGGGACAGCAGGCCGTCAAGGCCGGTCCCCCGCCGGAATAAACCGACCGCACTGCGGCACGAGGGACAGGAAAGGACCAAGGGACAATGACGGATGTTCAATACGTGGCGCCGGGAACGCTCGACGAGGCGGTGCGTGCTTTCGCGGCAGCGTCCGGCGCCGCCCGTATCCTGGCCGGCGGCACCGACCTTCTGGTCCAGATGCGCTCCGGCGCCCTTAGTCCGAGCCTGATCGTCGATATCAAGAAAATTGGCGAGATGACGACCATAGAGGAAGGGCCTGACGGCAGCTTCCGGATCGGCGCCGCCGTATCGGGTGCGGTGTTGCGCGAGCATCCCAGGCTGAAGAAGGTCTGGCCGGGTGTCGTCGAGGCCGCGAACCTGATCGGCTCGACCCAGATCCAGGGCCGCGCCACGGCTGGCGGCAATCTCTGCAATGCCTCGCCGGCGGGGGACAGCGTACCGGCGATGGTCGCGGCGGCCGCGACCGTCACGGTCCAGGGTCCGAACGGCCGGCGCCAGTTGCCGGTGGAAGCGGTGCCGGCCGGGCCTGGGCGCACCAACCTCGCGCCTGGTGAGATCGTCGTGAGCTTCACCCTGCCGCCGCGGCCGAAAGGATCGGGCGACGCCTATCTGCGGATGATCCCCCGCACCGAGATGGACATCGCGGTGGTGGGCTGCGGTGTCAGCCTGACCCTCGACAAGGGCACCTGTATCGCGGCGCGCGTGGGACTGGGCGCGGTCGCCCCGACCGTCCTGTCGGTCGAAGAGGCGGCGAAGGCGCTGATCGGCTCGAAGCTCGATGCCGCGGCGCTCGACAAGGCCGCCGCCGCCTGCCGCGCGGCCTGCCGGCCGATCGACGACAAGCGCGGGACCGTCGCCTATCGTACCCAGATCGCGGGCGTGTTGCTCAAGCGCGCTGCCACCATCGCCGCCGAGCGTGCGGGGAGAAACTGACATGGCCAAGCTGCACGTTTCCACGATCATCAACGGCGAGCCGCAGGAGTTCCTGTGCGACGCCGAGCAGAGCCTGCTCGACGTGCTGCGTGGACCGCTCGGCCTCACCGGCAGCAAGGAAGGCTGTGCCTCGGGCGACTGCGGCGCCTGCAGCGTCACGGTGGACGGCCGCCTCGTCTGCTCCTGCCTGATGCTGGCGGCCGAAGCCGAAGGCAAAAGCATTGGCACCATCGAGGGCATGGCGCCGGGCGACCGCCTGCATCCGCTGCAGACGAAGTTTCTCGAGATGGCGGCGCTTCAGTGCGGCATCTGCACGCCCGGCGTGCTGATGGCGGCCAAGTCGCTGCTCGACAGGAACCCCGATCCGACCGAGCACGAGGTCCGTTACTGGCTCGCCGGCAATCTCTGCCGCTGCACCGGTTACGACAAGATCGTGCGTGCGGTGATGGAAACGGCCAAGGACATGAGGGAGGCAGTGCGATGAACGCTCCGGTTACCGAACGCCAGGACAACAAGTGGATCGGCCAGCGTACCGTCCGGCCCGATGGTGCCGAGAAGGTCACCGGCCGCGCGGCCTATGCCGCCGACACGACCATGCCAGGCATGATCTGGGGTAAGGTGCTGCGCAGCCCGCACCCGCATGCGCGCATCCGCTCGATCGACACCTCGAAGGCGGAGGCATTATCCGGCGTGAAGGCCGTCATCACGGCGAAGGACGTCGTCGACTTCCCGATCGACAAGTCGGTGATGCTGGGCATCCAGGACATGCGCTGGATGTGCCGCAACGTGATGGCGCGCGAGAAGGCGCTGTTCGCGGGCCATCCGGTCGCCGCGGTCGCGGCGACCACGGAGAAAATCGCGGCCGAGGCCTGCGGGCTGATCGAGGTCGACTACGAGGTGCTGCCCTGGGTGATCGACGTCGAGGAGGCGATGAAGCCCGGCGCTCCGGTTCTGCACGACTTCATGAAGTTCGAGGGCAAGCCTTCCAACATCGCGGGCAAGCTCGAGCACAAGCTGGGCGACGTCGAGAAGGGCTTCGCCGAAGCCGACGTCGTGATCGAGCGCAGCTTCCGCACCAAGCCCGTGCACCAGGGCTATATCGAGCCGCATGCCTGCCTGGTCAGCGTTTCCGACGGCAAGGCCACGGTCTGGAGTTCGAGCCAAGGTCAGTTCATGGTCCGCGCCATGTGCGCGCACCTGACGGGGCTGCCGCAGAACGACATCCGAGCCATTCCGGCCGAGATCGGCGGTGGCTTCGGCGGCAAGACCATCGTCTATCTCGAACCGCTGGCGCTGATCCTGTCGCGCAAATCGGGACGGCCGGTGAAGATGACGATGACGCGCGAGGAGGTGTTCCGCGCCTCCGGTCCAACCTCGGGTTCCTACAGCAAGGTGAAGATCGGCGCCAAGAAGGACGGCAGGATCGTCGCTGCCCAAGGCACGTTCTGCCTGCAGGCGGGCGCGCTGCCCGGCTCTCCGATCCGCGGTGCCGCGGGCTGTGGCTTCGCACCCTACGACATCGCAAACGTGCTCTCGGTCGGCTACGACGTGGTCTCCAACCGCTCCAAGGTCGCGGCCTATCGCGCCCCGGGCTCGCCGATCGGCGCCTACGCCGTCGAGTGCGTCATGGACGAGGTGGCCGAGGCGCTGAAGATGGACCCGCTGCAGTTCCGGCTGAAGAACGCAGCCAAGCAGGGGACCAAGGTCGCCTACGGACCGGTCTTCCCGCGCATCGGCTACATCGAGACGCTCGAAGGCGCCATCAACCACCCGCACTACAAGACGCCGCTGCCCAAGGCGACGAACGGCCGGCTGTACGGCCGCGGCGTGGCCAGCGGCTACTGGTTCAACGCCGGCGGCGAATCGAGCGCGCAGGTGAACGTCAACGAGGACGGCACGGTCGTGGTGATTACGGGCCATCCCGATATCGGCGGCTCGCGCGCTTCGACGGCCAACATCGTGGCCGAGCTCCTGGGCATCGACTACCGCAAGGTGGCGGTTCTGATCGGCGACACGAGCGTAATCGGCTTCAGCAACCTCACGGGCGGCAGCCGCGTCACCTACGCTTCGGCGATGGTGGCGACGCAGTCGACCGAG